>CAZWZB010000003.1:132633-185664 GCA_964638835.1 uncultured Eubacteriales bacterium | reverse complement strand
TAATAAAATACTTAATAACAAGAGAATAAATTAACAATCAAAGTTGTGTCGCACTCATTAATGAGTGCGACACAACTTTAAATAAAAAAAAATAGTAATAAATAGTTATTACTATTTTTTTTATTTAACATTCACTAATAATTTGTATTAGAGTTTTATTTATTTTGGTTGTTTTCCGATATATGCTAATATTCCACCATCAACATATAAAATATGTCCATTTACGAAATTAGAAGCATCAGAAGCTAAAAACACTGCTGGCCCCATTAAATCTTCTGGTGTTCCCCAACGACCTGCTGGAGTTTTTGAAATTATAAATTCATTAAAAGGATGACCTTCTTCTCTAAGAGGTGCAGTTTGAGGTGTAGCTATGTATCCTGGACCTATACCATTACATTGAATGTTAAATTCACCCCATTCAGATGCAAAGTTTTTAGTAAGCATTTTAAGCCCACCTTTTGCAGCAGCATAAGCACAAACAGTTTCACGTCCTAACTCACTCATCATAGAACATATATTTATAATTTTACCATGACCTTTTTCTATCATTTTAGGAGCTACTGCTTTTGATACTATAAAAGGTCCATTTAAATCTATATCAATTACTTGTCTAAATTCTGCTGCTGTCATTTCAATTGCTGGAATACGTTTAATAATACCCGCATTATTTACTAATATATCTATAATACCTACTTCTTCATGTATCTTTTTAACAGTTTCGTTTACCTCATCTTCATTCGTAACATCACAAACATAACCATATGCTTTTATTCCTACTTCTTCATAAGCAGCTATACCTTTATTAACTAAATCTTGATTAATATCATTAAAAACTATTGTAGCACCAGCATTAGCATAAGCAGTAGCAATTGCAAAACCTATACCATATGATGCACCTGTTATCATTGCTATTTTACCTTCAAGACTAAATTCTTTTAAAACGTTCATAATACCCCTCCAATAAATTATCTAATATCTCCCATTTTAACTCCGTCCATATCAGTAAATACTTGATTTTCTCCAACCATTCCCCATATAAATGTATAAGCCTTTGTGCCTACACCTGAATGTATAGACCAACTAGGAGAAATAACAGCTTCTTCATTTCTCATTACTATATGTCTTGTTTCATTTGGTTCCCCCATGTAATGAAATACAACAGAATCATCTGTCATATCAAAGTATAAATAAACTTCCATTCTTCTATCATGAGTATGGCAAGGCATTGTATTCCAAACACTTCCCGGTTTTAATTCTGTCATTCCCATAACAAGTTGACAACTTTTTGCTCCATCAGGATGAATATAACGTCTTATAGTTCTAATATTACATTCTTCTTGTGTTCCTAATTCTTGTTTAAAACAAGTATTAGGGTTTATTAATTCTATAGGATATGCTTTGTGAGCTGGTGCACTATTAAAGTAAAATTTAGCAGGATTTTTTGAGTCTACACTTGAAAATTTAATTTCTTTTGAACCCATTCCAATATATATGCCGAATCTTGTGTCTAATTCATAGTTTACATCATCAATTGTTACAATACCTTTAGCACCTATATTAATTATTCCCATCTCACGTCTTTCTAAGAAATATTCTGCTCTTAATTCTTCTAAAGCTACTAAAGTTAATTCTGATTCAGTTGGGCAAGCACTACCTGTAATAATTCTATCAACATGGCTATATACCATTTTAATTTCATTTTCTACAAATAAGTTTTGAATTAAAAATTCTTCTCTTAATCTAGCTGTATCATAAAGTTTTACATCTTTTGGGTTTGAAGCACATCTTAATTCCATTTAAATCCCCCTTATCTTTGAACTCTACCAGAGCCGTCCCCTTTTGCTAAAGCTTCAACTTCTTTTAAATCAACAAGATTAAAATCGCCTTCAATACTATGTTTTAAACATGAAGCAGCTACTGCAAATTCAATTGCATCTTGTGAATTATAATTATTTAATAAAGCGTAAATAAGGCCTCCACCAAATGAATCTCCTCCTCCAACTCTATCTACTATATGTACTGGATATGTTCTTGAGAAATAATAATCTTCTCCATCATAAATCATAGCAGCCCAGTTATTATCTGATGCTGAAATACTTTCACGTAATGTAATAGCTACTTTTTTACAACCAAATTCATCACTTAATTTTTTAGCTACTTCTTTATAGCCTTCATGATTAAGCTTACCTGTTGAAACATCTGTAGCACTTGCTTTTATACCAAATACTTTTTCAGCATCTTCTTCATTAGCGATACAAACATCAACATATTTTGTTATTTCACTCATTACTTTACCTGCTTTTTCTGTTGACCATAAATTTTTTCTATAATTTAAATCACAACTTATTGTAATACCTTTTGCTTTTGCAACTTTACAAGCGTTTAAAGTAATATTAGCACAAGCATCACTTAATGCAGGAGTAATTCCAGTAAAGTGGAACCAAGTTGCTCCTTCAAATATTTTTTCCCAGTCAAAATCTTCTGTTTTTGCTTCTGAAATAGAAGAATATTTTCTATCATAAACAACTTTTGAAGGTCTTTGAGATGCACCTTTTTCAAGGAAGTATATACCTAATCGCTCTCCTCCCTTTACTATTTTAGTAGTGTCAACTCCAAATTTTCTAAGTTCATTTATAGCACATTGTCCTATTGGGTTATCAGGAAGTTTAGTAACAAAACTTGCATCCACCCCATAATTAGCAAGAGAAACAGATACATTTGCTTCTCCTCCACCATACACAACACCAAAAGATTGTGCTTGACTAAATCTTAAATATCCTTCTGGTGCTAATCTAAGCATTATTTCACCAAAACATACTACCATTATTATTTCCCCCTAGCTTCTTTTACTTTTTCTACAAATTGTTTTCCTATTGTTGTTATTGATTCATAATCACCAGTTTTTGCTCCTGCTGTTAAACTTCCACCTATACCAACTGCAACTGCTCCTGCTTTAATCCATTCAGCAACATTATCTAAAGTTACACCACCTGTAGGCATAAGTGAAGCTTGTGGAAGTGGACCTTTAAATGCTTTAATAATTTTAGGCCCAAATAATTCACCCGGAAATATCTTGCAAATATCTGCACCTGCATTCATTGCTTCAACTACTTCTTTAACTGTCATACAACCCGGCATAACAGCTACTTGATATGTGTTACATATTTTAACCATATCTACATTAAGACATGGACTTACAACAAAATTTGCACCTGCAAGTATTGCTGCTCTTGCTGTTTCTGCATCTAAAACCGTACCTGCACCTATAAGTATTTTACCATCAGAATAAACTTTAGAAAGTTCTTCTATAACTTTAACTGCACCTGGAACAGTGAAGGTAATTTCTAAGCCAGCTATACCAGCTTCCGCACAAGCATTTGCAATTTTTATTGCTTCTTCTGTTGATTCTGCTCTTACTACTGCAACAACTCCACAATCAGTAAGTTTTGTTAACACTTGATTTTTATTCATAAAAATACTCCTTTATAATTGATATCCTAATCTTTTAGAAATTTTTCTTGCTGTTTCAACCATTATATTACCTACTTCTTCTTGGTTTTCTGTAGAGATTAAAGTATTAGCTCCTGATATACTTATAGCAGCAATTACTTTACCCATATAGTCATATATTGGAGATGATATACAACGAATACCTTCATCATGTTCTTCATCATCTAAAAACCAACCTTTTATTTTATAAGTATTTATTTGTTCTATTAATTCTTCTTTTGTTGTTAATGTATTAGTTGTAAACTTTTCAAAAGAACATTTTGATAGTAATAAATCACATTCTTTATTAGTCATACCTGATAACATACTTTTTCCTAAAGCTGAACAATACACAGGTATTCTTAAACCAATTTTAGAATAAAGCCTTCTACTACTTACTACATCAACTTTATCAATATATACAATTTCTGTACTATCTAATATTCCTAAATGAGTAGCAAGCCCAAACTTATTAGTAAGCTCCCATAAATAAGTTTTTGCTTCTGTTTTAAGCTCTATATTATTAAGATACATACTACTAAGTTCTACAAATTTGAGTCCAAGTTTATAAACCAATCTAGAAGTATCTTTTTGAATATAACCTCTTTCTACAAGTGCTGTGACTATTCTATGAACCGTACTTTTATTAATATTTAATCTAATACTTATTTCTGTAATTCCCAATCCATCTTTTTCCATAGAAAGAAGCTCCAATATATCTAATGCACGGTCGATAACCTGAACACCTTGCAAAATTATCACTCCTTTGTTTCATAATATGAAACTTAATATCATAATATGATTATAACATATTAAATTTATATTTTCAATATAAAAATAAGCTTATTAAATTTAAAAATAACTAAATAACAATACTAATTTTTAGTGAAACCATATAATAAGAAATTAAATTTAAAATTAAAGTTGTGTCGCACTTAATTTTAAGTGCGACACAACTTTGAACTAAATTTAATAATACTTCTTAGTTGTTTACATTTTAAATATTTTATTAAAATAAATAAACCTCTCTAATAATTAGAAAGGTTTATTTGATATTATTTTTTAATTTAATACTGCTCCTGTGTTTGCTGATGTAACCAGTTTTGCATAACGTGCTAAATAACCTGTTTTAATTTTTGGCTCTGGTTTTATCCAAGCTTTTTTCCTTAATTCTAATTCTTCATCTGATACTTCAAGTTGTATTGTTCCAGCATTAATATCAATTGAAATTATATCACCATTTTGAACTAATGCGATAGCTCCACCATCCATAGCTTCAGGAGATACATGACCTATACTTGCTCCTCTTGTTGCTCCACTGAAACGTCCATCTGTTATAAGAGCAACTTCTTTATCTAAACCTATTCCTGCTATTGCTGATGTAGGTGCAAGCATTTCTCTCATACCCGGACCACCTTTAGGACCTTCATAACGAATAACAACCACATCACCACTTTTTATTTCTAAGTTTTTAATAGCGATAGTTACTTCTTCTTCACTGTTAAATACTCTAGCAGGTCCACTATGTTTTAACATTTCAGGTGCAACTGCTGAACGTTTTACAACACAACTATCAGGTGCTAAATTTCCTCTTAATACAGCAATGCCACCTGTTTGACTATAAGGATTATCAATATCACGAATAACCTCTGTATTTAAGTTTTTAGCATTCTTAATATTTTCTTCTACTGTTTTTAAGGTTACAGTTAATAAAGAAGTATCAATTAAATTTTTCTTTGCTAATTCTTTTAATACTGCTTGAACTCCTCCAGCTTCGTTTAAATCTTCAATATAATGATTTCCTGCTGGTGCAAGCTTACATAAGTTAGGAGTCTTTGCACTTATTTCATTTGCTATATCTAAATTTAATTTTATTCCTGCTTCATTGGAAATAGCTGGTAAATGTAACATACTATTTGTACTACAACCAAGTGCCATATCAGCAGTAAGAGCATTTATAAATGCTTTTTCAGTTACAATATCAAGTGGTTTAATATCTTTTTCTACAAGCTCCATTATTTTAAATCCAGTTTCTTTTGCTAAACGTATTCTTTCAGAATATACTGCTGGTATTGTACCATTACCAGGAAGTGCTATACCTAAAACTTCAGTTAAACAATTCATACTGTTAGCTGTAAACATTCCTGAACATGAACCACAAGTAGGGCAAGCATTTTTTTCGTAATCATCTAATTCTTCTATACTCATTTTACCAGCCATTACTGCTCCTGAAACTTCAAACATTGTTGATAAACTTGTTTTTTGAGTTCCACATTTTACTTTGCCTGCTAACATAGCACCACCACTTACAACTATAGCAGGTATATTTAATCTTAAAGCAGCCATTAACATCCCCGGAACTATTTTATCACAATTAGGTATAAGCACTAAACCATCAAATGCATGTGCTTTTGCCATACATTCTATACTATCAGCTATAAGTTCTCTTGTAGCTAATGAATAATGCATACCAACATGACCCATTGCAATACCATCACATACACCAATAGCAGGAAATTCAATAGGAGTTCCACCATTTAAACGAATACCCGCTTTAACTGCTTCTGCTATGGTATTTAAATGTATATGTCCGGGAATTATCTCATTCTTAGCATTAACTACGCCTATTAATGGTCTTTCTAATTCTTTGTTTGTAAGTCCTAACGCTTTAAGTAATGAACGTTGAGGTGCTTTGTCTATTCCAGTTTTTATTCTATCACTTATCATTTAATCTCACCTTTATTTATTAAATTTTTCAAACAATTTCACGATTGTTATTATTGCCTGTTCTCTTGTTAATTTATCTTTAGGAGCAAATATATTATTTTCCATACTACTTATAATACCTAAAGATTTCATGTTGTAAACTGCTTCCTTTGCATAGTCTGATATTTCCATATCATCAGCGAAAACATATTTTGAAGGTTTAACTTTCAATTTCATTAATTCACATACTTTGTTTAATATAATACATGCTTCTTCACGTGTAATATTTTCTTGTATATTAAAATTAAATATATTATCAGAAGCAGTAATATTTAATAATTTAAGTAGTTCAAATACAAGTTGACCAAATTCTTCTTTTGTTATATTAGATGTGTAATCTGATTGTAAGTTACTTGGTACAATATCAGCTTCAATTGCTTTTACAACACTTTCTATAGCCCACATTGATGGAGCTGAAGGGCTACCATAAAATCCAGCTCTAGCAATAGCAATACTTTTTAGAAAATCTTCTTCACTATAAGCATTTCCAAGCTCATTTAATATATCAAGATAATCAATTAAAATTGTAACACCTGAAATAGGATATGCCATTGTACTACCACTAAGGCTTTCTTCTTTCTCCATATCTTTAATCATTCTAGCAATTAAGTCTTCTAGGGAAAATTCAGAGTCTTGTTCATAATACGACATTATTATAGCAGGTCTTACACCTATTCCATTTGTATATATTGAAATAAAACTTATCTTATTTAGCTCATCTTCTGTAAAAAATGGTTTTACTTTTTCCCATACTTTTTTTGCCGTATCAGTTACTGGTAAAGTATCAGATGGTTTATTTATTTTATGTTCAACAACAATTTCACTATCTTGTCTAGTAACACTAGTAGAATTATATTCTGAACCTTCTTCCATACGAACAAGTTCACCATTTATAAGTGAATAACCTTCTCTATCTGTATCACTCTCATATTCTCTTATTCCTAATTCAAAAAAACTCTCTCCATTATCATATGAAGAAAATGTAATATAATATGAATTACCATAAATACTATTCCATATGTACCAATTGGTAGAATATTCAGGTTGTGTAGGTTCTCCAAATTCTTTAGTTAATACTTTATATAATTCTTCAAATGAAATATTTGAATTCTTCAAATCAATATACATGTTTGATAAATAATTACTACCTCTAGCTGTTAAAGTAAAAATTTCTTCTATATCAAAAAGTTTTACTTTTGCCATAAGCTTTGCATCTCGTTCATTTGATGGTATTTGAGTGAATTTTATTGATGAAACTTTTTCAATTTCTTTTTTTGTTCCAAAAGCTGGTATGTAAGTAGTATTTGTAATTTGATATATTGTATCATCTTGTTTAGGTTTTACAATTGACTGATAAGATGCAGTTTCTTCATTTGCTATTTCTTTTATTATTTCTAAAGCACAATTTGCTACATCTTGTAGCATATCAGTACTTATATTTTCAACAATATCTCCTTCAGAATGATATTCACCACGAATAACCTCATGTGTAAAAGTTAAACTAGGAATAAGCATTGAAAAAAAATGAGCATGGTCGCTTCTATTTTCAGCACGTAAATCTACATCAAAATAATCCGTATCTTTTAATATGTCATATAAGTAATTAGCTTCTCCATCAACAGAACCAATTTTAACCATTTGTTGTTTTGCACCTGCTAACATATCAAAGTTTAACATCCCTATAATATTATTTAAATCTTTTTCATCTAAAGATTGAATATATTTTTGAGAACCATTTAAACCGGTTTCTTCAGCATCAAAAGCTACAAAACGTATTTCTGTGTCTGTAGGCAAATCTTTAAGTACTCTTGCAAGTTCAAGCATAACAGATACACCTGAACCATTATCATTAGCACCTGGAACATTATCTACAGTGTCATAATGAGCACCAATAATTAAAATATCATTTGTTTTGTTTTGTGTATTGGGATAGATTGTACTAATAATATTTATACCTTTATATATATTTGGTTCATTACTACTGCTATTATTCCAATCAATAAATTCACTTTCAAAAGGTTGGGTTGTAACTTCTAAACCATAACTTTCAAATTCATTTATAATAAATTCTCTTGAAGTTTCTATTTCATCATTTTTAACCCCACGTGGATTGGAAGATAATTCTTCAATAATTGAAAGCATTTTATTACTGTCAACTGGTATATCTTGTGCTAATGTAATATTTGGGATGTTAAATGATAAAGCTAATGTAAGAAATAATGGTGCAATTTTTTTCATCTTAAAATTCCTCCTAATTTAAAACAAATTACTTGTTAACTTTTATAAATTAAGTATAACACACATCACCGCCTTTATTTTGTACTAGCTTAGCATAATAATATTTATTAGTCAATATAATCAATGCTTATATAGTTTTGAGAAAATTTGGTTTTTTTAAGCTTAAAAAAGGAATTCAAAATCTCTTTACACTTGCAACGCAAGTGTAAAGAGATTTTGAACTCAAATATTATTTTGTTAATATTATTTTTATTGATTTTACAATGAATTCGCAGGTTTTAAATAAATAATTAAACGTGAGAACATTTATACTTACAAAATAGTGTAAAACTAATGCATACTTTTAAAGCTTGAAAATTACAGCGTTAATCAAAGATTGTAAATAAAATAATATTGAGCTAAAAAATAATAAAGAGAATTAATATTAAAAGTTAAAGAGAACAATTGAAAATATTTATTTACAATGATATAATAAATAAAAATTATATAGATATTTGTACTTACTTAAAATTTTTAATATTAAAATACAATGATAGGGTAGATAATAACTATGTTTATAAATTTTGCAATGAACTTATATAAAAATTTAATAGAAAATAATTTTATCAGTATAGTTAACAATTTTACTGATAGTGAACTAACAGAAAATACTAAATTTATTAGTGTATATAAGCAGATAGGTTCTGTAGTGTATATAGTTAACATATTAAATATAAATAAAATAACATTAGAATTATATGAACAACAATCAAATGAATATAAAAGCTATATTTTACCTAGATTAGAAAATTTAAATTGTGAACATATAATTATGTTAGATTTAATGATATCTGATAATGTAACAGAAGAATTAATTTCTTATACAAGCAAAGAAGAATTTATTCCTGAAGAATCTTTTCATATTATAGAATGGATAGTAGATTTAGACAATAATAAAATTATTTCATCTAAAACAAATAAAATTTTAAATATTGATGAGCTTATCAATTTAAGTTTAAATAACACAGAAATTATTGAAAACAATCATACATTACAAGAATTACAAAACACTATAATAAAAAATAGCACTTTAAAACCCAAATCAAAAAATTTATACCTTATGTTTAGTATATTATTTATAAATTTAGTTATTTGGTTATTAATTTATATATATAATAAACCTGTTACAGTAGGTACGCTTTTAAAGTATGGAGCTAATTCCCCATATAATGTTTTTATACAAAAAGAATATTTTAGATTATTTACTTCAATTTTTTTACATGCTGATATATCTCATTTATTATTTAATAGTTTTTCTTTATATTTATTTGGTAATAAAGTTGAAAAATATTTTGGTAAATTAATATTTTTAGTTATATATATAATATCAGGAATAATTAGTAGTTTAATTAGTGTATTATTTACTCAATCTGTTTCAGTTGGTGCATCCGGGGCTATTTATGGTCTTTTAGGTTCATTAATTGCTTTAATACATCAAACAGGAAAAGATGTAGAAGGATTTTCATTATATCTTGTAGTAAGTATAGCTATTATTGGTATATCACTTGGATTTTTAAACCCATTAATAGATAATTATGCTCATATAGCAGGTGTAGTTTCAGGTTATATAATAGGGTTTATATTGTGTCCAGAAGAAAAAAATACTCACTAAGGAGTATTTTATTTCTTTTTTTTATGCACATTTCTTATAGTTTTTTTTGGTGGTAGTTTAGCTTTTTTATTCTCTTTTTTGTTTTCAATTGGCTTTTGTGTATTACGAGGACGAATCAAACATTTTTTATCAAATCCTATTAAATCCATTCTATTAGCCTTTTTTAATGCTTCATATACTAATTCATAATTCTGTGGTTTTTTATATTGCATTAATGCTCTTTGCATTGCTTTTTCATGTGGTGTTTTAGGTACATATACTTTTGTCATAGTTCTTGGGTCTAATTCTGTATAGTACATACAAGTTGATAAAGTACCTGGTGTAGGATAAAAATCTTGAACCTGTTCTGGTGTGTGTCCTATATCTCTTAAATACTCAGCTAATTCTATGGCTGAATTAATATCTGAGCCGGGATGACTTGACATAAGATAAGGTACTACATATTGTTCCAATCCTAATTTTTGATTTATTTCTTTATATCGTTTTATAAATTTATCATAAACTTCTTTATTTGGTTTATCCATTTTTTCTAATACAGTTGGTGAAATATGTTCAGGGGCAACTTTTAATTGTCCACTTATATGATACTTACATAATTCATTTAAAAATTCTTGGTCTTTATCATATATAAGATAGTCGTATCTTATGCCTGAGCGTATAAATACTTTTTTAACTTTTGGTAAACTTCTAATTTTACGTAACAATTCTAAATAATCTTTATGGTCTACCTTTAATTGTTTACATGGATTTTGTGATAAGCATTGTTTATCTTTACATACACCATATTTTAATTGTTTGTCACAAGAAGGATTTCTAAAATTAGCTGTTGGACCTCCAACATCATGTATATATCCTTTAAAATCTTGTTCCCATGTTAATTTTTCGGCTTCAGCTAAAACTGATGCATGGCTTCTTGATTGTACTATACGACCTTGATGAAAAGTTAATGCACAAAAATTACAACTACCAAAACAACCTCTATTATGTGCTATACTAAATTTAACTTCTTCTATAGCTGGAACCCCCTGTTCTTTATACATAGCATGGTATGTACGATTATAAGGAAGTGAATATACATTATCTAATTCAGAACGTTCTAATGGAGGTGATGGAGGATTTTGAATTATATAAAAATCTTCATACTTTTCCACTAAAGTTTTAGCTGTTATAAAATCAGTATTTTGATATTGTATAAAAAAACTTTCAGCATAACTTTTTTTTGAAGTAGTTATTTGTTTGTAAGTAGGTAATTCTATATAATCATAAACTGTTTCAAGATTTTTTGATTTATAAACTGTTCCTTTTATAAAAGTCAAATCCTTAATATCTATACCACTACTTATCGCTTCAGCTATTTCTATTATTTGATGTTCACTCATACCATATGAAATTATATCAGCACAAGAATCAAGAAGCACTGAATGCCTAACTTTATTATCCCAATAGTCATAATGTGCTAATCTTCTTAGGCTTGCTTCTATTCCTCCCAATATAATAGGAATATCTTTGTATGCTTCACGAACTTTATTTGAATATACTATAGTTGCCCTATCTGGCTTTAACCCATACTTTCCACCTTCAGAATATACATCTTTTTGTCTTGGTTTTTTTGCTACTGTATAATTATTAACCATAGAATCTATACAACCAGCAGATATCAAAAATGCTAATTTAGGTTTACCTAACTTTTTAAAATCTTCTGTTGTTTTATAATTAGGTTGAGATATTACACCAACTTTATAACCTTTACTTTCTAAAAGTCTTCCTATAATAGCAGTACCAAAAGATGGATGGTCAACATATGCATCTCCGGTTATAATTATAAAATCACATTCTTCATATCCTTGCTCTTTCATATCTTCTTTAGATATACATAAAAATTTTTTCATAAAAATTTAGCAAGGGTTTTAATCCTTGCTAATCTCCTTTCTATATTTTTATTAATAATTCCTATAATATTGATTGAACTTTATATTTCTCTGCCATACAATCTAATTGTTGATTAAATTGTTGTAGCTTTACAATATCTCCTTCTTCCCATAAATTCATAAATTCTTTTTGTATATTTCCCATTTCGTTTATATCTGCTTTATAATATAAATTTTGAATACTATTTAATATATCAGCAACTAAATTACTTTTTTTTTGAAAAACTTCTTGTGCTATCATAATTTCTCTACGTATTAGAGACATTTCTTTATCTAAAGAAAATGCTGCTTCTGCTGCATTTACTAATCTTTGTTTTACTTCTTCTGGCATATTTTGTTTGTACTTATATTTTAAGGAATGTTCTATAGTTGCCCAAAAATTCATAGCTAAAGTTCTTATTTGTATTTCTGCTGTTATTTCTTTTTTACCAATAGCAGTTATTACAGGGTATTTTATAATGATATGATAACTTCTATATCCACTATCTTTTGTATTATTAATATAATCCATTTCTTCTACTATAGACATATCTACACCATCTCTTAAACGAACTAAATTTACTACTAAATCAATATCTTCAACAAACTGACACATTATTCTTATTCCTGCTATATCATCCATTTGATTTTGAATATCATCTAATGGAATACCTTTTTTATTAGCTTTTTCAATGATACTAGATATTTTTTTTACACGTCCAGTTACAAATTCTATTGGAGAATATTGATCTATTTTTCTATATTCATAATTAATACTTTTAAATTTTATTTTAAGTTCATCTACTGCTTGTTCATAAGGAACTAATATTTCTTTCCAATTATTTATTTCCATAATACCATTCCTTTTTTACATAATATGTAACTTTATTTATAAACTCTTTGCTTAGGTTTTTTAAGACTAATAATAAATAAACAAAATAACACTCCAAGTAATGCACCTGTAGAATCTATAAGGCAATCTTTAAAACTTCCAACTCTACCTGCTACAGAAAGTTGATTAATTTCATCAATTATAGAGTATAATGCACAACACACAAATGATATTATAACTATAAGTTTCAAGTTATTAATAGTGTTGTATAATGCATTAAAAATTAATATTCCTAATATAGCATATTCAGTTAAGTGGGCTAACTTCCTTACAAAAAATTGTAATGTACTAAAAGTACTTTCTGTATTATTTATATTAAATATATCTATAATAATCTGTACTATTTTTCCACTTATACCTCCAGATTCTCCTCCTGTTTGATTAGAAAAACTAATTATTACATATAACCATAAAGCTACTAAAATCCATGAAATTATTTTTTTCATATTTTTTTTCATAAAAACACCTCTATGATTATTTTATCACAAAAAATTTATATACTAAAGAGTTTTTTTATTTTATTAACTATATCAAGGAGTATAAATTTTTTATACCAGTTTTAAACTTAACTAAGTAAAAAAAAATAAAAACTATTATCTCACTATAAATAAGTGAGAAAACAGTTTTTAGAAAAGAAAATGTAACCTTAAACAAATCCTAATCTTCACTTGGAAGATTGAAAATAAGAGAACTTACAATGCGGATGACAGGAATCGAACCTGCACTGTCTCCAACTAGATTCTAAGTCTAGCGCGTCTGCCAGTTCCGCCACATCCGCTTATACACAAAATAAAATTAATGAGCCACCCGGGACTCGAACCCGGGACAACTGGATTAAAAGTCCAGTGCTCTACCAGCTGAGCTAGTAGCCCATAAAATATTATAAATAAAACAGGGCTGGAAGGATTTGAACCTTCGGATGCAGGAATCAAAATCCTGTGCCTTACCGCTTGGCGACAACCCTATAGTTATGTTTAACTTTTAACATATTTTATTGACTCTTAAAGGGTGGATGATGGGATTTGAACCCACGACCTCCAGAGCCACAATCTGGCGCTCTAGCCTACTGAACTACATCCACCATGTGTATCTGAAGGGATTCGAACCCCCGACCCACGGCTTAGAAGGCCGTTGCTCTATCCAGCTGAGCTACAGATACATAAGCGGGTGATGGGAATCGAACCCACGTATCCAGCTTGGAAGGCTGGTGTTCTACCATTGAACTACACCCGCATATCGGGGTGACAGGATTTGAACCTGCGACCTCCTGATCCCAAATCAGGCGCGCTAGCCAAACTACGCCACACCCCGGACTAGCATTTTAATTAGTCATTATTTACCGACCGACAAGTGGTATTATAGCATGGTGTTATATAATAAGTCAAGCTTTTTTTTTTAAAATTTTGATTTTTTTTATTTTAGTATATAACCTACAATTAAAAACTGTTATTCTATTAATCTATAATCATTATCACCAAATACACCTATAATTGATGGATGTATTATACCATTTGCTGAAATATCTAACATACCATAAGTTGGAATATTATTCTCTCTTGGTTTACTTATACTTCCAGGATTCATTAACAGTATGGATGATTTATATTCTATAACTGGTATATGTGTGTGTCCAAATAATATTATAGACACATTTTCTTTTTTACCAGCATTATAAATGTTATTATAATCTTCTTTTACATTATAGTTATGTCCATGTGTTATAAAAATTCTTACTCCATTAAGTGTTAGTACTTGTTTTATTTTTTCTTCCATTAGTAAATAAGAATAATCACAATTACCAGCTATAGAATATATAGGAATTGATGAAAAACAATTTGATATCATTTTAGCATCATTAATATAATCACCTAAATGAATTATTGCATCTATTTTTTTGTTTATACAGCTTAAAACTTTTATGACATTAATATTATTACCATGAGTATCACTTATTATAAAAATTTTCATTGTCAAATTATCCTATATAATTTAATAATTTTTTTTTCATAAGTTCTAATGCTTTTCCTCTATGACTTATTTTATTTTTTTGTTCCATAGTCATTTGTGCAGTAGTCATTTTATATTCAGGTACAAAAAATATAGGGTCATATCCAAAACCATTTGTACCAAAGGGCTTCTCTGCTATTATTCCCTCTATAGTTGCTCTTGTAGTTATTACTTTTCCATTTTTTAAAGCAGCGGCTATGACGCATACAAATCGTGCTGTTCTTTTTTCTTCTGTAACATCTTTTAATAACTCTAATATATGATTATTTTTTATATCATAAGATGTATTTTCCCCCATATAGCGAGCAGAATGTACACCAGGTTCTTTATTTAAATAATCAACTTCTAAACCAGAATCATCAGCTAAAACAGTACAACCACTTATTTTCATTATACTTGTTGCTTTTAATATAGCATTTTCTTCAAATGTTGAACCTGTTTCTTCTATGTCTATATTAATTTTTGCATCTTCCATTGAAATTACTTTGAAACTATCTTTCATTATTTCATTTATTTCTAATATTTTATTTTTATTTTTAGTTGCAAATATTATTTGTTCCAACTAAAGTCTTCCCTTCTGTATTTATCTAACATAATTCCTTCTGGTAAATAATCTATTTGTCCACCTATATATAAAGTTACATTTTTAACTTCTTTCAAAGAAAAAGCAGTACATAATATAGCTCCAACTAAATTTATCTCCCATTCACTACCACCACCATATGATTTTATTTCAGAAGACATATATAAATTTAAATTACCATCTTTTAATTTAACATCTATTAATTCTGTTCCTTCTGGAATAAAATTTACCTCTTCATTATTGCATATAGTAAAAAAATTGTCAAATAAAAATAAAGCTTTTTCTTCTGCAGAAATGTTTTCTGTAAAAATAATTTCTGCTGTTTTGTATTGAATATTATTATTTTCATCATAAAACCAATGATACACTTCACTACCATATGCTTTAAAACTAAAAAGATTTAATACAAGCATAATTACAACTAATTTTTTACATAACATAAAAATTCCTCCTTAATTAATTATATTTTATATCATTAATTAAGAAGGGACAATTATTTTAGTATCCTTTATTATTTCAATGTTATATGTTTTTTTACAAATAGATTTATTAGTATTATATTTTAGTTTAAAAAATTTAAAATTTTTACTAAATATAAATTTATGTATTTTTATAAGTTTATTTTAACTTAAAGTATTTTTGTTAGCCAAAATTTTTATTTCATTTATATTTCTATTTAATGTAGATATTTCTTTATCTTGATTCTTTATAAATTCTCTTATATCAGTTACCATTTCTTTATTAGAACTTGTTATATCACAAACTAAATTCATATTTTCACAAACATTATTAAATATTTTATCTATATCTTTTATTTTATCTACTTGATTTAGGGTTGAACTCATTAAATCTTTAAAGTTAGTATTTAATTCTACAAACTCTTTTTCTAATTCATTAGTAAAACTAGAACTTTTTTCTATAGCTGCAACACCTAAAATAGATTGTTCTACATTATCATTAATTTTATCTATAAGCTGATTTATTTGAATATGGATATCTTTTGATGAAGCTTGACTTTGATTTGCTAAATTTCTAACTTTTTCTGCAACAACTTTAAAACCTCGACCAGATTCCCCTGCTCTTTCAGCTTCTATAGCAGCATTCATAGCTAGTATATTTGTTTGTTTTGTTATGTTATCTATTTGTTCAAGTGAACTTATCATTGATTTAATAGCGTTTTCTAACAATTTTGCAATATGATTTGTAGCATCAACACTAGATTTAGTTATATTAATTTGTTCATACATATTTGCTACAGTTTTTGAATTGGTTTGTAAAATAGAATTAACATGATTTAAAATATTTTGTATAGTTTCAGCAGAAGCTGTATTTTCCTTTACATTGTTTTGAATCTTAATTATCATATTATTTACATTATTAATAGTTGATGTTTCTTCTTCTAATCCATGAGAAATATTAGTAATTTTATTAACAACTTTTCCACTTTGAGTTGTGATATTCTCCATACTTTCATGTGCTATACTAACGTTTTGGCTTAATTGCGTTTGAAGCTCTTTTAGTGTATTTATTACTTCTTTTGTTTCTAAAGTTCTTTTATTAGCTTCCTGTATAAAATCATATCCCCATTTTACTAAAACATAAATAAAAATCATTCCTAAATTAACACCTAAAAATCCTTTAATGACAAAAGCTGTTGTAAATAAACCAAATATTTCATCAAAATAAAATAATATTGTAATACCAAGTATAAAGTTAATAACTATTATCTGTAAAACAATGATTTTTTTATCAAAATACATAGCTGAGATAATACAGCTAGCTAAAAAAAGAGGTAATATTTCCCCCATTCCTTTTGTAGTGAAAGAAACACTAGCAATTACAAATGTTTGTAGTATAGACATTATTGTGCATCTTATGTTTGTAGATATAAATCCTTTAGTTCCTAAAATAAAAATTACCATTACTACACCTGATAGAAAAATTAAAATTCCATTTGAAGTTTTACCAGAAACAAAGCTAATTAAAGAATATGAAATACATATTATAAGGTCAACTATAGCATGGTTTCTTAATATACGTTCTGCTTTAAACTTATCAATAATTTGATTATTTTGCAAATAAACCCCTCCATTAATTTATATTATAATTTATTTTACATCCTTTAATAATTTTTATCAAGATAAAAAATGTAACTTTTTATAAATATAAAAGTTAGGATGGAATTAATAAAATAGTTAAATTTAAAATCAATGTTAATTCGCAATTCTTACCAAGTGTAAACTCACTTAAAATAAAAAAATAATACAGATTAGATTTTAAAATCAAACCTGTGTCGCACTTTATTTAAAGTGCGACACAATATTAAATTAAAAAATAGTAAAAATAATATTTATTTGTTATTTTTAATTATTTATTTAGCACTTAATTAACTGTTTAAAATAAAATTAAATATGGTATCGTTTAATATAATAATTGTATTTATATTTCCATATTTTTTTTATATATAATTATTTTCTTATTAAATTTATTTATTTTGTCTAAAATATATATTAAATAATTATTAAAATATACAAAATATATATTAAACGATTGACATATTAACATTTATTTGATATTATAAAAATATGAAAATTTTAGTTCAATAAATATTAAGGAGGATTAATTTTGGAGATAAACAACAAAATAATGCTAATAACTTACGCTGATAGTATAGGAAAAAATCTTAAAGAATTAAATGAAGTTTTAATTAAATATTTTAATAAAGCAATTGGAGGTGTGCATATACTACCTTTCTTCCCTTCATCTGCTGATAGAGGGTTTGCCCCTATGAGATATGATATCGTAGATGAAGCTTTTGGTACTTTTGATGATGTAAAAGAACTTAGTAATGAATTTTATTTAATGTTTGACTTTATGGTTAATCACATTTCAAAAAGTTCTGAGTATTTTAAAGACTTTGAAAAGTATAAAGATAATTCAAAATATAAAGATTTTTTTATAAAATATAAAGATTTTTGGGAAAATGGTGAACCTACAGATGAACAAGTAGATTTAATATATAAAAGAAAACCTAAAGCACCATATATAGAAGTAGAATTTAAAGATGGTACTAAAGAAAAAATTTGGTCAACATTTTGTGAAGAACAAATAGATTTAGATGTATCTAAAGATATAACTAAAGATTTTATAAAAAATACTTTGATTGATATGTGTAAAAATGGAGCTTCTATAATAAGACTTGATGCTTTTGCATATGCAATAAAGAAACCTAATACAAATTGCTTCTTTATTGAACCTGAAATGTGGGATTTACTTAATGAAATAGCCGAAACAGTAAAACCTTATAATGTAGATATTTTACCAGAAATACATGAACATTATAAAATTCAATTAAAAATAGCTGACAAAGGTTTTTGGGTATATGACTTTGCTTTACCTATGCTTGTATTACATGCTTTATATACTGGTAAAGGTGAAAAATTAAAAAATTGGCTTGACATTTGTCCGAGAAAACAATTTACTACATTAGATACGCATGATGGTATAGGTGTTGTAGATGTAAAAGATTTATTAAGTGATGAAGAAATTGAAGAAACAAAAGAATTACTTTTTACAAAAGGAGCTAATGTTAAAAAAATCTATAATACATCTGCTTATAATAATTTAGACATATATCAACTTAATTGTACTTACTATTCTGCTTTAGGTGATAATGATAATGCATATTTGTTAGCAAGAGCAATTCAATTTTTTGCACCTGGAATACCACAAGTTTACTATGTGGGAATGCTTGCAGGTAAAAACGATATAGAACTTATGGAAAAAACAAAACAAGGTCGTGATATAAACCGTCATTACTATACAAAAGAAGAAATTGATGAAAATATGAAACGTCCTATTATACAAAAACTTATTAAACTTATGTGTTTTAGAAATGAACATAATGCTTTTAATGGTAGTTGTGCTACAGAAATTAAAGACGAAAATATATTAATAATTACTAGAGAATATCAAAATAATAAAGCAATCTTAACTGCAAATTTATTAACTCATGATTTTGATATTGAGTATACAGATAAACAAGGAACTTTTGTTAAAATAGAATTATAATAATATTTTTTTGGAGGGAATTAATAATGAAAAAAGCAAATAAAATATTAAGCACATTTATATTAGTAACTTTAACTGGTAGTTTAATTTCAGGTTGTAACAATAATTCTAAAGAAGAAAACAATACTACACAAGGCGTAAATTCTAACGCTAATAAATCTAGTATTTCTATTTCACTTTTAAATTCAAAAGGAGAAATACAAACTGGACTTGAAAAAGTAGCAAAAGATTATGAGAAGAAAACAGGTATAAAAATGGAAATCATTCCTTGTCCAGCAGGAGGTTCACCATTTGAAAAAATTTCAACATTATATGGTTCAGGTAATCCTCCAACTATGGCAATGTTAGATAATAGTGATATTATTACACTTGCTGAAGAAAAAGCATTAGATTTAACAGACTTAAAATGGACTAAAGATGCAGAAGGTATGCTTCTTGAAATAAATAATAAAGTATATAGTTTCCCATTATGTTTAGAGGGTAGAGGAATTATATATAATAAAACGGCTATTGAAAAAACATTAAATAAAGAATTTGACCCTAAATCAATTCAAAGTTATGATGACTTAAAAAACATTTTTGCTGAATTGAGAAATGCAGGAATGGAAAATCCAATGATTATTTCAAAAGAAGATTGGTCACTTGGAGCCCATCAATTACAATATGTATATGAAACTCAAACAGGAGATACAAAAGGTATAGAAGAAATAATTGATAGACTCAAAAAAGGTAATGAAAACTTATTAGAAAATAAAAGATTTAATGAGTTTATTGAAAAATTTGATTTACTTAAAGAATATAACATAAATAAAAAAGACCCTCTTGCTGCAATATATGAACAAGACCCAATTTATTTAGCTGATGGAGATGCAGCATTTTGGTTTAATGGTAATTGGGCATGGCCTAATATTGTTGAATCAGAAGGTGAAGATAGTGAGTATGGGATACTTCCTTATGTATTAGGTAATGATAAAAATGACTTTGCAAATACAAGTATTCAAGCATCACCATCTAAACAAATTATGATTGATAGAGCGAAAGCAACAAGTGAACAACAACAAGCTGCTAAGAACTTTTTAGATTGGCTTGTATATGATAATGAAGGACAAAAAGAATTAATTGAAACACTTGCTCTTATACCACCATATAAAAACATTACACTTAAACCAATTGACCCGCTTGGTGTTTCTGTAAAAGAATATTCTGATGCTGGTTTAATATTTGATGCTGCTGTAGTGCCAGGTGACCATTGGAAAATACTTGGATCAGAAATACAAAAGTATTTAGCAAATGCTTGCAATAAAGAAGAACTTGCTAAAGCAATAGAAAATTATTGGAAAGCACAAAATTAATATTGAGATTTTTTAATTGTTTTCAGGCGACCACACAGGGTCGCCCCTACTTAATTTTATATGAGATATTTTCATAAATTCTTTTGCAAAGGGTGAATTTTATGTATAAAGAAACAAGAATAGGAAATATAAAAAGTTTTTTAATTTTTGCAGGACCTACAGTATTTATATTTTTAGCTGTTGTTATAATTCCATTCCTTTATGGAATATATTTAACTTTTACAGATTGGAATGGCATTTCATCTCAACATAATTTCATTTTGTTTGAAAATTACATAAAAGTTTTTCAAGATACTGCTTTTTGGAATGCAATGATACTTACAATAAAATATGTATTATTTTCAGTTTTATTTATTAACTTAATAGCTTTTATGCTAGCATATATGCTTACAAGTGGAATGAAAGCTCAAAATTTTTTAAGAGCAGGTTTTTTTACTCCTAATTTAATTGGTGGCGTAGTATTAGGTTTTATATGGCAATTTGTTTTTTCAAGAGTATTAGTTAATATTGGGGATTTAACTAATATAAATATTTTATCTACTTCATGGCTTGCTAACCCTACAAGAGCATTTTGGGCTTTAGTAATAGTTACAGTTTGGCAAAGTTCAGGTTATATGATGCTAATATATGTTGCTGGTTTTACAAGCATACCTAAAGATTTACTTGAAGCATCAAGTATTGATGGCTGTACAGCTATTCAAACTACTAAAAATGTTATACTTCCTCTTATGGTACCATCATTTGTAATTTGTATTTTTTTATCTTTATCAAGATGTTTTATGGTATATGATTTAAACTTATCACTTACAGGAGGAGAACCTTATGGTTCAACAAGAATGGCTGCTATGCATGTATATGAAAAAGCATTTACATCAAAATTATTTGGGGTAGGGCAGGCAGAAGCACTTATATTATTTATTCTAGTAGCTACAATAAGCGTTATACAAATTTATTTAGGTAAAAAGAAAGAGGTTGAGGCTTAATGGGTACAAAGAAAAAGATATTTGATAGTTTAAAACTTATAATATTATTTGCTATATTTTTTTTATATATGTTTCCGTTTTTTTTAGTAATAATAAATTCTCTAAAGTCTAAAAAAACCATTATAAAAAGCCCACTTCAATTAATTGACTCTGGTGGCATAATGTTTGATAATTTTATAAATGCTTTTGAAAAGATGAACTTTTTAAATGCTTTTAAAAATTCATTAATTGTTACAACATCAAGTGTTTTATTAATAGTAATATTTTCATCAATGACAGCTTATTTTTTTGTTAGAGTTAAATCTAATTTAAATAATACTATATTTAGTATGATGGTAGCTTCAATGATAATACCATTTCAAGCTATTATGATACCTCTTGTTAATATATATGGGGAAAAGCTTGGTTTATTAAATATGCGTTCAACTTTAGTCTTTATGCATATTGGTTTTTCGGTAAGTATGGCAGTATTTATATATCATGGGTTTATAAAAAGTAATATTCCAATTTCTTTAGAAGAAGCTGCTTTCTTAGATGGTTGTTCAAGAACTCAAACATTTTTTAAAATAGTATTTCCGTTACTAAAACCAACAACAGCTACTTTAGTAATACTTAATGTACTTGCTATTTGGAATGATTATTTATTACCATCACTTGTACTTGGAAAAAAGGAATTATTAACGCTACCTTTGTCTACGTATAGTTTTTATGGTACATATTCAGCAGACTTTGGTACAATTATGGCTGCTTTGGTTTTAACTACTTCACCATTAATTTTATTATATATATTCCTTCAAAAACACATAATAAGTGGTGTTGTTTCAGGAGCTGTAAAAGCTTAAATTTGTATTGAAATAATAAATATAAATGATATAATATATCAATAACATAGATAAGGAGATATATTATATGGCAACATTAAAAGATGTAGCCCAAAAAAGTGGTGTTACAGTTACAACCGTATCAAGAGTTTTAAATAATAGAGGATATATAAGTGAACAAACACGCCAAAAGGTTTACAATGCAATAAAAGAACTTAACTATCAACCTAATGAGTTAGCACGTTCTTTAACTAAAAAAAGAACAAATATTATTGGAGTAATTACACCTTCGATTATGCATCCCTTCTTTGGTAAGGTTATAAATTATCTTGAACAATTTGCTGTAGAAAATAAATATAAAATTATGCTTTGTAATTCATATCATCAAAAAGATAAAGAAATAGAGTATATAGAAATGTTAAAATCTAATAAGGTTGCAGGTATAGTTCTTTGCAGTAGAACAATTGACATAGATAGTTTTTTAGATTTAAGTTTACCTGTAGTAACTATTGAACGTTATGTTGGTTCAGGTATATCAGTGGTAGAATGTGATAATTATATGGGTGGAGAATTAGCTACTAAACATTTAATTAATTGCGGATGTAAAAATATAATTCATATAAGTGGCATTAAGGATATACATATGCCTGCTGATAATAGAAATGTTGCATTTGTTGATGTATGCAAAAAATATAATATAAATCATAAAGTTTTCCATACAGAAGAAGAACAATTTCAATCTATGGATTATTCGGAGTTTATTCAGAAAATTTTTTCTGAAAATTATAATATAGATGGAGTTTTTGCAAGCAGTGATGTAATAGCAGCTCAAGTTATACAAGTTTGTAATAAAAATAATATAAAAATTCCTGATGATTTAAAATTAGTTGGGTTTGATGATACAGATATAGCTTATCTTACAACCCCAATGCTTACAACTATAAAACAACCCGTAGAACAAATGTGTCAACATGCAATAGATATTATTATCAAAAGTCTTGAAAAAAAAGTAGTTCCATTAAAAATAACATTACCCGTTTCTTTAATAAAAAGAGGTTCAACATAAAAAATAATAAAAGGGACTATATAGTCCCTTTTATTATTTAAAATTTTATTAAATATTAAAACAAGGAGATTCTAAAATATGAAAAATAAATTTTATTCAATAGGAGAAGTATTAATTGATTTTTTACCTATGCAAAAAGATGATGTGGATAACACATTTTTTTATAAACAATTTATAGGAGGAGCACCAGCAAATGTTGCTGTTTCAATTGCAAGGCTTGGAGAAATATCTTATTTTATTGGTAAAGTAGGAGAAGATATATTCGGAAAATATATATTAGATAATCTTTCTAAATATAATGTAGATACTAGTTATTTAACTTTTATAAAAAAGAATACTGCTCTTGCTTTTGTTAGCCTTAATGAAAAAGGAGATAGAGATTTTGCATTTTATAGGGATAATTGTGCTGATGCTAATTTATCAAAACAAGATGTTGAACAAATTAAATTTAATAAAGATGATATATTACACTTTGGAAGTATATCTATGATAGAGGAAACTTCAAGAGAAGCAACTGAATTTGCAATTAAATTAGCAAAACAAAATAATACACTAATCTCTTATGACCCTAACCTTAGACCTAGACTTTGGGATAGTATTGATAATATGATTGAAACAGCTAAAAAATATATAAAATATGCTAATATTATAAAATTTTCTGTAGAAGAAGTTGAAACTTTATTTGGTGACTTTACAGATGAGATTATAAATCAACTATTAAATAATGTTACTAAATTGATTTTAGTTACAGATGGTGAAAGAGGCAGTTATCTATATACAAAGGATTATAAGCTTTTTACTAAATCATATAAGGTAAATTGTATAGATGCTACAGGGGCAGGAGACGCTTTTATAGCTGGTATTTTATATAAAATATTATCTTCAACCCAATCATTTGATAACATTTTAAACAATCAACAATGTTTAAAAGAATATATGTCATTTGCAAATTGTAATGCCGGATTAACAACAACTAAAAAAGGAGTGTTTTCTGCATTACCAACATTATTAGATATTAATAATTTTATAAAACAACAAGCTGATGAAATATTAGAACAAAATGCTATACAAGCTTATAATAGTATTTATAGACCTAATTATCATATTTATTCTCAAAGTGGATGGATAAATGACCCAAATGGATTGGTAAAATTTAAAAATGAATATCATGTTTTTTATCAATTACACCCATTTTCACCTGAATGGGGACCAATGCATTGGGGACATGTTGTAAGTAATGATCTTGTTCATTTTAAAAGATTACAAACTGCTTTAACACCTGACATATCATTTGAAAGTGGTTGTTTTTCAGGAAGTGCTGTTGAAAATAATGATGAATTAGTTTTATTTTATACTTCTAATAATCCAGATAGAAATCCTAAAGAATATCAATGTATTGCCAAAAGTAAAGATGGTATTAATTTTATAAAAGAAAAAACACCAATAATCCAACAAGCTCCAAATGAATGTAGTGAAGATTTTAGGGACCCTAAAGTTTGGAAATATAAAGATTTATGGTATATGATAGTTGGTAGTGGGAAATATGGAAAAGCTAAAATTCCTATATACACTTCAAAAAATCTTGAAACTTGGGACTATAGAGGTATACTTATAACATCAGATGAAAACCAAGGTAATATGTGGGAATGCCCTAATTATGCTTGTGTAGAAGGTCAAGATATTCTTATAGTTTCTCCTATGAATATGAAAAATCATAAAAGTATTTTTATTTATGGTTCACTTGATTATGAAAATTTTACATTTAATCAAACACATTATGAAGAAATAGATTTTGGGGAAGATTTTTATGCACCACAAATTTTTTATAATGATGAAAATAGAACTATTTTAATTGGTTGGATGGAGATGTGGGGGAATGAAATGCCTACTCAAAAAGACGGTTTTGCAGGAATACTTACATTCCCAAGAGAACTTACCCTATGTAATAATCAAATTGTTCAAAATCCAATAGATGAAATCAAATTGCTTTATAAAAAAACTCTAATGCAAGATGAAAGTTTTATAGTTAAAGAAAATACAACAAATAATCTTTCTAAAATTTATGGTAAATCTTTAGATTTAAGTTTTACTATTGAACCTATTAATAATACAAAAAGCTTTTGGTTTAATTTATGTTGTAGCGAAGATAGAAAAGAAAAAACGGTTTTAACCTTTGATATAGAAAGTAATCAAATTATAGTAGATAGAAGTTTATCTGGTGAGGGTAATAAAAAGAAAACTATTACTAAATACAACTTTAGTAAAATAATCTCTGTAAGATTACTAATAGACAACAGTTCAATAGAAATATTTATTGATAATGGCAAAAAAGTAATTTCAAATAGAATTTATTCAAATGTAAAAAGTATATATTATGATTTAATAACAACTGGAACTCTTAATATTTCTAAATGTAATGCTTATATTTTAGAAAGTATATGGTAAAATTTTATACTAATAAATAGATGTTATTAATAAAAAATCAAAATTAAAGTTGTGTCGCACTCATTAATGAGTGCGACACAACTTTAATCAAAAAAAAATAGTAAAACAATATTTTATTATTCTTTACTATTTTTAATTGATTATTTAATATTTTCAATAAATTTATAGACAACAAACTTTTAAAAATTTAGTAACTATAGATTTTAATTATTTTTTATTTCTAACAAGTTTTCTTCTATATATTCTTTTATCCATTGCATTACTTCTGGTTCATCAAATGGAACATCACCTAATATTTCTTTTAATTCTTCTGTATTTAAAATAAATTCATTATTATTATAAGCATGTTTATATATAAATTTTATATTTGGATTTGAAATTATAGTTAATTGTATAGTTGATGGTATATCACCTAGTGGTGGTCTATCAATGTTATTATATTCCATAGTAGCAGTTATAATTGTACCAACCCCTAATTCACTTTCTAATTCTAAGTTTCCACCACACATTTCACACATTTGTTGCATAAAAGGTATTCCTAAGCCTACTTTTCTAGTAGTTCTACTTGTTGTAAACGGGTCTCTTACTTTTTCTAAAAACTCCTTTGACATTCCCTTACCATTATCTTTAACACTAAATATAAATTTATTGTGTTCTATGTATTCACAAATGGTTATTTCTATTTCAGTTGCTTCTGCCTTAATACTATTTTGTGCTATATCCATTACATTCATTGATATATCTCTCATCATAAAAATCTTCTCCTTGATTAATATTTTTTTTATTATATCACATCTATTAGAAATATAATAGTTTTATATACTTCTTGATAAATTTTATATTGCTTTTTTATTAATTTTTTTCTATAATCTATATTATATTAATTCAAAGGAGCGATTTTATGGGTGGAATATTTAGTATTGATGGGATTTTATATAAGATAGGAACATTGATTTTTGATATGTTTTTTTTAAATCTTTTATGGGTTATATGTAGCATTCCAATAGTTACTGTTGGTGCATCAACTACAGCTTTATTTTATGTTTGTGGTAAAAGAATAAGAGGAGAAGAAGGTTATCTAGTTAAAGACTTTTTTAAAAGTTTCACAATGAATTTTAAGCAATCTACAATTGCTTGGCTAATTATACTATTAGGTATATTTATATTATGGATAGATTTTAAAAGTATATCTTTGATGGGTAACTTTACTACATTCTTTTATATATTATTTTTAGTTATAAGTTATGAACTATTAATTATTACTATATATATTTTTGCTATATTATCAAGGTTTTATATTAAAACTGCTAATTTAATTAAAACTGCTTTTTTTATGGCGAATCGACATTTTTTAATGACTATATGTTGTATACTTGTAATGGTTTTAGATATTTTTTTAACTTTAAACTTTGGTTTCTTTATATTTTTTATGTTTTCTAGTTATGCTTTGTTAGCATCTTATCTATTTAAAGTAGTATTTGACAAATATACTCCAAAAGAAGATAAAGAAGATGATAATTTATATGTTAGGGATTGATTTTAAATTCTATTTAATGAAAATGTTGATAAAAAAAACTTGCACTTTTGACCAAAAACAATTACAATATAGGGACAATCTTAAGATTGTCTTTTTTTTATTTAATTTTTAATTACAATTTAAAGAATTATATGGAGTTGATAATATTTGAATTTTAATCATGTATCAGTACTGCTTAATGAATGTATTGATGGTTTAAATATTTTACCAAATGGTATATATATTGATGGAACTTTAGGAGGTGGTGGGCACGCAAGCAACATATGTCAAAAGTTAAGTAGTAATGGGACTTTTATTGGTATTGACCAAGATATTAATGCTATTAATTATTCTACTAATATATTAAAAGATTATACTAACAAAGTAATTCTACAACATAAAAACTTTTTTTCTATAAAGGATATCTTAGAAAATCTAAATATTAAAAGTGTAAATGGAATTCTTTTGGATTTAGGCGTTTCTTCTCATCAATTAGATGAAGCAGAACGAGGTTTTTCCTATATGAATGACGCTCCTCTTGATATGAGAATGGATATAAGAAATGATTTTTCTGCTTATAATGTAGTAAATGAATATACCAATAAGGAACTTGAACAAACTATTTGGAATTATGGCGAAGAAAGATGGGCAAAGAGAATAGCTCAATTTATTGTAGAAGCTCGTAAAAGTAATCCAATTAATACAACTTACGAATTAGTAGACATTATAAAAAAGGCTATACCTAAAGGAGCAAGAAAAGATGGTCCACATCCTGCAAAAAGAACATTTCAAGCTATAAGGATAGAAGTAAATAAAGAATTATCTATATTAAAAAATTCTATTTGTGATATGATTGATGTTTTAGCACCAAAAGGACGTTTATGTATTATAACTTTTCATTCATTAGAAGATAGGATAGTTAAAGAAACATTTAGATTAATGGAAAATCCATGTACATGCCCTCCTAGTTTTCCAGTATGTGTATGTAATAATACAAAAAAAGGTACTGTAATAACAAGAAAACCAATCATTCCATCGGAACTAGAATTAGAAAATAACCATAGAGCTAGAAGTGCTAAACTTAGAATATTTGAAAAAACATATGATTAAAAGGAGGCTAAGTTATGAAAAAACCTGATACTTCTAAATATTATAATGCTGGTAGTGCTGCTCCTAAGATAGATACTTGGGAGTACCCAATTTATCCCCAAGTTTTTCCTCAAAAGCAACATAAAGTAAGACCTAAGACAGAGCATAACAAACAAAAAAGTAAGCAACAAGTAAAAGAACAATTATTATATCATCTTAAATTTTTATTTACTTCCATTATAGTTTTATCAAGTTGTATGGTTATGGTTTTATTTAATTCAATTATAACAGAGCAGAAAAGAAATATAAATCAATTAAATAAAACTTTACAAAACTTAAAAGAAGAAAATTCAGAATTTGAAATAGATATAGTATCAACAATTGATTTACAATATATAGAAGAAGAAGCAATTCGTTTAGGAATGTCTAAACCTGCTAATCATCAAATTATACATATAGATGTACCTAAAAGTAATCACACAATATCAAATACTTTAACACAAGAAATACAATCTTCAACAGATGTAAAATTTACACAATATGTAAGAGAATTTTTTAAAAGAATATTTGGTTAAAAGGTGAAAACTGTGAAAAAGAAAGAGAAAAAAGATATAAAAAAAATAAATACTTCTAATAAAATTATGATTATCTATCTTTCATTTACATTAATTTTATCATTGCTTTTTATACGAGTTACATATTTAAAAGTTGTAAAAGGTGAGGAATATGAAATAAAATCTATGTTTCAACTTACTAGTCAAATGAGTACAACTATAAAAGCTAATCGTGGCAGTATATTAGATAGGAATAGCCAAACAATAGCTTATAGTGATACAGTTTATAATATAATATTAGATGCACATGTTTTAATGAATTTAGTAAACAATAAAGAAGAAGAACAAACAAAAACTATAACAGCATTAAATAATATTTTAGGAATATCAGAAGAAAAAATAAGAGAATATTTATTACCCATATCAGAGGGTAAATACAGTAGATATAAAATAATAAAGAAAGAAGTACATAGAAAACAAAAAAGAGAACTTGACGAATTAAAATTAAAAGGAATATGGGCAGAAACCGATTCAAAAAGATTATATCCATATAATTCATTAGCTTCCTATATAGTAGGTTTTATGGGAGGAGAAAAAGGTTATTGGGGTGTAGAACAACAGTATAACGAATACTTAACAGGAATATCAGGTAGAAAATTTGTTACATATGAAGGTGAAAATAATACTACAATTAATTTAATTGAACCAAAAAAGGGAGATACTATTATAAGCACTATAGATATAACTATACAGCAATTTGCTGAACAAGCAGTAAAAACAGCTATGAAAGAATCTTCTCCTAAAAATGCTGCCATAATTGCTATGAATCCAAATACAGGTGAAATATTAGCGATGGCATCATCACCCGGTTTTGATTTAAATAATCCATATGACTTGGATTTAGCTGGTTTTAATAGTAGTAACATGACAAAGGACGAAAGAAGTAATGCTTTAAATAAACTATGGAGAAATTATAATATAAGTGATACATATGAACCGGGGTCTACTTTCAAACCTATAGTTGTAGCAACAGCATTAGAAGAAGAAATAGTATCTGAAAATAACACATTTAATTGTACAGGAAGTAAACAGGTTGTTTATGGTGAAAAACCTATAGATTGTTGGAAAACTAGTGGACATGGATTACAAACATTAGAACAAGCTTTAGCTAATTCTTGTAATGTTGCTATGATGGAAATAGCTGCTGAAATGGGTAAAGAAATTTTTTATAAATATCAAATGGCTTTTGGATTTGGAGAAAAAACAGGAATAGATTTACCAGGCGAACCAAGTAGTTCAGATTTTGAAGTTCTTTTACACCCACTAGATAATATTAATCAAGCTGAACTTGCAACAATGTCTTTTGGTCAAACATTTAATTGTACTCCATTACAATTATTAAATGCCTTTAGTGCTGTAATAAATGGTGGTAATCTTATGAAACCATATACTGTTTCTCAAATTATAAATATTGATAATGGGGTAGTTTTTGAAAATCAACCTAAAATTGAACGTAAAGTTATATCAGCCGAAACATCAGATAAAGTAAGAAGATTTCTTAAGTCTGTTGTAGATAGTGGTACAGGTAATAAAGTTGCAATTGAAGGATATACAATAGGAGGTAAAACTGGTACTGCTCAACAAGGGCAAAGAAAACCTAATATATCAGATAATGATTTTGTACTATCTTTAGTTGCATTTTTACCTGTTGAAAATCCACAGATAATAGCAATGTCAATTTTAGATAGACCAAAAGAAGGTGATAGAGGTAGTTCTGCACCTATGCTAAAAGAATTTTTAGAAAAAACAGTTATACATATGAATATAGAAAAAACAGAAATAATAGATAATGAAGATAATATTGTTATAGAAGATTATAGTAATATATCTCTTAAAGATGCAACATCAAAATTATCTTCTTTAAATCTTAAGTTTGAAATAGTTGGAACAGGAAGTATTGTAACAAATCAATTTCCTGAACCAGATACTACAGTTGAAGAATGGAGTACTATTATACTTTATGTAACTAATTCAGAAAATGGAGAAAAAATAGTTCTTCCTGATTTATCTGGAAAAACTTATGATGAAGTAGTATCTGAACTAAAAAAATTAAACTTAATTCCTGTTGTTGAAGGTAAACAAGATGGTGTTTTAGTTAAACAAGAACCTAAAGCAGATAGTAATATTGATGTTGGTTCTAGTGTTAATTTAAAATTTGAGTAATTTGCAAAATAATTAAATTTAAGTTATAATTAATAAGTTTTTAAAAAATTAATTAAGGTGATAATATGAAAAAAGATAAAAGAAAATTATTTTCAATCATACTTGCTATAGTAATGGTGGTATCTCTTGTATTGGGTATGGCCGCTCCATTTTTTATCTAAAATAAAACCACTAGTTTAACTAGTGGTTTTATTTATTTGAGAGTGATTATATAAAATTAAATTCAAAATCTCTTTACACTTTTGCAAAAGTGTAAAGAGATTTTGAACTCAAATATTATTTTATTGATACTATTTTTATTGATTTTACAAGGAGTTCGCAGTTCTTAAATAAATAATTAAAATTTATACCTAAAAAATAGTGTAAACGGTGTGGATGCTTTTAAAGCTTGAAAATTACAGGGTTAATCAAATAATATAAACAAAATAAAATTATTTGACGAATTTTTAAGAATATTTAAAAATATTTTTTTATGTATCTTTAAATAACCATCCTCATTGATTTTAGATTTAATTTTTTATTATTCAATTTAATTATCTTCTTAATACTCTTATGTTGTTAGCACTCTTTTAAAATGAGTGCTAATTTTTTTCTTGACTTTTTATTATTCTGTTATTATAATTAAAACACAAAAAATAATACAAAATTTTCAAGGAGGATTTTTATGGAAATTGGGAACCTGTCTATTAATAGCGAAAATATGTTACCAATAATAAAAAAATGGCTTTATTCTGATAAGGATATTTTTATACGTGAATTAGTTTCTAATGCAAACGATGCAATTGTGAAATTTCAAAAGTTAGTATCACTTGGTGAAGCAATAAATAATGATAGTAAATATGAAATTAAAGTTATAATTGATGAAGATAATAAAACAATACAAATAATAGATAATGGTATTGGTATGACAGCTGATGAAGTAAAGCAATATATAAATCAAATTGCTTTTTCAGGTGTAACAGATTTTATAAACAAATATGAAGGAAAATTAAATCCTGAAGACCAAATAATAGGACATTTTGGATTAGGTTTTTATTCTGCTTTTATGGTTGCAGATAAAGTTCAAATAGATACTCTTTCACATATTGAAGGAGCTGAAGCAGTAAGATGGACTTGCACTGGTGGTATTGAATATGAAATGGATAAAAGTGAACGCTCAAATCGTGGTACTACTATAACATTATTTATTGGCGAAGACGGAAAAGAATATTTAAATGAATTTTCTTTAAGAACAATATTACAAAAATACTGCTCTTTTATGCCTATTGAAATATATTTAGAAGTAGTTAAACCAGAATCTGAAGTTAAAGAAAATAATGAACCAATTGAAGCAGAAGCTATCAAAGAAAATGAAGAACCAATTGAAGAAAACGTACCTGAACCAATAAATGATATAAAACCTTTATGGCTTAAAGACCCTAAAGATTGTACAGAAGAAGAATATAAAGCTTTCTATAGTAAGTTATTCCATGATTTTAAAGAGCCTTTATTTTGGATACATTTGAATATGGACTACCCTTTCCGTTTAAAAGGTATTTTATATTTTCCAAAACTCAATCATGAGTTAGAAACAGTAGAAGGAGAAATAAAATTATATAATAACCAAGTATATGTTGCTGATAATATAAAAGAAGTAATACCTGAATTTATGCTTTTACTTAAAGGGGTTATAGACTGCCCTGATTTACCACTTAATGTATCAAGAAGCTTTTTACAAAATGATGGATATGTAACTAAAATTTCTGGATATATAACTAAAAAAATAGGTGATAAACTTGTATCTTTATTTAAGAGTGAAAGAGAAAACTATGAAAAATTCTGGGATGATATAAGTATATTTATTAAGTATGGCTGTATTAGAGAAGAAAAATTATATGATAAAGTTAAAGATATACTTTTATTTAAAAATACAGATGCTAAATATTTAACATTGACAGAATACCTTGAAAACAATACAGCAAATGAAAATAAAGTTTTCTATGTATCAAATGAAAAGCAACAAGCACAGTATATTAAAATATTTAAAGAACAAAATATGGATGCCGTTATACTTGATGCAAAACTAGATACAGCATATATGTCATTTTTAGAATCTAAAAATCATGAAATAAAATTTGTTAGAATAGATTCTGATTTATCTGAAAATTTAAAAGATAATTCTAATGAAAATCAAGAAGATATTAAACAAATGCAAACAGAATTAGAAAATATATTTAAGCTTAGTTTAAACAAAGAAAAGTTATCAATAAAAGTAGAAAGCTTAAAAGATAGTTCTGTTTCTTCTATAATGTTATTATCTGAACAAGCAAGAAGAATGCAAGAGATGTATAAAATGTTTGGTAATGCAGGATTTGGAGATATACCAAAAGATGATGTAACACTTGTACTTAATAAAAATAATAATTTAGTACAATTATTATTAAAAATTAAAGATGATAATAATAAATCTGAAGATTTGAATTTAATATGTCAACAAGTATATGATTTAGCTTTATTAGGTAATAGGCCTTTAGAAACTTCTGAAATGATAAAATTTATAGAAAGAAGTAATAAAATATTAGAAAAAGTTGCTAAATTATAAATTTCACAGTATTAAATAAATAAAAGGCTGATATCCTCAACAGCCTGTATAACTTTTGAGGGTGACTACTATAGAATGATTTATTGTAGGGGCGACCTGTGGTCGCCAGAAAAAAACAAGGTTCCCTGCGGTCGCCACTACATTTTAAATTAAATTATAAAAATATCATTCTTTAATTAACACTCTCATAAATAATAATATAAGGGACGAAAGTACTTCGTCCCTTATATTGTAATCACATATAAAACTATTTGTATTTTCTAAGTAATTCCTAAATATAATTTACTGTATAAACCATTATTTTTTATAAGCTCTATATGTGTTCCTTGTTCAACTATTTTACCTTTATCCATAACTAAAATTAAGTTTGCTTCTTTAATAGTAGATAACCTATGAGCTATTATAAAACTTGTTCTATTTTTCATTAAATTTAAAAAAGCTTCTTGAATTTTAATTTCTGTAAGTGTATCAACACTACTAGTTGCTTCATCAAGTATAAGCATAGGTGGAGATATAAGCATTACTCTTGCAATAGTTAAAAGTTGTTTTTGTCCTTCTGATAAATTAATACTATCTTCTGTTATCATTGTATCATAACCATTAGGTAGTTTTTTTATAAAACTATGAGTATTTGCTAATTTAGAAATGTTAATAATTTCTTCATCTGTAGCATTAGGTTTACCATAAGCTATATTTTCTTTTATTGTACCATTAAACAGCCAACTTTCTTGTAATACCATTCCAAAATTATTTCTTAAACTATTTCTAGTAATATCTTTTATATTTACACCATCTATTTTTATTTCTCCATTATCTATATCGTAAAATCTCATTAGCAAATTAATAATTGTGGTTTTTCCTGCTCCTGTAGTACCAACTATAGCAATTTTATTTCCGGGCTTAATTGAAAGATTTAAATTTTCTATAAGAGAAATATCTTTTTTATATGAAAAGCTTACATTATTAAATTCAACAAATCCTTTACAATTATTTAATTCTATAGCTGTTTTATTATCTTCTTCTTCTGACTTCTCATCTATTATTTTAAATATACGTTGCCCTGCTTGTTGTGCTGCTTGGATTTGCCAAAGTATACTAGTTATTTCGTTTATGGGTTTAGCAAACTGAGTTGAATAACTTAAAAAGCTTGATACATTTCCTATTGTAAGTTTACCAGATAAAGCCATAAAACCGCCAATAATTCCAACTAATATATAAGCAAGATTATTTATAAAACGTGTACTTGGATTTGTAAGAGAAGAATAAAATTGAGCATCTCTACCACAAAAATATAATCTATTATTTATTTCTTTAAAAATTTGTTGAGATGTTTGTTCATAAGAAAAAGTTTTAACTACTTTCTGATTGCTTATAATTTCTTCTATATACCCATTTAATTCGCCAAGCACTTCGGATTGTTCTCTAAACATATTATTAGATTTTTTTGTAATACAAGATGCTATTAAAAATGAAATAGGAGTTATAATGATAACTACTAAAGTTATAATAGGACTTAAATATAACATAAATAAAAAAGAACCAACTATTCCAACTATACCTGAAAATAATTGAGTAATACCTTGAAGAAGTCCTTCTGTTAAAGTATCAATATCATTTGTAAATCTACTTATAATATCTCCATGTGAATTTGTATCAAAATATTTTAAAGGTAATATACTTATTTTATCAAATGCATCATCTCTTAAATCTTTTGCTACTTTATTTGACAATACATTTATAAATATACTCATAAGCCATTGAAATAAACTGCTACCTAAATAAATAAATATTAATATTAGTATAATATAAATAAGTTTATTAAAATTAACATTTCTATAACCTAATATATAATCAATACCATTACCAACAATCAAAGGTGCTAATATATTTAATAAATTACTTATGATAGCAAATAAAATTATTAAAAATAAAATTAATTTATATTTATTTATATAATTTAATATACGGACTATAATTTTCATTATTTAATTCCTTTCAAATTTTACAGTAAAATTTTTAAAATTACCTAAAATATTTTTATTTTGATTGAGATAAATATATTTGTTTATAAATATCACAATTACCTAGTAATTCTTCATTTGTTCCAATCCCTTTTATTTCTCCATCTTCAAGTACAATTATTAAATCAACATCTTTTAATGAGTTTATTTTTTGAGATATTATAATAGTTGTGGTATCTTTGCTATACGTTTTAAGAGCTTTTCTAAATTTCATATCTGTAATATAGTCTAATGCACTTGAACTATCATCTAAAATAAGAATTTCTGGTTTTTTTATTAAAGTTCTTGCTATGGTAAGCCTTTGTTTTTGCCCACCTGAAAAATTATTTCCGTTTTTTGATACTTTTGAATTGTATCCATCTTTTAAATCATTTATAAAATTTGCTTGTGCTATATTAGTAGCTAAAATAACTTCTTCTTCTGTGGCATCTTTATTTCCTAATTTTAAGTTTTCTAAAATAGTTCCAGTGAATAGAACTGCTTTTTGAGGAACAATTCCAACTTTTTTTCTTAAACATTCTTGCTTATAGTTTTTTATATTAACACCATTTATTAAAACCTGTCCTTCATTTACATCATAAAATCTTCCCAAAAGATTAACTATTGTAGTCTTTCCAGAACCAGTACCACCAATAATTCCTATAGTTTGACCTTTTAACACTTTGAAAGATATGTTTTTTATTATATATTCTTCACTGGAATTATAAGAAAAAGATACATTTTTAAACTCTATAATTGGAGCTATATTATTTACTACTATTTCTTCTTGTTTATATTCTATACTTGAATTTGTTTTCAATATTTCATTTAAACGTAAAAGTGATACTTGTGCTTTTGTAAACAATACAATTAAATTTGCAACTACTATAAGAGCATTTAATATTAATATCAAATAGTTTACATAAGCTATAATTTCACCTTGTGTTAAAGAGCCAACATTTGAACGAATACCTCCAAACCATAAAACAAAGATGATAGCAAAGTTTATTATTAAATTAGTTAATGGATTTGTAAGAGTTAATATTTTTAAAGCTTTTGTAGCAACTAAATTATATTCTTTAGTAATATTTTTAAACTTTTGTTTTTCCAATTCGACCAAGCCAAAAGCACGTATAGTTTTTACTCCTATAAGGTTTTCACGTAGTTTTAAAGCAATACTATCAAGTTTTATTTGTACCATTTTATATAATGGAATAGTTTTTTTCATTATTAAATATAATGCCATGCTAAATATTATAACAGAAATAAAAATAATTGATGAAAGCTTTATATCTATAATCATAGCCATAACTATCCCACCAATACATAAAAAAGGGGCTCTTACTACTAAACGAATTAACATTGCTACAGCTAATTGTATTTGTGTAACATCAGAAGTAATTCGATTTATTAATGAAGATGTACCAAATTTATCTATTTCTTTATGAGAAAAAGTACCTATATGTTCAAATATTTTATTTCTTATATCTGTGCCAACTCCTTGTGATGCACGTGATGCCATAAATTGGCATAAAAAAGCACACAAAAGACCAATTAATGTACATAATAACATTAAAGTTCCCAGTTTAAAAATATATACTTTATTATTTAAACTTACTCCTTTATCAATAATAAGTGCCATAAGAGTTGGTAAAAATAATTCTAATATAGCTTCAATGAGTTTGAAAATAGGTCCTAATATAAATTCTTTTTTGTAAGGTTTTAAATATTTAATTATCATAATAGCTCCTTAGATGTAATTTGTAAAAAATATTCAAAGTTTATTTTAATTTATTTTATTTAAATTTACAATATAATAATTTTAAATTTTTAATAGTAAATAAATAATTAAAAGTAGTAAGAAACAATAAAATATTGTTCTTACTACTTTTTTAAGTATAAAATAAATTTATCAGAGATTATCTCTGCTTTCAAATAACATATAATAAAATTAGATTATATCGCTATATAATTTAATTTTGACTTTTCCTTTTTTGTATACTTGCAACAATATCATCTATTGTAATATCCTTTAGCTTTCCTTCTCGTTCTTCTGTGTAATCTCCATACCCATTTTCAAATTGTTTCATAAAAATAACTGTTCCGACTGTACCAAGTGTTTTATTTAAGGCTCTATAGCCTTCTTTTCGGATAACATTTAAATTATTGTTCATTATATAACACCTCCATTAACCATATTGCTGGGTTTGCAACCTTGATATTTAGTTTGATTCTTTTACATAGATTTATTAGTCTTTTATCAGTTGTTAAAAAAATATCAGCTTTTATATACTCTGCACTTGATACATGAAGTGCATCAAAAGGTTTGATATTCGCACTTATCAATTCTTTTGCTCTACGAATTATCTGTTCATTTAACTCAATATAAATAGTTGCTGAATTATATAATGATAATACTTTTTCCATTTTGAAAATATCTTCTGTCTTATATATTTCATCATATAATACATCACTTTTGCAATATGCCCATTCATTCTTCTCACAATGATTTATAATTGTTAACACAGCTTCACTCTCTATACGAATCTTGTCATGTGATTGGTTATCAAAGGGACGATTAAGACAACAATTGTCCATATATATCAATAGTTTATGCAAAAATTACTTCTCCAATTAATTCTTTCATGATAAATATATTGTAGTATACTAATCACCAAGTTGCAATATAAATGTAAATTTTACTTTATTATTAATTTTTTAAATGAGTTATATTATTTCATAATTAAAATTTTATAGAGTGGTTACTAAATATATTTTTGTAAAACTGTTTTCAATTTTCTTTTACACTTGCAACGCAAGTGTAAAAGAAAATTGAAGCCAAATATTTTTTATTGATATCATTTTTTATTGATTTTACAATAAAATCTTAGGTGCTAAACAAATAATTAAGAGAAATAAAATTTATAATAAAAAAAAGTGTAAAATAAATTTTGAATTAGAAATGATGAAAATTACAGGGATGAACAAGGATAGTTAAATAATTTGACGAATATGAAAAAAAATCTTTTCTCCCTAAATAAATTTAGCAGAGGCTAAAATTTCTCCCTCTGCTTTTAATTAAAAATTAAAGATTTAATGTAATTAATTCAGATATTATTTCAAAAGCCTTTTCTTCATCATCACCATCAAATGTTATAACTATTTCATCACCACATTTTACACCAAGTCCCATTACTGAAAATACTCTTTTAAGATTACCTTTTTTATCGCCTTTTTCAATATTTATTGAAGATTGAAATTCCATAGCAGCTTTTACAAGTATGCCAGCTGGGCGGGCATGTATACCTTCAGCATCTTTTATTACATAATTAAATGTTTTCATTATAAACACTCCTTTTATTCTATTTTAAATTTTTACCTAATTTAATCATAAGTAACGCTCTTTTGGCAGCATTTCTATAAAGTTCTTCTGCATTTTCCATTGCATATTCAATATCCATACAACTATCAATAATTGGCATAATACTATGAACTCCCATTTCAAAAAGTGTATCTGTACCTTTACCTATACTACCTGCTATTACTAGCACAGGAATACCTAATTTCTTACAATGCTTAGCAATTCCACTAACAGCTTTACCACCTAATGATTGTTCATCTATTTTTCCTTCGCCTGTGATAACTAAATCTGCATCTTTAGCAAAAGAATCAAATTTTACAGTGTCTATAAGTGTATCTATACCTGATTTCATCGAAGCATTTAAAAATAATTTAAAAGCTATTCCTAAACCTCCAGCAGCTCCACCACCTTTTATACTGTTAATATCAATATTAAATTTGCTTTCAAGTACAGAAGCATAATTAATCATACCACCTTCAAGTATTTTAAGCATATCTTCAGTAGCTCCTTTTTGTGGAGCAAATACATATGTTGCACCCCTTTCACCAAATAGAGGATTATCTACATCACACATTACAGTAAATGTACTTTCTTTAATTTTGGGGTCAAGTTGTTCTGTATCTATTTTAAATATTTTTTCAAGGTTGCAACCTTTTCCTTCAAGTAAATTTCCACTCTTGTCATAAAATCTTACTCCTAAAGCTGATAATGCTCCAATTCCACCATCATTTGTAGCCGAACCACCAAGTCCGATTATAATGTTACGAAACCCATCGTCTAGTGCCGTTTTGATAAGCTGTCCTGTACCATAACTAGATGTTTCAAGTGGATTAAGTTTTTCTTTAGGAATAAGTGTTAAACCAGAAGCTACTGCTGTTTCAATTATTGCAGTGCTATCAAAAATTATACCATAGTGAGCTAATATTTCGTTCATAAAAGGATTCATTGCTGGTACAGTTTTTATTCTCCCATTAGTTGAAGATACTATTGCATTAATAGTACCTTCTCCACCATCTGCAATAGGTATTCCCACAGTTTCACAGTCTGGAAATACTTTATTTACTATATCTTTGACAATTTCAATTATTTTTTGTGATGAAAGACTGCCTTTAAAACTATCAGAAGCAATTATAATTTTCATCCATTTCACCTACTCAATACCTAATGTTTTTACTTCATTACTATTTAAAGTTATATTATTATCACATTTTGAAATGATACTTTCATCTAATTTTCTTAACTCTATAACTTTAGCCTCTACAGTGCCTGTAACTGTTCTATCAGATGGATTGTAAATTCTTAAAAGTAATGTGTTAGATTGTTCCGCTTTTTTAAGTACACTCATAATTAATTCTGTTTGTTTAATATTTAGTAAACTAAAATTTACAGGAGTTGTCAAACCCCAAGAATTCATCTTTATAGCGTTAAAAGGCATTTTGTTATATGATACAATAGGTGTAAGATATTCTTTAGCTAATGTTGGTACTTCAACTAAATTAGTTGTAAATGCAAGATTAAAAGTTTGAATTTTAATTAGTTGAGAATCTGGCGTTTCCATTTTTATACCTGAAGGTCTGCCGGGACGTCTAAATAAATCTTCTTTACCAAGTAAACCAACACTTCTAAATAAAGTAATTGCTATTGTATCAAACTTGTGTCCTATAATTTCATATTCTCTAACTGAATTTGTTATAACTGCAATACCTGTATCTGTAGCACAATGAACATATGACAAAAAAGGATAAATAGAATCCGGTCTTTCTGACCATTTTTCTTCTTCCCAAACATTTATAGCAGAATCAACAACATTTCTTTTTATGTATCCAAATTGATTATCACTAATTGAGAAATTAGTGCTTAAATTGTTTGGGAATAATAACCTTACTCTATGGTCTTTTGCTTTATTATCAACAATAACATTCAATTCAATTATAGGTGAATTGTTTTTTAAAGTAACACAGAGTTTTACATTCATGCTACTATCACATAGTTTATTTTTACGACTTTCTATATCTTTTGGTATCGACAAATCAAATGATATAGAAGCAGTGCCATACAATCCAAAATCATTAACAGATATGTCTGCGTTAACATCTTTGTTTGTGATTATAAAGTCATTTTCTAATGGTGAATAGTCATATTCATCACCATCATCACTTCCGTCCTCAATAAGTAAAACATCATTATATAATACTTTAGTTTTTTTATCTAATAAACTAATTGTACCATTGCTATTAAATGTAAGCTTATAAAATTTATTTTCTAATTGTTCACATTTTTTATACGTTTTAGCAAATATATTACCTTCTTTAATAAAGTAAGTTTTATAACCACATGAAGGAAAAGTGTCTTCTAATGTGATTGTATATTGTACAAATGGGTCATAATCGCCATAATGAACGATTTGTCTATCAATTAAACCAGCATCTACTATTTGTGTATTTATAAGTTTATATGGTATAATATTATCATTTTCATCATATAAAATAAATCCTTTCATCTTTGTTACAATTAAAGCATTAACAACTGATTTACGCTCATAAGGTAGAAGATTAAAAAATGTTAATTTATCTAATGATTTATCACAAGGCATAGCATCAACAATTGAACGTTTGTAAAAATCTATAAGTTTATCGGTGCGTTCTTCTGCTATAAAAAATCTATCTAAAATAATTTTATGTACCTTATCACTACAACAACATCCCATTGAATCATGAGCATGATTTTTCATAATTTCTTTCCAAATTTGTTCTAAAAGTCCGTGTTCATATGGAAAACCAAGACGATATGCTATACTCATTAATGGTTCCAAAATATTAGTAAGTTTGTTTTCAATAAGTGTATTTGCTGATTTTATATCTGCACGTGTAGAAAATATACTTCTGTGAACACGCATATATTTGCCATCTAAAAATTCACCTGTTAGAGTAGCTAAATCATTTGAATTTTCAATTTCTCTAAATACATCCTCATATCTACTTAAACACGTTTTCTTTTCAGGGTAAAGATTATCTATCTTTTCCATTACTTCAAATATGTTTTTTTGAATTGGCATTTGGTCATGTCCGTTAGGTAATAAAATATTGTTTGTTGTTGCACATTTGTCTAATACAGAAAAATATTTATTTAATCTATCTTTAAGTTCTGTTTCATTAGTAGGAAGATATTTCCCAATTGCATAACCCAAAGGAAGCAATTGAATGATTACTTTACTTTCTCCATCTTCCCAATAGAATTCAGTTTTATCTGTACCCATACGCTCTGATACCCCACGCCAAAACATACAACGAGTAATTCCAAACCCATTTAATATTTGTGGCATTCGTGCCGATTGACCAAAGGAATCAGGTAAATATCCAATCTGCATAATGTCCCCAAATTCTTCACAATCTAATTTGCCATAAAGTAAGTTTCGTATAATACTTTCAGAACCAACCACCATTTCATCAGTTTGAGAATACCAAGGACCAATTATTAATTTACCTGACTTTACTAAATTCTTAACACGTTGTTTGTTTTCTGGTTTTACTGAAAAATAATCTTCAAGTACAACAGTTTGACCATCAAGTACAAAATATGGATAATTACTGTTATTTTCTAACATCTCAAGTATTTCTTCCATATCTCTCACAAGTACTATTTTACTTTCTTCTGCCGTAAAGTACCATTCTCTATCCCAATGGAAATGTGGTACTATATGAACATTTTGTTTCATATACTATCTTCCTTCCTTTTTGTCGTACTTTATCTTTTTTAGGAACACAAGTAATATTGTAGATATTATAGCACCTAAAACCGCTGAAAATAACCAAACAAATGCATTCATTAAAGAAGAAGAACCATCTTTTAATAAGAACATTGAAAAGATTCCAGCACCAGGTACATCTAATCCCATTCCACTTATTCCAATAAGCATACCTGTTACAGCAGAACCTACACAAAGTGAAAAAATAACTCTAATAGGGTCAGCCATCATAACAGGAATTGCCCCTTCTGTAATCCCTGCTAAACCTAAAATCCAAGTTGACATACCAGCTTCTTGTTCCTCTTTAGTAAAATATTTTTTAAAACCTAATGTTGAAAATGTCACAGCAAAAGCAGATACCATTTTGATTGAAGCAAAAGCAGCATAAGGCATTAAAATACCCTCTGCCATAGCCCCCACACAGAAAGTATAAGCGGCTTTATTTACAGGACCTCCTAAGTCAAAAGAAACCATTATACCAATAATAGCACCTAAAAGAGCAACATTTGAACCACTCATTGAAGACAATCCGTTTATAAGCGATTGATTTAACCATGCAACAGGCTTACCTATAATTAAAAACATTGATATACCAATAAATAATGTACTTAATACAGGATAAACCCAAAAAGATATAAATCCAGCAAGAACACCTTTAGCAGGGATAGTTTTACGTAAAAAACGTATAGAATATCCAGCAATCAAACCACCTAACATACCACACAGGAAACCACCATTAATAAGATTAGCTGCTACACCTGCTGCAAATCCGGGAGCAAGTGCAGTTTTGTCACCTAATGAATAAGCCATATAAGCAGCTAATACAGGAATCATAAGCGTCCCTAATGTATTTCCACCAAGACGACGGAAAAGCCAAAGCCAACTATTTTCGAGGTTATAAAGCTCTTGTAAACCAAATGATTGGGCAAACAATACTGCAAAAGCATTTACCATACCTCCAGCAACTATAATTGGAATTATGTATGAAATACCTGTTAATACTGCCTTTTTTATATCGCTTCCAACACTTGGTTTTTCTTCTGCCTCATCATTATTAACATATTCTGTTTTGGTATGACCTTTTGCTTTATCTAAAGCGTTACGAATAACAGATTTTGCATCTTTAATTGGAGCAGCAACTTTAACATTATGTATAGGTAAATGCTCATAACGCTTACTATCTTTAACCGCTACATCTGCTGCAAATATTGCAGCATCAGCACTTTTTAATTGTTCAGATGTGTGCTTTCCTTCAACACCATTTGCACCCTGCTTTTCTACATATACTTTAATACCCATTTCTTCCCCTGCTTTTACAAGAGCTTCTGCTGCCATGTATGTATGTGCAATACCTGCCGGACATGCGGTAACTGCAACTATAGTATTTGTGTATGTTTTATTTTTATTAGTATTTTCAGATTCTTCTACAGAAGAAAGAGAATTGTAAAGTTCTTCACGAGTTTTAGCGTTTTTGATTTTATTAAGGAATTCTTCATCTCCCGCTTTGGTCATAAGTTCACCAAGTATTTCAATATGGGCATCTCCTGATTGAGATACTGGAATTGCAAGTAAGAATATAAGTGTTACTTGATTATCTGGTACAATACTTTCCCAATCATTTATTGGATTTTTAACGGTTGCTATAGCAACTGTAGCAGTGTTTACGGTACTACTTTTTCCATGCGGTATTGCTAACCCCATATCCATTCCTGTTTCAGAAAGTTTCTCTCTTTCAAATACAGCGTTAAGAAATTCTTCTTTTGATTTTAACTTACCATTATTGTATAACTCAGTAATCAAAAATTCAATTGCTTCATTTTTTGTTTTAAAGTTTTGATTTAGAAAAATCAAATTTGGGCTTGTGATTTTTTGTAAATCCATAAAACATTACTCCTCTCACTTCATTGTCTTTTATAAATTTAACTATACCATACATTTTTTAATTTATAAAATTTTTATAATATTTACACACAAAAATAAAGAGATTGTGTAAATATACACAGCCTCTATAAAAATTAAAGAAAATATTTGAGAGTGGTTTTGAAGAAATTAATCGCAATTTCTCTTTACACTTGCAACGAAAGTGTAAAGGAAAATTGAAGCCCAATATTATTTTATTAATATTATTTTTATTGATTTTACAATGAAATCACAGGTCTAAAACAAATAATTAAATGTGATAACGTTTATACTTAAAAAAAAGTGTAAACGGAATAAATGCCCTTAAAGTTTGAAAATTACAGGGTTAAGCGAAGAATTTAAATAAAATAAAATAAGTTGACGAATTATTAAAATATTTTAAGATATTTTAAAATATTTTTTATTTATTTTTAATTAACTACTCTCAAATATTTATACATCTTACGTATTGGTTTGATTTAGTGTTTCCTACATTTTGTTTGGATTATATAAACCCAAAAAAACACATTAGTTTAATGGAACAGATGAAAATTAATGCACATGCCAAAATTCTTCGCTAAGTAATCGAATTACCATCATCAAACCACTTCTGTCTGTTACATTATAACGATTTACTTCTCTAAATTCTCCCCAAAAATATAAATTATCATGTGAAATATTAGCTATAGTATTATCACAAAAATGAGTAATACTTACTATGTGCATACCAATTTCTTTTGCTTCATTTATTAATTCACACAAACGTTCATTTTCACCCTTTGCACTTATAACCACCAGCAAGTCCCCTTTACTAGCATGACGCACTGCAAAAAACATATCATGAATATGCTGATAGTATTGAGCATTATATTCAACACATCTTAAATTTTTACTTAGCATTTCACAAAAATAACTTGAATCTCCTACTCCTGCAAATATAGTACAATTTGCTGCCGCTATTAACTTAGCAATCCTTTTAATAGTAACTGTATCTATAATATCTAACGTTTTTACAATATTAGATGGTAATTGTGACAAAAGTTGCTTACTTATTGTACTATCATCATTTGTGGGCTTTATCTCATCTCTTAACGAATACTTTAATTCTGAAAAACCACTATATCCTAACTTTTTAGAAAATCTCATAACAGCATTAGGTGCAATATATAATTCTTGTGAAATCTTTTGTATTGATAATTTTAAAATATCTTCTTTATGGCTAATTATATAATTAGCTATATCATCATCTGTATCATTAAGTTGAAATTCATGGTTTAATAGTCTTTGAGAAAAGCTCATGTTATCACCTGTATTAATATGTTATATTATTGAAGTATAACATTTACATTATTAAATATCAACTATAAAAATATAGGCAACTTGTGGTTGGCTACATTTTTTTGTAAAACTTTAAACATTTAATGGTTATAATATCTAATTAAGTGTACAATATTATAATAAAAAGAAAATTTTTTTATATAAATTATAAAAAGTATTCAAATCTTATTGCAGTTTTTTTTATTTAATTTAGTAATATAATTAAATAAAATTTAAACTTCTAATATTTCATTTTAGATTTTATAAAATAACTATTGATTTTTATTAACATTTTAGGTAAAATTAAATCCAATAGAAAGAGAATTATAAGGGGAGATTATTATAAAAAGTATAAAGAGTAAAATTATAATTCCTACTGTAACTAGTGCGTTAGTGGGTTTTTTTATGTTATGCTTAATTACATTAATTACATTTTATTATGTTTTAACACAGCAAGTAGTAAAAAATGCTGTTCAAATGAGCTATAATTATTCTAATGAATTGAAAGCTCTAATGGAAACTACAATTTTCACAACAATGACAACATCAAGTATTGTAGAAAATAGAATTCTCACTAATAGAACAAGTCGTCCAGAATTAGAAAGTGAGTTTATGTCTATTGCAAATAAACTCCCTGATATTCAAGCAATTTATGCCGTTTTTGAACAAAATAAATATGGTAATAATGACAATGAATTTATTAATACAAACTATGGTAGTCCTGTTGGTAGATTTGTTACCTATATAATGAATACAGGAGATTCCTTTATTCCTTTTTATGGAGTAAATGAATTAGTAGAAGAAGTTGTAAAATCGGGACTCTATGCAGTTGTTAAACAACATTCAAAACAAGATATATCTGCACCTTATATATTTCCACTTAATAATAAAGATTACTACGCAGTAACTATATCCTCACCTATTATGATAAATGATGAATTTAATGGGGTTGTTTCTGTTAATATCCTTGTAGATGAGCTATTTGAAAAGTTTTCCAGTGATGAAATTTATAAAACAGGATATATAACAATTATAACCGATACTGATTTAATTGCTTATTCTCCTATTGGAGAACAAATTTCAAAACCAATTACAGAGTTTTTTAATGAGCATTTTATTCAAGATATAAAAAATGTAGATAAAAATTCTTCTGTACAAATAGTAAAGGGGAAGAGTATTATAAATGGAAAAACTATTGAAAGTTATATTACACCAATTAGTTTTGATGGTTATGATGGTATTTGGAAAATAGCTATTAATATACCAGTTAGCGAATCAAGATTTAGTGCTAATATGGTTTTAGTTATGGCAATAATTATATCAATAGTTGTTTTAGGTTTAATAATATACATTTTATTAAAAACAGTAAATAATGTAACAAAATCTATAACTAATCTTACAGAAATAGCAGAAATTATTGCTATTGGTGATATTGATGTTACTTTAGAAAATGATAGAGATGATGAACTAGGAAAATTATCAAAAGCATTTTCTTCTATTATTGAAAATTCTAAAATTCAAGCATCAAAATTACAGCAAATAAGACAAGGTGATTTAACTGTACATATGGATATGCGTTCTGATAAAGATATATTTACCCAAAGTATTATAAAAACAATTGATAAATTTGGAAGTGTTTTAAATAATATATATATTTCATCAGAACAACTTTCAAATAGTTCTTCAAATCTTCTTACTATGTCAGAAGATATTGCAAGTGGTTCATGTGAACAAACAAATATAATAACAACCCTATCAAATGGAATTGAAAGCATTGTTTCCAAAATAAATGAAGATGTTAATAATATTGAAAATGTTAATAATACTGTAAAAGATATAAATAAAGAATTTGATTTATCTAAAAATCAATTAATTGAGATGGTTAAATCAATAAATGAAGTTAAAAGTATAACTAAAGAAATAGGAAGTATAATTAATACTATAGATAATATAGCTACACAAACTAATATCATTGCTCTTAATGCATCAATTGAAGCATCACGTGCAGGAGAATTTGGTAAAGGATTTGCTGTTGTAGCAAATGAAATAAGAGACCTTGCAGCTCAATCAACAGAAGCTGCAAGAATTACTAATGATTTAATAAATCAATCTATAAATTCAGTTGACATGGGAGTATCTACAGTAAATACAACTTCTAAATCTATTTTTAATGCTATTACAAGTGTTAAAAATATAGACACTACAATTGAAAAGATTTTTGAAAATTCAAAAGCACAATCACAATTTATATCTAATATAAATGAAAATGTAAAAACTATTTCTGATATAATATGTGGGCATTCAGCTCTTGCAGAAGAAGCAACTGCAACAAGTGAAGAATTATCAGCTCAATCAGTTTTATTAAAAGAATTTGTAGGTGAATTTAAATTGAAAAAATAAAAAAACTAAGGAGAAATTTATTATGAAAACACTAAGATACAATGATATTTATGAAATACTTTTAGGTGCAACTTTTATGGCAAGTGGCGGTGGTGGACCTATTGACATTAGCTTAGAAATGTTAGATAATATTAATAACGTAGAAGTTGATATATATACCATTGATGAAATGGAATCTAATAAATATGTTACAACTATAGCTGCTATGGGAAAACCAACTGAAGCAAGAAATAAGGACTTTAATAAAATACTAACAAATACATATGAATATATCAAACAACAAGTATTGCCTAAAGATATAACTATAGGCTATTGTATGGCTGGTGAATATGGTGGATTTAATACATTTGCCCCAATATATCTTGCAATTGTTAATAAAGATATAAAATTAATAGATGCTGATAGTTCAAGTAGAGCAGTTCCGGGATTAGATACAACATTAACATCTTTAAATGGTGGTTCTATTATACCTTTTGTTATGGCTAATGAAAATAATGATTGTATATGTATAGATTTAAATGATAAACAGAATGCTTCAGGTTGTGAAAAGGTTTGTAGACAAATATGTAGTTCAGAATTATTTAACTCTGTTTCTGGTGTTAGTGGATGGATTATGAACAAAGAAGAAGTAAATAAATATGCTATTCCTAACAGTTTAAATATTGCTAAAGTTGTTGGTGGGTATGTAAATAAATATAAAAGTATTTCTTATGATGGAAGCGTATTTGATTTATTAAATAATAATTACATTATTAAAGCAAAAACGTTAGCACACAATAGAGATGGTAATCGCTCTATAATTAGTAATGTAATAATTGAAAGAAAAGATGGGTTTGATTTAGGAAAAATATTTATTGAATTTAATGAAATTAAATGGGAAATTCATTTTATAAATGAAAGTCTTGTTCTTTATAAAAATAATGAACCTTATATGACAGCACCAGATATAGTATGTATATTTGATGATGAAAAGTGTATGCCTTTAACTAATGATTATATAGTATTAAATAAAGAAAATATTATAGGAACAAAAGTATCTTTAGGTATAATGCCAGTACACAAGCTTTGGTGGAATAATAGAACAACCGAACAAATGACTAATATATGGAAATATTATTTTGAAGCAGTTGAATATAATGGTAATTGTATAAAATATGAAGAAACTATATAAATTTATAAAAAATAAGGGCAGATTTAAAAATCTGTCCTTACTATATATAGTTTTCTGATTCATGTTCTACAGTTTTATCTCTTGTCATTAAATCAATTACTGCTTGCCTAGCACTTTTATTTTCAAAAAGTACTTTATTTATTTGTTCAGTAATAGGCATTGTAATATTGTATTTTTTTGCTAGTTGTAATGCTACTTTTGCTGTATTTACTCCTTCTACTACTTGATGTACTTCTTCTAAAGTTTCAGAAAGAGTTTTACCCTTACCAAGTAGTATTCCGGCTCTGCGATTACGACTATGCATACTTGTACATGTAACAATAAGGTCACCTATACCACTAAGACCAGCAAAAGTCATTTCATTAGCTCCCATTGCTACACCCAAGCGAGCAATTTCGGTGATACCTCTAGTCATAAGAGCAGCTTTTGTATTATCTCCAAAACCTAGACCATCAGAAATTCCACCAGCAAGAGCAATTACATTTTTTAATGCTCCTCCTATTTCTACACCAATTATATCTGAATTAGTATAAACTCTAAACATAGGATTCATAAAAACATCTTGTATAGATTCAGATACATTATTATCCTTGCATGAAACTACACAAGTAGTTGGAATTTCTTTAGCAACTTCTTCAGCATGGCTAGGTCCTGATAAAACACATACATTACATTGAGGTATAACTTTTTCTATAACTTCCGAAAGTAAATATAATGTTTTATCTTCTAATCCTTTTGCTACATTAACTATAATTTGATTTTTGTTACAATAAGTAGAAACTTTTTCAGCTATATTTCTTACGAATTTTGATGGTGTAGCAAATACTATAATGTCTGCATACTTTATATCGCTTTCATTATTTGTTATATTTATTTCTTTTGGTATAGAAACTCCCGGTAAAAACTCTTTATTTTCACCTAATGATTTTATTGCTTCTGCCTCCTCCTTTTTAAATGACCATAAAGTAACATTATGACCGTTATTATATAATAAGACTGAAAGAGCAGTTCCCCAACTCCCTGAACCTAAAATAAATATTTTTTTCATAAATTCACCTCTCTAATTTTTGAAAGTACTTGTGTAAAAATTATTATTATTACATTATATTATAGAAGCTTTCTAATTTTTATTACGTATTTATACTTAATAGGCCATAAATGCGTTTAGAAAAATTTACATTACAGCAAAAATCATACCATCATCATATAATCCACTACTAAAAAAATATTAAGAAATATGGAAATATTTTATACTTACATAAGATGTTTAAAATATTTTACACTGTTTCGCAAAAAAATTTAGAATGGTTACCAAAATATAGATATTATTATAAAATTAATAACAATAAATGTTTAATGTAGGGGATGCTCTGTGGTCGCCCGATAAAAATTTAATGAACTATTGATAAAAATATAATAATATCAAAAGTTGCACGGACATTTTCGCACGTCCCTACATATATATTGATAGTTTTTCTATATAACTATTTATAGATGACTCTCAAAAAATTTGATAATCTTAATCTTACTAATTACTTATAAAGTTAAACATAAGATTAATTAGTTTCAGTCTAACATATTAAAGTATAGTTTACAATATATTTTAATCATTCATTAATAGAATAATACAAATTTTTTTATTTAAATTAACAATATTATTAAATTTATCTTAAAACATCTCAACAACTTATATTCTGTTATTAAATTTGATATTTATTACTTTAAAGTAAATACTTATTGTACAAATCGCAAACATTTTAACCATATATGTAATAATTTTATATAGATTACATTTAAGCTTAATTAATTAACGACATATTTAAAACAATTATGACAAATTGCTTTTCTGAAAACTATTCTATGTTATAATGATAATGTAAAAAATGATTACATTAAATCATTAAACGCATAAAAAAAATAAATTTAGTCATCAAATATTGAATATTTGTGTCATAAGTGGAGGTGAAAACGTAATAAATGAAAAATAGTCAAAAGAAGTTAGATGTTATTAACAGAAGTTCACAATTTATTGTCAATAAGCTTAACATTTATTTAAAAAAAGAAGGTTTAGAGTATGAAAAATTGAAACTTGGAACAGAGGTTGTCTTATTACTTGTATCTAAAATTTTATTACTTCTAGGATTAGGTTTTTACTTTAATATCTTTTGGGAAATGATTGTAATGCTATTAGCAAGTTATATTATGAGGTTTTATGCTTTCGGAATACACGCTAAAAACTCAACTGTATGTTTAGTATTAACTGTGGTGATGTATGTATTACCCCCAGTAATATTTAAAGATTTTTATATAAGTAATTTTACAGTCATTGTTACATTTTTAGTTTTTAATATACTTTTATATAAGTACGCACCAGCAGATACAGAAAATCACCCGTTATTAGGTGAAAATTTCAGAAAAAATTTAAGATTAAAATCTGTCATTAATGGATTTCTAGTTATGATAGTATCATTATTAATACAATCTACGCACTTCAAAATTTTAATTATTGTATCATCATTATATGTTATTATTGGCATACTTCCTATAACATACACATTATTAAAGAGAAACTACAATAATTATAAAATTTACGAATAAAAAATGAAATTACTTTTACATAAGATAGATTTTAAAATCTTAAAACACATAAAGATAAAACAAAGGAGATAAATATTATGAAATTAACTAATGATGTTAAAGAAAAAATATCTATTAAAGTTGTAAATCAATTACCTTTGATGAATGGTATAGCTACTAATGGATGCTTAGTATTGGGTTTTAATCAACCTAAAGGTTCTACAGCTTTACTTAAACAAAATATTAAATAATTTAATTAATATAAAATAAATTACAAAAAAGGAGATAAATATTATGAAAATAACTAATGAAATTAAAGAAAAGCTA
>CAZWZB010000003.1:36722-132533 GCA_964638835.1 uncultured Eubacteriales bacterium | reverse complement strand
GTACTACAGCTACTAGAACTTGCGTATTTATTGGGTTTTATGAACCTAAGGTGTCTATTGATTTACTTAAACAAAACGTTAAATAATTTAATTAATATAAAATAAACTACAAAAAAGGAGATAAATATTATGAAAATAACTAATGAAATTAAAGAAAAGCTAGCAGTTAAGGTTGGAAACGAATTATCAAAATTAGGTACTACAGCTACTAGAACTTGCGTATTTATTGGGTTTTATGAACCTAAGGTGTCTATTGATTTACTTAAACAAAACGTTAAATAATTTAATTAATATAAAATAAACTACAAAAAAGGAGATAAATATTATGAAAATAACTAATGAAATTAAAGAAAAGCTAGCAGTTAAGGTTGGAAACGAATTATCAAAATTAGGTACTACAGCTACTAGAACTTGCGTATTTATTGGGTTTTATGAACCTAAGGTGTCTATTGATTTACTTAAACAAAACGTTAAATAATTTAATTAATATAAAATAAACTACAAAAAAGGAGATAAATATTATGAAAATAACTAATGAAATTAAAGAAAAGCTAGCAGTTAAGGTTGGAAACGAATTATCAAAATTAGGTACTACAGCTACTAGAACTTGCGTATTTATTGGGTTTTATGAACCTAAGGTGTCCATCGATTTACTTAAACAAAACTCTAAATAATTATATTTTATTTATAAAATGAGAGTATTTATTTTATAAGTACTCTCAAATAAAATTAAAATTAAATTATAATAATTAAATAGCTAATAGTAATGTTATATAATGATTCAAAGTTCATAAAGGAGGTTTTATTATAGAAACTTTTTTACAATATATTCTATCCATATTTATAACAGTACTAATAATATCAATATGCATTTATAATTTAAATCCATTAAAATTTAGCTTTATAGAAAAACTTTTATTTCTATTTATTGCAACTATTCTTTCAACACTATTATCAAATGTTTCTGTTTATTTAATTAGTTTAGTTATGATTATGATTACAGTTGCATTTGTATACTTTAAGAGTAGAAATATATTAGTTAGTATTGTAGTATCATTTGTTCCAGTTATTACAGCTTTAGTATCTAATTATATAAATGTATTTTTATATAGTTTAGTTATAGGAAATATACATGATTATGTTAAACATTTTAATAATTATGTAATATTTTCAATTGGTATGATGATTATAACTTTTATAATAAGTAAAATTTTGGGTTATTTAGTTAACAAAAAGTTAATTATAACGGAAATAAATATTACTAATAATAGCCAAATTTTATCACTAGTAAAATTTACAGTAATTATGGTAGCTACATTTTATATGATATTAATTTTTGGCAATGATTATCATTCAGATAAAATACAAATGATTAGTACTTTAGGTACACAGTTATTAATTTTCACCATTTTAGTAATGGGAATGTTTAATTTTATTACTAACCTAAAGAAAGAAGACCAATTACAAAGGGCAATAGAAATGGCTGATGCTATGAAAGCTTATGCTGAAAACCTCGAAGGTGAACAAGATGCTGTAAGATTATTTAGACATGATTTTAAAAATATGTTTAGTGGTATACTTGGATTTATTCAAGAAAGAGCTTACGAAGGATTGGAAAAATATGTGGTAAATTGTATTATGCCTGAAAGTAAAGGTATAACCGATAGAACCATAAATATTGACTGCTTAAAGAATATAAAAATACCTGAATTAAAAGGTACAGTTTCATCTAAATTAACTACAATAAAGAGTTCAAAATTAAACTTTAAAGTAGATATACCAGAAGCAATTCATCCAATTAAACTTAATGGTTCTGATATTACCAAAATAATGGGAATATTATTAGATAATGCAATTGAGGCATCACAAGAGTCTGAAAAGCGTAAATTGGATTTAGCAATATTAAACAATATCCAAGATGAAAGAAATGTAGTTATAATAATTAAAAACAGTTTTTCTGGAGGTCTTGGAAAAGTATCAGAACTTTACAAAAAAGGTGTTTCAACTAAAGGAAATAATAGAGGCTTAGGCTTATATTCCTTAAAAGCAATGCTAGAAAGACAAGAGCATGGTAATGCTTCTATGGATATAATGGTAGAAGATGATGAATTTACAGTTATTCTAAAATTTAAAAGAGAAGAATATTAAAATAATAATTAATGCGAAGGAGAATGAAAAATGATAAAGATACACGTATGTGAGGACGAATTTAAATACTTATACAGAATTAAAAGTGAAGCAGAAAAATGTTTAATATTAAAATATTATGATATGGAAATTGGAGTTGCAACTGAAAACCCTTATGAATTAATGGATTATATAAATGAAACTGACGAAATAGGAATTTACTTTTTAGATATAAATCTTAATTCAACTATAACAGGTTTTGATATAGCAAAAGCTATTAGAAAAAAAGATGCTCTTTCATACATAATATTTATTACATCTGATGCTGATTTATTACAATTTACGTTCAAATATAAATGTCAAGCATTGGATTTTGTGTTGAAAAGCGAAGAAAAAAATCTGCCGGGTAGAATTTGGGAGTGTCTAACTGCTATTAATAATTTGTTAACAATTTCTGGGAAAATAACTAATAAAGTATTTACTTTTAAAACAAATGGTTTAATAGGAAAAGAACATTTCTCTAACATTGTAATGTTTGAAATAAAAGCTGGTAATATACATAAAGTAGGAATGTATTCTATTGATAGAATTGTGTATTTTAGGGCAAGTTTAAAAGACGTTTTGGCTGAATTAGATGATAGATTTATGAAATGTAGTAGTTCATGTATTATAAATACTGACATGATTAGAACCATTATTAAAAAAGAAAGAATGATAATTTTGCAAAATGGACAAACTGTTTTTGGTTCTACAAGATGTATGAAACCTATTGTACAAAGATTGCAAAAAGACGGCAGTGTTGGTGAAAATATTATTTAAGTTAATATAAAAATAGGGGTTAATTAAATGTGAATCTCTATTTTTGTTGTATTAAAAAAACAATAATTCTAAATAATTAAAAATAGTAGGAAACAATAAAATATTGTTCTTATTTTTTTAATTTTAAAGTTGGTTCGCACTCCGTACGGAGTGCGAACCAACTTTGATTTGAATTTAATTTTTTGAGAGTGGTTAATTAAAGATAGATAAATAAATATTTTAATTCGTCAAATAATTTTATTTTGTTTATATTCTTTGCTTAACCCTGTAATTTTCAAGCTTTAAAAGCACACATTACTTTTACACTATTTTTTAAATATAAATTTTAATTATTTATTTAAGACCTGTGAACTCATTGTAAAATCAACAAAAATAGTATAATATTAAGAGTCAAAATCTCTTTACACTTGCGTTGCAAGTGTAAAGAGATTTTGAACGTAATTTTAAAAAAACCTATCTGTATATAACCACTCTCAATTTTTTTATTATTAAAATTAATACTACCCTTTTTTTTATTTTTTTTATGTGGTATATTTTTAAAAGAGTATTTAAATGAAAAAAATATTTTATTATAAATTAAAAAGCAGAAGAAAGGTGATATAGTGGAAAATGAGATATTAAATGATTTTACAAAATGGCTACAATTAAAATATAAAAATAGCAATATGATAGTAGAAATTTTAATAAAATTAAATGATTTTTCTATTAAACAAAAATATTCTAAACATAGCTTTTGGGAAATTAATACTATAAAAGAACTAGAAAAAGTAATATCTAGAATAAAAAAAAGTAAAATACATAAAGATATTTTTGATAAAATTTTTAATTTATATTTAGAATTTTTACATATTAGAGAGCAAAATAAGAAAGATGAAATACAAGAATTTATTGTAGATTTTAATTCACTTGAAACTAGTGAATATAGTTATACGCAACCAACAAAACTTATAATAGATAAAAAAACGGAAGTTGTTCATAATTGGGTTGATTTACTATTAAAAGTTTGCGAAGAATTAATAGCTTATAATCCTCAAAAGATGAAAGATATCTTAAAAGAACAACCTTTCCCTAAAGCAAGGAAATTATATTTTAATGATAAAAATGAAAAGCTCATCCATGGACATCTTTTATCAAATGGAATATGGATAGAAACAAATTTTAATTCAAATCAAATAGTTAATCTATGCAAAATATTGTGTGAAAAATGTAATTTCAATTTAGATAAAATAGTAATTTATTATTTTATTAAGGAGCTATTAAAATATGAAAATGTTAAATTAAGCAATAAACCTAATTATGTTAAAAGTCCAGATACATATAAACTAACTATTATGAACGAAATCGAACAAGTTTTACTTGAAAGTAATGAACCATTAGATGTAGAAAATATTAAAAAAAGATTAAATCATATTCCAGTAAATAAAATATTACAGGTATTAAGTACTGATGATAAAATTATATATGAAAAGAAAAATTTTTATTCTCATGTAAACAAATTTGAAGTTACAGAAGATGATAAAAAAACTATAGAAAAAATAATTAGAGAAGAACTTAAAGAAGATTTTATTTCTATTAAACAATTATTAGAAAAATTAAAATTAGTGTTTCCTGAGTTTATTAATAAAAATAATATTTGTACTAATATGTGTTTAAGGGATATTTTAAAATATTATTTTGAAAAAGATTTTTCTTTTCAATTAGCATTCATAGGAAAGTCTGAGCAAAAAATGTCAGCAGTTATTGTAGTGAATAAATATTTGCAGAACAAAGAAAATTTTACCTTAACAGAGCTAACTAAATTTGTACAAGATAATAATTTACCATTAACTTATAATTATTTTATCAATGAAGCTAAAAATAATTTTATTAGAATTAACAAAGAAAATTTTATACGAAAAGAAAAAATTAATTTTAATATATACGAAATTGAAAAAGCCATTAGTAAATACATAGTAAATGAGTATGTACCAATTAATCAAATAAAAAATTATTCAAAATTTCCTAATATTAATATAGAGTGGAATGAATTTTTACTTGAAAACTTAATTGATAGCTATAGTACGAAATATAAAATTTTAAATGATTCTCAAAGTATTATTAAAATAATAGGGGTGATTGTACAAAAAAGAAGCACTTTTAAGAATTATGAAAGTATTTTAGCAGATGTAATAGTTAAAAATAAACTTAATATTAATAATCAAAGATTAGTAATAGAATATTTGTTTAGTAATGGCTTTTTAGCACAAAAAAAATTAAAAAATTATAAAGTTATAGTAAAATTGATTAAACAATTAACATATAACAGCGTATATCCCCATATGTAGGGAACGGATTTATCCGTTCCTAATGTAATCACATTTTTAAAAAGTTACTAAAATATTGTATATATAAACAATCAAATTAAACTCTATAACATTTGTATTATTTGAATGGACGTGCGAAGCACGCCCCTATAAAAAGCTATATTTAAATATATATTAAACATTCTGTTGTATTTTTTTATTTATTTGGATTGACATTTCTAACAATTTAGCTTTATCATTTTCAAGTTTATCATCTATAACCATATCCATAAGTTGATTTAATATAATACCAACTTGTTTACCTTTAGGTACACCCACTTCAATTAAATCATTACCCTTTACAGCTAAATCTTTTAATGCAAAACATTGTTGTTGTTCGATTACTTTATTTAATACTTCATTAGTAGCATAAACATCTTTTATACTGTCTATATATTTAGGATTATGGGCTAATATATCTGCTTTTTTTATTTCAAACAGTTGTTTAACTCTTTCTTCTCCTAATTTATTTAATAGCCTTTTAACAATTTTAGTTTTAGGCTTAATAGTATAATCGTGATAAAAAACTAATTCTTTAACCGTAGATATAGTAAAGTTATCATATTTTAATCTTTTTAAAATTTCAACTGCTATTTTAGAACTTACTGCTGGATGTCCATAAAAATGCCCTGCTCCGTTTTTATCTTCTGTATAACAAGATGGTTTACCAATGTCATGAAAAAACATAGAAAGCCTTAAAATAATATCTTTAGGTGTATTTATAATACTTTCAATTGTATGTTCCCATACATCTAAATGATGATATTTATTATTTTGATTAAATCCCACCATTTTTTTTATTTCTGGCATAAACACAGCTATAACATCATAAAAATTTTGCAAAATAAATTTTATATTATCACCTAAAAGTAATTTATTTAATTCTGTAGATATACGCTCCACAGCAATATTATTAAGCAATTCTTTATTTGTATGAATACTATTTGTTGTTTTAATATCAAGTGTAAAATTTAATACCGAAGCAAACCTTAAAGCTCTCATTACTCTAAGTGCATCTTCATTAAATCTTAAATCTGGTTCGCCTACACATCGTACTATTTTATTTTTAATATCTTCTTTACCATTAAAAAAATCAACAAAACCTGTTTTTGGATTATAAGCTATAGCATTTATAGTAAAATCTCGTCTGCTTAAATCTTCTTTGATATCTGTTGTAAATTCTACTTTATCAGGTCGCCTATTGTCAGAATAAGTTCCATCTATACGAAAAGTCGTTATTTCAAATGCTTTATGATTTATAATAACTGTAACTGTACCATGCTTTAAACCTGTGGTTATTATTCTAAATTGTTCAAAACATTTTATTATTTGTTCAGGTAATGCATTAGTAGTTATATCCCAATCATAAGGTATTTTACCTAATATACTATCTCTAACACAACCACCAACAATATATGCTAAAAAATTATTATTTTCAAGTGTATTAATTATTTGATTTACTTCTTCAGGTACTATCATATAAAAACCCTTTCACTTTACTTTTTTTTCATCTTTTTTTAGGAAGTTATCTATTATTTTTTCTGCTAACATTTTTTGTGATTCTGCTTGTATAACTAACATAATAACTAAAGATATAAGTGAAATTTTATCTTCAATATTTATATTTTGATTCAAATTCAACTCATTTAAAAATATATTTGTTTGGCCTTTTTGATATTCTATAAATTCATTATAAATTTTTTCAATTGTTTCTTTTTTTTCATCAGTATTAATTGTATTTATATCTACAGAATTAAATAAATCACGGATATCAGTTATTGAAAGTACAGATTTTAAATGATAAATAAGTATTAGAAGTATCATATGACTTTTAGAATATTTCTTTTTATTAGGAGGAGGTAATAACTTATCCTTTGTATAGTTATTTATCATAGTTTTAGTTAATATTTTATCATTTTGATTACGTTTATAATCTTTTAATTTATCATCAATAAATGTAGTAACTTGATCCATATATAATTCTATTTCTGGTATGTCAAATAAATTTATTATTTCAAGAGAATTAATTGAATCTAATATATTTTCAAATGTAGTTTCATTATTTTCCATTAAAATCACCTCATTATTTATTATATAGTATTTACTATTCTTAGTAAAGTTAAAAATCAGTATAAACAAAAGAACTTGTGAGATAATATTAAGGATACAGATATAATTTCATTTTATAGCTAAATTTAAAACTTGAATAAATAGGAATAAAATCATATTATATAAATATAATAATACATAGTAATAAAAACTATATTATAAAGTTTTAAAACTATTACAAGGAGTGATATTATGTTAAAAAGAATAAAAGACCCAATTAGTGCATTGACTCATTTTTCAGGTTTTATAGCAGCAATACCAATATTAATATTATTAGTATATAAATCTAGTTTAGATGCTACAATATGGCATACAGTTTCTTTTACAATATTTGGATTAGCATTAATGGGTTTATATGGAGCAAGTACAGTTTATCATTGGGCTTGTATTAGTAAAGAGAAAGAAAAAATTCTTAGACGAATAGACCATATGATGATATTTGTATTAATAGCAGGAACTTATACTCCCGTATGTTTAGTCCAACTTAGAGGTGTTTGGGGTTTTACATTACTATGTTTAGTTTGGGGATTAGCTTTAGCTGGCATTATATTAAAAGCTTTATGGTTAGATGCACCTCGATGGCTTTCAACATCAATTTATGTTTTAATGGGTTGGATAGTAGTAATAGCTTTTTATCCTTTAACACAAGCAGTTCCATCAAGTGGTATAAAATTATTAGTAGCAGGCGGAATAGCTTATACAATAGGAGCTGTAATATATGCTATAAAATGGATGCCTTTTAAAAGCAAATGGTTTGGAGCACATGAATTATTCCATATATTTGTAATGGCAGGAAGTATGTTTCATATAATTTTTATGTTTCGATATGTTTTATAATAAATAAATTGTAGTGATGACATTTAGTCCTCACTACAATTATAAATTTCTAAATATTATAAGTCTACACGATTTCTTTTTTCACCATTTAAAAAATATTTTATATTTTCTGAAACCTCATATATAACACGATTCCTAGCTTCTGTAGCTCCCCAAGCGATATGTGGAGTTATAAGTAGACGGTCACTATTTTTAATTGCTAATAATGGATTATCTTCTAAGATTGGCTCATTTTCAAGTACATCTAATGCAACACCTGCTAAAAGTTCATCATCAATTGCTTTTGCTAAATCTTTTTCATTTATAATTCCACCACGTCCTAAATTGAGTAAAAAAGCAGAACGTTTCATTTTACATATTTTATTATAATCAATTAAATTTATTGTTTGTGGCGTAAGAGGGCAATGTATTGATATAATATCAGATTCAGTTAATAATTCTTCTAAATTTTTTTGCTCATATTCATTATTATTATTTTTGCCAGTAGTAGAATAATATATTATTTTACAACCGAAAGCTTTTGCTATATTAGCAACAGATTTTCCTATAGCACCAAGTCCAATAATTCCCCATGTTTTATTTTTTAATTCTAAAAATGTTTTATTTAAATGTGTAAATACATCACTATTTACATACTCTCTTGACTTTACATAATTATCATAATAAGATAATTTTTCCATTATATAAAACAATATTGCAAATGTGTGTTGAACAACACTATCTGTAGAATAACCAGCAACATTTGTAACAGCTATATTATGTTGTTTTATATAATCAAAATCTATATTGTTAGTACCAGTTGCTGTTAAACAAATAAGTTTTAAATTTTTTGCATAACAAAGGTTTGTTTTGTTTAATTGAACTTTATTTGTTATTATAATATCAACATCTTTTATTCTTTCTATTACTTCTTCTTTAGAACTTAATTGATAAGCAATAAATTCACCAAAAGTATTAAATATTGATAAGTCTATATCATTACCTAAGGTTTTACAATCAAGAAAACATAATTTCAATATAATTCTCTCCATTCTTTTTATTGATATAATACAAATTTTTAATCAAAATTTCAAGTATTAATTTAAAATTTATTTTAAAGAATTAGTAATTGAAAAATCATTTAAAAAGTTAATTAACTGTCCAACTGTATTAATTTCATATACTTTATTTACACATTTAGAGTATTCAAAAATAATACTATCATAAGTATTCCATTTTTCAAACTCCTCTGGATTAAGCCATATAGAATATTTTACTTTATTCTTGATTTGAGATATAAATTCTATACCACTTTCATTTGTATTATTTCTAGCATCTCCAAAATAAATTACAATGGAATCCTTATTCATATTACTATAAGCTAAATTATAAAATTCTTCTAATGATTTATAATAATTAGAATACCCTCGATGACCTTTTATTTGTCTTAATAACTCATTAATAGAGTTTTGTTTAAAAACTTCTGTAAAATTCATTATAGAATTTACAAAACCATATATTTGAATACCTCCATTGAAAACAATATTTAATTCCATTATAAAAGGAATTAATATATCTAAATATTTACTAACTGAACCTGATATATCAAACATACAAAAAAGTTTATATTTTTTAACTATAGGTTTTTTATAATATAATTTAATAGGAATTCCATCATATTTAAAACCTTGTTGTACAGTTTTTTTCATATCTATAACTTTATTTTTACTATGTTTCATACTTAAACTTATTTTTGTTCTAAATTTACTAGCATTTAATTTAATATAATAAACTAAAGATATATATTCACTTTCGGATAATCTTTCAATTGTTTTATCTTTTTGTTTTAATAAGTCAATTACAGATGATTTACCTATAAATTCTTTTTTATGATTAGTAACACCGTATTTTATGCTTAATTCATTAAATTTTTTACTTTGTTCTTTTTCAATACTTTTCTTTGTATTTTCCAAAGACTTTTTTGTTTTTTCTTCAAAATTTAACTCTAATTCTTTTTGATTTTTTAATGCTTTATCTATTCCATTTAATTTATCTAATTGTTCAAAAACCATTTTATTTATATCTTCAAAGTTATCATTTGATAAATTAGTCAAAAGAAATTTTGAAAGCTTTCCTTTATGTTTTTCTACATAACCATCATCTTTTTGTATTTTCTTAACTATATCTGATGCTTTTTGTAATTCTAAACTTAAAATTTGTTTTCCCTTTAATTGTGCAAACTCTAGACTTTTTTCAGAAAGAGATAAGTTATTTAGAGGAAACTTTTTGTCTATTTCCTCTAAAAATTTATCTGATTGTTGTTTAATTTCGGCTATTTTATTTTCTAAACGTTTAATAGATTGTTCTAATTTTTCATTAGCTTCTTTTTCTAACATATTCTTTAATTCAGCTAACATATTTTCGATATAAGGCGTAAATTTTATATACATATATTTGTTTAATAATTCATCAAATACAGAAAAAGTATAGAGGTTATTACATAATAATACTTTTAAAGTATATTGAAACTCTTTATAATCAAATATATTTATTTTGGGTATAAGCTTAAAAAAAGAAATAATATTTTCAACTGATATATCAAATTGATTTTTTCTTAAAAAATTTGCAAATTCAATTATAATATTAATTAAATTTTCTTCAGTAGATGTTACAGTTAATTTATTTGACATTTAGACAATTCCTCATTTATTATAATTTCTAAATTTTTTTTAAGTATTTCATTTGTAGTAGCTTTTTGCTTGAATTTTAAATATATTATAAATTCTTCAGGGAATTTATCAAGTTTAGGTGAGATACTTACCCAAAGTTCTTTACTAAAAAATATTTGTGTTTCTAATATATTTACAATTTTAATTAATTTTCTTAAAGATAAATTATTTTTTAATCTTACATCTTTAGGAAGCACAAATCCTTTTTCTATATTTAAAAGTATATTTTCTAAGTTTACACTTTTAAGCATCTTACAAGTACGAGTAGGCAGTACTCCATTATTTCTTTCTATTAAAGAAATTTTTAATTTTTCATATTCTTTTAAAGAAGTTATAATCTCTGGATTTACAATTACTGCTGTATAATAACCAAAAGAAGCTTTCTTTTCAACTTCATTTAAAATATCCTGTTCCACTAATTCTTTTAATTTATCTTTTATTTTTTCTTTGGTAAATTCTTTTAATAGCTCCCATGCAGGATTTTGCTTGATATTATAACCATTAAGACTTTTATTTTCTATACCTTTTAAAGCATCAATATAAGTATTTATTCCTTTATTAGATACATCTTTTATTAGTTCAAAAATAATTCTATTAACTTCATCAGGAATTAAAATTGATAATATATTTTCAGTATTAATTATGGAATTTACTTTTTGAATATACAAATTTAATTTATTTAAAACATTTTTCATAATAACTTTTTCGTAATTAGAATATATTTCTTCATTAAAGTATATTTTTTCTGAGGTTGATATAATTACTTTTTCATGTAAATTAATTTTAGTATTATTAACTTCATCTTTAAAATATTTTTCTAATTCTTTATTATAAAAAATTTGTTTTATACCTCTTACAATCTTTTTAAATTCAGAAGTTTCTTTGATTTTATTAATTGAATGTGAAAAAGTGAAACATTTTTCTAACTCATCTTGATAGGATATAATGGTTTCTAATATGTTTAAGTCTATTTTAAAGCTTTCACTAACTTTAAAATCTATTTTATTTTCATCAACATTTGCATATATATTTAAGCCATCTAAATTCATATTTATTTCATTAGAATCTACCTCAACAGGTCGTAGTGTATAAAGCTCAACGAATTTAATATTATTAGCTAATAAGCAAAGTGATTTTTTAAATTTTCTTTTATCATTAATTTTTTGATGAAATTCTTTTATTATTAAATTTACTTCATTTATTTTAGCTTCGCAAAATAATTCAAATTCTTTAATTATTTCAGGAGTGATAAATATTTTCAAATCACCCTTATATGCCGGATTAATTTTAAAAATTTGATTTAATATTTCATCTTTATTTTTGGTTTGTAGTATATTTAATAACTTTGGTATATTTTCAGGTGAGTTTGGTTTTGCTTTTTTTGGAGTTTTATTATTAGTACTACAAAATTTTATAGTGACATTACTTTTATCAATTTCAAGTATATTTTTATAAAAAAAATTGTTTATAGTATTAATTTGATTTATAATTTCGTAAGTTTCAACAATCTTAAAATTAATTATACTAAATTCTTCTCCTACAAGAAAATTTTTTATAATAAATTTTCTGCTTTCTTTTAAACTATAAAATTCACAAACTTTTTTTATTAAATCTAATTCAGATAAATAATCTATTTCGGTATTATTTATATATGTATTTAAAATTTTATCAAATTGAGAAGCTCTTTTTTTAGGTATAACAGAAAAATTATTGATACAATAAATATTATTATAAGTGAGCGAATTGCAAATAAAAGCTCCAAAATATTTTATAACCTTCTTTTCAATAGTCAATTCACTAAACATAAATTTTCCTTCCTAAAGAACTTTCTTTGCATATTCTTTAACTTTATTTAAATCATTTTGTTTTTTTATTAATACATTTAGACTACCAGAAATAATATCAAAATTTTCTTGTGATAAATTTTTTATATCTAAATGATGATACAGAAGCTTTGCCCATTCTATACTTTCAGCAATTGATGGCATTTGTCTTAAATTTATATTTGTTCTAACTTTGTTTATAAATTCAGCAATTTTTTGTGAAAAATCTGATGGTACATCTGCTTTAGCTTTAATAATACTTTTTTCTGTTGCTATTGATGGGTAATCAATATAAACATAAACACATCTTCGTCTAAGAGGTTCACTAAGTTCCCTTGTATTATTTGAAGTTAAAACTATTATTGGTCTATTACTTTCTTCTGCTATTATTGTACCAAACTCAGGTATAGAGATACTATAATCTGAAAGAGGCTCAAGTAACATTGCCTCTACTTCAGCATCTGTTTTATCTATTTCATCAATAAGTAATACTTTTGATTTATTAGATTTAGGATTTATAGCTTGAAGTACTGGACGTTGTATTATAAAATCTTCGGTGTAAAAATATTTCTCATTATTCACTTTTTTTATCGCATCATTAAAAGAAAGATTATATAATTCTTCATCTAATTTATTTCTTAAAATATTTTGATAAGATAATTGTTTTGCATAATCAAATTCATATAAAACTTTTGAATAATCAATTCCTTCATAACATTGTAAACGTATAAGTTCAGAGTTTGTTATTTTAGAAATTACTTTTGCTAGTTCCGTTTTACCTACACCAGCAGGCCCATCAACTAATAAAGGCTTTTCTAAAACTAAAGCTGTAAATACAGCATATACTAAAAATTTATCTGCAATATATTTTTCATTTGTAAATAACTTTTCTAAATCTTCTATAGAATACTTATTCAAAATTTTACCTCCTTTATTTAATCTGAATTTATTATAGTATTTTATTTTACTAAGGTCAACATAAAAAACTTATATTTTCTTTTTATATTAATTTTAGTTAATATTAAAAAATTATTAAATTTAATAAATGTGTTAGAACTTTAAACTAAAAATTATAACTAAAAAATAAAATTTAAAATTAATATTGTGTCGCACTTTATTTAAAGTGCGACACAATATTAATCAAAAAAAATCCATTAAAGTTTTTATATTATAAACGGTTTTTTATTTGGATTAGTATTTTATTATAGTTAATATAAAATATTATAAAAATTTGAGTTTTTTTTAACTATAATAATATAATATAAATTAAGTTGACAGAACAATTTGCTTATGTTATAAATTATAATAATAAGTAAAAAATAATAATGAAAGGGGAAAGGAAGTGTGAAAGGAAAGAATATAATTTTTTCAGTATTTTGTTTTACTTTATGTCTACTATTATTACTTTTGACAAGTAAAATACCTCAAATAGACAATACTTTTTCACTTATACATATTCCGGTATTAATTTGTGGATTTATTTATGGTTGGCTTTATGGTTTAACAATTGGGGTTGTTGCACCACTTGTCATATGTATATTGTTCAAAATATTTCCGATATTTCCGACAGGAATTATTATGCTACTTGAACTTGGAACATATGGATTAGTTAGTGGTGTTTTATATGATTATTTTCAAAAAAATACTATTACTGTTTTTATAACTTTAATTATTTCTATGCTTGCTGGTCGTATTGTTTGGGGAATTACTACATTTATTTTTAGTCTTATAAATAAGAATATGTTTACATTTAATATGTTTATACAAGATGTTTTTATTAATAAAGTTCCTGGTATTGTTGTACAAATTATAGTAGTTCCAATTGTAGTAATAATGCTTGAAGAAGCAAGAAAAAAGGTAAGAAAAAGAATGCTAAGTAGATGGTAAGCATTATATTTAATTTACATAATTTATTTTTAAAAGTGTCTAACCTAAAAAATAGGGCTTTTGTGTTAAGAGAGTATTAATTAAATTTTATATTTTTATATCTAAATTATTTATTTAGTACTTCCTAATTAAAAAATAGAAATTTTTATAAAGAAAAGTGGAGTTTGTGACTACTTTTCTTTTTTATAGCTAAATTAACTGAGTATATTTCAAATACATTAATACTTTTTTGAACTTTTATATATTTTGATTTACTGTTATTTATTAAAATTTGTTAACTATAACCTTGTTTTTTATATTGAAAATGCATTATAATTAATAAACTTCAAAAAGTTAATTACATAAAAAAGGAGTATCCTTATGAATAGAAAACAAACAAAAACAATTAAAATTAAAGATATACTTATAGGGGGAAATAATAAAATAATAATTCAATCTATGACTAATACTGATACAAGAGATATTTCTTCTACAGTAAAACAAATAAAGCAACTAGAAGATGCAGGTTGTGAATTAGTAAGAGTTGCTGTACCTGATAACCAAGCAGCAGAAGCAATAAAAGAAATAAAGAAAAATATAAATATTCCTTTAGTTGCAGATATACATTTTGATTATAGATTGGCATTAAAAGTATTACATTTAGGTATAGATAAGCTAAGAATAAATCCGGGTAACATAGGAGATAACGATAGAATAAAACAAGTAGTAGATTTAGCTTTAGAGCGAAAGGTACCAATAAGAATAGGAGTAAATTCTGGTTCATTAGAAAAAGAATTTATAGCTAAATATAATGGTGTTACTCCTATGGGATTAGTTGAAAGTGCATTAAAACACATACATATTTTAGAGAATTTTAATTTTTATGATATTATAGTGTCGATTAAATCATCAAATGTTCCTTTTAATATTTCAGCACACAGTTTATTATCAGAAAAAACAGACTATCCTATACATGTTGGTTTGACTGAAGCAGGAACTATATGGTCAGGTACAATAAAATCTGCTGTTTCAATTGGTGCTATACTATCAAGTGGAATAGGTGATACAATACGTGTATCTTTAACAGGAAATCCTGTTGAAGAAATAAAATGTGCTAAAGAAATTTTAAAAGCTTTAAACCTTAGAAACTTTGGTATAGAATTTATATCATGCCCTACTTGTGGAAGAACAGAAATAGACTTGATAAAGATAGCTAATGAAGTTGAACAAAAATGCTTAAATATAAACAAAAATATAAAAGTTGCTGTTATGGGTTGTGTTGTAAATGGACCAGGTGAAGCAAAAGAAGCAGATATAGGAATAGCAGGAGGTAAGGGAGTAGGAATTATATTTAAGAAAGGAGAACTTATAAGAAAAGTAGATGAAAGTCAACTTGTTTCTGCATTAATGGAAGAAATTGAAAAACTATAATATTTTGGAGGTATTTTAATGGCATCAAATTTTAATACTGTATTTCAAAATATAAATTTACCAAATAATATTAAAACTCTTTGGTGTAATGCAAGTATAAATAACATAAAAGTTTTTAATAAATCTAAAAAATTAGAATTTAGTATAACTTTAGATAAAATAATACAAAACATTGAAATAAACAACCTACGTTTACAACTTATAAAAGAACTTAAAAATATCACTGATATAGATATTAAAATTAAATATATATTTAATGAAGAATTAAATCAAACTAAAATAATGCATTCATATTGGAATAATATTGTTTATATAGAAGAACCAAAAAGTCCTTTATGTACTACCATTTTAAAACATGCTACATGGAAATTTGAAGATAACAAATTTATTATATATGTTAGTAAAAATAGTACTTCATATTTAAAATTAAAAAACTTAGACAAAATAATACAAAATAAAATCCAAACAGAATTAGGATTTAAACATGATATAGTATTTAAAGAAGAAGTACTATCCAATGAGCAGATTAAAGATTATGAAGCAATTTCTAGAAAAAAAGAACAAGAATTAGTGAAGAAAGCAGTCGAAGCATATATAAATCCAATTAAAAATAAAGAACAAGAAAATACAAAAGAAAAAGTAAAACCAAAAGAATCCTTTAGAAAATTTAATGAATCAAGAAAAATAATTAATAATCAAATAAATAAAATTTCAGAATGTAAATCTCAAGAAGAAACTGTTACTATAGAAGGTAAAATTATAACATTAGATATTAGAACAACAAAAAACGGCGATAAATATATAGTAGTTTTTGATATAACTGACTTTACAGATTCAACCACTGTAAAATTTTTTCCTAAGATAGATAAATTCGATAAAGAAAGTTTATCTAAAGGAATGTATGTAAAAGTACATGGAGTAGTTCAATTTGATACATTTAGTAAGTCTCTAATAATAATAGCTAAAGATATAAGTAGTGGAACGGCTCCTCCTAAAAAAGTGGACAATGCTGAAATTAAAAGAGTGGAACTCCATTTACATACTCAAATGAGTAATATGGATGGAATGACTAATGTTGTTGATTTAGTAAAAAAAGCAGGCAAATGGGGACATAAAGCAATTGCCATAACAGACCATGGAGTAGTTCAATCATTTCCTGAAGCTGCTTCGGCAGGGAAAAAAAATAATGTAAAAATAATATATGGTATGGAAGCATATCTTGTTGATAATTTAGGTGCTGTTGTTCAATCATCTAAGTCACAAACATTAGATGATACTTATGTAATATTTGATATTGAAACAACTGGACTTTCAAATACACAAGATAAAATAATAGAAATAGGTGCTGTTAAAATAACAAGTGGACAAATTGTTGACACATACAGCACTTTTGTTAACCCCGAAATACCATTACCTGATAAAATAATAAAGCTTACTAATATCACAGATGATATGTTAAAAGATAGCTTTACTATAGATAAAATATTACCTGAATTTTTAAACTTTATAGGAGATAGCGTTTTAGTTGCTCACAATGCAAACTTTGATGTGGGATTTATAAGAACTAATGCTTTAAATAATCAAATTAAAATTACAAATACAGTGTTAGATACACTTGAATTATCAAGAACCTTATTTCCAGATTTATCAAAACACAAATTAAATGTAATAGCTGAATATTTAGGTATTAGTTTAGAAAACCACCATAGAGCAGTAGACGACGCTAAAGCAACAGCAGAGATTTTTATAAAATGTATAGAGATATTAAAAGAAAAAGGTATAACAAATATAAGTGAAATTAATTCATTAGCAAGTGAATTAATAGATGTAAAAAAACTTAAAACACATCATGCTATACTTTTAGTTAAAAATCAAAAAGGATTAAGAAACTTATATGAATTAATTTCAAAATCAAATATAAAATATTTCTTTAAAAGACCTAGAATACCAAAAAGTGAATTATTAAAACATAGAGAAGGAATTATAATAGGTTCTGCTTGTGAAGCTGGCGAAATATACAAAGCTATACTTGATAATAAACCTGAAGAAGTTATAAATGAACTTGTAAATTTCTATGACTATTTAGAAATACAACCATTAGGAAATAATCAATTTTTAATAGATAATGGTACATTACAATCAGTTGAACAATTAAAAGATATAAATAAAAAAATTATTGAATTAGGAGAAATTCATAATAAACTAACTGTTGCTACTTGTGATGTCCACTTTATGAATCCAGAAGATGAAGTTTTTAGGCGTATAATTATGGCTGGTGAAGGTTTTAAAGATGCTGATAATCAACCTCCATTATATTTTAGAACTACTGAAGAAATGTTAAATGAATTTTTATATTTAGGTAAAAATAAAGCAGAAGAAGTTGTCATAAAGAATACAAATTTAATAGCTGATATGATAGAAGAAGTATTACCCGTTCCTAATGAAAAATGCCCACCTAAAATTGAAGGTTCAGAAGAAGAGCTTAGAAAAATATGTACAGACAAAGCAATATCTATTTATGGTAACCCATTACCAAAGGTAGTAGAAGAACGTTTAAATAAAGAATTAAATTCTATTATAAATAATGGTTATGCTGTTTTATATATTATAGCTCAAAAACTTGTTTGGAAATCAAATGAAGATGGTTATTTAGTAGGTTCAAGAGGTTCTGTTGGTTCGTCATTTGCTGCAACTATGGCAGGTATTACAGAAGTAAACCCACTATCACCTCATTATATATGTCCTAATTGTAAATACTCTGATTTTGAATCAGATTTAGTAAAATCATTTGCAGGTGACTCTGGTTGTGATATGCCAGACATGAACTGTCCTAATTGTGGTACTAAACTCAATAAAGATGGACATGATATACCATTTGAAACTTTCTTAGGATTTGAAGGAGATAAAGAGCCTGATATAGATTTAAATTTTTCGGGCGAATATCAACAAAGAGCCCATGCATATACAGAAGAACTTTTTGGGGAGGGACATGTATTTAAAGCTGGAACTTATGGAACTATGGCAGAAAAAACAGCATATGGATTTGTTAAAAAATATTTTGATGAAAGAGGAATAGAAAATGTTCACAATGCTGAAATAAATCGATTAGCACAAGGTTGTACTGGTGTAAGACGAACAACCGGACAACATCCCGGAGGACTTGTTGTAGTTCCTAGTGACCATGATATACATGAATTTTGTCCAGTACAAAGACCTGCTAATGATGTAAATTCAAATGTAACAACAACACATTTTGAATATCACTCTATTGATAGATGTTTATTAAAATTGGACTTACTTGGTCATGACGACCCTACTATAATTCGTATGTTACAAGATTTAACAGGTGTTGACCCAACTACAATAAATTTAGATGAAAAAAAAGTTATGTCTCTATTTACATCAACAGAAGCTTTAAATATTAAACCTGAAGATATAAATTCAGAAGTTGGTACTTTAGGCTTACCTGAGTTTGGTACAAAATTTGTAAGACAAATGTTAATAGATACCCAACCTCATTCTTTTTCAGAGCTTATAAGAATATCAGGCTTATCACATGGTACAGATGTTTGGGTTGGAAATGCACAAGATATAATTAAAGACGGTACAGCTACTTTAAAAGAAGCGATTTGTACACGTGATGATATTATGACTTATTTAATAATCAAAAATTTAGATAAAAAATTGGCTTTTAAAATAATGGAGAAAGTAAGAAAAGGTAAAGGGGTTGATGATACAGAAGCTGAAGCTATGAAAGCCGTTTCGGTACCTGATTGGTATATAAAATCATGTAGAAAAATACAATATATGTTTCCTAAAGCTCATGCTGCTGCTTATGTAATGATGGCTTTTAGAATTGCTTATTATAAAGTTTATTATCCTGAATGCTACTATGCAACATATTTTTCTATAAGAGCAGAAGGGGATTTTGATTATAATATGATGTGTAGAGAACACTCAAGAATAAAAGTAGTAATTAAAGAATATGAAGCAAAAGGTAATTCTTTAACCACAAAAGAAAAGGGAACTCTTACAATATTAGAAATAATAAATGAAATGTATGCAAGAGGGATTAATTTTGTACCAATAGATTTATATAAATCAGATTCAAAAAGATTTATAGTAACAAAAGAAGGTATATTACCTCCGTTTAGTTCAATACAAGGACTAGGAGAAACAGCAGCAGAAAGTATTATTGAAGGTAGAAAAGCAGGGGAATTTTATACAATAGAAGATTTTAAAAATAGAACTAAAATTGGTAGTACTATGATAGAATTGATGAAAGATTATGGGATATTAGCAGGGTTACCTGAAACAAATCAACTTTCATTATTTTAAAAAAAAATATAGATGAATATATTCATCTATATTTTTTTTTATTACTTTATTGTACCAGTAATACGAATATCTCCACCATTTCTAAACATTCCAGAACAATTATATTTCCAAACACCTTCTGTTAATTCAATTTCCTTTGTAGCTGTACCAGAACCAATTGTAAATTGGTATTGTTTATTGTTAGGGTCAATCAAAAATAAATCAACAGTTCCACCCTTAATGGTTGATGTGATTTCCATTTTTAATGTTTGATTATTTTTACCTGAAAATGAACCACTTTCAGCAATATTAAATTGATTAGGATTGTTTTTAATATCAAAAGCTGAACCATTAGTCGTAATTACTGTTTCACCTATATCGCCAATAACTTCTTTTGAAATAACATTTTCAGCTATATGATTTATACTATTTAAGTAAATAAACTCTTGTTTACCATCCCAAATAACCTCATATCCAAGGTATTCAAGTAATTCTCTCATTGGCATATACATTTTTGATTCTTTTTCATTATCTTGTGTAACTAAAATAATTGGATTGTTTAATGGAACGGAAACACCATTTAATTTTACTTTTGTGTTACTTACAACTGCTGATTTAATTCCATTTGATGCAAAAACAGTAGTTATACCTATTGATACAATCAGCAATATTACAAACACTCTTTTTAATTTAAATTCTTTCACAGTACACACTCCTTTGAAATTTTTTTAGATTATATATTCTATTGTTCTGCTTATTAAAGTAAAAAGATGAGTAAGGTTTTTATTAAGCCTCATTAGTTTATCGTATGTATATAATTAATATTTTTTATAGATAATTTGATAAGTTTGACAATAAAATAATATAATATTATGATATTATATTATTTTATTGTCTGTCAAGTATCAAGTTTGAAAATAAGTATACAAATTATTGCTTTGTATTTAGTTAATTTTTATTTTTAATATTTAAAGAAGATATTAAATTTTTATATAGTTGAATATTAATCTTTTGCAGTTTTCTCTAAAATTCTAATTAAAATTTCTTTTTCTAAACTTCCACTAATTCTATATATATGAAAATAATTTTCTATATCTAATATGTTTAAATTATTTTATAAATAAAAAAAGAGCATATATGCTCTTTTTTTAACAAGCCCTTTTATCAGGAATATTTAAAAATTACACGGAGGGATTAATTATAATAAATTTGTTTCAATCCCTATTATCAGGTTATAATTATTATTATTTATAAAATAATAGCATATTTTTTTAAAAAGTCAAGCTATTTTTTACATTAACATTATAACAAAAAGGAAGGTTTTTAATCTTCCTTTTGTTAACGTTCTCTTGAGAATATTCTTAATATGTACAAGAATAAATTAATAAAATCAAGGTATAATTCTAATGCTCCTATTATTGCTATTTTTGATATTGTAGCTTGGTCAAAATTATTAAGACCATTATAATAAAATTGTTTTATCTTTTTAGTATCATAAGCTGTTAAACCTAAAAATACAGCCATCCCAATAATACATATAATCCAATCTAAACCACTGCTTTTTAAGAATATATTTAATACAGAAATCACTATTAATCCAATAAGACCCATTTTAAAAATATTTCCTGCTTTTGTTAAATCAGATTTTGTTTTATAACCATATAAACTCATAACACCAAATGTAACAGCTGTCATTAAAAAAGCTTTATACACTGTAGATATATCTACAGTTAAACATATTATTCCAATACTTACCCCATTCATCACAGAATATAATAAGAACATAAATTTAGCTGTACTTGCTTTCATTTTACTAATATTAGCTGAAAGTATCCATACTAATGCAACTTCAGCTATTAATAATACATATATTCCTCCACTTGCAAGGCTAACAACAAAAGAGTTAATAAAATAGTTTGTATATACACCTATTCCAATAACAGCAGCAATAATTGCGGTTGTTATTAAACCTAAAAACATCCACCCATATACTTTTGCTATAAATTTATTAAGTCCTAAGCTATCAACATTATTGTTTATATTTTCATCATATAACATAGTAAAACCCCTTTCTTAATACATTTGATTTACAATTAAATTAAAATTGCAAATTAGTGTTCTTAATTATTATAACAGATTGTATATAATATTTCTAGTGTTTTTTGTTATTTTTTTTAATTAATTATTACCTATTTATTTTATATTTCATAATGAATTTTCAATTAAATAATAGATTAAAAAACTCAGGAACACTTTATAAAAAAATGTTCCGTGAAATTAAATAATGAATGTTCATCACATTTTTTTAAATCATTCTTATATAACCACTCTCATTTTTAAATTTTCGTTAAGACTTCCTTGAGAAGTGTTACTATTTTTTAGGTATGTTCGCTATATTTTACCCTTGAATTTACTGGCTTTTGGCTTGTTTTGTAGGCCTTGAATTTCTATTCTGACTTCTTCGGGAAGTCTTGACGAAAATTTAAAATTTCTTAAACATAATAAATTAAAGATTATTTATTTAAAAATTAGGAAATAATAATGAAAAATTTATAGTAAAATAATTTTAATACTTTTATTAATTATTGATGGTTAAAATTTTAGATACTAAAATAAATATTTATTGGTATAGCTTTGTTTATTTATTATTTAAATTATATTTAGTTAGTTTTATAAATGAAAAAACTATTATTTTAACTTGCAATTTTATTGGTAAAAGTTTATAATGATATTAAAATTCTAAAATTTTAAGCACGATAATTAATAAATAGGTTATATTCGATATAATATCTTTAATTATATTTTACTACATTCTTAGGAGGCTTTTAAATGAAAAATATATTATTTGTAGCATCTGAAGCAGTACCATTTATTAAAACAGGAGGACTTGCCGATGTAGTTGGTTCACTACCTAAATATTTTGATAAAACTAAATTTGATGTTAGAGTTGTTATACCAAACTATAAATGTATTTCTGACAAGTTAAAAGGATTAATAAAACATAAAACACATTTCGGCATGGATATGTCTTGGAGAAGACAATATGTAGGAATAATGGAAGCTGAATATGATGGTATAAAGTATTATCTTATCGACAATGAATATTATTTTGGTGGTGCTAAACCTTATGGTAATGACTATCAAGATATTGAAAAATTCGCGTTCTTTTCTAAAGCAGTATTATCAATATTACCAACTATAGAATTTCACCCTGATATAATACATTGTAATGATTGGCAAACTGGACTTATACCAGTATATTTACATGCATTTTTTACTCAAAACCCATTTTATTTGAATATAAAAACTATAATGACAATACATAATTTAAAATTTCAAGGTAAATGGGATATTAAAAAAGTTCAAGATATAACTTCATTACCAACATCTTTTTTTGCACCAGATAAATTAGAAGCATATAAAGATTGTAATTATTTAAAAGGTGGAATAGTATATGCAGACTATGTTACTACTGTAAGTGAAACATATGTTAATGAGATAATGACACCATATTTTGGTGAAGGTTTAGATGGACTTATGCGTGCCCGTTCAAATTGTTTTGCTGGTATAATAAATGGTATTGATTATAATGAATTCAACCCTTCAACTGATACAAAAATCTTTCAAAATTATAATACTAAAACATTTAAAAAAGGTAAAGCAAAAAATAAAGAAGAACTCCAAAAAGAATTATGTTTAGAAGTTAATCCAAATAAATTTATGATTGGAATGGTTGGAAGATTAACAGACCAAAAAGGGCTTGATTTAGTTAGTTATGTAATGGAACAAATTTGTGCAGAAGATGTTCAATTTGTTGTGCTTGGTACTGGTGATAAACGATATGAAGACTTCTTCCATGAATATGAATATAAATATAAAGGTAGAGTTTCAGGAAATATATATTATTCTGATGAAAGAGCTAATAGAATATATGCGGCAAGTGATGCATTTTTAATGCCATCTTTATTTGAACCTTGTGGGTTAAGTCAAATGATTTCTCTTAGATATGGTTCTGTACCTATAGTGAGAGAAACTGGAGGTTTAAAAGATACAGTACAACCTTATAATGAATTTGAAAACACTGGTATAGGATTTTCTTTTAGAAATTATAATGCAGAGGAAATGCTTGGTGTAATAAATTATGCTAAAGATGTTTACTTTAATCATAGAAAACAATGGGAAGGTATAATTAGACGTGGAATGAATACTGATTATTCATGGAATAACTCAGCAAGAAAATATGAAGAATTATATGAAAGATTATAATAGTTAATAAAAAAGACATAGTATTTTACTATGTCTTTCTTTAAATAAAAAAACCTATTATATTAAGGAAGATACTCATATGGCAATTGATAATACAAATGTAGTTGACGCAATAGCTATTGATAATAAAAATAGATGTTTAATACTTCTCTTATTTGATTATTTTAAGTGGGATAATAGCCAAAATGAATATAAACATTTAATACTTTTACAAGAAAAGATAAATGCATATATTGTATATTTAGAATCGAAACAATATGAAGAATTTTATAAGAAATCAGATATAACATTTACAATTATTAAAATTCATTTTAAATATGAAATTAGTATAAACTGTGAAAAATTTTTGCAAACTGTTCAAAATTATTTAGGGCAATACAAAATTAAAATTGAAGCACATATTAGTTAATTATATAAAAAATTTAAATTACTAATAAATTATTTTTATTTTACTATTGCTAAAGTATATATTCAACAATTTATGTATAACATTAATATACAAAATTCAACAAAATCATATTGACTACTTAATATAAGCTAATATATAATGTTTCAAGGGGTGATAATTTTGAAATATTATTCAATTGGAGAATTTGCAGAATTAACAGGGAAAACGATTCAAACATTAAGAAATTGGGATAAAAATAATGTTTTAAAGCCACATCATAAGGCGGCAAGTGGATTTAGATATTATTCACAAGAACAACTTAATCATTTTTTTGGCTTAAAAAATTCAAATGAACAAAGAAAGCGTAAAATTATTGGTTATTGTAGAGTTTCAAATAATAAACAAAAAAATGAATTAGAAAAACAAATTGAAACCATAAAATCATATATGATTGCTAAAGGATATTCTTTTGATATTATAACTGATATAGGAAGTGGGATTAATTATAATAAAAGAGGATTAAATCTACTATTAGAATTAATAAGTATGTCTGAAGTTGAAAAGATAGTTATTTTATATAAAGATATATTAGTCCAATTTGGTTTTGAGCTTATTCAAAATATGTGTAATCAATTTAATACAGTAATTGAAATAATAGATAATACAGCAAAAACAGAGGAACAAGAATTAGTTGAAGAATTAATACAAATAGTCACAGTTTTTAGTTATAAATTAGAAAGTAAAAAAGTTAATAAAGCCAAAAAAGTAATTAAAGAATTATTAGAAATTAATAAAGAATAAACAAAGACAATGTTCAAAAAATAAGGGGAGGTAGTTACCAAAAAAAGAACATTGCAAAACTTAAAATGTTTTACATATTTTTGGTAATATAATTATAATGTTTAAAAATAAAGATTTATTAGGGCTTAGAAATATGAGTGCCGAAGAAATAATGCACATATTAGAAACCGCTAAAGTTATGAAAAGTAAAATAGATAATCCATTTGAGAGAGAAGATTTAATTAAATATTCTAGTATTGCAACATTATTTTATGAAAATAGTACAAGAACTAAAATGTCTTTTTCATTAGCAGGTAAATATTTAGGAGCAACTGTTACAGATCTAGGAGTTTCAACAAGTAGTGTTAATAAAGGCGAAAGTCTTGTAGATACAGGTATCAATCTTGACCAAATGGGTATAGAAGTTATGATAATGCGTCATAATATGAGTGGTTCTTGCCATTTATTAGCTAGAAATGTAAAAGCCTCTGTAATAAATGCTGGTGATGGTACTAATGAACATCCTACACAAGCATTACTTGATTTATATACTATATATGAAAAAAAAGGAAGCTTTGAAAATCTTAAAGTTGCAATAATAGGTGACATTAATCATAGTAGAGTAGCTAGAAGTAATGCTTTTGGACTTACTAAACTTGGTGCAAAAGTAGTTATGGCAGGGCCATCAACATTAGTATCAAGTGGTATGAGTTCGTTAGGAGTTGAAGTTACTACAGATATAAAATCTGCTGTTAAAGATGCAGATATAGTTATGGGACTTAGAATACAACTTGAAAGACAAAAAGGTGGTTTATTCCCTGACTTAAGAGAATATGCTTCTTTATTTGGTGTAAACAAAGAAATATTAAAATATGCTAAACCTGACGTTATGGTTATGCACCCTGGCCCTATAAATCGAGGCGTTGAATTAAGCACAGATATTATAGATGGTGAACAATCTTTCATAAGTGTACAAGTTAAAAATGGAGTAGCTGTAAGAATGGCAGTATTAAAATTAATTATGGATTGGAGAAGAGCGTAATGACTATACTTATTAAAAATGGTAGAGTAATAGACCCATCCGTTAATCTTGATAAAGTAATGGATATTTTAATAGAAGATAATAAAATAAAAGATTTAGATGAAAATATTAATATAGTAGCAGATAAAGAAATAGATGCAAAAGGTAAATGGGTAACGCCGGGACTTATAGATATTCATGTTCATCTTAGAGAACCGGGATATGAATATAAAGAAACAATAGCTACAGGTACAAGAAGTGCTTGTAAAGGTGGTTTTACAACTATATGTTGTATGCCAAATACAAATCCAGTAATAGATAGTGAAATAATGGTTGAATATATCAAACTTAAAGTTCAAAGAGAAGGCTATGTAAATGTACTTCCTATTGGTGCTATAACAAAAGGACAACAAGGCGAAGAACTTGCAAACATAGGACAAATGGTAAACGCCGGAGTATGTGCTATAAGTGAAGATGGAAAAACTGTAAAAAATGCTGGTCTTTTAAAAAAAGCAATGAAATATGCTAGTATGTTTAATATTCCTATGATGTCACATTGTGAAGATGTTAATTTAGTAGGTGGAGGTGCTATGAACTCAGGAGTTACTTCTGAATTACTTGGAATAAAAGGTATATCACAAGATTCAGAAGAAGTAATTGTAGCTAGAGATATTATATTGGCAAAAAGCACAGGTATACACCTACACTTATGTCATATCAGTACAAAAGGAAGTGTTCAATTACTTAAAGAAGCAAAATTAAGAGGTGAGAAGGTAACTGCTGAAGTATGCCCTCATCATTTCACACTTACAGATAAAGCTGTTGAAGGATATGATACAAATACTAAAATGAATCCTCCACTTAGAAGTTCAGAAGATGTTGAATGTTTAAAAAAAGCTTTAGCTGATGGAATAATAGAAGTAATAGCTACAGACCATGCACCACATCATTTTGATGATAAAAATTGTGAATACGAAAAAGCTAGTTTTGGAATTGTGGGGCTTGAAACATCAGTAGCACTTAGTATAACTGAGCTTGTAAATAAAGGATATTTAACACCAATTCAATTAATTGAAAAAATGTCTACAAATCCAGCAAAAATATTAGGAATAGATAAAGGAACATTACAAAAAGGAAAAATAGCAGATATAACAATAATTGACCCTGAGGTTGAATATACAATAGATGCTAGTAAATTTGAATCAAAAAGTAAGAATACACCTTTTAATAATTATAAAGTAAAAGGTAAGGCAATGTATACTATATTAAATGGTGAAATAATAATGGAAAATTTCGAGCTTATAAAATAGAGTGTTAAATGAAGAATATCATAAATTAAATTTTAAGGAACGGATTTATCCGTTCCTTATGTATATACTTACTCTTATTATCTTTAAATCTTTCTATAATAAATTTTAGTTTTCAATTATTATGTGTAGTTTTTCTGCTGTTGTCAAAGGATTATTTATCATTTTAGCTTTCTCTTCTTCTTCCATTCTAATTTCTACTTCATTCATAACAGTTAATGGTTTATTATTTGTTCCTTTACCCAGTAATCTTAATTGATATTCTGTAATAGGAACATGTTGTGTAATAACTTTTTCTTCTTTATTACATGATGTTAAAACGGCACAACAACTTAAGCATAAAAAAATCATTTTCTTATTCATTTTTAATTATCCTCTCAATTTTACATTAATCATATTGAAAATATATTTTACAATAGAAATTTACAATACTTAATAAAAAATAGCAACAAGTAAATATTGTTATCTTATATTTGATAAAATTAAATTCTCTTTAATATAAACTATATATTTTTTATAATAAAATTTAAAATTAAAGTCGTGTCGCACTTTATTTAAAGTGCGACACGACTTTAAACAAAAAAATAATAAGAACAATAATTTATTATTTCTTACTATTTTTAATTATTTATTTATAATTCTCTTTTCATTAATTAAATGATAAACTTGTAATATCTTATAGTATATAGTATAATTTATTTGATACTTAAATAAAAACAATTTATTAATCATAAAACAAAACTAATGAAAAGTAAATTATTAATTTGCTTTTTTAAATACTTACATATTGAAGGAGTATAAATTTATGTCTATTATGTTAATTGCAGATGACAATCAACAAATTTGTTCTATATTAGACAATTATTCTAAAAAAGAAGGTTTTAATACGGTTATTGCTAATGATGGTGAAGATACTATTTATAAATTTGATAAATATGCACCTGATATTATATTACTTGATGTTATGATGCCTAAGATTGATGGATTTGAAGTTTGTAGAAAAATAAGACAAAAATCAAATATCCCTATAATTATGATAACGGCAAGAGGAGAAGATTTTGAAAAGATTATGGGTTTAGATATAGGTGCAGATGATTATATTGTAAAACCATTTTCACCAAGTGAAGTTATAGCAAGAGTGAGAGCAGTTTTAAGACGTGTAACAAAATTAGATGAAAAAAATTCTCAAATTTTTAATTTTGATAATTTAAAAATAAATCTCGATGATTATAGTGTTACTATAGACAATTCAGTCATATCTTTAACAAAAAAAGAAATTGATATTTTATGGACTCTTGCAATAAACAAAAATAAAGTATTTTCAAGAGATAATCTTTTAAATACTCTTTGGGGGTATGACTATTTTGGTGATTTGCGAACGGTAGATTCTCATATTAAAAGATTACGTTCAAAACTAGATGTATTACCACACGATAAATGGCAAATTAAAACGATATGGGGAGTTGGTTATAAATTTGAGGTGATAGAGTCAATAACTCATGACTAAAGTCACGAGCTTTTACGGGCTTGATATTGACTAGACTAAGTTTTAAATAACTACGTTGTTTAAGTGATGATACCTATGGATATTTTACCTAGTCTGTAGCTCTATCATATAATATTAAAAGTTCTATTGAGTAGGAACGGTGTGTTATGTATAACAAGCTTTTACAACTTTGTCTAAGGTAATTAACTCTAACATATAGGAGGTTTTAAAAACAATGATATATGTGATAAATATTTATGGTAATCCAATAATGCCATGTAAAGAAGCTAAAGCAAGAAAGTTATTAAAGCAAAATAAAGCTAAAGTAATTAAAAAAACACCATTTACTATTCAATTAAATTTTGAATGTGAAAATAAAGTACAAAATATAACTTTAGGTGTTGATTCAGGAAGTAGAACAATAGGGTTATCTGCAACAACTGAAAAACTTGAATTGTTTTCATCAGAAGTAATTTTAAGGAATGATATTGTCGATTTGATATCAACGAGACGTGAAACAAGAAGAAGTAGAAGAAATAGATTAAGATATAGAAAAGCAAGATTTTTAAATAGAACTAAATCTAAAAACAAAGGTTGGTTAGCTCCAAGTATAGAAAACAAGATAAATACTCATTTAAAGGTGATAGCTGATATAAATAAATTTTTGCCAATATCAAAAATTATTGTAGAAGTTGCAAGCTTTGATATTCAAAAAATAAATAATCCAAATATACAAGGAAAGGAATACCAAAATGGTAGTCAATTAAATTTTTGGAATGTCAGAGAATATGTATTATTTAGAGATGGGCATAAGTGTCAAGGTAAAAAGAATTGCAGAAACAAAATTTTAAATGTTCATCATATAGAAAGTAAAAAAACAGGTGGAAATGCACCAAATAATTTAATAACATTATGTGAAGAATGTCATAACAATTATCATAAAGGAACTTTAAAACTTAACTTGAAAAGAGGAAAATCATTTAAAGATGCAACTTTTATGGGAATTATGCGTTGGACATTTTATAATAAATTAAAAGAAATATATAAAGATGTTTCTATAACATATGGTTACATAACTAAAAATACAAGAATAGAAAATAATCTACCTAAAGAACATAGAATAGATGCTTTTTGCATTACTGGAAACATTAATGCAAAATTAAATCAGATGTGGTATTTACAAAAGAAAATACGTTGTCATAATAGACAAATACACAAAGCTAATATTTTAAAAGATGGTAAAAAGAAATTGAATCAAGCTCCATTTGAAGTAAAAGGGTTTAGATTGTTTGACAAAGTAAACTATGATAAAAAAGAATACTTTATTTTTGGGAGGCGTTCAAGTGGATTTTTTGATATTAGAGATTTAGATGGTAATAAAGTAAATAAAGGAAGTATTAATTGCAAAAAACTTAAATTATTAGAAAAAAGAAAAAGCATGTTAATAGAAAGGAGAAAGGCTCTCCTCTCATGACTTTCGTCACGAGTCTACGAGCCACTAAATAACTATGAAAAATAAAATAGCTTTAAAACTTTCAGGATATTTTACTTTTGCTTTAATAATTTTTTCTATAGTAGTAGGAATTGTATTTATAACACTTTTTCGCCAACATACTATAAACATTCATAAATCAGAACTTGAAAGAAGAGCTTTAAGTATATCAGAAGATTTATTATTATTTTATGAAGATGAATGTGTAGGAAGTTGTGAAACAGAACATATTACTGACACAGAAGAACTTAATAAAAATGGATATGGTGCATATTTGCGTTTTATTGATAGAATAGCAATGTGCGATGTTTGGATTATAAATAAAAGTCATGAAATTATAACTAGGGGACATAAAATGTCTATTAGTTATAATTATTCTGATTTACCTAAAAATGCAGAAGATATTATAAAAACTGTGTTTGAAGGTGAAACAATATTAAGTGAAAATTTTAGTACAATTCTTAATGCACCTACTTTAACAGTTGGTGTTCCTATAAAATCAAAATCACATCATGAAGATATAATAGGTGTTGTATTATTACATTCACCTGTTGAAAATTCTAATCAAGCATTAAACCAAGGTATTATTTTACTTGTAATAAGTATTAGTATTGCTTTTATTATATCTATTATATTATCTATTTGCTTTTCTATTACATTTACAAAACCATTAAATAAAATGAAAACCACAGCTATAAATTTATCAGTTGGTAATTATGCAGTGAAAACAAATGTTAGTCAAAATGACGAAATAGGAGAATTAGCACAAACAATTGATATTTTATCATTAAAATTATTAGATGCTTCAAATGAAAGTAAAAAACTTGAACAAATTAGGCGTGATTTTGTAGCTAATATATCACATGAATTAAAAACTCCAATTACAATAATTAGAGGTTCTCTTGAAGCTTTATATGATGGAGTAGTAACTGAAGTAGCTCAAGTTCAAAATTATTATGAACAAATGTTAGAAGAAACAAAAGGGCTTCAACGATTAGTAACCGATTTATTAGATTTATCTAAACTTCAAAATGCAGATTTTTCAATAGAAATGGAAACTGTAAATTTATATGATATAATAAATGATATAGTTAGAAGCATGAATAAACTTGCTGAACAAAAAAATATAACTATAAATATTGAAAATACAACTAATAATTGTAATGTAATAGGTGATTATGGAAGACTAAGACAAATGTTTATTATAGTATTAGATAATGCAATTAAGTTTTCACCTCAAAATAGTAATATATATATTAAAATATATAAAAAAGATAAATTATTTGTATCTGTATATGATGAAGGTAAAAATATTCCTAAAGAAGATTTACCATATATTTTTGACCGCTTCTTTAAAACAAAATCCAGTGAAAATAAAAACGGAACAGGTTTGGGGCTTGCTATAGCAAAACAAATTGCTATAAGGCATAATGTAGAAATTAATGTTATAAGTGATATGGATAAAGGCTGTGAGTTTATATTTTTATTTCCTATACAATAACTCTAAAATCACCAAGAGTGGTAATATAAAAATAGAAACGTAGTAGGGGCGACCTGCGGTCGCCCGAAAGAAATTACAAATATGTATTATTTTTAATCATTCTATAATAAACTCTATAAAATTATTTTATTGAACAATAATGATGTAGACAAAACGGACAACCGAAGGTCGCCCCTACACAAATATTCATGGTTTTTTGTATAACTACCTATAGGTTAACACTCTAAAATCACCATCTAAAGATGGTGATTTTTATTTTATGACCTCTACGATTAATGCATATTATTATTGATTTTAGAATAAAATATATATTTTGATGAAGTTAAAAATAATTTTAAATATTATATGAAAGTAGTTACAGATAATAATTACATAAATTTATTTTATAAAAAAATTTTTATAATAATTTCTTATAAAAAAGTTGACTTTATATAATAAATATTATATAATATAAACAATAAATAATTCTGGTAATTGTGTTTTTATTTTCTTAAATGTAACTACTTACAATTTATTTTAGAAGGGAGATGATTATATAAATATTTATGATATTGCAGAAAAAGCAAATGTGTCTATTGCTACAGTATCACGTGTAATTAACAATAAAGGAAATGTAAGCTCTAAAACTACAGATAAAATTATTAAAGTAATGAATGAATTGGGTTACACACCAAATATTTTTGCAAGAGGTTTGAATTTAGATTCTATGAAAAGTATAGGAATTCTTTGTACTACTGTAGAAGATATGTTTTATGCAAAAGCAGTTGAAATTATTGAAAATAACTTAAGAAAAAATGGATATGATTCTATACTTTGTTGTACAGGAAATGATTTAGAAGATAAAAAAAATTGTATTGAACTTTTACTTTCAAAAAGAGTAGATGCTTTAATATTTATAGGGTCTGTTTTTAAAGAAAGTGATAATAATATTCATATTATAGAAGCTGCAAAAAGTATTCCTGTTGTTATGTTAAATAGTTTAATTGAAGATATTGATAATATATATTGCATTCTATGTGATGAAGGAAAAGCAATGGAAAGAAATGTTCAAATTTTATATGAAGCTAATTGTAAAAATATATTATATGCTTATGATAGAGTAGGATATTCAGGGCAAACAAAATTAAAAGGGTATATAAATGGTATTTCATCTGTAGGTTTAGAATTAAAAAACGAAATGAAACTTTGTGTTTCAGGAGAACCTAATCAAATTATAGAGAAATTTTTAGAAAGATTTAAAATATCAAAAGATTTTTCGGCAATAGTTGCTACAGATGATTTAATTGCTTCTTGTGCTATTAAAGCATGTATTATGGCTGGACTTAAAGTACCAGAAGATGTATGCGTTATAGGTTTTAATAATTCTTGGCTTTGTGATTGTATTTGTCCAAGTATAACCAGTGTAGATAATAAAATTGTAGCTCTTGCAGAAGGTAGTGTTAAACTTTTATTAGATATATTCAATAAAAAAAATCCTCCTTCACAAACTATAATATCTTCTGACATTATATTTAGAGAATCATTCAAAAAACTTAAGGGGGTATGAAAATGGAAATACTCGATAAATATATTAACCAACTATTAGATAAAAGTACACCCCAAGCTCCTATTTGGAATATTGAAAAAATACAAGAAGGAGCTGAAAGTAGTTGGAATTACATAGATGGGTGTATGATTAAAGCTATTTTAGAATTATATTACATAACTAAATCTAAAAAATATTTAGATTTTGCGGAAAATTTTATTTCTTATTTTATAGAAGAAGATGGAAATATTTTAACTTATGAGCCTGAAGAACTAAATATAGACAATATAAATGAAGGTAAAGTTTTATTTGACCTTTATGACATAACAGGTAAAGAAAAATACAGACTTGCAATTGAAAAAGTTTATTCACAAATTAAAATGCAACCTCGAACAAAATGTGGTAACTTCTGGCATAAAAATATATATCCTTATCAAATTTGGTTAGATGGCTTATATATGGCACAACCTTTTTATATGGAATATGAAGTTAAATATAATAATAAACTAAATTGTATAGATATATTTAATCAATTTAAAAATGTTAATAAGCTTATGAGAGATTCAAAAACTGGTCTTTATTATCATGGATATGATGAATCAAGAAATATGTTTTGGGCAGATAAAGAAACTGGGCTTTCTAAAAATTTTTGGTTACGTGCATTGGGATGGTTTACCGTTTCTTTAGTAGATACAATAGAAAAAGTAGATGAAGAATTTAATTCTGAATGTGAAGAACTTATTTCTATATTACAAAATTTAATTAGTTCATTAGTAAAATTCCAACATGAAAGTGGTTTATGGTATCAAGTTGTAGATAAACAATTTGTATCAGGAAACTACTTAGAAACTAGTGGAAGTAGCTTGATTTCATATGCTATTTTAAAAGCTTGTAGACTGTCTTATATTTCACAAGAATATAGAGTTTATGGAGAAAAAGCTTTTAAAGGTATTTGCAATATGTATTTAACTGAAGAAAATGGCAACTTAAAATTAGGTGGTATATGTCTTGTAGCAGGATTAGGTGGTAAGACTATGCGAGATGGAAGTATAGAATATTATTTAAGTGAACCTATAGTTGAAAATGAAGCTAAAGGCGTAGCTCCTCTTTTACTTGCATATACAGAAATATTAAAATCAAAAACGATATTATAAGGAGAGTATAACTATGAAAAAAATAACTAAAACAGTTACATCTTTATTACTTGGAACTTCAATGTTATTAACAATGTCTGCTTGTGGTGATATAGGTAAAAAAACAGACCCAACAACATCAGCTACAACAAATTCAAATGGAGAAACACAAACTACAACAGCAGCAAGTACAAAAGCTCAAACTAAAATACGTTTTAGTTGGTGGGGTGGAGATGACAGACATGCTGCTACATTAGAAGCTATAAAAGGATTTGAAGCTGAATATCCAAATATTAAAGTTGATTCTGAATATGGTGGATGGACTGGATGGCAAGAAAAAATCACTACTCAAATGGTAGGTGGTCAAGAAACAGATTTATTACAAATTAACTGGAACTGGATTTATCTCTTTTCAAAAAATGGAGATGGATTTTATGATTTAAATAAAATGTCAAACATAATTAATTTAGATAATTATAGTAAAGACTTATTAGATTCTATGTCTACAAAAGGAACTTTAAATGGTATACCTGTAAGTGTTACTGGTAGAGTTTTTATACATAACGATTCTACATATGCTAAAGCAGGTATTGATATACCAAAAAGCTTTGATGATTTCTATAAAGCAGCTGAAGTATTCCAAACAAAATTAGGACCAGATTATTATCCATTAGCAGGTGATAGTCTTACATCAATGTTATTATGGAAATATTATTTAGAACAAAAATACGGCAAAGAATGGATTGTAGATAATAAACTTAATTATACTGAAGCAGAGCTTGTAGATGGGTACAACTTTATATTAGACCTTGAAGCTAAAAAAGTATTAGTTAGTCAAAAAGCAATAGCTAGTGGCGGTGCTGCAGATGCTGTATTTAATGACCCAAAATGGATGGATGGACATTATGCAAGTACATATGAATGGGATAGTGCTGTTTTAAAATGGCAAGAACCTCTTTCAGAAGGTAAACTTGTACTTGGAGAATTCCCAAAAGATTTAGGTCCAAACAATTCTGCTTTAGTTAAAATTTCATTAGGGCTTGCTATCAGTAAAAATACAAAAAATGCTGAACCAGCAGCACAATTATTATCCTACCTTGTAGAAAATGAAAATGGTGTAAAAGCATTAAAATTAACAAGAGGTATAGTTTCTAATAAATCAGCTGTTAAAACACTTGAAAATGCTCAACTTTTATCAGGTATAACTTATGAAGGTAATAAGTTAGTTCAAGCATTTGCAGGATACGGTTTTGATGGTAATTTTGAAGCAGTTCCATTACGTGATGATTTATATAGAGCTTTATTAGTTCAAGTTAGTTATGGTGAAACAACTCCTGAAGCTGCTGCTGCTAAAGTAATTAAAACAGTAAATGAATATAATCAAAAATATCCATTAAACTAAACTTATTTTTTATAAAAGGGTGGAATTTAAATCCACCCTTATAAATTAAAAGAGGGGGAAAATACATGACCAAAAAAAGTAATACAGTGAAATTTATTGAGAATAACATAGGAATGTGTTTTATATTACCTTGGTTATTTGGTTTAATTCTATTTAAAATTTATCCATTTATTACATCTATTTATTTTAGCCTTACAGATTATGACCTAATGAGTAAAGCTCAATTTATTGGTTTAAAGAATTATATCGACTTATTAGACCATGATTTATTTAAAAAATCAATGGGTATTACATTTAAATATTCATTTTTAACAGTTCCTTTAAAATTAGTATTTGCTTTATTTATAGCCTATATACTTAATTTTAAATTAAAAGGCGTTAATATGTTTAGAACAATATACTATATTCCATCTATATTGGGTGGTTCAGTTGCCATTGCAGTATTGTGGAGATTCTTATTTGCAGATACAGGATTTATAAATTTATTCTTATCAAAGTTCGGTATACAAGGACCTGCTTGGTTGGGTGACCCTAAATATGCATTAATTACATTATGTTTATTAAGAGCATGGCAATTTGGTTCAGCAATGGTTATATTCCTTGCAGCATTAAAAGGAGTTCCTCAAGATTTATATGAAGCTGCTGATATTGATGGAGCAGGAAAGGCAAAACAATTCTTTAGTATTACACTACCTATAATCACACCAATTGTATTTTATAATTTAGTAACTCAATTAGTGCAAGCATTCCAAGAATTTAATGGACCATATATTATTACACAAGGTGGACCTTTAGATTCAACAACTTTAACATCACTTCTAATATACAAATATGCATTCTCTAGTTTTAAAATGGGTCTTGCTAATGCTATGGCTTGGTATTTATTCATTGCTATAATGGCATTAACAGCTATATCATTTATAAGTCAAAAATATTGGGTATATTATTCTGATGATGATAAATAAGGGGTGAGAATATGACTTTAAGCAGAAAAAATAGAACAATAATCCTTACAATTTTTAGATATGCAGTATTAATACTTGTTGGTTTAATTATGTTTTATCCTTTACTTTGGTTATTTGGAGCATCATTTAAAACTAATAATGAAATATTTTCATCAATAGGTATAATACCAAAACAATTTGATTTTTCAGGCTACATAAACGGATGGCAAACATCAACAGAGTACACCTTTCTTAGATATTTCATAAATACATACTCTATAGTATTACCTAAAGTTTTAGTTACAATTGTTTCATGTACTATTACAGCATATGGTTTTGCAAGATTTGATTTCATAGGTAAAAAGATGTTGTTTGCTATATTAATGTCAACTTTATTTTTACCACAAGTTGTACTTAACATACCTCAATATTTATTATTTAGAGATTTAAAATGGTTAGATTCATACCTTCCATTAATTATACCTTCTGCATTTGCATTAGATACATACTTTGTATTTATGTTAGTACAATTTTTAAGAGGAATACCTAAAGAATTAGAAGAATCAGCTAAAATTGATGGTTGTAATTCATTAAAAACATTATGGCTTATAATAGTACCAATGTTAAGACCTGCTTTAGTTTCTTGTGCATTATTTCAATTTATGTGGTCCTCAAATGACTTTATGGGTCCATTAATATATATTTCTTCCGTTTCAAAATATCCTGCTTCTATAGCTCTTAAAATGTCTATGGATGCAAGTTCGGTTGTTGCTTGGAATAATATAATTGCTATTTCTGTAATAGCTATTTTACCATCATTAGTAGTATTTTTCTTAGCACAAAATGAATTTGTAGAGGGTATTTCTGCAGGTGCTGTTAAAGGCTGAGAAACATTAAATAAAAGAAAGAGGGGTATAGGGACTTTCTCTTATGACTAAAGTTACAAGTATTAGTCCCTTTTCCAATGAAATTTAATATTATTTTTCAATCATCGAGACAAATTATAATTGAGTTGTTAAATGAAGGCATTTATTATACTAATGAAGAATATTCTATTTACTTAAATGATAACTTAATAATGAAAAGCAAAAAGGTAGTACAAACAATTAATAATTTACTACCAGATACCAAATATTCTATTCAATTAAAAAGTTTAGATTCTCAATCTGAATGTATAGAATTTACTACAGATATAGAATTTGTAACTTTAAATATAAAAGATTTTGGAGCGAGAGGTGATGGAAAATCAGATGATACAATATTTATTCAAACTGCGATTTTAGCTTGCCCTAAATTTGGTCGTGTTCTAATACCTAAAGGTACTTATAATATCAAAACTTTATTTTTAAAAAGTGATTTAAATTTAGAACTTGCTAAAGGTGCTGTATTGTCTGCAAGCACAAATAAAGACGACTTTCCAATTTTACCGGGTTTAATTAAAGATTCTGATGAAAAAAATGAATATAATCTTGGAACTTGGGAGGGAAATCCTGAAGATATGTTTGCAGGTATTATTACAGGGATTAATGTTTCTAATGTTGTAATATCTGGTGAAGGAATAATAAATGGAAATGCAAATTATAATAATTGGTGGAAGTATCCAACAGGTAAAGAAATATTGGGGGCATTTAGACCGAGGCTTATATTTCTAAATAAATGCAAAAATATAACTATCACAGGAATTACAACTACTAATTCACCAAGTTGGACTATACACCCATATTTTTGTGAAGATTTAAAATTTATAGATATGATTATATTGAATCCTAAAGATTCACCTAATACAGATGGACTTGATATAGAATCTTGTAAATCAGTTGATGTTATAGGCACTTATTTTTCTTTAGGAGATGACTGCATCGCAATAAAATCAGGTAAATTTTATATGGGACAAAAATATAAAACTCCTTCTTGCAGTATTCAAATACGTCAATCTTGTATGAATGAAGGACATGGAGCAGTTACTATTGGTAGTGAAATGGCTGCGGGTATTAAAAACTTATTTGTTACATCATGTTTATTTACAAATACAGATAGAGGTTTACGTATTAAAACAAGACGAGGCAGAGGAAAAAATGCAATTGTAGAAAATATTTTATTTGAAAATATAATTATGGAAAATGTATTAACCCCATTTGTAGTTAATAGTTTTTATAATTGTTGTGACCCTGATGCTAATTCATGTTATGTTAGATGTAAAGATAAACTTCCAATAGATGATAGAACACCTAATATTAAATACTTAGTATTTAAAAATATAAAATGTTATAATTCTCATATAGCAGGAGCTTTCTTTTATGGACTTCCTGAACAAAAAATAAATGAAATTGTAATGGAAAATATATATATTGATTATGCTAAAGATAGTATAAAAGGTTTGCCTGCTATGATGGATAATTTAGAACCTATTTCTAAAATGGGTATTTTTGCAAATAATGTGAAAACTCTAAAGATTAAAAATATTTCTATAATTGGCAATATAGGTGAAAAGATTTATACACAAAATGTAGATGAAATTGTTAACTAAAATATTTAATATACTAGTTAAGTAGTTAATAAAAAAAAGGGGGATTTTATTATGAGAAAAACGAAATCTAAAATTATAAGTTTATTACTTACAATTTCAATGATTTTAAGTAATTTAAGTATAGTAGTATATGCACAAGAAAATAATGAAATTAGACAATGGAATTATCGTTCATTTGGTCAATCAGTGGATGTATTCTTTAATAATGTTTCAAATGGACCAGGACAAAATGGTATAAATTATGCATGGCTTAATCCTACTTGGGCTTATAAAAATAAAGATTATATCCAAACTCCTGCTGATATAGATAGTGCTATTAAATATAATATACCAGTTAATATTAATAATGGCGATACAGTTGTAGTTGAAAGTCGTGGAGGTAAAATTGCAAATGGTCATGATGGTATAACTTTCCTTTATACTACTATACCAACAGATGTTAATTTTGAATTTACAGCTAAAGTTACAGTTGAAGCTTATGGACCACATCCAAACAATCCTAATGGAACAACTAGTTTAAATAATCAATCAAGTGCAGGTATTATGGCACGTGATAATTTAGGTGAACAAAGACAGAATCCACAAGTTCAAGGATTTGAAGAACTTCCAGCTGCATCTAACTTCTCTGCTGCTGGTTATATGAGAAAAAATTCAACTACTAAAGAATTAACTATAGGTACATTATTCCGTGATGGAGTTGTTTCATCTACAGGTTCAGTAGGAGCAAATTATATAAGAAGTGCAAGTAATATAAATAAAGACATACAACCAAATATTCCTTATATTTATAAACTTGAACGTTGTGATGATGGTTTTTATATTACTATTTTAAATGAAGATGGAAGTATATTATTTAACAGAACAAAAGCAGGTGAAGCTGACCTTGTTACTCGTTTAGATAAAGATAATATGTATGTTGGATTTTTTGCATCACGTGAACATCGTATATCTGCAACAAATATAAATCTTGTAGAAACAGGTAAAAATAATTCAATTAAAACAAATCCACCTTCACCAGCAGCACCAAACCCAAGCTTAACAATAAAATCACCAACAACATATGCTAATTCAGATTATACATTTACGTTTGTTGCTAATTACGATGGAAATATTACAATGACAAAAGGTTCTGAAACTATAACTAAACAAATAAAAGCTTATACTGAATTATATGTTCCTACTACTTTAAGTAGTGGTAATAATAGTTATAGTGTAGTATATACACCTATGGATAATAAAGCACCTAATACTAATCCAGTTAGTAAAACTCACATTGTTGATTATACAACTATACCAACATCTACATTAGATGCTATTTATGTATCACCTAATGGATTAGGTGATGGAACAAAAGAAAATCCTACTAGTCTTGAAAATGCAATTAATATTGTATTACCTGGGCAAACTATTTATCTTAATGGTGGTACTTATACTCCAACAGGCAATAATATTACTATTGAAAATAATTTAAGTGGATTACCTGATAAGTATAAAAAAATAATGCCACTGGATGGAGCAGTTGTTAATATTACTAAGCCTATTGCTTTAAAAGCAGATTATTGGCATTTATACAATTTCACTATAGGTGGAACACAAAATGAACGTATTCAAGGTAATGTTTTAAATATTTTAGGTAACTTTAATATAGCTGAAAGACTTATAACTGAATATGGAACAGATTCAGGTCTTCATATCGGTAGTCCAAGTACTTCTGACACTATAGTCGGTATATGGCCAAAATATAATTTAATTAAAAATTGTGAATCTCGTTATAATGTTGACCCTGCTGGTAATAATGCAGATGGATTTGCAGCAAAACGTGTAGGTTATGGAAATGTATTTTATGGTTGTGAAGCTCATCATAATGTTGATGATGGATATGATTTCTTTACATGGGTTGCTACAGGTTCAAGTATGCCTATAACTGTTGAAAATTGTGTAGCTTATGAAAATGACCACAATGGTTTTAAACTTGGAGGAGAAGGTCAACCTTCAAACCACATTGTTAAAAATAGTCTTTCATTTAAAAACGTTATGGCTGGTTTCTCTGACAACTTTAATCCTGGTAATTTAAGAATTACAAATTGCATTTCAGTTGATAATTTAGACCAAAATTATTTGTTACGTGATAATACTTATATAAAACCAACTAATGTTGTTACAAATTCTATTTCTTATCGTACCAATAAAGGTATTGGTAAAGTGGATTCTATTTCAGGTAGTGTTGTTAACTCATCTATATTTAAAGATGGAGAAGCTACTATTAATGGATATACATTAACTGATAGTGATTTTGTATCTGTTATAGCTCCAACTACTATTATTCGTAATGAAAAAGGTGATATTGTTTGGGAAGATTATATGAAAGTTAAAAAAGATAGTCCTCTAACAAAAGCAGGTACTAATGGAAGTAATATTGGTATATCATTCCATGTAGAAAGTGAACTTACAGAAACTATTGCTAACGCTAATAATGTATTAAAAACTGATGGAAATATACTTCAAATAGTAGAAATGATTTCAGAATTATCAAATGCTATAGTAAATTATGAAAAATAAATTCTAAAAATTTAAGTTTATAAATTAAACTCAAATTAATAAAGTTAATACTATTTGGTAATAAAATTATTTGAGATTGCTTACAATTTCAATTATTTAAGTATAATAAAAGTATCAATATATATAATTTCAACTTCACAGTTAGTAAATTTATTTAATACTTATATTTGAAAATAAAATAAAAAAATGCATAGACTTAATTGTTCTATGCATTTTTTTATTTCTTTATTAGTTTATTTGCGTGTTAATCTTGTACTATTTTAATGATAAAAATTGATAAAATTAAATTCTTTTAGTATTTTAATAATTTATAATTTAAAAGCTTATATTTTTCGCACTCCATATACATGAATGTATAAAGGCTAGATTTAATTTTTAATAATCTTAATTAATAAATTATAATATATGTATGTTTAGATTTTATAGGAATATTATTTACATTTTTATATTTAAATTTAACTCCGGAGTTTTAAATTGTATTCCTTTTTCTTTTGTATAAATACATTTTCATCTATGTAATAACTAATTCTTTAAGCAAAAGATTTAATGTAAATAAATATTTATACTAAATCTTTATAACATAATTATGGTGCATGCATTCAATTTCCATAAATTATTGTTTTATTAATAAACTCAACAGTATCTAGAATTTGTTAACTTCATTAATATACTTATTAAAATATCCATTACTGATAACATTATCTTAAGTATAAATTAATAAATCGATAAATAACTATAAATAGTATCTAAGAAAGTTTTAATTTGATGTTATAGCATACAGGGTAGGGTAGTTAGGGTTAAATTCGTGCAGGAAATAATACATCTAAAAGAGCCTATTACTATGCCGTGAACGTAATTAACAACAACACTTGAGATACATAATTTATAATATGTATTAATAACAAAATGTTGCATACCAAATATTATAATTTTAAGAATACTAAATAAATAATTCAGATTATAAAACAAAAAGTTTGTTTTTTATATATTTTATGTATCTATTTTTATTAATAAGATATTTTCACATAACCAAATTTTTTATAGTTAAAATTTCATCAAATAAATAAAATTTATATAAAATAGAGTCATATTTCAAAGGATAAGCATATAATACAGTATAACAATCAAAAAGGAGGTTAAAAGGTGAGTTTAATCACAAAAACAACTAAATCAAAAGTTGTATTAAAGTATCCCAAATCAGGCTCTATTTCTTTTAATATTGATGAATTAGCAGACAATCAAACTATATTTGAAACTGCTCTTCTGATAAATGGACTACAAGATATACCTGTTTCAGGGATATATAAATCAACAGAAGTCGAACTTATATCTATATAATTAGAAGCATTCAAATAAGGAGGTGAAAAGGTGGATAGATATATAAGTATGACTTTTAAAACAGATGAGGGTAAAAAATCAACTATAAAAATTAAAAAAGTAAAAGAAACTGTATCAGAGGCAGAAATTAATAATGTTATGGATAGTATAATAAATAGTAATGCATTTGTATCATCAACCGGAAAATTTGTAGAAAAAGATAGTGCAGAACTTATTACAATAAATCAACAAAAGTTTGTATTAAGTTAATGTTTAAAGGGAGTAATTTAAATTTACTCCCTTTTTTGTGCTTGAAATTAATTTTAAGTTAATATATTTTATAATAAGCATTAAATTTGTTGTAATTCGATTTAATAGTAGCTATAATAGCACTATTTAAATACGACACAAAAAAATAACGCTCTGTCTTTAGCCGGATAGGCGTTATTTACATACCTAGAGGTTAACCACTCTTGTGGTTGATTGCCTTTTAATAATTATATTATAACATAAGATTTTAATTTGTAAACATAAATTTTTCATAAAACATCCTTACTTATTTTTTTGTAATTTGGTTTCGTATGTGATACCATAAATTTAATTTAATCCAAAAACTACTGTAGATAAAAACACACCAACAGAGAAAAATTTGTTTATACTTTCAGAAGTTATTTCTTATAAAGAATTATCACCTAAATTATTCAATCCACTATCACAACCACCTAAAACATATTATTCTGTTGCCCAAGCAATCTATCATGATTAATATACCTAACAACTATGAAATAAAGCTGGGTGAAAAATAATCATATACCGACTAAAACGTCATTTTTTGTATCTTGTGGTAAGCCAATATATAAAATATAATGCCAGTAATTAAGCTAATTAATAATCCAAATTGTATCATCCATGTTTCCAGTAACTTTGTGTTATATATACAATACGCATAAACATAATATAGGTACGAAAATTTTTGTACAATTGAAATAAAAAATTGGTTTGCTAAATTATCAACAAGTAAAACAATAAATACAATACACATAGTTATAGCAGCATTAGATGTATACATGAGGGTCTAACCCATTAGCAGGCTCATCTAAAATAATTATTTTTGGCTTTGAAATCAATGCACATGCTAAAGCAAGTCGTTGACGCATTCCTAATGAATATCCTTTTACTTTTTTCTTTTCGTTGCCTTTTAGTCCCACAAATTCAATTAGTTCATCAATACGTTTAATGGGTATGTTGCCATACAACTTAGCAATATAATTCAAATTAACGTAGGTATATCAGGATATCCTAATACTCTTTCCCATTTAGAGACGGCTTTATCCGTTACATTAAGTAAATCCCCTAATTCTTTTTGAGTCATACCATTTTGTTTTCTAAAATTGCATATATTTTTGCTGATTTCATAATTATCCATTTTATACCTCAGTTGTTTAGATAAGTTAACATACTAAATTTTTCTGACCTGTTATTATTGATTCAAGTGTTAAAGACTTTACAAAAAATAGTCCTCATCCTCTGTATTCTAGTTTTACCATACAAGTCAAAGTTAGCTTTCCATACAATTTCCCCGTCTTGATTAATCATTTCATTAGGTGTGCCCCAATGTAATCACTTATCTTCTGGTAACATTTGTTTAAAAAGATTATTTTTATACAAATATTCAGTAACACTTATTACATTAGAAAAAGAAATTTCTTTAACAAGTATAGCATTTTTTTCATAAAAATATCCATTTTCTTCAATCTCTTGTTTTATATCATCATAATAACGTTCGGGATCATATACATTTATCAAATATGATTCTCCTGATTCTAAAGTTACCTTTAAATTAAAATAATAACCCTTACACGCTAATTCATATTTAGTATACTCGTCGTCAGAGACAAGTTCATCACTAATATCTAGTGTGTAACCACTTTTCTTGATTTTCAAATAATCATCACCCTTAAATAATTTGAGTAATATTGAGAGTAAACAAAGATTTTACGTTATGGAAAATTCTATGTCGCTAGCTAAAAGCATTCGTCAAATCTCTACCATTTAAAAGTCAAATAAATATCTTATAGTTTTTTCCCAGTAATTTAATCTAGTAGTTATAGATTATTTTTACATCTTAATATTATCATATTTAAGACCCAATAACAAGCATAATCACACTGTATTATCGGTAGTGCTAATAAAATAATTGAAAATAGAAGGCAGTAATTATTTATTGTATTGATTTATATTAAATAACTTTTCAATTTTTGTTGAGACTTCCTTGGGAAGTCTCACTAATTTTAGGCATGTTCGGCTTGTTTTTTTGTTGGATTTACTGGCTTTTAGCTTGTTTTGTAGGCCTACAATTTCCGTTGAGACTTCTTTGGGAAGTCTCAACAAAATTTCAATGCTGTAATCATTTGGAGCATATCATTTTTTAGTTAACACTCTTAATTTTTTTTTATTATTTTTAGTTTTAATTATTTTATTAGCACTCTCGTATTATCAGTATCATTTTTCCTGTTATTTTATCAATCTCACTACTTAATGTTAATGAAGTATGAATTTCATTATTATTTACTAATCAAAATGTTGCACCATTATTATCAACAACACAGAAAAAATTTTTACTTTACATTATATATAATAATCATATAGAAAAAAAGCCCCTTTTTTAAATTTTTATTCCAAAGCAGCCGTTACAGCCAATAATGCTACCTTATTATAATTGAAAAATTATTGAACATATTTTTTAAAAATACCGTGAAAACACAAAAAAATAACGCCATTTCTTTAACCAGACAGGCGTTATTAAGTTAATAACAAAGGCTAATGATTGCCTTTTATAATTATATTATACTACGAAATTATAAGATGAAAACATAAATTTTTAAATCTTATATAACAAATTTATATCATTAAAATAATGGAATAACTGAATTTTCGTATTTTTCATTAATAAAGTTTTTAACTTTATCACTTTTTAAAGCATTTACTAAAGCTTTAATTTCTTCATTATTTTCGTTTCCTTCTTTTACAACAACAATATTTCCAAAAGTTTGTGCTGTTTCAGAATTTTTATCTTCAAGTGCTAATGCATTATTTACTTTTAATCCTGCTTCAATAGCATAATTTCCATTAATAACAGCTAAATCAACATCTAATAAAGAACGAGCCAGTTGAGCTGCTTCAATTTCTTTAATAACTAAATTTTTTGGATTAGATTCTATATCAATGATAGTTGCATTTAAACCAACATTAGGTTTTAATTTAATTAATCCTTGTGCTTCTAAAAGATATAATGCTCTTGCTTCATTTGTACCGTCGTTAGGAACTGCAATTATAGCACCATCATTAAGTTCTGATAATGATTTAGTTTTGCCTTCATAAATTCCAAATGGCTCATAGTGTATAGAAGCAACCGAAACAAGAGTTGTACCATTTAATTCATTAAAGTTAGTTAAATAAGGTTGATGTTGAAAATAATTTGCAAGTAGTTCTCCACTTTGAGTTGCAGTATTTGGAATAACATAATCGTTGTATTCTACTATTTCAAGTGTATAACCTTGTTCTGCTAAAATATCTTTGGTAACTCCTAAAATTTCAGAGTGTGGTGTTACACTTGCACCTATTTTTATTGTTTTAGTTGCAGAATCTTTTTCATTTTTATTTGAACAACCAACAAAGATAATTGAAGTAGTTAAAACTACTAATAAGATTTTAATAAATTTTTTCATAATAATTAATTCTCCTTTAAAATATTTTATTTAATTCGTTTATCTGTTAATTTAGCAATTTTCATGCCAATTTCTTGGAATATTTGAACAATAACAACTAATAATAGTACTGTAATCATCATAACATCATTTTGATAACGATAATATCCATAATTAATTGATATAGCTCCAAGTCCACCTCCCCCAACAAATCCTGCCATTGCAGAATATCCAAGAATTGTAGTTATAGCAATTGAACCTCCTATTAATAATGATGGTTTTGCTTCAGGAAGTAATACTTTATAAATAATTTGAAAAGTTGAACTTCCCATAGATTGAGCAGCTTCAATTACTCCTTTATCAACTTCTTTTAATGAAGCTTCAACCATTCGGGAAATAAAAGGGGTAGCAGCTATTACAAGTGGAACAATAGTTGCTGTTGAACCAATCGTAGTTCCTACAATTATTCGTGTAAATGGTAAGATTGCAACTAATAAAATAATGAATGGAATAGAACGAATAAAATTAATAACAAATCCTAATATTTTATTAAAGATTTGCATTGGTAAAATTCCATTCTTATCTGTTATGTAAAGCAATATACCAAGAGGTACTCCAAATACATAAGCAAATATTGTAGAAATAATAGTCATATAAAGTGTTTCTAAAATACCATTAATAAGTAATTCAGTCATTTAATTTTTCCTCCTTATAAAATATTTTTTTTGTATCTAAATAATTAAATATTCTTTTTATTGACATTTCATCTTCTGGAAGTTGCAAAAGCATTTCACCATATGCCTTTCCATTAACATTTTCAGTTTGTGCAAATAGTATATTAACAGCTACATTACATTCAAGTGTCATACTTGAAATGATTGGTTCAAAAGCTGAATTACCATCAAAAATAATACGCAAACATTGCTTTCCTGAAGTATATTGAATAGTATTACTTTTTGGTAAAATCAACTGTTTTGCAATTTTTGATTTTGGATTTAGAAATATTTCTTTAACATCTCCAATTTCAACGATTTGACTTTTATCAATAACAGCAACCCGATTACAAATCTGTTGTATTACTTGCATTTCATGAGTTACAATAACAATTGTAACCCCCATTGTTTTATTAATATTTTGTAATAAATCTAAAATTGAAAGGGTGGTATTTGGGTCAAGTGCACTTGTTGCTTCATCACATAATAAAATTTTAGGGTTAGTTGCCAATGCTCTGGCTATTGCTATTCGTTGTTTTTGTCCTCCTGATAATTGAGATGGATAAGAAGTTGATTTATCAGATAATCCAACAAGTTCTAATAATTCAGAAGCTCTCTGTTTTGCGTTAGCTTTATGTACTCCTGCAACTTCAAGGGGATAACAAATATTTTTTAAAGCAGTTCGTTGAGAAAGTAAATTAAAGTTTTGAAAAATCATTCCCATAGATTGTCTTGAAAGACGTAATTGTTCTTGATTTAATTCTCCTAACACTTTTCCATCAAAAATAACTTCACCAGATGTAGGCTGTTCAAGATAGTTGATACATCGTATTAATGTACTTTTACCAGCACCACTTGAACCAATAATGCCAAATATTTCACCATGTTTTATATGTAAGTTAACATTATTTAATACTTGAAGTGTTCCACTATTTGTTACATAAGTTTTACTAACATCATTTAAAAATATCAAGTTATTGCCTCCTTTTTAAGTAAAAAAAAATAGGAAGTTATACACTTCCTATTACTTTAAAACTACATAATATTTGTATTTATGTTGAGGTTGTCTATAAACAAGTAAAGAAAGCATATGAATTTAATACAACAAATTTGTACATACACATGCTAGACATTTTATTAATACTAGATACTATAAATTTCATATGCTTTCCCTCCATTTTCATATATATCATACCGATTTAGTATGATTATAAATTAAACTTTTTAACATGTCAATAGCATTTTAAAAAATTGTAGTAAATGTACATTTTTTTAAATAAGTATATAAAATAATTAATATAATCACTAAAAAAACATAAATTTATTGAGTTTTTTATTATAATATTGTCAAACTTAATTTGCTATTATATAATAGTGTTAATTAAATGATGTTTAGTAAAAAAATATAATTTTTATTAACATAAATGAGGGGGAGAATATGAAAATTTCAACTAAAGGAAGGTATGCTCTTAGAGTTATGCTTGACCTCGCTCAACATAATACAGGAGAATTTATAACAGTTAAAGATATTTCTAAACGACAAGATATTACTATTAAATATATGGAACAAATTGTTTCTATACTTACTAAGGCTGGATATTTAAAAAGTTTAAGAGGTAATGGAGGAGGTTACAAATTATCAAAATTACCTGAACAATATACAATTGGTGAAATATTACGGACATTAGAAGGAAGTCTTTCCCCTATTGCATGTTTAGATGATAATCCAAATCAATGTATTAGATGTGATGAATGTCTTGCATTACCTTTTTGGGAAGGACTTAATAAAGTTATTCAAAACTATGTTGATAGTGTTACACTTTCTGATTTACTAAAAAATAAAAGAGTGGTTATATAAGAATGATTTAAAAATAATATGATGATAGTATAAGGAACAGATTTATCTGTTCCTTTTTTTTGAATTAAATTATAATGCAATTATTTTATATACACTTAAAATTAAATCTTCAAAATCTCTTTACACTTTTGCAAAAGTGTAAAGAGATTTTGACTCTCAATAATCTAAACAAATATAATAAATTCAAGGATAAATTAATAATATATATAAAGATTGTGACCTTTTAAAAAAAATAGTGTAAAGGAAAATTAAATTTATGTATAACATCAATCACTACAATAGAGCCAAAAACGAATTAATGAATTATTACAGTGTCGAAAAATCTTTAAATACATCTACAAGAGTTAAACTTTAATTAGAAGTGTTTGAAAAATACTGATTTGTATTAGAAAAAATAAACCGCAAAAGTATTGAACATCTAATATCTTAGAAATTTAAATATGATAAAAAGGCTTTGGTTATAATACCAAGCCTTTTTATTTTTTACTTATATAATAAATTTATATGCAAATGCACAATTTTAATTTTTTAATTTATTTTATATAATGTTTACAAAAAAACTATTGCCATTTTAAAAATTATATGATAGTATACTATAAAATATTGTTATATAATTTAAAGTAATTGTTCATTTAAATATTTAACTATGCAAATGTACAAATTATTTATGTGCAGTTATCCTATTCAACTAACTTAAAAAAGTTTGTTGAGTATTCGTTTCGTTGTATACTTGAAACTTTTATACAAATTACATTTATACAATTTTCAAGTTTACTTATTATAATAAACTATTTAAGGGGATAGATAAAATGAGTAAAATTTTAGGAGAGAATTTAAAAAATATTCCTTGGCAAGACAAACCTTTAAACTGTAATGAACCAATTTGGAGATATAATAACAATCCAATAATCAAACGTAACCAACAAAAAAATTCAAACAGTATTTTTAATAGTGCTGTTGTACCTTTTAAAGATGGTTTTGTTGGTGTATTTCGTTGCGATGACAAATGTAGAAGTATGAATATATTTGTTGGGTTTAGTAAAGATGCTATCAATTGGGAATTTAATTCAGAACCTTTAACTTTTGAAGGTGATGAAGAAATAATAAAATATGAATATAGATATGACCCAAGGGTTTGTTTTATAGAAGATAGATATTATATTACATGGTGTAATGGTTATCATGGACCAACTATTGGCGTTGCATATACATTTGATTTTGAAAAATTTTATCAACTTGAAAATGCATTTTTACCATTTAATCGTAATGGTGTTATGTTTCCAAGAAAAATAAATGGTAATTATGCTATGTTAAGTAGACCTAGTGATAATGGACATACACCTTTTGGGGATATTTTTTATAGTGAAAGTCCTGATATGACTTATTGGGGTAAACATAGACATGTTATGAGCACAATAAAAAGTAATGAATCAGCTTGGCAATCAACAAAAATTGGTGCAGGGCCTGTTCCGATAGAAACTAATGAAGGTTGGCTATTATTTTACCATGGTGTATTAAATAGTTGTAATGGCTTCGTATACAGTTTTGGAGGTGCTATATTAGATATAGATAAACCTTGGATTGTAAAATATCGTTCTAAGCCTTATATGCTTTCACCGCAAATGTTATATGAATGTGTTGGAGATGTACCAAATGTTGTTTTCCCATGTGCTACACTAACAGACAGTGAAAGTGGTAAAATAGTTATTTATTACGGTTGTGCAGACACTACTACAGGAATTGCATTTACGACAGTTGATGAATCATTAAAATTTATAAAAGAAAATTCAATTGATATGTAGGAGGTGTAATATGGTTTCTATAAATGAAATTGCTAATAAACTTGGCTTATCACGCAATACTGTATCAAAAGTAATAAATGAGAAAGAAGGAGTTTCGCAAGAAACAAAAAATATAGTATTAAAAACGGCTGTAGAGATGGGTTATAAAAAGATTAAAGCAGTAGAACAATTTGATAAAATGACAAATCCTCATAATATATCTGTATTAGTCAATCATCCCGAATTTTCTGAATTTTGGATAAAAATGATTAATAGTGTTGCAAGTGAGTTAAGGATATATAATAACAATTTTGTTTATAACTATGTTACATCAGATTTAACAGAAAACTTTAATCTCCCTTCAATTATTTTAAATAAAGATGTTTCGGGAGTAATTGGAATAAATATTTATGATAATGATATCATTGATATGCTAACTAATACTGGTTTACCTACTGTATATTATGATACTACTGTTTCTGCTATAGAAAGAAATATAAATTGTGATATTGTTTTAGCAGAAGGTGAAAGTACGCTATATCAAATTACTAAACATATTATTAAAAAAGGTATTACAAAATTTGGTTTCATAGGTGATATTACATACTCCCGAACAATATATGAACGTTTTAAAGGATTTAAGCAAGCATTACAAGATTATAATTTAATTCTAAATGATTCAATCTGTATTACAAAAGGTAGTATAAATCATTTATATAATCCTGATGAATTAGAAGAAAAATTAGAGCTTATAAATGAATTACCAGAAGCTTTTATATGTGCTAATGATGTTTTAGCATATAGAACTATAAAATATTTTAAACAAAAAGGAATTAGAACACCTGATGATATTTATATATCTGGCTTTGATAATATTCAAGAGTCTTTAACAAAAGAAAATTCACTTACAACCGTAAATGTGGATATAGATTATATTGGTAGGAAATTAGTTAAATTAATTACAGAACGAATTAATAGACCTAATAAACCATTTGAATATACAAGAATTTATACACAACCTATATTTAGACAATCAACAGGAGATTAAATTTAGAGGAGGACATTTTAAATGAAGTATAGAAAAGAACGAATTGAAAAGATATGTTCAGAAGTTAGAGGACTTGTAAATACTCAAAATGTACCAATAACTAATTGGCTTATAAAAGAAGGTACATTTTATCGTCCAGAAGAAGCGGATAATGATAGTACACCATTTAAAGAATTTAATAGTGAAACAGATGGTTGGATGGGTAATGATAGACACTATTGGTTTAGAACTACTATAACAGTACCTGAAAGTTTCGATAATAAACCTCTTTGGTTGTATTTAAGCACACAAAAAACTTTTTGGGACGCTATCAATCCACAATTCTTACTATTTATAAATGGTGAAATAGTACAAGGCGTTGATGCCAACCATCGTGAAGTAAAACTTTTTGATAAAGCTAAAAGTGGAGATACATTTGTAGTAGATTTACAAGCTTATACGGGTCGTGATAGTGATGTTAGTTCTGGCACAAAAAGACTTGAACTTTATGGTTCACTTTTAGAAGTTGATGAAAGAATATCAAATTTATATTATGATATGCTTGTTCCATATCAAGTTATAACTTGGCTTGATGCTGATAATAATTCAAGAATTAAACTTGAAGTTGCACTTGAAAAAGTTATAAATTTAATTGATTTAAGAAAACCTTATTCAAAAGAATTCTATGAGTCAATTGAAGAAGCTAAAAAATGTATTGCTATTGAAGTTTATAAAAAATTAGTTGGTGATGATAATGTTATCGCTACTTGTATTGGTCATACTCATATAGATGTTGCGTGGTGGTGGACAGTTGAACAAACAAGAGAAAAAGTTGCTCGTAGTTTTTCTACAGTTCTTAAATTTATGGACGAATTTCCAGAATATAAATTTATGTCAAGCCAACCACAGCTTTATAAATTTTTAAAACAACGTTATCCAGAAATTTTTGAAAAAATAAAAGCTAAAGTAAAAGAAGGACGTTGGGAAGCTGAAGGCGGAATGTGGCTTGAAGCTGATTGTAATGTTACTTCAGGTGAATCTCTTGTTCGTCAAATTTTACATGGAAAACAATTCTTCAAACAAGAATTTAATGTTGAAAATAAAATTGTATGGTTACCTGATGTATTTGGATATTCAGGAGCATTGCCTCAAATCATGAAAAAATCTGGTATTGATTACTTTATGACTACTAAAATAGCATGGAATCAATTTAACCGACTACCATGTGATACATTTTGGTGGAAAGGTATAGACGGAAGTGAAATATTTACTCACCTTATTACAACTCAAGATTCAGGGCAATCTAAAGATAGTTTCTTTACCACTTATAATGGAAACTTAAATGCTGTTTCACTTATGAGAGCTTGGGAAAGATATCAACAAAAAGAATTAAACAATGATGTACTTATATCATATGGTTTTGGTGATGGTGGAGGTGGACCAACTAGACCAATGATTGAGGTTGGAAAACGTATGACAAAAGGAATTATATCTTCTCCTAAAGTAAGATTTGATACTGCTAAAAAATATTTTGATGAACTTTATGAACGTACTGCTAATAACCCTAAATTACCTAAATGGGTTGGAGAACTTTATTTAGAGTACCACAGAGGAACTTATACTTCTATGGCTAGAAATAAACGTAGTAATCGTAAATGCGAATTGTTATGGCAAGATGTTGAATTCTTCTCTGTTTGGGCTGAAAAATTAGGTGATAAATATCCTAAGTGTGAAATTTATGATAGTTGGGAAAACATTTTGTTAAACCAATTCCATGATATTCTTCCGGGTTCATCAATAAAAGAAGTATACGAAGTTACAAAAGAAGAATATACAAAACTTGAAGCTGATGCTAATGAATTTATAAAAAATAAAACTCAAGTTTTAGCAGATAATTGTAAAGGTCAAAAAGGAGATGTAGTATTATTTAATACTCTTTCATTTTATAGAACAGATATTGTAACTGTAGATTGTGACTATGAAGGATTGGTTGATGGAAATTCAAATACAGTGCCTACACAAAAAACACATGATGGAAAACTTATAATGGTAGCTGAAAATATACCATCAAAAGGGGTCGCTGTATTTAAACCAAGTGATAGTGTAGCAATAGAAAATAAACTTATAATTTCTGATAAATCAATTGAAACACCTTACTTTACTTTTGAATTTAATAATGCATATCAATTTACTAGAATATATGATAAAGCAGCAGATAGAGAAGTATTAAAGACAGGTAAATTAGGAAATGTTTTAAGAGCATTTGAAGACAAACCAATGTATTATGACAATTGGGATATTGACATTTTCTATACCGAAAAAAACTGGGTAGTAGATGATGTTCAATCAGCAGAATGGATTGAAAAAGGACCAATAAGAGCTACTCTTTTAGTTAAAAGAAATTTTGTTGATTCTGTAATAGAACAAAAAATTCATTTCTATGCTCATAAAGCAGTAGTTGATTTTGAAACATATGTTGATTGGAAACAATATAATGTACTTTTAAAAGCAGAATTTGAAGTTGATATTAATGCAACTGAGGCAACATATGATATTCAATTTGGTAATCTTAAACGTCCAAATCACAAAAATACTTCTTGGGATGTAGCACGTTTTGAAGTTGCAGCTCACAAATGGGCAGATTTATCTGAAGATAATTATGGTGTAAGTATATTAAATGATTGTAAATATGGACATTCAATTTATGAAAATAAAATGGGACTTACTTTATTAAAATCAGGAACATGCCCAACACCTGACACAGACCAAGAAGAACATAGATTTATATATTCATTATATCCACATAGTGGAGACTATAAAAAAGCTAATACTGCTCAATATGGTTATATGTTAAATGTGCCTATGTACTCATGTATAAAAGCTACTGATAATAATAATGAATTAAATAGTTTTGTTTCAATAGATGCTGATAATGTTGTTATAGAAACTATCAAAAAAGCAGAAGACAATAGTGGAACTATTATTAGAATATATGAAAACAAAAACCGTAGAACAAAAGCAACTGTTAATTGGAATTGTAAATTTGAAAAAGTTGTTGAATGTAATTTGATTGAAGAAGAATTAACTGAAGTATCAGCAGATACTAATAGTTTTGAATTTACTATCAAACCATTTGAAATAAAAACATTTAAAGTAGTGTAAGCATTTATTGAAATTTTATTATGAAATCTGAATTATTCATAGGGGTGTGCTTTGCACGTCCCTATTTTTTGATAACTAGATGGCAGAACTAAATAATTCTCCACACAAAAAGCCGTCAAAAATAAGTGACAGCTTTTAATAACTTTAGGATTATATTGTAGAAAAATTCTTACTTGGAGCAAATATTATGCTTATTTTGTTCGATTTCTATACTCATCTTCCAATAAGCTATATAATAATCTGTTGTGATATTTACCATTCATAAAAACACATTCTCTTGAAGTTCCCTCTAATTTGCAACCAAGCGATTCCATCATTTTAGACGAAGCAATATTTTCATCAAAACAAAACCCCTCGAATTTATGCAATCGCCTTTCATTAAAAGCATATTCAAGTAAAATATTTAAAGCGGATTTTCCAAAACCTTTACCTCTGTATTCTTTAAGTATAACCAAACCAATTGAAAATGTACCATGTCTTTCATTTATATAATTAAAATGAATACCGCCTGCGTATTCACCTGAAAGTGTCTCAATAATAAATGCTGGAGCAGCATTGTTTGGTTGTTGTGTTTCTTCACTATCTTTTATAATTGGTTTAACAGGTGGCAAAGGCATCTCTTCGCCAACTAATGCAATACCCAAAATATCCAAATTTAACACGTAATGATGCTCTGAATCTGAAGGCATAACTGACCTTAATCTTATTTTATCATTTTGCCAATAATATGTTTCATAATTATTATGCATAAAATCACTCCTTTGTATTATTTATAGTAAATATAATCTTAAAACCTATTTGCTGTAAAACTTACTTTTTAAATTATTTTCTATCTCATCTAATTCAACCATAGTATTTACAATTACATCTCCATTTTTTGCTTGTTCAATTGATTCTAAAATGCGTTTCATATTGTATTTGTTAAAATAATTATCCATATCAGCTTTTATTTGAAATGGTATTGCCTGTTCTCTTACTGCTTGGCGAAAAAAAATATTTACTGCTGATGATAGGTTTAACCCTAATTTAGCAAACAAAGTTTCAGCTTCTTTCTTGATATCCTGATCAATTCTAATTGATATATTTGTTTGTGATATATAAAACTCTCCTTTTCATAGATATATTGACATTATATATTAATATTATATACAATGTCAATTAGATTTATTTATTTTAATTGTAGAAAATAATAGTGTAACTCTTATTAGAATACATGAAAACAAAAACGGTAGAACGAAAGCAACTATTAATTGGAATTGTAAATTTGAAAAAGTCGTTGAATGTAACTTGATGGAAGAAGAATTAACTGAAGTATCAACAAATAATAATATTTTTGAATTTACTATCAAACTATTTGAAATAAAAATATTTAAAGTAGTGTAAGTATTTAAAATGTTTTGTACATGTTTATTGAAATTTTATTTATAAGATTTGAATTATTCGTAGAGGTGTGCAAAGCACACCTCTACTTTTTTTCGGATAACTACATGGCAGAACTAAATAATTTTTAACAGAAAAAGCTGTCAAAAATAAGTGACAGCTTTTTAATAACTTCAGAATTATATTAATTTTCTGATATAGAAAAATTCTTACTTAGAGTAAATATTATGCTTATAATCTTATGATTGGTGCAAATATTTGAATATTATCTTTCTCATCCTTGAAATTTTTATCATATACTTCAAATAACGGATAACGAGAATAGGTGTTTCCGTGTTTTGTGGTAACTGCATCCGGTTGACTTAGATTGTTCTCATTAAGGAATGTTTTGAAGAAGTATTGAAAAAACTTACCGCTTGTTTCATCTTCCAAGGTAAAATCAAACACTGCATATTCACACGCTTCAAATCGTCTGCCAACAAACCCTGATGGAATGTTTTCAAGTGTTGATACCTCTACTGCAACTATATATTTTGCAGTGTCGTTTTCTGTTTCTTCATGAGTCATTCCAAAGGTTAAGTTATCATTAACTTGATTTGGAATTTTTTCAATAAGCTTTTCTTTACCCCAATGCTCATACAAACCGCCTATACTATGTGTTCCTTCAGCATTATTGTAATTAATATCTGCTTCAATACCGATTACAAAAAATGCATCTTTTTTGACAAAATGTACTCTTTCAAATGTTTTACGAACTTCCATAGATATACCTCTCTCCATAACAAAATTTTTGGGAGGAAATGGGTCAATATGTAAATTCATATGACGGAATTTTCCGGGTGCAACCCCATATATCTGTGAAAAACTTTTATTTAGTGCTTGTTGTGAAGAAAAACCATTTTCATAAGTTATTGAAATAATTTTCTTTCGGCTATTCAAAAGATCAAGTGCCGTCTTATACAAACGATAACGAATGATATAATCTCTTATTGTATAACCTGTCAACTTCCTGAACACGGTTAAGAAATATGATGGAGAAAGATAGACATAGTTTGATACATCTGTAACCGTTATACTTTCTCCCCACTGCTCGTGAATAAAATTTATTGCTTTCAACACAGAATCAATATGATTCATATCAATCCCTCCTTCCGCTAATATCATAGCAAGAAGATATCAAAAAGTTTTGTCAAAATCTACTTTCTTTCATATAAGATTATATAAATAATCTTTATTATCTTTAAAACACTCAAAATTATAAGATAATGATTGTTTTCTTTATCAACTTTATGATATGTTTACTTATGACATAGAAACTTTCCTTTTCATAAATATGCTAATATTTTATCTTAATATTATATATAATACCAGTTAAAATCATTTATTTTAACTACTTAATTAGTTCTAATCATTATCTATTTAAAATTTACTTATATTAAATTAACTACTACTTTTGCAAACTCTTCATAAACTTTACGTTCAAAATAAATTGGCTTTCTATCAGGATAAAAACTTTCGATATAATTACGTATAATCAATTCCCCAACAATTTTATGTGAAAACTCAGGAACATTTAATAAATATAATTCAAGTATTTTTCTTTTATCAATTGTTAATTCTCCAAAATTTAATTGTAAGATTACAGCAATTTTATAAGCAACATAAGCACACTTTTTTATATCATACAAGTTACTGAATATTCGTTGTGTTAGAAATTCAATTGTTGGTTTAATAAGTGGCATTATAGGAACTGGTTTTGGTAATTCATTTGTGAAATCATTACCATATAATAATTTTCTGTTTTTATAAAAATCAAAATAAAAAATATTATAAGCCGTAAATGGTGATATTGTTATTATATCATTTTCATTTGGTAAACAATCATTAATACTCCAATCAAGTCCAAATGGAGCATCCATAGCTTGTGATGGAAATGGAATATCCCCAAAGGTATCACACACAGAGTTTTGTAATATAGTAATATCATGCTTTCTTATATCTTTTTTGGAATCTTTATAAAATAGTATTTGTATATCTAAATCACTTGACATATTAAGCCAATCATTACGTACATAACTTCCTGTAATATAAACATTTTTTATTGATGGAATATTATATAGGTTAGACTTAAAACTTGATTTTAAAAATGCTACAATTTCTGTGGCTATATTGTATGTATTAATCATTTTATTCACTCCATTTATTTTTAATATTTCTTCCCTTTTGTTTAGAAAAAATATAGAGGTACTGATGTTTATCAAAATATACCTTCATATTTAATAACTATCTTAAAAAATGAAGGCTATATTCGTCTAGGTGTGGAATTTTTTTAAGAACACATAAGTTCCCTACCTTAAATCTTCCCATAACATTATGTAAGGAACGGATAAATCCGTTCCTAATTTTTTAATTACTTTTATATTTTGACTATGGCTATACTTTTTATTTTGTACTACACATGCATTCTTCGTCTTATTTCTTCTCTTAATTTTGGTCTTTTAATTATTATTGCAAGTGGTATTATTATCATAAAACAACATATTGCTACTATAGCTGACCAGAAAATATATAATTTATCTTTTAAATAAAGGTTTAAAATAATTTCAATAGCAATACATAAAACACCAATGGAAGAAATTATACTTATGGTCATAGTAATAATTGATGGTTTGTAATATTCATATAAACTTAATAAACCTAAAATTAAAATTGAAATTACTACCACTATAGGTATTGCCACATATTGAAACCAACCTTTATTACCAAATTGCAAAGCAAATACATAAATATATGCTATTACAATTAATGCATCTAATGTTATATAAACTATATTAGGCAATTTCTTTAAAATTAAAGGTAAAACAATAAATGTCCATAAAATGGCACAAGCACCCATTACATATAATGACCAAAATCCATTTCCAAGTATTAAAAAATTCATTATAACACAACCAATACTCGGTGATAATAATATTATACTTAATAATAATGCTGTTTCTTTTCTATCTGCTGGTTCTATCACTGCTTTTTTATGTGGATAAGGTTTAGGATAATTATCATCCACAGGTTGTTTAGGATTATTTACTTTTGTATTACATAAAGGACAACTTTTTATAGTTTTTTCTAATTCAACGCCACAATTTACACAATAAGACATAATATTACGCCTCCGCATCTTCTCTATTAGTTTCAATTTTTACATGTACACCATCTTTTATAAGTTTTCTAAAAAATTCTCTTTCAACATCTGTTTCTTTTATATTACTTGAAAAACTAATAACCATTGTATCTTTAAAAGTTACTGCTGCACAATTAGCTCTTGCTGCAAAAGCTTGACCTAAGAGTACATCAAAACGTTCTATATGTTCTTTCATTTCATTAGGAACTTCAATTACTCCGGGATTTGTAAATGTAGTAGTAGCTTGCTTATCACCTAATTGTATATACGACAGATATACAACAAAGTTTTTTAATATAAGAGGAGCTATCCTTACAAAAGGATTTCTTTGGGTTGCTACATTTTTATTTAATTTGGCTTGCAAAAACTTATCATTAATATTATAACGCATATAATAATGAATTTGTTTTAATACTTCATCAAAAGTATATTCCCCCATTCTTGGGTCTATAGATGGTGTCACAGATAATATAAAGTTACGTAATGTACTTGAAGGAAATATCTGTCTTAAATTAATTGGTATAACTAATGTAACAGGCTTTTTCCCATATATTTTCTCTTTATTTTGTTTTTCAATAAGTACATATATTAATATAGCTGCTAAATATTCAGTAAGAGAAACTTTATATGCTTTTGAAATAGATAAAATCTCTTTTACATTTATAATTCCTGATATAACATTTAATGTATGATAAGGTTCTCTTGTTCCTGTACCACGATAAGCTTTTACACTTTTCATGCCAAGACGAGGATATTTTTTAGCATAACGCAAATATGCATCTTCTTGTTCTTCAATTTTTGGTTCTTCGTAAATATTAAGTATACCATGTGTGTTTGGTATATTTATTCCTTGTAAACCTAAATAAACTGCTAAAAGAGTTTTTAAAAATACTAAAGCTCCCGCTCCATCTGTAAGAGCATGAAAAAATTCTACAGAAATTCTTTTTTGGTAATAATAAATTCTGATAAGATATCTATTTCCACTCTTAAATCTCATAGGCATACATGGGTTTATAATATCTTCTTCAACAAAAGGACCATCATTTTTATTAATCTCTAAATACTGCCAGAAAAAACCTTTTTTCATACATACATCGAATGCAGGAAATCTAGGCATAACTTTATCTAATGCTTTTTGTAAAATAGCAGGTTCTACATCTTTAATCATATATGCTGAAAATCTGTAAACAGAAGAATAATAACTACGTTGTATTGCAGGATATATATTAGCAGAGTTATCTAATTTATACCATGCTTTTGTTTGTTTATAATTTTGTTGTTTTTTCAATTGCATCACTCCAATATAAATTTATTGTTTACATTATAAAATAATTATATTAGTTTAGCAATTATATTTTGATTTATAAAAAACAATGTAAATAAATTTTTTGAGAGTGATTACATACAGATAGGTTTTATAAAATTAATTTCAAAAATCCTTTACACTTGCGTTGCAAGTGTAAAGGATTTTTACCTCTTTATATTATTTTATTGATACTATTTTTATTGATTTTACAATGAATTCGTAGTTTAAAAAAATAATTAAAATTTATACTAAAAAATAGTGTAAAAGGAATAAATACTTTTAGAGTTTGAAAATTACAAGGTTAAGTGAAGATTGTAAATAAAATAATTTGATGAATCTTTAGAATATTTCAAAATATTTTATTATTTATCTTTAATTAATCGCTCTCAATTTTTTATAATTTATTAACATGACTTAATTTTTCATAATAATTTTACAAGAAATACATTATTAAGAATTGCTTTTTTAAAAATAAATAGTATAATACATTATTAGGAGTTGGATTTGTAAACAAACCATTTTACCTAATTTAAAAATTTTAGGAGGCAATTAATTATGAAAAAAATAGGGTTATTTATTTTTATTGGTATTATTGTAGTTGCAAGTGTTGCAATAGGTTATTATAACTCATTTGTTACTACATATGAATCAGTTAGTGTTGCACAAGCAAACATAGATATAGTTTTACAACGTAGAACTGATTTAATACCAAACCTTATATCTACTGTAAAAAACTTTTCTACTCATGAAACAGAAGTGCTTGATAAAGTAATTGCAGCAAGACAACAATTAGTAAATTCATCTACTATGGAAGAAAAAGCAGTCGCTAATGAATCCCTAACAAAAGCATTAGGAGGATTAAACATCATTGTAGAAAATTATCCTGAACTTAAATCTGATAAAACTTATATTGCACTTATGGATGAACTTGCAGGAAGTGAAAACCGTATTGCAGTTGCAAGAAAAGATTATAACGAGATTGTTCAAACTTATAACAATCGTATTATTCGTTTCCCAAGCAATTTAATAGCATCTATTTTAGGATTTAAAAAAGCAGATTACTTTAAATCAACAGAAGATGCAAATAAGACACCAAATGTTGGAGAGATGTTGAAATGATTTGGAAAATAAATAAACTTAAATCTCCTTTAGTAATATTTTTTTTATTATTAATGCCAGTACTTATTGGTGCAGTACCTAAACCAACCGAACAATTTTACATAAATGATTATGCAAATGTTTTATCACAAGAAATACAAGATTCTATTTATAACACATCTAAAGAACTTTATGAAAAAACAGGTGCACAAATTGTAGTTTTAACAATAAACTCTCTTGAAGGCAAGGATATTAAAGATTATAGTTTAGAAACTGCTAGAACATGGGGAATTGGTACAGCTAACAAAGATAATGGAATATTAATTTTATTATCAACTATTGACCGAAAAGCAAGAATTGAAGTGGGATATGGTTTAGAGGGCTATTTAAATGATTCAAAAGTTGGAAGATTATTAGATGAATATGCAATTCCTTATTATAAAGATGATAACTTTGAAAAAGGTACTGAACAATTATATTATGCTGTACTTAATGTAGTTAGACAAGAATATGGACTTAAAGCATTACCTGATACACCAGTCTATACAGAACAAAAAATGGATATTGAAACTTTCATTGGCATTGTACTTATGTTTGCATTTGTAGCTTTTTTCATTTGGTTAATGTTAGCAGGGGCATATTTTTGCTGGTTTCTATTGTTATTAATAATAGATTTATTTACCAATGGTAATAGAGCTAAAAACTTTTCAAAAAATCTTATTGACGTTATTTTATTTTGGAGATTACTTAAACGAGTTAGAATTTATAGAAAGAATCACACAAATTGGGATGATGATTCAGATTCTGGTGGTGGAGGCAGTTTTGGTGGAGGTGGTTCTGACCGAAGTTTTTAAAAGTAAGATAAAAACAAACAATTAATAACATTTGATTTAGTAGTGATAAAAATTTGCTTCTAAATCATTTTATTATATTATCATTTAATAATCTGAACTAAATTCTCATCAAAATAACGTTTACTTTTAACCTTGCCATTAATACTTATTTTATAAATATGTTTTTTATATTTAAAATGCCAGCTAATACCTATTATTTCACCAATCATATCTTTATGATTTAAAGGGGATACTTTATCACCATAATCATATTTAGGTTTTTCTATTTCCCTAATATTTTCAATATCTAATTTCCGTTCTTCATTATAATATTTAATTAACACTGTATTTTTATCAACCATTTCACAAGGAACACATTGTTGAAATAATTTAAATCCATTAGATATATCAAAACATATTACCCACATACTCATTATCCTTTACATTTAAAAAAGTTTATTCTAGTATTATTATAATTGCAATATTCACAAGTGTAAACAACTAAACACTCTCAGTAATAAAAATACATTTTAAGGAGAATGCAAAATGCTTTATGAATTAAATAACAATAATAAAAAAGAAATAAAAAAAGTAACTAAGAAAAACTTTCAGCATATTGGATGGACTGAAAAAGATTTTGAATTATTATTATCTCAAAATATTGAAAATTTGATTTCAACAAATGATTTAATGACTATATTTACAGAACGTCCTTATAAAGAAGAGCCTGATATTCTTGCATTAGATAAAAAAGGTGATTTATATATTTTTGAATTAAAAAGATGGTTTTCTAATACTGAAAATTTATTGCAAGTATTAAGATATGGACAACTTTATGGTAATAGTAATTATGATGATTTAAATGAATTATTTTATAGAACTCATAAATGTAAAAATAAAGAATTAATTGAAGAGCATAAAAAATATTTTAATTTAGATGATGATATTGCTCTTAAATCTAATGATTTTAATAAAAATCAACACTTTTTAATTGTAACTAATGGTATGGATTTAAAAACTATAGAAGCAATAATATATTGGAAAAAATGTGGATTAAATATTGATGGAATTATATATTGGGTTTTTGAAATTGAAAATAAATATTTTATAGAATTTAATATGTATTCACCACTTCAAAATCAGTTAGAATATGAAAGTTGTAATTATATACTTAATACAAATTATTCTAATAGTGAAAAATCTCATAATGAAATGTTAAATCAAAAAAAAGCTGCTGCTTATTGTGGTGGTTGGAAAGAAAAAATTGCAAAGCTTCAAGAAAATGATGTAGTATTTTTATATCAAACAGGTGTTGGAATTGTTGCCTATGGAAAAGCTGATGGGAAGTTGTGCAAAAAAGAATGGGATGGAATTGAAGATGATGAATACTATATGGAATTAAAAGATTTTTATATATTACCAAAACCTATTTCTGCTTCTGAAATGAAAAGATTAGCTAAAAAAGGATTTGCATTTAGAACTACAATGTATTCTATTGATGATGAAACAACAAAAATATTTATAGATTATATTAAAAATATGTGATTAAAATTATTAAACCTATATTTTAGAGAGTGCTTACTAAAATATAGGTTTTTATAAAACCAATTTCAAAATCTCTTTACACTTGCAACGCAAGTGTAAAGAAAAATTGAAGCCCAATATTATTTTACCAATACTATTTTTATTGATTTTACAATGAATTCACACGTACTAAAAAAATAATTAAAGATGATAGTATTTATATTAAAAAAAAGTGTAAAATTAATTTTAAAATAAAAATAACCTTAAAGCCTGAAAATTACAGGGATGAGTAAAGAAGATTAAATAATTTGACGAATTAACATTCTTAAGAACGACTCCACATATTTTTATATAAAATTATCTATATATAACCATTCTAATATTTTAATGTTATTAATAATAAATATTTTATGTTTATTATAATTTCCTATTTCCTAAATTAAAAAAGAATGATAGAATAATAGTATTAACCAAGAAGAAGGAGGAAATCAAATGGGTAATATACTTGATATTATTTTAATAGTAACATTTGTTGTTGCTGCAATATTAGTTGGTCTATACTTTTTAAGTAATTGGGCTAACAAAAAAGCTACAGAACAACAATCACTTATTAATTCTACAAAGATGACTACATCTATTTTAGTTATTGACAAAAAGAAAGATAAACTTACTAATGTTAATATGCCTAAAGCTGTTGTTGAACAAATACCAAAGTATTTAAAATTCAAAAAGATGCCTTTAGTTAAAGCTAAAATAGGTCCTCAAATAATGACATTAATATGTGACCCTAAAGTGTTTAAAGAAATACCTGTTAAAAAACAAGTTAAAGTTGACATTGCAGGTATTTATATTGTGGGCATGAAAGGAAGTAAAAATGTAGTTAAAAAAGAAAATTTAACTTTCATAGATAAATTAAAAGCTAAACTTCCTAAAAAACAATCTTAAAAATGAAAAAAGAAAGGTAAACAAAATGATAAGTGCAAATAATGTAACATTAAGATACGGTAAAAGAGCTTTATTTGAAGATGTAAATATTAAATTTACAGAAGGAAACTGTTATGGACTTATAGGTGCAAATGGTACTGGTAAATCCACATTTTTAAAAATACTATCAGGAGAAATAGAACCTAATACAGGAGAAGTAATTATTACTCCTGGTCAAAGATTATCCGTTCTTTCCCAAAATCATTATAAATATGACGAATTTCAAGTTTTAGATACTGTTATTATGGGAAATCAAAGACTATATGATATAATGAAAGAAAAAGATGCAATATATGCTAAAGAAGATTTTACAGATGAAGATGGTATAAAAGCAAGTGAACTTGAAGGAGAATTTGCAGGCCTTAATGGTTGGGAAGCAGAATCTGATGCTAAATCATTACTTAATGGTTTGGGAATAGAAACTGATTTACATTATAATTTAATGAAAGATTTAAACGGAAGCGAAAAAGTTAAAGTATTACTTGCTCAAGCTTTATTTGGTAATCCAGATATATTATTATTGGACGAACCTACAAACCATCTTGACCTTAATGCCATAACATGGCTTGAAGATTTTTTAATTGATTTTGAAAACACTGTTATAGTAGTATCTCATGACAGACATTTTTTAAATAAAGTTTGTACCCATATGGCTGATATAGATTATGGTAAGATACAGCTTTATGCTGGAAATTATGATTTCTGGTATGAGTCAAGTCAACTTATGGTTAGACAAATGAAAGAATCCAATAAAAAGAAAGAAGAAAAAATTAAAGAGTTACAAGAGTTTATACAACGATTTAGTGCTAATGCATCTAAATCTAAACAAGCTACATCAAGAAAACGTGCATTAGATAAAATTGTATTAGATGAAATTAGACCATCTTCAAGAAAATATCCTTATATAGATTTTAAACCTGAAAGAGAAATAGGAAATGAAGTTCTTACAGTTAAAAATTTATGTAAAACTATAGATGGAGTAAAAGTATTAGATAATATATCTTTTATAGCAGGACGTGAAGATAAAATTGCTTTTGTGGGGGCTGATAGTCTTGCTAAAACTACATTATTTAAAATACTCATAGGTGAAATGGAACCAGATAGTGGGGAAGTTTTGTGGGGAATTACTACTAAATCAGCTTACTTTCCTAAAGATAATACAAAATATTTTGATTCTGATTATACAATTGTTGAATGGCTTATGCCTTATTCAACAGAAAAAGATGAAACATATGTAAGAGGCTTTTTGGGTAGAATGTTATTTTCAGGCGAAGAAGGTGTGAAAAAAGTAAATGTATTATCAGGAGGGGAAAAAGTTAGAGTTATGTTATCTAAGATGATGTTATCTCTAGCTAATGTTTTAATATTAGACGAACCTACAAATCACTTAGATTTAGAATCAATAACTTCGCTTAATAATGGACTTATAAATACAAAATGTGTAGTATTATTTACATCACAAGACCACCAATTTATACAAACAGTAGCAAATCGTATTATGGAAATTACACCAAATGGATTTATAGATAGACAAACAACTTATGATGAATATTTAGAAAGCGATGAACTTGCAAGAAAAAGACAAGTAATGAATAGTGAATTTGATAAAGAAATAATATCAGAATAGTTTATATAAAATAATTAAAAAATTATTTGGTAGGGGCTGGCGTCCTAAACATCCCCTACAATAATTTATTACAATTAGAAAAATTAATATTAGAGGTGATTTTATGAGTACACATATAAAAGCAAAACTTGGGCAGATAGCTAATACAGTACTTATGCCCGGCGACCCATTACGTGCTAAGTATATAGCAGAAAATTTTTTAGAAAATTATGAATGTTATAATGAAGTTAGAGGTATGTTTGGGTATACTGGAACTTATAAAGGTAAAACAATTTCTGTACAGGGTTCTGGCATGGGAATACCATCATTTATGATATATGCTACTGAACTTATAAAAGAATATGATGTAAAAAATATAATACGTATAGGAACTTGTGGTGGTCTTTCAGACAAGATTAAAATACGTGATATAATAATTGCAATGAGTGCTTGCACTACATCAGGTATAAATAAAACTAGATTTTTAGGTTATGATTTCGCCCCTACAGCAAACTTTGAGCTTTTAAATAATTCTTATAATAAATGTAAAGAATTAAATATAGACTTAAATCGTGTTCATGTTGGACCTATATTAACAAGTGATGAATTTTATGGGCATGATGAAGGATTACAAGAAAAGTTTGCAAGTTATGGAGTATTGGGAGTTGAAATGGAAACAGCAGGTCTTTATACAGTAGCTAGTCAATACAATATTAAAGCTTTATCAATACTTACAGTAAGTGACCATATACTTACAGGTGCATCTACAAGTTCAGAAGAAAGAGAAAAAACATTTATAGAAATGATGAAAGTTGCTTTAGAAATAGCATAATCACAAATGAATAAAAGAGGTATTAATGATGAAATTTAAAGAATTTATATTATTAACATTTAGTACATTAAGTATAGTTATTGGAGTTTATTTTTTTAAATTCCCAAATAATTTTTCATTTGGAGGGGTTACAGGTTTAGCTATTATTATTGGTAAAATATCAACTGTAACACCTAGTACAGTAACTTTTGTTATCAATATGATATTGTTAGTTGTGGGATTTATTTTTTTAGGTAAAGGTTTTGGTGTAAAAACTGTCTATGTAAGTATATTAACATCTATAGGACTTACATTCATGGAAAATATATATCCATTAATTGAGCCTCTTACAAATGAAACATTACTTGAATTAATATTTGCTGTGTTTTTACCTGCTTTTGGTTCAGCTATATTATTTAATATTGGTGCTTCAAGTGGTGGAACAGATATAATAGCTATGATATTAAAAAAATATACAAGTTTTAATATTGGTAGTGCATTATTTGTAACGGATTTATTTATTGCATTAGCTGCTTTTATAGTATTTGATATTAAAACTGGTTTATTTTCATTTTTAGGACTTATGACTAAATCATTAGTAGTTGATGGTGTTATCGAAAGTATTAACCTATGTAAATATTTTAATGTAGTATGTGATAATCCTCAACCAATTTGTGATTATATAACACATGAACTTCATAGCACTGCTACAATATGTAATGCAGAAGGTGCTTTTACTCATAATAAAAAATTTATTATATTTACCTTATTAAAGAGAAATCAAGCTGTTCAACTTAGAAATTTTGTAAAGACTACTGAGCCAAATGCATTTGTACTTATTTCTAATACAAGTGAAATAATAGGTAAAGGATTTAGTAATGGTAGTATGTAAAAAACTCTCTGTGAAAGAGAGTTTTTATTTTGAGAGTATTAAGGCTCTAAATATGAATATATAGAAACTAATTCTTTTAAAGTTTTACTAGTTTTATTATCTGTGATAATAATTATTATAATATAATCTTCATTAAAATAATTAATGTTATTATAAAAATTAACTCTTATTTCTGAAAGTTTAGAAGATTGTGCTATTAAATTATAATTAATATCCGAATCCGTATAAATGTTTATTTCTAAATCTTGTGGCTTACAATGTTTTATATCTATATTTAAGTCATTAAAAGAGTTTAAATTATAATTTAAAGAATTTATATCATATTCAGTATTTACTTCTATTGAGTTATATGTTTCTTGAAATGATATGTTATTATTAATAGAATTATTTAAATCATCGAAACTAACTGAAAAACTTGTACTAGGAGGTGGTATTAATTTTGAATAGTAAAAACTATAATCACCAGCTAAAGTATTTGGTCTTATATAAACTTCATAACTATATTTATCTATATCTAATGCAAGGCTTTCAATATTAATATAGTCTGATAAATTATAAGGATAAGTTTTATTATTATAAACTTTGCTAATGCTTTTAAAATTTTTATTATCTTTATCTAATTGTAATTTAACTTGTTCTAATATATTTTGAGCTTGTAAAGTTGCTATATAATATTTTTCTGAGTATATGTAATTATTATTTCCTTGTAATAAACTTTTAAATATAGATATTGAAATTATAACTAATATTAAAGCAGTAACTATTACTTCAACTAGTGTAAATCCATTCTCGTTATTCATAATCTACCTCTATTTGTTCAATAGTATAAGTTGATAAACATAAATTTGCATTTATAGGATTGTATATATCAATATCATCAATATTAATATTTATTGTTTTTAAATTATAAATACTATCTGATTTTTTTAAATAATCTATTAATCTAAAAATATCGTTATGTTTACCAATTATATTTATATCTACGGTTAGCTCATAGATATTATTTTCATCTTGATTTAATTTTATATAAGGATTTTCCCATAGTATGTTTGTTATATTTATATTATGAGTTTTAACAACTTCTTCAATATCAATAATAAAACTTGGCAAATTACTGTATTTAAAAATTCTATTTTTTATTTTTTCTATTTCATATTTATTTTTTTCTATTTGATTTTTAGTTTCTTCTAGCTTTTCAAATAATTTTTCTTGTGTATTTAATTTTTGTGATTGAATGTTTATTTGCTGTTGTAAGATATCTAAGTTATTTAGTTGTTTAGATAATATTATATAATATAAAATAAATATTAATAAAGTATATTTAATTTTCATTAATTTTCAATCCTTTCCACATCAAATTCTATAGTGTATGGGATAGTTACTTGTTCTTTTGAATAATTAAAATTAAAAGTTAAATTTTTAAATGATTTTGTTTGCTGTATTTTTTCTAAAAATAACATTATTAAATTTTTATTATTACTTGTTGTTCCGTTTATAACAATATGTTTATTAGTATTATTTATATTAATATTATTAACATAAACACTATTTGGAATATAATTTAAAATAGTTTGTATAATATTACTTTCTATAATGGAATCATCTTTTATACTATCTGATATTTTATTGTACATTTCAAATTCTTTATTAGTTTCGTTTAATATATTATTTATATCTTTGATTTCATTATATTTAATATTTTCCAAATTTAAGTTTATATTTAATAATAATTCTCTTTTTTGTATATTAACAATATTTAATACTATTGTAGATAAAAATAATATAATACTTAATATTATAAATAAATATTTATAATAGATTTTTAATTTTTTATTATTTCTAATTGATATATATTTCTTCGGTAGCAAATTGAATTTTTTAATATTATTTGTGACTAAACCTAATAAACTAGCAAAATATAATATATTATCAGTATGTATTATTAATTTATTTTGAATTAATAAAGAAATACTATCTATAAATATAACATCTATATCAAAATAGTTTTTAATATTTTCTAAATAAGCATTTCCCCCAACTAAATATATTTTAGTTAATGGCACTTCAAATTTTGATTTGTAAAAACTTATATATGTATTAATTTCGTTTATAAGATTATCTATAGTGTTAAAGCTTAGCATTTTATAAAAAAATAATTTTCCATTTGATGTGATGGATAAGGTTGTTGTTTTAGCACCTATATCTATTATGGCTATAGCATTATCATTACAAAATGCTTCGATTTTAAATAATTCAACTAAAGAGTTTGAATTTATATTAATATTTATAATATTTAAATTTAAACTTTCAAACAGTTTAATATACTGTTCTAAAAGATTATTTGGTATAGCAATTACTGTAAGTTCATAATTATCTATAGTATCAATATTTAAATTTTCATTTAATTTATAATTTATTTGATAATTTGATATGTCTATTGGAAAATATTCTTGCTTTTGAAGTTCTATAATTTTATTTAAACTAACTTTTTTTAATTTTGGTATTGTTATATTACGTATTAAAATAGTTGAAGATTGAATATTAATAACAATATTTTTAGTTTTTATTTTATTAGTTTTAATAAAAGTTAAAATTTTTTCTTTTAGAATTTCTGTATCTAATATAAAGCCATCGTTTATTACTTCTTCTAGCTCAATAAGATTACAAATTTCTATATTAAATATATCCTTCTTTTTTATTCCATAAATAATTTTTAAATTTTTATGACCTATTTCAACTCCAATTAAAGGGTTGTTCATTATATCACCTTATTTATAATTTATCTTATACTTAACACTTACCTGTCCAATTAATTCAAATTCAGAATCATATTTTCTTGCTTTTGTTATTATTTTAATAATTATAATATCATCTATAATTTCAAATTGTAAATCTTTAATATTTTCTGCCAACTTATTAGTACCAAAAAGTATTTGATTTAATAGCTTATTAAATTTGAATGTTCTTACTTCTATATTATTTTTTACTTTTTCATACAATTGTAATTCAATTTGATTTACTAATTTATAACCTTCTATAGATTTTATATGTGTTTCAATTAAGTCCATTGCTATTCTAGCTTCTTCTAAATTTATACTTTTTTCTGTTAAATTAGCATTTGTTTTTATAACATAATTTAATAATGTTAATAAAGTTAAAGATATTATAACAAACACACAAATTGATGATATTAATTCAATAAGTGTAAACCCATTTTCGCTATTAAATTTCATAGTACACTTCCTTGATTTAAGCATAAAGTAATTTTTATTTTTTATAAACTTATGTTAATTGCACTTTGAATTAAACTTACAAAAGCAGCAGTAGTTAAAAATGGAGCAAATGGAATATAAGCTTTTCTATAATTAATGTTAATAAAAATTAAGATTAAACCCGTTAACCCTGCACTTATAATACCAATCAATAAAGTTAAATATGTAAGTTTAAAACCCAACCACATTCCTATAACTGCCATTAATTTTATATCTCCCAAACCTATACCATTAGTAAGTATTGTAATTATTAATAGTGGTAAAGAACCTACTAATAATCCTAAAAATGATTGTAGTAATGGTTCAAAACTATTATAAAAAATACTTTCTAATATTTTAAATACCAATATAAAAATAAATCCTGTTAAAGTTATTTTATTAGGAATAGTTTTATTATTTAAATCTATAAAAAATATAGTTAATAAAAAAGAAGCAAAAAAAGCATAACTAAAAAATTTATATGTAAAGCCAAAAATATATAATATTATTAAATATAATACCAAGTTAATTATTTCTACCAATGGGTATTGAATATTTATAGGATTATTGCAATATCTACATTTACCTTTTAAAAGTATATAACTAATAACGGGAATTAAATCTAAAAAATTTAATTTATGTTTACAATGTATACAATAAGATGAAGGATAAATTATAGATTGTTTTTTAGGAATCCTATATATACAAACATTTAAAAAACTTCCTATTATTAAACCTAATATAAAATTCACCTCTAGTTCTTTATTTTAATTGTTTTATAATCATTATCTATATCTACAATACCAAGTCCTTTTATATACTTATACATTTTATCATTATCACTTTCAAATTTTGTATTGTCTGAAAGAATTAAAGCTATTTTATAAGTATTTGTTGTATCTTTGATAACTTTATAATCACCTTTATACTGTACAATTGGTGCTTTAGAAAGGTATCCTGAAGTAATAAGTATATGACTATCATTAATTATACCTTCTAAACTTGTAGGACTTGTACTTACTTCAGCTAAAAATAAATCTAATGAACTTTGAATTGTCATTATTCCATTAATATCTGTTTTAAGTTTTGAACGCTGTGTTATTTGTGTAATATTGGGTACTAGTATTGCACTCATAATTGCTATAATTGATATAACAATCATTAATTCTATCATTGTAAAACCCTTTTCATCTTTCATTTTAACCCTCCTAAATTTGACTTGTTAAACTAAATGTTGGCATCAAAATAGCTAATATTAAAATAGCCATAATTATAGCTATAAAAATTGTAATTATAGGTTCTATAAGAATTGTTAATTGTTCAATTTCTATATTTAATTCTTCTTCATAAAAATCAGCAGTTTTACAAAATGCAATATCTAATGATTTTGTTTCTTCGCCAATTTTAACCATACTACCTAACATATAAGGAAAAAGTTTATTTTCATTGATATATTCAGTTAAAACTCCTCCTTGATTTATATGATTAATAAGATTTAATATAAAATTTTGTATAACAGTATTTGTAATAATTTTTTGTGTTATTGTTAGCGAATTAATTAAAGAAACATTAGATGCTAATAATATAGCCATGGTTCTTGAAAATTTAATTGTATTAATTTTTATTATAAACCTCTTTATAATTGGTATTTTTAATATAATTGTATCTACATAAAGTCTAATATTTTTATAGTTTAAAACCAATTTAGAACTACTAAAGCATATTAAAATAATTATTAATAATAAATACCATTTATTGATTATAAACTCGCTAAAACTTATAAGCGATAAAGTTAATTGTGGCAATTCTATATCCATTTCTTGAAATATACTTGTATAACTAGGTATTATGAAAGTTGTAATTAATATAAAAACTATACTCATAAGTAACATAACAATTGTTGGATATGTCATAGAATTTTTTATTTTAGTTTCTATTTGTATACTTTTGTCATAATGTTTAACTAATTGTTTAAAAGCTATATTTAAATTTTCACTTGTTTCCCCAACTTTAATCATAATTAACATAAACAAAGGTATTTCTTTATGTTCATTCATAGCTTCAGAAAAGGTATTTCCCTCCTGTATTAATTCATATACATTATTTAATATATTTTTTAAAATAGAATTTTCAGTTTGATTCTTAATAATATTTAATGCTAATTCTATTTTTATTTCTGATTCTAATAATACTGAAAATTGTTTACAAAAAATAGATAAAGTTTTTATATCTAATTTTTTAAATATTTTAAATTCAGATAAATTTCTATTTATAATATTTATTTTTTTAATTTCTATTGGCATTAAATTTCTATTTTTAAGGTAGATAATAACATCTTTTTCAGAAATATATGTACCTTTAGATGTAAATATTTTTCCTGAAAAATCAATTGCTTTATATAAATATTCAGGCAAGTACATCACCTCTATTCTTGAATATAAGTTACTCTATATAATTCTTCTATTGTTGTTTTACCATTTATTATGTTTTTTACCGTGTTGTTATGTATTGTATTCATGCCATTTTTAACTGCTATTTGTTTTAAGTTTTCATATTCAAATCCGTTTAATATTGCTTGTTTCATATCTGTAGTAATTGTATTTATTTCATATACTGCAAATCTACCTTTATAACCAGTATAATTGCAATTTTTGCAACCAACGGCTTTTTTTATAATAGTATCTTTTGATATATTTAAAAATTTAGCATCTTCTTTTGATATTTCTATATCTTCACAACAAATACTACATACTTTTCTTACAAGTCTTTGAGCTATTACTCCCCTAATAGCTGTTGCAACCATATATTTTTCTATTCCCATATCAATTAAACGAATTATAGAACTTATTGAATCATTTGTATGTAAAGTGCTTAAAACTAAATGTCCTGTTATACCTGCTTTTATTGCTATACTAGCAGTTTCATAATCTCTTATTTCTCCTATCATAACTATATTTGGGTCTTGGCGTAATATTGAGCGTAATGCTTGAGGAAAATCCAATCCTATTTTAGTATTTATATTAATTTGATTTATCCCTTCTATAATATTTTCAACAGGGTCTTCTACTGTAACTATGTTTATATTTTCTTTATTTAATTCTTTAATAGCACTAAAAAGAGTAGTTGACTTTCCACTTCCTGTAGGACCTGTTATCAATATAATTCCATTCGTGTTCATAATAAGTTTATTAAATTTTTCTAAATCTTCTGATAAAAATCCTATATTTTCTTTATTTATTATATTTTTATCCTTGTATATAATTCTTATAACAACTTTTTCTCCGTATATAGTTGGTAGGGTACTTATTCTTAAATCAAGCTCTAAATCTTCTGATTTCATATCTATATGACCATCTTGAGGCATTCTACGTTCTGATATATCCATATTTCCTAATATTTTAATACGTGTTACTATTCCATTTAAAGTAGATATATCTAATTTTAAAATCTCTTGTAATTGACTATCAATTCTAATTCTTATTCTTACATAATCATTAAATGGTTCTATATGAATATCGCTTGCATTTTTTATTACAGCTTGTTCTATAATACTGTTTACAAGTTTAACAGCAGGAGCATTTAAAGTATTTGTCTCAAATTTTTTATTTTCAAATAAAAAAGAACTTTTATTTTTCTTTTCTTCCAATTCTTTTTCAAATTCATCAGCAATTAAATTTATTTTTTTAGCCCCATAATATATATTTATAGCTTCTTTTATATCTTGTAAATTACAGTATATGGGTATAGGTTTTAAGTTTGTTATTAGTTTAATATCATCTAATACAAATAAATCAGATGGGTCATTTGTAGCGATTAAAATAGAATTATCTAATATTTTTATTGGTACAATCATATATCTTTTTGCTATAGTTTCACTTATTTTTTCAATTGCTTTTAAATCAAATTCAAAATCTTTAAGTTCTACAAAGTTAGAATTAGATTTATTATTTAATTCTTTTTTATTTTTCATAAAATCAACCCCTATTTGCTAGTTATGTATACAAATTTAACTAATTAATGTGTATTATATCTTATATTCTATTATATGTCAACAATATTTTACAAAAAATATAAAAATTCTTTTTATTTTGTATTTATAAGCAACTTAATACAAAATTAATTTAAAAACTATTGGATTTTAGTAAATTTGTGTGATAAAATAAACTTTAAAATATTTAATAGAGGTGAATGTTAATGGATATTAACCAAATTGAAATTAGAGAAATTAAATCTAACGAACTCAAGATACTTGAAGATATGTTATATGAAGCTATTTTTCAGCCTAATGAAGATAATTTATTACCAAAGGAAATAATTAAAAAGAAAGAAATTAGTGTATATATAGATAACTTTGGTAACGAGAATGATTGTTGTCTTGTAGCTGATTTTTCAGGAAAAATTATAGGTGCTGTGTGGACAAGGATTTTATCAGGAGAAGTAAAAGGTTATGGTAATATTGATGATACAACTCCTGAATTTGCCATTTCTTTATTCAAAGAATATAGAAATAAAGGTATAGGGACTGCTTTAATGAAAGAAATGATAAAACACTTAAAGCAAAAAGGTTATAAACAAGTTTCTTTAAGTGTAGATAAAAGAAATTATGCTGGTAAGATGTATAAAAATTTAGGATTTGAAGTTATTAAAGAAAAAGACAATGATTATTTAATGTTATTAAAATTAAACTAATTTAAGTATTTTGTAAAATTTATAGTTAATGGTAAACAATATAAAAATCCAGACTGGTTAATTAAAGATAGATAAAAAAGCATTTTGAAATATTCTAAAAATTTATCAAATTATCTTATTTTATTTACACTCTTTGCTTAACCCTGTAATTTTTAAGCTTTAAAAGCATTCATTCCTTTCACACTATTTTTAAGTATAAATGCTCTTACGCTTAATTATTTATTTAAGATCTGAGAATTCATTGTAAAATCAATAAAAATAGTATCAATAAAATAAAATCAGGAAACAAAATCTCTTTACACTTTTGCAAAAGTGTAAAGAGATTTTGAAATTAATTTTATAAAAATCTATACATAACAAAGAAACTAAAATAAAAACACTTAATATTTTATTTTAATTTCAGAAAAAGATAAAAATTTTTATTAAAAAATATAAATTTGTAAATTCTTTTTCTAATTTACTATTTAAAGACTTGGAACATTTAAAAAAAGTGTCATGATAAATTGAAATCATATAATAAATTATTTAACTTTTTAGATGAAGATAGAATAAATAATAAATTCATTACAGATAAGTTTTATAAATATAAAATAAAGAAAATAACATTGACTCACAAGCCAAATATATTAGGTTTTGCAAAAGTTTTATTATAAAATTTAAATTATTATTAAAAATGTAATAAAATTAATTTATTATTTTAGTTAAATTTAAAATATATGCTTTATTACTTTTGATTAATTTGTTATAATAAATAGAATAAAAGGAGGTTAAAAAATGAATTATTCAAAAGATGCCAATACTAAGAAACAAAAAACAAAAAAAGCTACTAAGAAAAAAGTAGAAAATCGTATTGGCATAATAATTATTAGAGTTTTAATTATTGGTATTATACTTATGTTTTTTGCTATAATAGGTGCTTTTATGGGTGCTTATTTAGGGGTTTTAGACCGTGCTCCTGATGTTGATTTAATATTAGTAGAGCCGACGAAATATACCTCTTACATTTATGACCAAAATGGTGTTGAATTAGATTCATTACATGGTAACGAAAATAGAGATTATATTGAAATATCTCAAATGCCCTTAAATATAATAAATGCAACTGTAGCTGTTGAGGATGAACGTTTTTATTCACATAATGGTGTTGACTTTAAAGGAATGATAAGGGCATTATTTGTAAATGCTGAATCAAAATTATCTGGAAAATCTAGTTTAGAAGGTGCTAGTACAATAACTCAACAGCTTATTAAACATGCATTTTTTGAAGAAGCTTTAACAGGTAAAGAACAAAATAAACTAACAAGAAAATTACAAGAACAATATATGGCAATACAATTAGAAAATAAAACAATAGAAAAAGCTGGAAATAAAAAATTAGCTAAAGATTTAATTCTTGAATTATATATTAATACAATAAATTATCATGGAGCATATGGTATACAAGCAGCAGCAAAACGTTACTTTGCAAAAGATGCTTCAGAATTAACTTTAGCGGAGAGTGCTGTATTAGCAGCTATACCTCAAAGTCCTACTAAATGGAATCCTATAACTCATCCTGAAAATAATAAAGAAAGACAAACAACAGTACTTAATAGAATGTTAAACCAAGGTTATATTAGTCAAAGTGAGTATGATAGTGCAATTAGTGAAGATGTATATGCAAAAATTCAAACGCTAGCTCAAGAAGTTGCTGAGAAAAAATCCTCCCACTCTTATTATATTGATGCACTTATAGAACAATTGATAGAACATTTAATGGAGCAGAAAGGATTTAGCGAAATTCAAGCTAGTAATTATGTATTTAATTCAGGACTTCGTATATATGCAAACATAGATTTAGAAATGCAAGCTATAATTGATGAAGCATATACCAATCCTAACTTCTTTCCTAAAAATGATTTTACACTAGAAGCAGTTTATAAACTTTCTGTAAAAGATAAAGTAACTCAAAAGCAAATTCATTATAATGAAAGAAATTATGTACCTACTCAAGAAGCAGCAGAAGCATTTGCCCAAAGTGTAAAAGCTAAATACTTAACAGATGATGTTGAATTTGTAGCTGACAAACTTGAAGTAACAATTCAACCTCAATCAGCTTTTATTATAACAGATTATCACACAGGAGAAGTAAAAGCTCTTATAGGTGGTAGAGGTGAAAAAACAGAAAGTAGAACATTTAACCGTGCTACACAAGCGAAACGTCAACCAGGTTCTACATTTAAAGTTTTAGCGGCTTATGCACCAGGTATAGATTTAGGCTTATTTACTACAGCTACTATGTTTAATGATGCCCCTTACACAAAAGGTAATTGGTCACCTGGTAACTGGTATAGTGGTTATAAAGGCTGGAATACTATACGTGCTGGTATTGCAAACTCAATGAATATACTTGCTGCCAAAGCAATATCTCAACTGGGAGTTAACACTAGTATAGATTATCTTAAAAATTTAGGAATTACAACAATGGTTGATGCTCCGGAGCTAAGAGCAGATGGTAGAACATATAGCGATTTAAATGATACAGTTGCACTTGGCGGTATTACAGATGGGGTTATATTATCCGAATTAAACTCAGCTTTTGGTACTATTGCAAATAAAGGACAATATTTAAAACCTATGTATTATACAAAAGTTGTTGACCGTAAAGGTCAAACAATATTAGAAAATACTTATGAATCAAAAACTGTACTAAAAGAATCAACAGCATATTTACTTACTGATATGATGAAAGATGTTGTAACTTCTTCTATTGGAACAGGTAAAACAGCAAAATTTCAAAGAATAAAAATGCCAGTAGTAGGTAAAACAGGTACTACATCTGATGTTAAAGATTTATTATTTGCAGGTTATACACCTTATTATGTTGGTTCTATTTGGTTAGGTTTTGACCAATCAAGAAATCTTAAAGATAATGCAAATACACATGTAACTTTATGGAGAGAAATAATGGAGAAAATACATGAAGTTAAAGGTTTAGAATATAAAGAATTTGAAAGACCAGAAAGTATAATTGAAGGTAGTATATGTGCTTTATCTGGTAAATTACCAGTGCGTGGTTTATGTGATAGTGATTATTCTAGTGGAAGTCGTGTTATTACAGATTTATTTGATATTGAAACATATCCTACAGAACAATGTGAAAACCATGTTAGAATTAGAATAGATAAAACAACAAATATGTTAGCTAATCAATATTGTCCTAGCGATTACGTTATAAACGCTGCTCGTGTAGTGAGAACTGATAATGATAATTATAGTGAATTATTAGAAGAAGCAGCAAGTTATGTACCAACTCAATATTGTACGGCTCATAATGCAAATACCATTTATGTACCAAAAGAAACTACTACTTCTAGTTCAACTGCTTCAACAACTGAAACAAAGGAAACAGACCAAATACCAGTTCCTCCTGTTTTTGTACCTGAAGAAACAACAACTACACAGCCTAATACAGTAACACCTACTACTACACAATCTACAACAATAGCACCTACAACAACTGCACCTACTACTATAGGTAATGTTGAAATTCCAACTAATGATAGAAAATTAGATGTAGCTCCAACTATTGATGATTTCTTATTACCATAATTTTTTACATTAAATTAAATAAAGAATCAAGTGTATATTTTTATATACACTTGATTTTTTTTTATAAAGTAGTAAAATTAAATATATAAATTTAGTAAAGGGAGTGAACTGTATGAAAGTGAAAACAATTATATTTTCAAGTATATTATTAATATCTTTGGGTGCATTTATAGCTATTAATTTTATAAACAAGAAAGAAGAAAAGAAATTTGTATCATTTCAAGGACCAATAGCAGGTGAACAAATTGCAGATTTAAAAGAAGTATTGAAGAAATTGAAATTACAAGAAGTAACTATAGAAAAATTTAAACAAAGTCAAGAATTAATAGTAATGGAAGTTGAATTATCTGAAACTATTATATGGGATGAATCATGGGGAGAATTAAGTGTATTTAGAAAATCTCAAGAAGTAAACTTTTATGGAACAGGAATTTATACTACAGATTTAGCATTAATAGAACCAGAAGATATAAAGTTTGAACATAATGAAAAGAAAATATATGTAAATGCAGTAAAACCTCAAATAAAATCAATTGAGCTAGATGAAGATAAAACAACTTATACTGTAACAGATACAGGTTTTTTTAGATTTGGAGATATAAAAATTACACCAGCTCAAAGTCAAATGGTAAACCAACAAGTAAAAGCTCAAATGAAAGAGCAAATGAATAAAATAGAATTTTACAATCAAGCATTAACAAGTGCTGAACTTAGTATTGAAGATTTATTTAAAAAAATAATTTCAAACACAGATATGTCAGATTATGATATATTAATAATTTGGGAATAAAATCCTACAAATATTGCATTCTCACCCTTGTTGTGTTATAATTTTTATTAAAAATAACAACAGAATTATTATTACAATTTATTTACATTATATAAAAGATAAAAGTATTACATAGATAAATAAAGTATAAAAATATTTTATACTTTATTTATCTATTTAAAGGGGACTGTATATTATGATAAAAGCTTGTATATTTGATTTAGATGGGACATTAGCAGATACATTAAATACTATTGCCGATTATGGAAATAGAGCATTAAAAGCTCATGGATATAAAGAAATAGAAATAGAGAAGTATAAATATTTAACTGGAGATGGAAAAGATGAACTTATAAAAAAAATGCTCAACATGGTTGGAGATTATGAGTTATTAGGCTTTAATGCTGTAAGAAAAACTTATGAGCAGTTATATGAATTAGATGTAATAAATGGAACAAAAGTATTTGATGGAATAAAAGAATTACTACTGAATTTAAAAAAAAAGCATTTAAAAATAGCAGTTTTATCTAATAAATCTCACAATATGGTTTTAAAAGTAGTAGAAAATTTATTTGGTAGAGGTTTTTTTGATGCTTGTTTGGGAAATATTGATAATATAAAAAGAAAACCCCAACCAGATGGAGCTATTTTAATAATGGAACAATTCAATATATTACCTAAAGAATGTTTATATGTTGGCGACACAGATGTAGATATGAAAACAGGAGTTTCAGCAGGTATGCATTCAGTAGGAGTTATTTGGGGTTTTAGGAGCAGAGAAGAACTTGAACTTAACGGTGCAGAATATATAGTTTCAAAACCATCTGAAATATTAGATTTATTATAAGGAAGTGCTTATATGGCAAATAATATTGTGTTGACATCTTCATTAGAAGATTATTTAGAAACCATATTTTTTTTAGAAACTCAAAATCAAGAAGTAAGAGTTACAGACATAGCAGTAACTATGAACTTATCAAAGCCTAGTGTTAATCGTGCTATTAATACACTTAAAAATGCAGGTTTGATTAATCATGAACATTATGGAGTTTTAAGTCTTACTAGTGAAGGTAGAAAAATTGCAAAAAATGTAGCAGAAAGGCATACTTTATTAAAACAATTTTTAATAGATTTATTAGAAATTGAAGAAGATATAGCAGAAAAGGAAGCTTGTGCTATGGAACATGCAGTTAGTCAACATACGATGGAAAAACTTTCACAGTATTTGAAAAATGTACTTCATATCAACAGCCCATTGACTTAAGAATATGAGGGTTTATACTTAATTTATAAAAAGAAATGATTAAAATTTAACAAATATTTTTAAAACTCGTATATTAAAGACGCTAATCTTAAACGGGTTTTTTTAAATGGAGTTTATACACTTAATATTATTTTATTTATTACATATTGAAAATTTTATACTTATAGAGTATTATTATTATTAAGAAATAATATTTTATAATAATTCTTAGTAAAGTTAATAACTCACTATCATATGGATAGTAGTTTTAGGCTTAATTTATAAAAAGAAGTGGAGAGAATTTGAATATGTTTTCAGTTTCTGTTGAACAAATAATAGAACATTTTAATTTACTAAATTTAACCCCTGAAATTGATGTTAAAGCTATAGAAGTTACACATACAGATGTAAATCGTCCTGCACTCCAATTAGCTGGATTTTTTGATTATTTTGATAATGAAAGAGTGCAAGCGATTGGTAAAGTTGAATATTCTTATTTAGAGAATTTAGATTCTAGTTTAAGATTTGAAGTTATGGAAGAAATGTTTAGTTTCAAAATACCATGTTTAGTTTTCTGTAGAGGACTTGAACCTTTTCCTGAATTAATAGATTCCGCTAAAAAATATGGAGTACCAATTTTAGTTACAGAAGAAAGTACATCTGAATTTATAGCAGAAGGTGTTAGGTGGTTAAAGGTTGAACTAGCTCCAAGAATAACTATACATGGGGTTCTTGTTGATATTGGAGGGGAAGGAATATTAATTACAGGTGAAAGTGGTGTTGGTAAAAGTGAAATGGCTCTTGAACTTATAAAAAGAGGGCATAGACTTGTAGCAGATGATGCTGTAGAAATAAAAAAAGTTTCTAAACAAACTTTAATTGGTACCTGCCCTGAACTTATAAGATATTTTATTGAATTAAGAGGTATCGGAATTATAGATGTAAGAGAAATGTTTGGAGTTGCTTCTGTTAAACAAACTCAAACAATAGATTTAATAATAAAACTAGAAATGTGGGATAATAAAAAAGAATATGATAGATTAGGATTAAATGAAGAATTTACAGAAATATTAGGAAATAGAATTCCATCTCATTCTATACCAGTAAGACCTGGTCGTAATTTAGCAATAATATGCGAATCAGCAGCAATAAATTATCGTCAAAAGAAAATGGGTTATAATGCAGCTCAAACTTTACAAAACCGTGTGAATAAAAATATACAAAAAGAAGTCAACAACTCACTACACTAAATTTAGAAATAAAATCAAATAAATATTTTAATAAACTTTGTGTAGTATTAAGAATATATCTAAGAATTTTATTGTAAAATATACAAAATTAAATTTTAAGCTTATACCCATTACATTAAAGTAATAGGGATTTTATTAGAAAATTTAAAATTATAAAATAAGGGAGAGTTATTATGAATACTTTATTTCAAAACCTTCCAACTGAGATTGTAAAAATTAATGAACTTATGAAATACCATACTTCATTTAAAATAGGAGGTTTAGCTGATTATTTTATTACACCTAATAATATAGAACAACTTAAATCTATTATTGATATTTGTAAAAATAATAAACTTAATTATTATATTATTGGTAATGGTACTAATCTTTTAGTAAGTGATAAAGGTTTTAGAGGAGTAATAATACAATTATTTAAAAATTTAAGTACTTATACTATTAATGAAACAACTATACAAGCAGATGCTGGCATAAGTCTATCTAAATTAGCTAATATTGCTCTTGAACACAATCTTACTGGTTTTGAATTTGCATCAGGCATTCCTGGTACATTAGGGGGAGCTGTATATATGAATGCTGGTGCATATGGAGGTGAAATTAAGCAAGTTATAACAAACTGTACTGTTATGAATAATAAAGGAGAAATATTTACTTTTTCAAAAGATGAACTAGAATTAGATTATAGAACAAGTATAATTTCAAAAAAAGATTTAATTGTACTTAATGCTACTATTAATTTAAAAATTGGAGATTATGAACAAATAAAAAATATAATGATTGATTTAAACACTCAAAGAAAAACAAAACAACCTTTAGAATTTCCGAGTGCAGGAAGTGCATTTAAACGTCCTAAAGATAATTTTGCAGGTAAACTTATTATGGAGGCAGGTCTTAGAGGCTTTTGTATAGGAGATGCACAAATTTCAGAAAAACATTGTGGTTTTATAATCAATAAAGGAAATGCTTCTTCTAATGATGTAATAAATTTAGTTGAATATGTTAAAAATAGTGTGGAAGAAAGGTTTAATATTAAATTAGAAACAGAAATAAAATTTTTAGGTGATTTCTAAACGAAAAGGTGATTTTTATGCGATTTGTAATTATAACAGGAATGTCTGGAGCAGGCAAAAGTCAAACGATAAAATTTTTAGAGGATATAGGCTTTTTTTGCGTTGATAATCTTCCACCAGCATTAATTCCTAAGTTTGCTGAAATATGTTTTGCACCTGGAAGTGAAATAGATAAAGTTGCATTAGGTATAGATATTAGAGGAGGTAAATTATTCTCTGATTTATTTAATGGTTTATCATATGTAAAAGATAATGGATTTAATTATGAAATTTTATTTTTAGATGCTCCAGATGATGTTCTTGTAAAAAGATATAAAGAAACAAGAAGAAAACACCCATTAGCATTTGAAGATAGAATAAATATAGGAATAGAAAAAGAACGTGAACTTCTTAATGATGTAAAACAAAAATCGAATTATATAATTGATACAAGTAATTTACTTACAAAACAACTAAAAGAAGAAATAAATCATATATTTTTAGAAGATAAAAAATTTGAAAGTCTTATGATAACAGTTCTTTCATTTGGATTTAAATATGGAATACCTAATGATTCTGATTTAGTATTTGATGTTCGTTTTATACCAAATCCTTTTTATATTTCAAATATGAAAGAACTTACAGGAAATGATACAGTAGTAAAAGATTATGTTATGCAATGGAATGAAAGTAAAGAATTTTTAGTTAAATTACATAATATGATTGAATTTTTAATTCCTAATTATATAAAAGAGGGTAAGAACCAGTTAGTTATAAGTATAGGATGTACAGGGGGTAAACATCGTTCTGTAACATTAGCTAATGCGTTATATGATAAACTTAAAGAACTAGATCATAGGGTTATAATACAACATAGAGATATAAATAAAGATTCAGCTAGAGTTTAGAGGTGAAATATGTCATTCTCATCAAAAGTAAAAAATGAAATTTCAAATCTATTTTCAACAAAACATTGCAATTTAGCAGAAATATCTGCTATTATAAATATATGTGGACATATTATTGTACGTTATGGTATTATTAATATTATGGTTCAAACTGAAAATGTTATAGTTGCAAAAAAATATTTTCAATTAATAAAAAAAAGTCTTACTGCACATACTGAAGTATCAATAAAAAAAAATAATCAAAGTAATTCTATTTTATATACTATTTTAATTAAAAATATAAATACTTTAAATCTTATTGAACCAATAAATATAAAAAAAGTATGTTGCAAAAGAGCCTATATTAGGGGTGCTTTTCTCATATCTGGGTCACTTAATAATCCTGAAAAAACATATCATTTAGAGTTTGTAAATAATGATTATAAACATTCAATTGAACTTAAAGAGCTTATAAATTATTTTGATATGGATGCAAAAATTATCGAAAGAAAAGGGCATTATACAGTGTATTTAAAGGATGGAGAAAAAATAGTTGACTTACTCAATATTATAGGTGCTCATGTTTCTCTTATGGATTTGGAAAATTTACGAATTATAAAAGACATGAGAAATAATGTTAACAGACAAGTAAATTGTGAAACAGCAAATTTAAATAAAACTATCAATGCCTCAATCAGACAATTAGAAGACATAGAATACATACAGAATACAATAGGCTTAAATAGTTTACCAAAATTATTACAAGATATTGCTGTAAAAAGACTTATGTTTCCAGAAGCAAGTTTAAAAGAACTTGGCGAAATGTTATCACCAGGAATAAGTAAATCAGGTGTAAATCACAGATTAAAAAAAATCAGTAATATAGCTGAAAATATAAAGGAAAATCAGGAGGATTATTATGTTTGAAAAGGTAATTAATATGAATGTAGGATTAGAGGCAAGGTCAGTCGCATTATTTGTGCAAACAGCAAATAAATTCATTAGTGAATTAAAAATACAAGTTGATAATAGAAAAATAAACGCTAAAAGTATTATGGGGGTTTTATCTTTAGGGATTTCAGAAGGGCAAGAAATAGCTATATGTGCTGAAGGTGAAGATGAAAAAGAAGCAGTAAACGAATTAGTTAAATTTTTACAAACTAATGTAAGTTCAATATAATTAGTTAATATAAGTAAAAAGAGTGTGTAAATACACTCTTTTTACTTATAAATTTTTTAATATGACATAAACTTTTAGGAAGATATAAATACGTTTCATATAAAGTTTCGCAAAAAGTGTATTATATAATTAAATTAATTAAAAAATATGTTATGAGGTGAGTACATATGAAACAGTTATTTATTTTTATAATTTTAAGCTTATTAATTTACTTTGAACCTTATTATATTTCATTTAATAAGTCTCCAATAAATGCTAATGAAATAAAATTAGATAGTAGAACTACTGATGAAGTAAGACATATTGATGTAACAGAATATATGAGTGTTGATGATTTTAATAAAATAAAAGATTTTATTTTAAAAAAAGGCAAATTATACACACATGGTAATTTGTATGGTGATTTACCTTTTTATATCTTTTCTAAATATTAGGAATCAGATGAAGATTTTATTGAATATTTTAAATCTTATTATTCAGGTAATTTTAGATACTATTCTATAATAGGAGTATGGGCACTTCCAACACAGAATAATATGAAAGATAGGGGGAAAAATGATTGGAGGAATCCTCCATTTAAAAGTGAAAATTTCGATAGAATTACAATTCTTGATAGTGATGATGCTCTTGAAGGACACTATTATAGTATACACTGTGAAGATATGAGTGTGCATTTAACAGTTTCTTATTTAAATTCTAGTATAAGTGATGAATTATTACTAAAACAATTTGCTTATTATACTGAAGTATTAAAAGCACCTCTACGAAAACAGTGGTACTTTTGATAATACTTTATTTTCTTATTTTTAACTTTGACAACTACTAGTATAAAATTAAAGTGAGTTCAATACAAATGAACTCACTTTAATTTTTAAAAATAAAAATTATGATTTTGTATACTAAAAGCATATTTTCTATTACTCTGAACCCAACTAGAAGTAGCTTTTCTAGGATTTAAAAAGTATAATGCATTTTTTGCATTATTATTTCCTTCAAGTGCTTCTATGGCAGCTTGTTCACTTTCAGAGGAAGGTTCTTTATATATTTCTCCATTTATAGTAGGTGTAAATTGAACTCCATATTTATTATCAAATATCACTTCTTTAACTGTATTAGGAAATTCACCACTTCTAACTCTATTAAGGATAACATTCGCAACAGCTAGCTTTCCTTCATAGCTTTCACCTCTTGCTTCTGAGTGAACTAAACGAGCTAACCAATATAAATCATCTTGACTATATGATACAGCAGGTTTTGGTACTAAACTTTCTAATTCTTTTTCAGTTGGCATAACGCCATTAGAACTTAGTATAGCTACTTTTAAGTTATCATTCCAATCAACTTTAAATCCAAATGTTTCACTTAAAAATCTTAATGATACCATTGTTTTATCATTTACAATCATTGATTGAGGCATAGATACTTTTTGATTATCTAATATACAAGTTGATTCCCCTACTTTAAAACTTAAACTGCTAGTTCCCTTCGTAATTTGAACATTATTTGTATCTTGATTCCATGTAACATTGGCTCCTAATGCTTCACAAATTTCTCTTATTGGTGCATATGTGATACCATCTAATATAAAAGGTTTTTGAGGTAATGTCAATAATTCATTATCTAAAACAATATTAGCTGAACTGTTTCTAACGGCATTTTGTATTTGAGTTTGTGTATATATTGTTGATGCATGAGCTACTTGTAAAGATGCTTCAAGTGCTGTCATACTTATAGTTAACAATAATACGCTACCCGCCATTACTCTTATAAGATATATTTTTATATTAGCTAAATGATGTTTTATATATGACATAATACTTCGATTAAGTAAATTATCTGTAGAAGTAGAAGAAGTTTCTGGGGTATTAAATTCATTTGCAAATTCTTCAGTTTGAGCTTCCATATATAATGTAACAATGTAACCATACTCACTTTCTTCAAGTGTATGACTACTAAATTTGAATAACATATATTCACCTCTATAAATTTAATTTTCATTGAAATTATAGTCAATGAAGTTGAAACTTAGTTTAATTTTGTACCAATTTTCAACTTTACTAAGTATATATTATCCATAGTTTTACCCATTTTATATATGTTTATAACTAAAATTAATTTTTATTTTCTATAAGCTCTATAAATTTATCAAATAGAAAATTACAATCATGAGGGCCTGCTGCGGCCTCTGGATGAAACTGAACTGAAAAAGCAGGTATATTTTTATAATTAACTCCTTCACATGTTTTATCATTTACATTATAAAAGCTAACATCTGCATTAGTAGGTAAATCTGTAACAGCATATCCATGATTTTGACTTGTAGTATATATTTTTCCACTTAAAACATTTTTCACAGCATGAGTTATACCCCTATGACCATATTTTAACTTTTTAGTTTTTGCACCTTGTGAAAGAGCAAGTAATTGATGTCCAAGACATATACCAAAGGTGGGTATATTATATTCACATAGCTTTCGTAATTCATTTATAATAGCAACATTTTCTTCTGGATTACCTGGTCCATTTGATAACATTATTCCATCAGGATTATATTTTAAAATTTCAGAAGCAGTTGCATTATATGGAACTTTAATAACTTTACAACCTCTTTTAACAAGTTCTCGTTTAATATTTTCTTTAGCTCCAAAATCCCATAACACTACAGTATGTTTATAGTTTTCACAATCATACACATAAGTATTATCACAACTAACAGATTTTACAGCATCAATTAATTTGTAGTTTTTAGCTTTTTCTATTGCTTCATTAGTTATATTGGTTGTAATTATACCATTCATTACACCATATTCTCTTATAATTCTTGTGAGTTCACGTGTATCAATATCATATAAACCAACAATATTATTTTTCCTTAAAAAAGTGTCAAGTTTCTCCTCACTTCTAAAGTTTGAGGGTTCTTGACACCATTCTTTTACAATATAGGCTTTTAATTGAGGTTTTTGATTTTCAAAATCTTCTGAAATAATACCATAATTTCCGATTAAAGGGTAAGTTTGAACTACTATTTGACCATAATAGCTAGGGTCTGTTAAAGTTTCAATATAACCATTCATTCCAGTTGTAAAAACAATTTCGCCTACTATCTCTGAATAAGCTCCAAAACTTTTGCCTTCAAATATTTTTCCATTCTCAAGTATTAAATATATCATCAAAATTTCCTCCAAAATATTTTTTAAATAAAAATAGCATTCATCAATAGGACAAAAGGCAAAACCTTTTAGTTGACTCCTTAAATAAAATTTAAAGAGTGTTATCTACTGATGAACGCCGTTGTCCATTTGAAGCATTATACATTATAATGCGTACTCTGTCAACAATTTAATTTTAATGTAAATTTAAAATTTGTGTAAATATGAATGACCATGTATACATACAAAAAAATTTAATTTAACAGGTTCTTCTTTATAAATCATCATAGTGTCCTTTACAACCAAGTATATAAATAGTATTTTCAATTATTTTATATATTAATCTATCTTTATCACTAATTCTACGACTATAATATCCTGTTAATCCATGTTTTAATGCTTCTGGTTTACCTACTCCTTCATAACCATTACGATCAATATCCTTTAGTAGTTCATTAATTTTATTAGCAATTTTTTTATCTATTTTATACCATTCAACATACTCATTCCATGCTATATCGGAAAATGTTTTATTCATCTACTAATTCCTCTAATTCTTCCATAGTTTTAGTAATGGTTTTTCCTTGTTCAAGTTGTCTTTTTGATTCTAAAAGGTGGTTATAATATTTTTTGTTATTGTAAATAAAATCATTTTCCATAAGGTTATTATATTGGTCTAAGCTTATCATAACAACACTTTTATCATCTTTTCTAGTAACAATAATTGTTTCATTATCATCAGTTATTTTATCAAATACATTTTTCAAATTATTTCTAACAGTTGTATAATTTATGGCTAACATAAAATCGCTCCTTAAATAAATGTTTGTTTAGGTACTTATTATTGTACTTTATTTTATTAGATTATTCAAGATATTATTATTTATTTGTTAATGATTCTTTCAGATTACATTAGGAACAGATAAATCAGTTCCCTATAATAATCAAAAATTCTAATTAGGAAAAACATTACACACAGGGTCGACCCTATACAAAATTAATAATTCTTCTAAGGAATTTTCAAACAATTATTTGTATAAGCTATTTTATTTTTGTATAATTACTTTTCCTGTTTTGATTTATACTTACTAAACTAATTTGTATTTTTATAGTTAGTGCAGTTTGTATACTTATTATATAAACTATAACTTATTTTTTTAAAATATAGGTTATAAAGGTTAATTATTTTTTATTTATAAAAAATAATGTATAGTTTTTTATATTTTAAGTTTATTAATTTATACATCTTATATGAAATGGAATGCTATAATTACATCAATTATATGCCTGTCTATATTAAAAATAAATATGTGAGGTGATTTCTATAAATGCAAAAGTGTATTTTAATTATATTTTCAGCGGTTTTATATATAGGTGGTTGTCAAAGTATTAATTTAGAAAATTACAGTACACAAACATATTCTGAAATTGATGAAATTGTTATACCAGTAATTTTTTTAATTGATACCATTTCAAATATTAAAGCAAATGAAGCTTTAGTTGAAGATTTTAATAAAGAATACTCTGGTGTTTATAGAATGAATGTTGAATGGTTACCTGGCAGTCCTTCTGATTATCGTTCTAAAATAAAAATGTTAAATTCGATAAATGAACTTCCTGCTATTGTAACTGATGTAGGTTTCGACCCAGCATTCTATAATCTTCTTATAGAAAATAATAGAATTATTAATGTAAAACAATATATAGACAAAGATGTCGAATGGAAAAGTTATTTTAATGAAGCTAACCTTTTAGCTTGCACTGAAGTTAATGGAGGAATTTATATGATTCCTCAAAATGGTTTGTATTGTGCTGGCTTGTTTTGGAATGAAGAATTATTTAATAAAGCTGGTTTATATTCATTTCCTAAAACATGGGAAGAATTTTTTTATGCTTGTGAAAAATTAAAAAGCTCCGGTATAACACCTCTTTCATTACATACAATGGGTACTTCTTGGACATCAATGTTAATAGCAACAGCATATATAGGTTCATCAAAAGACGGACTTAATTTTATAAAACAAAGATTTCCTAATACTTATGACAATAAAGAGTTCAAAGAAATGATGGAAATTTACATAAAATTATATTCATATACAACAAAAGATGCTATTGATGGAGATTTTGAAATTGCAGCAAATCATTTTTATAAAGGTAATACAGCAATGATTGCAAATGGTGAATGGATGATAGAAAATTTTGCTAATCATAGTTATGTAGAAAAAGGTTTTGATCAAAAAATTCATTTTTCATCATTCCCTAATAATGTAGTAATTAGTTCACCTGAAATGTCTGCATGGTCAATAAGTGCAGACCATAGCAAATTAGTACAAGAAGGTGCAATTGAATTTATGAAATATCGTTCTAAAGATGAAAAAATGACTTTAGATTTGCAATCAGCTTATGATGAAGAAAATTGGATTTTGCCAAGGAGGGATTATTTAAATGCAATTAAAAACATAAAAACTATTGTACCAAATTATCAAACAAAATGGAATTTTATTATACAAAATGAAATATTCACAAAAGAATTACCTAGTTTGATAAATGGAAGTCTTACAATAGATGACTTTATTAAAATTATGGATGATGGAGTCAAACAATATAATCAAAAATAAGGAGCGATTTTATGAATAAAGCTAAAACATCAGTACTTCTTTCTATTTTTATATGGGGAAGTGGTCAATTTTTAATTTGTAAACAAAGATTAAAAGGAATTTTCTTTTTTTTAGTTCAAGTACTTATGCTTTATATTGAACTATCTACAGGTTATTGGATTGAATATTTTTCTGGTATGATACCGGACAAATTTACACTTAGAGTATATGGTGGATTTTTGACTAAAGGAGTATGGGGAATTATTACTTTAGGTGAAATACCTGGTGCTAAAGGTGGAGACCATTCAACTGTTCTTATGATTACTGGAATTATTGTTGTAATGATATTATCAGTGTTATTACTTATATACATATGGAATGTAAAAGATGCTTATTCAGGTGGAAAATATATTGATGAAACTAATACATATATGTCAACTAAAGAATATTTAAAGAATTTATATGAAGTTCAATTTGTTTATATAATTTTAACACCAATTGTTTGTGCTATTTTATTTGTTTCAATAATGCCTATAATTTTTGTAATTTTAACAGCTTTCACAAGCTATGCAAAAGGAAGTTTACCACCTGCTAATTTAATTAAATGGGTTGGTTTTGATAACTTTGTAAAATTATTTAAAGTACCTGTTTGGTCAAGTACATTCTTTTCTGTTTTAGGTTGGACTGCAATATGGGCTGTAATTGCAACATTTTCAACATATTTTTTAGGAATGTTCCAAGCTGTTATTTTAAACAACAAATATGTAAAAGGTAAAGCTGTATTTAGAACAATACTTATGCTTCCATGGGTTATTCCTAACCTTATAACATTACTTGTATTTAAAAATGTATTTAATGGACAGTTCGGACCTTTAAATCAGTTTTTGTTAAGTGTAGGGTTTATATCAGAAAGAGTACCATTTTTGACAGATGCAAATATTGCTAAAATAACTATATTAGGAGTTAATTTATGGCTTGGTTTCCCAAGTTCTATGCTTATGATATCAGGTGTTTTATCTAATATAGATTTAAGTTGGTATGAAGCAGCTCAAATTGATGGAGCGACTAAATGGCAAGAGTTTAAGTTTATAACTTTCCCTAGAGTGCTTACTGTAACAATGCCTTTACTTGTAATGAGTTTAGCATTTAATTTTAACAACTTTAGTGGAGTATTCTTCTTAACAGCTGGAGGACCTGCAAATCCTAATTACCAATTCGCAGGAAGTACAGACATACTTATATCATGGATTTACAAACTAACACTTGAGAATCAAATGTACAATATGGCTGCTGTTATGAGTATACTTATATTCGTTTTAATTGGTTCAGTTTCATATTGGAACTTTAAAAGAACATCTGCATTTAAGGAGGCTTAAAAATGAGACCAAAAACAAGAGATTTAATTTATTCTGTTTTAACACATGCTGAATTGGTGCTTGTAAGTTTACTTGTTATTATACCTGTAATTTGGATTGTATCTTCATCCTTAAATCCTGGTAGTAGTTTGGCAAGTTCAAGCCTAATACCAAGTACAATTTCTTTTGAAAATTATGGGAAACTTTTTAAAGAAACAAATTATGTTAAATGGTTTTTTAATACATTACAAATAGCTATTGTTAATGTATTTGTAGCTGTTACTACTATTATGCTTTCATCTTGGGTTTTATCAAGATTTGATTTCAAAGGTAAAAAACCGGGACTTATGACAATATTATTATTATCTATGTTTCCATCATTTTTATCTATGACAGCTATTTATACTTTGTTTTTAACATTTGGATTACTTAATAAACCAATCGCTATGGTCATTATATATTCAATAGGCTCTATACCATACAATACATGGTTAGTAAAGGGTTATTTAGATGGTATACCAAAGTCATTAGATGAAGCAGCTTATATAGATGGTTGTGGAAGATTTCAAGCTTTTTTTACAGTTACAATGCCATTATCCATGCCGATTATTACATATTTAGCAGTTACACAATTTATGGCTCCTTGGATGGACTATATTTTACCTAATTTATTACTTTCAAAAGATGAAAATAGAACTCTTGCAGTAGGGCTTTTTGCATTAATAAATGGAAAAGAAAATTCAAACTTTACTATGTTTGCAGCAGGAGCGGTATTAATTGCTATACCAATATCAATTATATATTTCGTATTCCAAAAATATCTTGTACAAGGCATTTCTTCTGGTGCTAATAAAGAATAAGACTATGTGAAGATTAAGGTCTTCTCTGTTATATATTTAAAAACATTGTGTGTA
>CAZWZB010000003.1:0-36622 GCA_964638835.1 uncultured Eubacteriales bacterium | reverse complement strand
AGACTATGTGAAGATTAAGGTCTTCTCTGTTATATATTTAAAAACATTGTGTGTATGAACGCTCTTTGGTTGTTTAAAAGAATTACACGGACGACCACAGGTCGCCCCTACAATAAAAAAGGAAATTAATATTATGAAAAATCTAAAAGAAGGTGATTTTTGATTAATATTATTTTCTCTCTATTATATATTTAAAAACATTGTGTGTAGGGGCGACCTTCGGTCGTCCCAAAAAAAAAGTAATTATGGGCGTAAAATATGCCCCTAAAATAAAAAGGAGATTAATATTATGAAAAATTTAAAAAAATTTACAGCTTTAATGTTAGTAGGAGCAATGACATTAGGAATAAGTGGTTGTAAAACAAAAGAATTACCTGCTACATCAACAACTAAAGCAAATCCATCCAATACAGGAAATAGTGGAGGTTCAACTGAATTGATGCCAGAAGATGGAGCAAAATTACTTCTATGGACTGATAAAGATGCTTATGGTAAAGCTCTTGCTGAAGGATTTATGAAAAAGTATCCAGGTGTTACAGTAACTACAGGTGAATTTGGTTCAACTGAACAAGCAGCTAAAATCGAATTAGACGGTCCTGCTGGAAATGGTGCTGATGTATTCTTTTTACCACATGATAAATTAAGTACATCTATAGAATCTGGTATATTATTACCAATACAAGACCAAGTAGCTCAAAGATTACATAATAATTTGTTAAAAGAAGCTATGTCTACAGTTTCAAAAGATGGTGTTGTATATGGTGTTCCAGTATCAATTGAAACAATAGCATTATTCTATAACAAAGATATTGTAGATAAACCAGTAAAAACTTTTGAAGAATTATTTGACTTTGCAAAAACTTTTAATGACCCACCAAATAATAAATTTGCATTTGTAAATGATATGGGAAATGGATATAACTCTTATGCATTCTTTACACCATACGGATTTGACTTATTTGGAAAAGATGGAACAGATGCTGATAATCCGGGATTTGATTCAGACGCTTTTATAAAAGGATTGGAATTTGTTCAATCTTTAAATACAATTCTCCCTGTTAAATCTAATGATTTAGGAGGCGAATTTGTAGGTCAATTATTTAAATCAGGAAAAGCAGCTTATACTTTCCAAGGACCTTGGTCAATTGAAGATTATAAAAAAGAAAATATTAATTTTGGAGTTACTACAATACCAACAGTAGCAGGTAATTCATTACATCCATTTGCTGGAGTTCAAATGGCTGGAGTTTCTGCTTATTCAGACTATCCTGATGCAGCTACATTATTAGCAGAATTTTTAGCATCACCAGAAGGAGCAAATATACTTTACAAAACAGTTTACAAGTTAACATCATTAAAAGATTTAAGTGTAGTAGAAGGTTTATCAAGTGATGAAGTATTACCACTATTTGCACAACAATTTAAAACATCTTTCCCAATGCCTAGTATATCAAGAGTTTCTTATTATTGGTCAATATCAGGAAAAGCACTTAGTTTAACATTTAATGGAGAAATATCACCACAAGAAGCATCAAAGCGAGCAATGGACGAATGGAATTCACTTGTAGCAAGCGAATAAAATAATTATTTTAGGGCGACAACAAACAATATCATTTCTTTATTCAAAATATAAATAAAGTTAAATGCAATCAAAAAATATTTATTGAGAATTGAATTTTTGTTAAGACTTCTTTTAGAAGTCAGAACAAAAATTCAAGGCCTACAAAACAAGCCTAAATCCAGTAAATTCAACAATAAAATATAACGAACATGCTTAAAAAGACACTGACTTCCTTGAGAAGTCAGAACAAAAATTCAAGGCCTACAAAACAAGCCTAAACCCAGTAAATTCAACAATAAAGTATAACGAACATGCTTAAAAAGACACTGACTTCCTTGAGAAGTCTTAACAAAAATTAGATTTTTTTATTCTGCACATTTTAAATTAAAAAAAGAAATGATATTTGCTCACAAATCGCCCCTAATATAATAAATAAATTTAGGAGGGTCTTTATGAAAAAAAGCAATACTATAATCTCAATTATACTTGCATTTGTTTTAAGCTTTAGTTTTTCATATTCAAAAACTTTGGCTGAAACAAAAGCTGGTGGTTATACTTATATTATAAATTATTATAGATTTTCCGGTGACTATAATGATAGAGATATGTGGACATGGGAAGTAACTGAAGAAGGAAATCACCAAAATGGTGGAGCAGAGACTTTTAATAAAGGTTTAGTTGATGGCTTTATGCAATCAAAATTTGAGAAAGGTACACGTAAAATAGGTATTATTATGAGAAAAAGTGATTGGTCAGATAAAGATGTATCATTTGATAGATTTGTTGAAATACCAAAGGACCAAAATAGTATAGAACTTTGGGTAGTTGAAGGTGAAGAAGAAATTTTTACAAAGAAAGAAGATGTTGATTTATCACCTAAAGTTGGTGGTGCATTTTTAGAAAGCAAAAAAGAAATTTTAGTTAGTTTAAATACTACTTTAGAACAAAGTAAAGCAGATAAATTTTATTTAAAAGAGGTACAAAGCGACAATACAGAAAAAGAAATTAAATTAAAAAGTAAAAAGGTTGGCACAAATAATATAACACTTACAATTGCAGACAACGAAACAATAGACCCTACAAAAATTTATAAAGTTGGTAGTGATGAATACAGTCCAAAGTTAGTTATTATGAGAGGTATTTTAAACGAATATTCATATTCAGGGAATGATTTAGGACTTATATATACTCAAAGTCAAAGTAAATTTAAAGTATGGGCACCTACAGCTAAAACTGTAGACCTTGTAATTTATGATAATGCAGGTGTTTACAATAATAATGGTTATGTAACAGACCATACAGGTGGAAAAGAATATGCAATGACAAAAAATAGTGGAGTATGGAAAACTACTATTTCAGAAGATTTAAAAGGCAAATATTATATGTATAAAGTATCATTTGCTGATGGTAAAGTTAATTATGCTGTAGACCCTTATGCAAAAGCAACTTCTGCAAATGGACAAAGAACAGCTATTGTTGACTTAAGCGAAACAAACCCATCAAATTGGAATGAAACTAAAAATCTTAATATGGGAACTCCAACAGATGCTATTTTATATGAGCTTCATGTAAGAGATTTTTCAATTGATAATAATGCAAGTTTTGTTAACAAAGGAAAATTCAAAGCATTTACAGAAGAAAATTTAACTACTGCTAGTGGCAATAAAATAGGTATTGACCATTTAGAAGAATTAGGTGTAAATTATGTTCACTTATTACCTGTTTATGATTTTAGAACAGTAAACGAACTTAAAGGAAATGAATTTAATTGGGGATATGACCCACAAAATTATAATGTTCCAGAAGGTTCCTACTCAACAGACCCTACAAATCCTAAAACAAGAATTATAGAATTTAAAGAAATGGTTCAAGCTTTGCATAAAAAAGAAATTGGTGTTATAATGGACGTTGTTTATAATCATACAGCATCTATTGAAGATGGACCTTTCAATAAAATAGTTCCTAATTATTTTTATCGTATGAATGATAAAGGACAATTTACAAACGGCTCTGGTTGTGGTAATGAAGTAGCATCAGAATATCCTATGGTTAGAAAATATATTAAAGATTCTTTAAAATATTGGGTAAGTGAATATGGAGTAGATGGCTTTAGATTTGACTTAATGGGTTTAATTGATGTACAAACAATGAAAGAAATAACACAAGAATTAAGAGCAGAGTTTGGTCAAGATATAATTATATATGGTGAACCTTGGCAAGCTGGAGGCTCTCCACTACCTGAAGAAATGCAAACAACTAAAGGTAAACAAAAAAATAATGGTTTTGCTGTATTTAATGACAATATTAGATGGGCAATAAAAGGCGATAGCGATGGCTCGGATAAAGGTTTCGCAACAGGTAATACATCAAAAGAGGGAGATATAAAAGAAGGTGTTTTAGGCTCAATCTATAGTATTACAGATGCACCAACAGAAACAATAAATTATGTAACAGCTCATGATAATCTTAACTTGTGGGATAAAGTAATTAAAACTCAAGGATTAGAACAACAAGAAGGCTTTGTAAATATAAGAGATGGTCAGATTGTAAATGGTGGTTCTGTAGAAGAAGCTGTAAAATCTGCAACCCCTCATTCAGCTGTTGATTTAAACAATGTATTAGATAATGAAACTGTAAAGAGAACATTACTTGCAAATGGTATTGTTTTGACTTCTCAAGGAGTGCCATTTATACATGCAGGAGATGAATTATTACGTACAAAATATGGCGATCACAATAGTTATAAGAGTCCAGATGCTATAAATCAAATTATATGGGAATATAAAGATAAATTTGTAGATGTAAATAAATATTATAAAGGACTTATTGAACTTAGAAAGTCACACCCTGCATTTAGAATGACTACTAAAGAAGACATTGAAAAAAATATAGACGTTTATAAAACAGAAGATGGTTTAGTAGCATTCAATATTAAAAATAATGCAAATGGAGATAGCTGGAGAAATATTGTAGTTATTTATAATGCTAATTCTGAAAGTAAGCTTGTAGAATTGCCTAAAGAAACTATGTGGAATATAGTTGTTAATGAAAAACAAGCAGGTACTACTACATTAGAAGTTTTAGATAATGCAAATGAAGTAAATGTAGAAGGTATTTCTGTTATGGTTCTTTGGGAAGATATATCTAAAAATTTTGGTGAAGTTATAGAAGACAGTAAAACAAAATTAAATAATCCACAAGAAAATATAGTGGAAATTATTAAATCAATAACAACATTATCTAAATCAATAAAACTATTTGCAAGTACAAATTAAGTATATATAGGAATATTCATTGAATATTCCTATAATTTTGTGAAAGGAGAATAATTGTTGAGTATATTTGAAGTTGGGATGTTACTTTGTTTTGGATTTGCATGGCCTACTAACATAATTAAGTCTTTAAAATCTAAATCAACAGGTGGCAAAAGCCCTATGTTTTTAGTTATTATACTTGTAGGATATATATTTGGAATAATACATAAAATTACCTATAGTCGTGATATAGTACTTGTATTATATATCCTAAATTTACTAATGGTTAGTATAGATTTAAGCTTATACTTTAGAAATAAAAAATTAGAACAGAAAGAAAAACCACTAGTTTAACTAGTGGTTTTTTTTCTTATAATTAATAAACTCTTAGATATTGTATTTATTATGACCCAATAACTATATATCCCATGCAAAGGGCAATCGTAGTAATTAAATAATGTATAGCTGGTAAATATTCTTTATTCACAACTTTCAATATAATAATAATAATTCCCATAAAAATGGTTCCTCATAATTTATTCATACCATAAAAAAATAAGTTTCTTTATTACGTCAAACTTTGTACTTAATTTCTCAAAAACAGTACTTTCTATTAGTTTTATTGTTGGTTCTAAACCTTTTGAAACTTCTATTTCAAGAAAACCATCAATTATATCAATAACTTTTGATTTTTTACTTATGTCTGAACCAACAATAGTTTCCCATTCTTTTGTAACCTTATCTAAATCTACTGGAGATTCGACTACTCCAAATTTTTTAATATCAATCTCTTTAGATATTTCAATTAGGAAGTTTCCGTTTTCTTTTTCTATTTCAAGTATTAAATCTTTTGTAGCTTTCTTAACATCAGATTTAAGTTTTTCATATTTTATATTATTATTAAAACGTAATCGTACAAGTGGTAAACCAGAAGCTTTGAAAATTTGATTCTTTTTATTTGTATTTTCCTTCCCTTTTCCTTCATCATGATAATTGCTATCTTTCTCAAAAGCAATAATAGGAAAATAATTAAGAGTACTTACAATAGCAAAATCTACATGAGCTGTAAACAAATAATCTATTATGTTTTTATCAAATAACTCCTTTATTTTATCTACATCAATAATGGTTTTTAAACTCATGTTAGGAAATACTAAGTGCTGTGGAAATAACTCCATAAGAACTTTATATAGCATTATTTCAGATTCACTAAAGAAAATAGAACGATACAATTTATTGTTATCTACCTTTACTATTTCTCTTTCTATACTTGGGTCGATATAATCTTCTATTAGCTTTAGTATTAATGGCTCAATAACTATATCTTTTATAAATTCTGTATTCTTTGTGAATTTGATTAATTTTAAGTCTATTAACTCATCTATATTTTTACTTACCCATTTTTCATCTTGCTTAACAATTGAAAATAAATCATCAATTGTTAAATCTGTGTCCATAGATTTATAGATAGCAAAGAGAATACTTTTATGATATTTATTTGTTTTTTTAAAATATGCTGTTTCAAGTTGATTTTTTCTGTCCTTTTCTTCAACAATTTTATCTTTTATTCTCTTTAAATTATTTGTAAATATTTCATTATCTTTATCAATACGTACTGCTTTAGTTATTAACTCTAAAGCTTTTGGAAGTTCATCTTTAGACTCATATATAATTGCAAGATTATTGTATATGGCACTTGAAGTATTGTTAGATTCAATTAATTTTTCGTACAATTCTTTTGCTTCATCAAGAAACCCACATTCATATAACGAATAAGCTATTTTAAAGTAATGAATTGGTAACCAACTTTCTGAATTATTAGAAAGATAATAATTTGAGATAATCTCATATTGCTTTTTATTAAACATTTTATTAACTTTATTCTCCATTATTAGATTCATTAAATCCTTATTTATCTGATTTCTATCAATATTGTTTATGAGTATATCATCAAATAGATTTTCGTTATTATATATAACACTTGTACCTAAAACTGTTTTAAACATTAATGAAACTTCTTTAGATGGATTTTGATTGTAAGATAGAATATGTAATACTAGGTTAGTAATTTTATTAATTAAAATTTTTTGTTCTTTTTTGTTGAGATTTTGATACTTATTCTCATTTCCACACTTCATCCATTCTTCATCAAACTTCTTAGCAAATATAAATTTTAAAGATTCAAGTTCTACGTAATATGATAATAATATAACTAGGTATTTACTACATTCATTAAATACACCATCATCATAAAATCTATTATCAATTACTAAGTTTTTAAGTTCTTGTAAATTATTAATTATATTTAGAATATTATCATCATAAAATATATAAATCCAATTAATTATTGATTTGCTTAAAAATAGTACATACTCATTTATTTTATTGTTATCTATAGTTTTATATTTATTTACTAAACAGTATATAAAAACATTAAAGTAATTACTTCTGTTAAAACCAATAGAAATACTTTCATCTTCACTAAAATAGAAGTTATCTGATGAAGATGAAGGGTAAAGGTTTACTTCACATAATAAATGATTAAATACTTTATCAATAAATTCGCTAAATTCAGTATCAAGTTTTCCTTTGAATTTTATTTGAGCAATACATTCATTAATTAAGTAATGAATATCTTGGTTGTCAAAACCGTTATCATTATAATACTCTAAAGCAAATTTTGAGAATGGTCTATTAAAATTATAAGCTCTCTCATAGTCTTCTAACTCTACAAACAATTCTTTTAATTTGAAGTTAATTAAGAATAGTAGATTGGTTTTATTCTTTTCGTTACTTAGTTTATATGTATCATTAACCTTTGCAGCAATATTATCTAAAAAATCAATATTCTTATACTTATAAGAATATGTTTCATTATCTTCTTTTGTTGGACAAAGAGATTGTAATATATCAAGCAAAGTGCTATTATTCTGCTCCATAATATACCTCCTATGATTACTACCGTTTATGAAAATATGTTAAAAAGACTAGATGCAACTATGTGGTTTAAATTCCATATGTAAAGACAAAATTTATCTTACACAAGACTTTTATACCTTAACAAGCTTAATGCTAGTCTTTCTTAATTTATGTTAATTTTATTGGCTTTTGCCAACGATGACAAAAGCCAATAAAATTAATATTTTTTACTATAAAATTTTAACTAAACATTAAATCTAAAAAGTACTACATCTCCATCTTTAACAATATAATCTTTGCCTTCAGAACGAACTAATCCTTGTTCTTTGGCTCCATTATATGAACCATATTGCATTAAGTCATCATATGAAACTATTTCAGCACGTATAAAACCACGCTCAAAATCACTATGAATTTTTCCTGCTGCTTGAGGTGCTTTTGTACCATTAGTTATAGTCCAAGCACGTGTTTCTTTTGGTCCTGCTGTTAAATAACTTATAAGATTTAATAATTTATAACTTGCCGAAATTAATTTATCAAGTCCACTTGATTTTATGCCTAATTCTTCTAAGAACATAATTTTTTCTTCTTCTTCAAGAGTTGAAATTTCTTCTTCAATTTTAGCACATACTACAAATACTTCTGAATTTTCTTCTTTAGCTAAAGCTTTAACTTCTTCTACGAATTTATTATTTATACCATCATTAACTAAATCATCTTCAAGAACATTTGTAGCATATAATATAGGTTTATTTGTAAGTAAATTAAGAGAATCAACAAATTGTTTTTCTTCTAAGGTTTCAAATTCTAAACTTCTAATACATTTACTTTCATTAAGTGTATCTTGAAGTTTTTTAAGTACTTCAATTTCATTTGCTATAGCTTTATCATTTTTAGCTTGTTTTGAGTTTTTAGAAAGTCTTCTTTCGATTACTTCTATATCAGAAAATATTAATTCAAGATTTATAGTTTCTATATCACGTATAGGGTTAATAGAACCTTCAACATGGATTACATTTTGGTCATCAAAACATCTTACAACATGAACTATAGCATCAACTTCACGTATATGAGATAAAAATTTATTTCCTAATCCTTCACCACGACTAGCACCTTTAACAAGACCTGCTATATCTACAAACTCTATTACTGCAGGAATAATTTTTTCAGAATTATATAAATCAGCAAGTTTTTTAAGTCTATAATCTGGAACAGGAACAATCCCTACATTTGGGTCTATTGTACAAAAAGGATAATTAGCAGCCTCTGCACCAGCTTGTGTAAGAGAATTAAATAATGTACTCTTACCTACATTTGGAAGTCCAACAATACCTAATTTCATAAGTTTTTTTATTTTCCCTTCTATTATTTATTAATAGAAATTAGTATAGCATACCAAAATAATAATTACAATCTTTATTCAGCAACCAACTGTTTTAATTTCTCAGGTATATTTATATTTTGTGGGCAATGAGACATACATTTACCACATTCAACACATTTTTCTGCTAAAGATTTATTAATATCAACACCAGAAATCCAATTATGTGTTTTCATCATAGAACGCATATTCCAACTTCTAAAAAGTTCAGGAATAGTAATACCTATAGGGCATGGCATACAATAGGAACAACCAGTACAATTTACTTTTTGTAACTGTTTTAAATTTTCTTTAACTTTTAATATTGCTTGATGTTCTTCTTCATTAAGTGGTGAAATATTTTTGAAAAGTTCTATATTTTCTTTTAATTGATTTAAGTCACTCATACCAGAAAGAATAATGTTTATTCCTTTTTGTTCAGCAAGCCAACGGAAAGAAAAACTTGCATTAGATTTACCAAGTTCTGAAAAAGGTGTGGCAATATGTTCTGGTATATTTGATAAAGCACCACCTTTAAGAGGTTCCATAACAACTATAGGAATATTTCTTTTTACAAGTTCATCATAACCTTTTTTACCCGGATTATCATCTAAATCCATATAGTTATATTGTATTTGAGCAAATTCCCAATCATGTTCGTTTAATATATCTACTAAACAATCATAATCATCATGAATTGAAAAACCAAGATGCTTTATTTTTCCTTCTTTTTTCTTTTGTAATGCCCATTCAATAGCTTTAAGATTTTTTACTTTCGCAAACATTTCTTTAGTCATAGAATGCATAAGATAATAGTCAATATAATCTGTTTTTAAACGTTCACATGAAGTATTGAATAATTTATCTAAATCTTCTTCTGAATTAACTAACCAAAATGACATTTTATCAGCTAAAAAATAACTTTCACGCTTAAATGGTTCAAGTGCAATACCAAGTGAAACTTCACTTTTACCATCATGATATATTAAAGAAGTATCAAAATAATTAATACCATTTTCAATTGCATATTTCACCATCTCATTTACTTTTTGTTGGTCTATATCCCCATCTTTATAAGGTAACCTCATTGCACCAAAACCAAGCTTTGTTAACATTTTCATTCTCCTCTGCAATTTTAATTTGTAGCTTTTATTATAATGATTTAAATCTCTTTTGGCAAGTATATACTTTTATTAATTATAAATTTGTTTAAATATAACAAAAATATATAGAATGAAAATTTATTTATAAAAATTGTTTTGTAATTAATTTTGAGTAATGCTAATTAAATATCAGTTAACTATATTTTAATATCAAAAAATTAAAATTATTTTAAAATTTAAGCAGTCAAAATCTCTTTACACTTGCAACGAAAGTGTAAAGAGATTTTGACTGTTGATAATATAAACAAATGCAATAAATTCAAGGGTAATTTTATAGTCTATATAAAAAACAACATTTATTTCAAAAAAAAGTGTAAAAGAAAATTAAAGGTATGGATAAGTTCAATCACTATAAATAAAGCCAAAAACTAATTATTAAATTATTGCAATGACGAAAAATCTTATAATATCATCAAAATAAAAAAACCATTTAACTAAACTATAGTTAAATGGTTTTTATTTAAACTTTAGAATCTTTCATGGAATGTTCTGTGTATAACGTCTAATTGTTGTTCTCTTGAAAGTTTTATAAAGTTAACTGCATATCCTGATACACGAATTGTAAGCTGTGGGTATTTTTCTGGATGGTCCATAGCATCAAGTAATGTTTCACGGTCAAATACATTTACGTTTATATGATGTCCTTTATCATGGAAATAACCATCAAGTAAGCCTACTAAATTTGAAATTCTTTCATTTTCAGCTTTACCAAGTGCTTTTGGAATAATAGAGAAAGTATAAGAAATACCATCTTGTGCATATTCATAAGGAAGTTTAGCAACTGATGCCATAGATGCAATAGCACCTTTTTTATCTCTACCATGCATTGGGTTAGCACCTGGTGCAAATGCTTCTCCTGCTTTTCTTCCGTCAGGAGTGCTTCCAGTTTTCTTACCATAAACAACATTTGAAGTAATTGTTAAAACTGAAAGTGTAGGTACACTATCTCTATAAGTTTTATGGATACTTAATTTTTCCATAAATCTTTTAACAACATAATTAGCTATTTCATCTGCTCTTTCATCATTATTACCAAAAGCAGGGTATTCGCCTTCTACTTCATAATCCACTGCAAGACCTGTTTCTTTATCTCTTATAACTTTTACTTTAGCATATTTTATAGCTGATAATGAATCAACTACTACAGAAAAACCTGCAATACCACAAGCAGAAGTTCTTAATATTTCTTTATCATGTAAAGCCATTTGTAAATTTTCATGACTATATTTATCATGCATATAATGGATAATATTTAATGTATTAATGTAAAGTTGTGATAACCAATCAAGTATTTGGTCGAATTTTTTAATAATATCATCATACTCTAAATAGTCTCCTGTTACTGGTGCAAATTCAGGTGATATTTGTTCATTATATTTTTCATCTTTACCACCATTAATTGCATAAAGTAAAGCTTTTGCAAGATTAGCACGAGCGCCGAAAAATTGCATTTGTTTACCTATTCTCATAGCAGATACACAACAAGCTATTCCATAGTCGTCGCCCCAATATGGTCGCATTAAATCATCATTTTCATATTGAATTGAACTTGTATTAATAGAAGTTTTAGCACAGAAATCTTTAAAACCTTGTGGTAAAGATTCAGACCATAATACAGTCATATTTGGTTCTGGAGCTGGTCCAAGATTATTAAGTGTATGAAGCATACGGAAACTATTTTTTGTTACAAGAGTTCTTCCATCATCACCCATACCACCAATAACTTCTGTTACCCAAGTAGGGTCACCTGAAAATAAATCATTGTATTCTGGAGTTCTTAAAAAACGTACCATTCTAAGTTTCATTACGAAATGGTCCATAAGTTCTTGAGCTTCTTTTTCTGTTAATACTCCATTTTCAATATCCTTTTGAATATATACATCAAGGAAAGTTGAAACACGTCCTAATGACATGGCAGCTCCGTCTTGTTCTTTAATAGCTCCTAAGTAACCAAAATAAGTCCATTGAATAGCTTCTTTTGCATTTTTAGCAGGTTTACTTATATCAAATCCATAATTTTCAGCCATTTGTTTTAATGCTTTTAATGCACGAATTTGTTCATTAATTTCTTCTCTTTGGCGAATAACTGGAGATTCCATATATGCAACTTCAAGTTGTTTTAAATCTACTAATTTAGATTCTATAAGAAAATCTATCCCATATAATGCTACTCGTCTATAATCACCAATTATACGACCTCTACCATAAGCATCTGGTAGCCCAGTTATTATTCCTGAATGTCTTGCTTTTCTCATATCATCAGTATAAGCATCAAATACACCCTCATTATGAGTTTTTCTATATTTTGTAAATATTTCATCTGTATCTTTATGAAGTTCATATCCATAAGATTTTAAAGCTTTTTTTACAACACGTAAACCACCATTAGGCATTATACCTCTCTTTAATGGTTTATCAGTTTGAAAACCAACAATTTGTTCTAAATCCTTATCAATGTACGCTGGACCAAATGTTGTAATTGTTGAAGGTCTTTTTGTCTCAGCATCTAAAATTCCTTTTTCTGTTTCTATTTTCATTAATTCTAAAACTTGTTCCCAAAGTTTTTTTGATCTATCTGTAGGACCTTCAAGAAAGCTATCATCGCCTTCATATGGGGTATAATTTTTTTCAATAAAATCTTTAACGTTAACTTCCTTTGTCCAATCTCCAGTTTCAAAATTGTTCCATTGTTCAAACATAAATTTTCCTCCTTAATTTATATAACCATTGGTTACACTATTATTATATAAGAATACTGTATACAAGTCAATAGTATTAATTAAAAATAATTATTAATTAATAATTATATTTAGTATATAATCAATGAAGTTTATAAACTTTACTAATTATATGTAGGAATATAAAGTTAAAAATTTATTTTTAAAAATTCATATAAACCATATTTATAAGGTTTTATATAAGTTTTCAACTTTATTGTGTATAAAATAAAATATAATATATAATCATAATATAAAAAAAATAGTTGAAACTAAATCAATATTAGTATATAATGGTTAGGATTTTAAATATAACTTTCAACGAATTATGTGCAAATGCGAAAGGCGGAAATAAAATGTTAAAATATTTATTGGCTTTTTTAACTTCTTTTATAATAGTTTTACTAATCACTCCATTATTAATAAAATTTGCAATTAAAGTAGATTTTGTAGACAAACCTACTAAACGTAAAGAACATAAAAAACCAACACCTCTATTGGGCGGAGTTGGAATGTTTTTAGGATTTCTAATAGGATATATGATATTTGTAAGACATATAGAAAAAAGAACTATTGCTATATTATGTGGAGCTTTTATAATATTATGTATAGGAATAATTGATGATTGGTATAAGACAAGAAGTAAAGAATTTAAAATACTCCCAAGATTTTTATTGCAAATAACAGCTGCTATAATGGTATACTCTGCTGGAATAAGGTTTACAGGTTTTACAAGTCCTTTTACAGATGTATATGTTTTATTGCCAATATGGTTGCAATTTTTATTAACTATAACATGGATTTTTGGTGTTACTACTGTAATTAATTTTACAGATGGTATGGATGGCCTTGCTGGTGGATTATGTACAATATCTGCTACTACTTTATTTATAGTTGCTTCATATATGAAACAGGATATATCTGCTATGATGTCAATTTTGTTAGCAGGTTCAGCTTTAGGTTTTTTAAAATATAATAAATTTCCAGCTAAAACATTTATGGGAGATTCAGGAGCTAATTTTTTAGGTTTTATATTAGCTGTAATATCATTAGATGGAGCATTTAAACAAGCAACATTAATTTCAATATTCGTTCCTATATTAGCACTTGGAGTACCTATTTTCGATAATTTATTTGTTGTTTTAAAAAGATTTATTTCAGGTAAACCAATATATCAAGCAGATGCAAGCCAAATACATCATCGTCTTTTAAAAACAGGTTTAACACCTAAACAAGTAGTTATGGTACTTTATTTAATAAGTGTTTGTTTAAATCTTACTTCAATAATAATAATGCTTTTACCAATATAATTGAAATTCAATTTTTTTGTGTACTAGCATACAAAATATAATTACTCCTTAAGAATAGCTTAAGGAGTATATTTTTAGGAGTGATTAAAATTTTAGCTTTGGTTATTATGTTAATTGGGATATTTGTGGGTTTAAAATGGTTTCCTCAAAAATACATTAGGATTAATAGTAATGTTCAAATATTATGTATAACATTTTTGATTTTTTTGATGGGTGTTTCATTAGGAAATAGAAATGATTTTTTTGATATGATAATAAATATAGGTTTTAGTAGTTTTATTTTAGCCATTATACCTATTACTTTTTCTATTATGTTTGTATATGTTTTAACAAAAAAATTTATGGAGAAAAAGAATGATATTGATAGCAATAATTAGTTTAATATTAGGTATTACTTTCGGAAAATTGATACCTTCAGATACGGTTAATTTATTTTCTCAAATTTCGGATTATATACTTTATATATTAATGTTTACAGTTGGTATAAGTGTTGGAAATAATAAATCGGTATTTAGAAATATTAAAAAATATAAATTTACAATATTTATAATACCATTTGGAATTGTTATAGGGACTATTGTTGGTGGGATTGTAAGTAGTTTTATATTAAATATACATATAAAAGAAAGTGTTAGTATTGTGTTGGGAATGGGTTGGTATAGTTTATCGGGAATTCTTATTAGTGAATTATTAGGAACAGAAATGGGGACAATTGCATTTTTTAGTAATTTAATTAGAGAAATAATTTCTTTTTTGTTAATACCTTTTGTAGCAAAATATTTAAATTATTATACTGCAATTGCAAGTGCTGCTGCTACAAGTTCAGATACAACTTTACCAATATTAATTAAATATACAAATGAAGAAATAATTATAATTGCTGTAGTAAATGGTATTATATGTTCAAGTCTTGTTCCAATATTAATCCCTTTTTTTTATAACATATTTAATTTTTAAATGTATGTAAAAATAAATTGTCTCAAAATAAATTATTTTGAGACAAAATTTTATTCTTTATACATATTTTGCAACCCTTTTTTATATCCATCTTTATAACTGGCTTCTGCTACTATATCTTTTATTATATCTTTTTCATTTAAAATATTTTCGAGAATTTCCATTTGTCTTTCTGTAAGCATCCGTTTTAAAAATTTTTTATTTACCTGTATTTCTCTCGATGATTTAATATAATCCAAATTATCTTTTAAAATATTATTTTCTATATATTCAACACTAAAATCAATCATATATTTCTCCTTATTTTTAATTTTTTTTTATTACTTGACATTATTATACACAGAAAAAGAGTATATGTCAATTTACTTTTTAGTGATATATATAATATATACTTAAAATAATAACTAAATTGCTTATAATCAACAAATTAATTTAAAAAATCTAATAAATAATTAGGAGGGATTCCATTGAAGCTTAGATTAAAGGATATAAGAACAGATAATGATTTATATCAAAAACATGTTGCAGAGTATCTTCATTGTAATCAACAAACATATTCACGATATGAAACTGGGAAGGCTGAACCTCCTTTACAAGTAATGGAAAGGTTATCTATATTTTATAATACAAGTGTTGATTATTTGATGGGATTAACTGATAATAAAGAGCCTTATCCTAAATATGAAGTTGAAGCTTCAAATTAGTTGACTATCATCTTGTTAAATGGATAAACTATTTATGAGGTGATTTTTTATGGAGTCAATATGGAGTGATAATTGTAAATTTACTAATAAAGATATATTAACAGAAGATATAAAAGTTGATATTGCTATAATAGGTGCTGGAATGGCTGGAATGTTAATAGCATTTATGCTTAAACAAAATAATCTAAATCCAGTTATAATTGAAGCAAATAAAATAGCAAGCGGTCAGACTAAAAATACTACTGCCAAAATAACATCACAGCATAATTTAATATATGATAAATTAATAAAAAATTTTGGTATAGAAAAAGCTTTACAATATGCTAAAGCAAATGAAAATGCAATAAAAAAATATAAAGAAATTATAGAAAAAAATAATATAGATTGCGATTTTGAGCAATTACCCGCTTATGTATACTCGTTGTCAGAAACCCAAAATATAGAAGCGGAATTAAAAGCAACTACTAGTCTAAATATAAATTCAGAATTAACTAATAAAACTACTTTACCTTTTGAAATTAAAAGTGCTATAAAATTTAATAATCAAGCACAATTTAATCCTTTAAAATTTATACAAGAAATTTCAAAAAACATTACTATATATGAAAATACTATGGCTAAGTCTGTAGATATAGATAACAGTACAATTATTACAAATAGAGGTAATATTAAAGCAGATGTTATAATAGTTGCAACCCATTTTCCTTTTATAAATACACCTGGTTACTATTTTATGCGAATGTATCAATCTCGTTCTTATGTAATAGCACTTGAAAATGCTCAAAAATTAGATGGTATGTATATAAATGAAAATGGTGATTATTCTTTTAGAAACTATAAAGATTTATTATTATTTGGTGGTGCAGGTCATAGAACAGGTAAACATGAACCAGAAAAATGTTACAATATATTAAGAACTGCTTATAAAGATTTTTATCCTCAAGCTATGGAAAGATATACTTGGTCTGCACAAGATTGTATTACATTAGATGGTATACCCTACATTGGTCATTATTCAACATCTACTCCAAATATGTATGTTGCTACAGGATTTAATAAATGGGGAATGACAAATTCTATGGTATCTGCAATGATTATTTCAGACTTAATACTTAAGAATAATAGTGAGTATGATATATTTTCACCAGAAAGATTTAATTTAAAAGCATCCACTAAAACTTTAGTTGAAGATACTGTACAAACTATATCTGGAATGATTCTTAAAAAATTTAAAATACCCAAAGAAGACATTGAACACATACAAAGAGGTAATGGTGGAATTGTAAATTATGAAGGACATAAAATAGGTGTGTATAGAAATGAAAATGATGAAATATTTAGTGTTAATACAATATGCCCTCATCTAGGTTGTCAACTTGAATGGAATATAGATGAATTATCATGGGATTGCCCTTGTCATGGCTCAAGATTTGATTATAAAGGTAATATAATAAATAATCCTTCTATAAAAAATTTAGAAAATATTGATTGTTAAATATAATCAATGTAGTTGTAAACAACTACATTGACATAAATATTAACTATTATATTTTTCGTGTATTGCTCTAGCAATATAAACAACAGGCGTATCAATTAAGCTTGTAACTATAAAAATAACATAACTAGATACAGCAATTGCACAAAGTGTTTTAATATCATAAATTCCCAAAAAGGCACCAAGCGTAAATAATATAGTATTTAATAACTGACTTATCAAAGTAGAACCGTTATTTCTTAACCATAAAAAGGGCTTTCTTGAACCAGATAATTTTTCAGAAAAATTCCATAATTTATGATAAACCCATACATCAAATCGTTGAACAATAGCATAAACTGTTAATCCAACAATCATTAAACGAGGGGTATTTGAAAATACCTCTTTAATACTTGTCATAGCTATATCATTTTCAGAAGGTGTATATAAAAACCATGATTGTGACAAAATAATAAAGCATATAGATACAAATATACCAATATTAACAGCTTGGTTTGCTGACTTTTTACCATAAACTTCACTAAGTATATCTGTAATTAAAAATGTAGAAGCAAAAAGAATATTACCTAATGTTTGCTCCATACCAAAAGCATTAATTAAAATAAGAACTTCAATATTAGCAGATATAGTAGCAATTACTGTAAAACAAACCAATCCTTTTTCTCCAAATAATATAAAACTTAATAAAACTCCAAAATATATTAAAATAAGGCTTAAAATTAAAATTAACTCATTACTCATTTGTAACAACTCCACCAACTCCAAAAGCAGTATTTTCCATTAATATATCCACACGATAATCATCTATATAGATAGGATAAATATATTTTTCAAATATTTCTATAGTTTTAGGGTCAGGTTTAATAGGCATACCATTTTCTTGCATAATATTAATACACACTCTTTCAAAAAATTTAAGTGCTGTAGTAATATCTAAAAGCATTGAAGTAACTGTTTGACCTGGTAATCCTTGTAGTAAACAACATTCATCAAAATAAGTTGCTATTTCAGCAGGAAATTTTGTAGTAATACCTTTATGTAAATAACTTTCTCTAAAAAGATAATCAAATGTTTCAACACCTGTTTTTACTTTAACAGTAATACCTTTAGAATTATAATAATCCTTCAATTTTTTTATTTCAAATCTATGATTCCAATGACATTCAAAATGTAATTCCTTAATACCTAATAAAATACATTTGTCTTCAATTAATTGCATTGTATTTTTATCTAAATCTACAAAAGAACCAGAATTAATTACTTCAAGTTTTTTATGTATTCCTGTTAATTTATTTAATTCTTTACTATTTAAATTAAAATTTAATTCTTCATCTTTACATGAATCTAAATGATAATCACAAAACCTACACTTTGACCATGAACAACCACTTCCACGCAACATAATTATTTCTCTTTTATTTTTTTCTTCTATAATCGCATAACGATTAGGATTAAAATTTTCTATAATATTCACCTTTCTAACTTTAAAATAAAATCTAATGGGAAGTATATCACGAAAAATTTATTTATGCAATATTTTTAGATAATTAATAATATTACAATCATATAGAATTTCTAATTAATGATTTTTGTTAAGGTAATCCATCCCCCAATTACACATAACATCTAATATTGGAATAATACTTTTTCCAAAATCAGATAAAGAATATTCTACCTTGGGTGGAATTACAGGAAATACTTCTCTTATTATAAGTTTATCTTCTTCTAATTCTCTTAATTGTTGCGTAAGCATTTTAGGAGTAGCTTTTGGTAAAATTTTTTTTAATTCATTAAATCTTAATGTATTATCTATTAAATTCCATAATATAATTGCTTTATATTTTCCACCTATCAAATCTATAGTTGCTTCAATTGGACAATTAAATTCACTTTTACCTCTATGCATATACTTTTTCTCCTTTTACAATATCATTTTGTATACTAAATATTAAAAAAGTGCGTACTTGATAAATTAAAAATTAACGTTATAATAATACTGTAGTGTTAATAAAATGTCAATCTAAATGATTAAAGGGAGTGTTAATAATGAATTTTCTTGAACTAGCAAAGAAACGTTATTCATGTAGGAGTTATTCTAACCGAAAAGTAGAAAAAGAAAAATTAGATTTAATTCTTGAAGCTTCACGTATTGCACCAACTGGAATTAATTCACAACCACAAAAATTAATTGTTGTACAAGAAGAAGAAGGATTAAATAAAATTAGTAAAGCTGCAAATATTTTTAATGCACCTCTAGCTATTATTGTATGTGGAGATACAAATACTGCATGGGTGCGTCCTTTTGATAAAAAGCAGATTACTGATATTGATGTAAGTATTGTTACAGACTATATGATGTTGCAAGCTACTGAATTAGGGCTTAATACAGTTTGGGTATGTTATTTCAAACCTGATGTTATTAAATCAGAATTTAATTTACAATCAAACATTGAACCAATTAATATTTTGGTTATTGGTTATGGTAATGATGAGCCACAATCACCAGAACGTTTTAGTAAAATGCGTAAACCTTTAAGTCAAACTGTATTTTATGAAAACTTAAAATAAACTATAAGGATAGGATTTATTTAATAAATACATAAAAAGTTGTATATCTTCTTTGCATATACAACTTTTTTTATTGTTTAAGATTATTTTTGATAAAATTTAATTAGGATTTATAACCAAAATGTGTGTTTTGGTTATATGTTACTGAATATCTACCACCCCTGAAATTTCGTTTAAAAAGCCTTTTTCAAGTTCTTTCACCATACACCAGTTAGCATTTTTATCATTATCATTTTTATGATAAATTCCAAATTGATAAGTTGGAACAAATCCAAACTTAGAATAGTATAAATAATCTCCACAAAGAAAAACTGCTTTATAACCCAACTCCTTAGCTTTCTCACATCCAGTATTTAATAATTTTGACCCAATACCTTGACCAAAATATGTAGGAGTAACAGATAATGGCGAAACTACAAGTTGTGTTATTTTTATATCATGACAAATTATCTGCATCTTGTAAAGTACTATTTGACCAACAATATTCTCATTTTTAACTGCAACAAGTGAAAGCTCAGGAATAAAGCTTTTCTTTTTTCTAATATCATTCAGGTAATCTTGTTCTGTTCCATCACAATGTAATGTGGTTGCAAAAGCTTTCTTTACCAATTCATATACGGCATTATAATCATCTGGAGTTTCTTGTCTAATAATTAATTTTGTCACCACCTATTATAAATATATCTCCTTAATATAAAATCCTGCAACTACTATATGTATTTATTAATCATAGCAAAAAAATAAAACCATTTCAATATATTCACCTAATTACATATAAGATTACAAAAACTATTTTGACATTGTGTAGATATTTTTTAATTTACCATCAAACATTGAACCTGTTAATACTTTGGTTATTATTTATAGTAATAATAAATCACAATCACCAGAACATTTTAGTAAAATGCATGAACCTTTAAATCAAACTGTATTTTATAAAAACTTAAACTAAGTTATAGGATTTATTTAATAATATACTTTTGACTGTTGAAACTATTATTTTAAGTAAAGATTTATAATTTATATTAAACATAACATATATTTCACAATAGTTAAGATTATTTTTAATAAAATTTATTAAGATTTATAAACAAAATATTCATTTTCTTCTAGTAATATAATTCTCTCTAAAAAACAAAAACAATGGTAAAGCAAGTGACAACCCAACTGTACAAAGAGCTAAAAGACATAACCATTGAATTTTTTTAATTGATAATTTGTTACATTCTTTGAACATATAAATCAAGAATATAATACATGAAATTAAAAAGTCAACAGCAAAAAATGTTGAAATGTTGTTAGCAAACAATTGAGAAATCAATAATGAAGTATTAAAACCATTTTCAATTAAAAACATTACGAAAAAATAATATGGCAATATAGTGCCTAAAATTGCAGAAAGTAGATAAATCTTTTTCATTGAACACCCTCCTAAATTAATATAAATACACATAATTAATTTTACTATTACATTTCATCAAGATAATCTTCATTACATTAAGTGTAACACAAAAATAAAACCATTTCAATATATTCACCTACTTACATATAAGATTCCCAAAACTATTTTGATATTGTGTAGATATCTTTTAAAAATGTATTCTTGTTTAAATTTAGATTACCATAACAAAATAATAAAAAAATAAAATTTAAAATCAATGTTGTGTCGCACTTTAAATAAAGTGCGACACAACATTAAACTAAAAATATAAAGATAATATTTTATTGTAATTATTATTTTTAATTACTTATAATTAACATTTTTAAAAGTAATATAATATTTACAATTCTATTTTCTATATGTTAAACTATTATTTAGATAACTTATAATTTTTAAATTTATAAAAAGAACTCTACCTTAGAGTTCTTTTTTGTGATAATATAATGAGGAGGTGATTACATGGGCAAAATTTTAGTTATAGCTGAAAAGCCATCTGTTGGTAAAGACATTGCAAAAGTATTAAAATGTAATGAAAAAAAAGAAGGTTATTTGGTAGGTGATACTTATATTGTATCATGGGCGATAGGTCATTTAATTGAATTGTGTGACCCTGAAGAATATGATGAAAAATATAAAAAATGGAGATTAAATACTTTACCTATTATACCAGAACAAATTAAACTAAAACCTATTAACAATACAATTTCTCAATTTAAAATCTTAAAAAGTTTAATGAATTCAAAAGATGTTGATTCTTTAATATGTGCTACAGATAGTGGACGTGAAGGAGAACTTATATTTAGATATATATATGAACAAACAAATTGTAAAAAGAGTTTTAAAAGATTATGGATATCAAGTATGACAAATGAAGCAATAAAAGATGGATTTTCAAAACTTAAAGATGGAAAAGAATATGATAATTTATATTTATCAGCTAAATGTCGTTCTGAAGCTGATTGGATAGTTGGAATAAATGCAAGTAGAGCTTACACTATACAATATAATTCATTACTTAGTATAGGTAGAGTTCAAACACCAACTTTATCTATATTAGTTGAAAGACAAAAAGAGATAAATGCATTTGTACCAAAGGATTATTGGGAAGTTCAAGCTTTTTTTGAAAAGTATACTGCTATGTGGTTTAATCCTGAAACTAAAGATACAAAAATTGAAACCAAAGAGCAAGCAAATTCGATTTCAAAAAGTATTATAAATAAAAAAGGAACTATAGCAGATGTTGAAAATGAAGAAAAAAAACAAGTACATCCTTTATTATATGATTTAACTGAATTACAAAGAGATTGTAATAGACAATTTGGTTTTTCAGCTCAACAAACATTAAGTGTAGCACAAGATTTATATGAAAAGAAAAAACTTATAACATATCCAAGGACAGACAGTAGATATTTAAGTGATGATATGAAACAAAAAATAAAATCTACTTTAAACAAACTAAATATTGAACCATATACAACATATTTAACTTATGTATCTAATCTAAGTGAACTACCATTAGGAAAAAGAATAATAGACAATAGTAAAGTAACTGACCACCATGCAATAATCCCAACAGATGTAAAACCTGATTTAAAAAAATTAACTTCTGATGAATTAAAAGTTTATGATTTGGTTGTAAGAAGATTTATTTGTGTTTTTTATCCACAATATATTTATATGATTACTAGGGTTATTACAAAAATAGACAATGAACATTTTATTTCAAAAGGAAATACTATAATGCAATATGGTTGGATGGAACTATATAAAACTTTAGATGATAAACCTAAAGAAAATTCTAAAAATAGTAAAACTAAAGAAGATGAAACTCAATTACCTCCATTAAATGAAGGCGAAGAATATGATTTGTTAGATAATAAAGTTCTTGCTAAAAAGACTAAACCACCTAAGACATATACAGAAGCTACTCTTTTATCCGCCATGGAAAATGCAGGTAAATTAATAGAAGATGAATCGATAAAAGAACAAATGAAAGATTCAGGATTAGGAACACCAGCTACAAGAGCTAGTATTATAGAAAGACTTTTAAAAGTAGGTTATGTAGAAAGAAAAGGTAAATCACTTATACCAACTGAAAAAGGGATGAAGCTTGTAGATATTTTACCTAATGAACTTAAATCTCCTGAAACAACTGGAAAATGGGAAAAAGGTCTATCTTCTATTGCTAAAGGTAATATGCAACCTCAAAAATTTATGGATAGTATTAGTAGATATATTAATTATTTAATAGCAGAAGCTCATAAAGTGAATAAAGATATTGTATTTCCGGAAGAAGAAAGATTTAATAATAATTCAAACTCAAATACAAATTCAATTGCTAAATGTCCATCATGTAAAGAAGGTAATATATTAGAACATAATAAAGGATTTTTCTGTACTAGATGGAAATTAGGGTGTAAGTTTACTATATGGAAAAGTACAGTAGAACCATATGGTATAAAACTTGATAAAAAAATTATTAAAGAGCTTATATTAAATAAGAAAGTAGTTAATGTTGAAATGTATATGCCACAAACTCAAGAAAAATGCATAGGTGAATTAACTTTAAAAGAAGATTTATCAGGTGTTATTGAAATTAAAAATATTAGGAGATGTTAAAGTGATTAAAAATGTTATATTTGATATAGGGAAAGTTTTACTTTCTTATGAACCTTTTGAATATGTATTATCTTTTGGACATGGTAGAGAATTATCAGAAAAATTATTTAATATTGTTTTTGAAGATAAAAGATGGTTAGAATTAGATAGAGGTACACTACCAGTTGAAAAGTACTTAGAAATGTTAATAAAAGAAAATCCAAATTACCCTAAAGAAATAGAAGAAATATTTACTAACTGGATTAAAATGTTAGAACCAATAGAAAAAGCAGTTAAATTTTATACTGAGCTTAAAAATAAAGGTTATAAGATATATTTATTATCTAATTTTGGAGTTGTATATGATAAAGTAGAAGAAATATTTGACTTTTTGAAATTAGCAGATGGTAAAATAATATCTGCACATGTTAAAACTATAAAACCAGAGCCAAAAATATACGAATTATTATTATCAACTTATAATTTGATACCTAATGAATGTGTATTTATAGATGATAAAGAAGAAAATGTTTTAGCTGCTAAAGAATTTTCTATAAATACTATACATTTTATAAATATAGAAACAACAATAAAAGAATTTGAAAACATTATTAAAGAATAGGAGTGACTTTATGTTAAAAGTAATAATGAATGGTTGTAACGGAGTAATGGGGCAGGTAATTGTAAATTTAATAAAGAATGATAATAATATAGAAATAGTAGCAGGTGTAGATATAGAACAAACAACAACTTATACATTTCCTGTATATGCGTCTATAAAAGATTGCCTTGTTTGTCATACTAAAGCAGATGTTATAATAGATTTTTCAACAGCACAAGCAGTACCAAAAATTTTAGAATATTCAAGAGAACATAAAATACCAGCAGTTATATGTACTACTGGTATACCAGAAGAAATAATACAAGATATAAAAGAAACTTCTAAACAGGTTCCTATATTTTTTTCTGCAAATATGTCTATAGGTGTCAATCTTTTAATTAATTTAGCTAAAAAGGCAACTGAAATTCTTGCAGACTCAAATTTTGATATAGAAATAATAGAAAAACATCACAATAAAAAAATAGATGCACCAAGTGGAACAGCTATTTCTATGGCTAATGCAATAAATGAAGTGCTTAATAATGAATATACATATAAGTATGACCGTTCAAAAGATTATACAAAAAGAGAGAAAAAAGAAATTGGTATTCATTCTGTAAGAGGTGGGACAATTGTTGGAGAACATGAAATTATATTTGCTGGTAAAGATGAAATAATAGAACTTACACATATTTCAATGTCTAAAGAAATATTTGCTGTAGGAGCTATAAAAGCGTGTAAATACTTAGTAAATAAATCTGCTGGATTATATAATATGGGTGATTTAGTAAGTGAATTATAAAACTAATATAAATAATAAATTTATAATACAATAAAATAATCATAAATATTCAAATATACAAAGAAATTAAAAGTATCTTTAAGTTTAATTAATATCAACTTATAGCAAGCCACCTTTTAAAGGTGGTTATTAATATAGAATTTTTTAAAATAAATTGGTTGTTTTAGTGACATAATGATGATATAATTAAAACATTTAACATTATTCTTGAAAGGAATTTACTTATGACTAAAATAAAAATGTATTTAACATACATTATATTTGCTACATTTCCAATTATGAGTATTATAAATATAACTAGTACTTCAAAATTTAATCTAGCTTTGTCAGATATATTTATAATTTTTTTAGGACTTGTATGGTTAATAGATATAAAAAATTTTAAACTTAAAAGAAATTATCCTTATTGGTGGTATTTCGCTAGTTTAATAACTATATTTTTAATTTCAAATATTTATAATTTAAATAGTGAGGTTGCTTCTAGTGGTATTGTTGGTATTATTTCTGAAGGTATAAAATTTATTATTAGTGCTTTATATTTATTTGTTGGATATAATGCTTGTGAAGATAAAAATAGTTTTAAAAATGTTCTAAGCGCTTGGATATTTGGTTTATGGATATTTATGATTTATGGTTTGTATGCTCAAGTAAGTATATTATTAGGTATAAAACCATTAATTTTTAATACTACATTAGGAGGCCATAGTAGATTCTTAGGAACTATTACAGATTCTAATGCTGCTGCTTTATATTTAAGTATAAGCTTCTTTATAAATATTTGGATAAAAAACTATATTAAATTAAATAAAAGGATAGTAATATTTTTAAATATAACTAATACTTTTATATTTATATGTATTTTATTAACTATGTCACGTGGTGGCATAATAGGATTCTTTTCAGGATTGATTATATACATTCTTTATAATATAAAATATTTTATAAAAAAAATTTATTTAATACCTTTACTCTTATGTATTGGATTAAGTATTTTTAGTATAGATACTAACTATTTCAAAAATCAATTTACCAATAATTTTATTTCACGTTCTGTAGATGTTACAGAAAAAACAGGCATGTTTGATGTAAGATTTAATTTATCATTATCTGCTATTAGTATGGGTACTGATAATTTTATACTAGGAGTTGGAAGAGGTAATTTCCCCCTTAATTCTAAAGAATATATTATAAATAATAATGTTGATTGGGATATAGAAAGTCATTATTATGAAGGAATGGTTGCTCATAATTCTTTAGCTGGGATTTTTGCCGAATTAGGTATTCTGGGTTTAAGTATATTTATCAGTATATTTACAATTTTATTTATAAAACTATTTAAATCCAAATATCTAGATAAAAATTTTAAAGTTTTTTTTATCTCTCTATGGATTAGTATATTTATACAATCTTTATCAATATCTTTAGAAAATGCAAGAGTATTATGGGTACTATTAGGTTTGGTTTTAATTGCTTTAGATAAAAATATAGAATTTAAAAAAGTTGTAAATGAAGAAATATATATTATTAGGGAAAATAAAAGAATAAACTTTGGAGTTTCTTTTATAGGATTATTATTAACTCTAATTTTGTATATAAATGTTGCTCCTAAATATATTTATGGAGATATAAATATTTCTAATAATGAAATACAGTTACCTTATAAAGCAAATATAAAAGGTGAATATATATTACGTTATTATATTAATACTTACAAAACTAATGAAAATGAAATAGATATGAGTATCATAATTGAAGATTTAGATACAAATCAAATTTTAAACCAAGTAGAATATAAACAAGCTGATGGATATGCTAATATATATTTTAGTATAGATAAAGAGACAAACTTAAATATTAATTTTAAAGGTCAATCAAATACAAAAATTAAAGATATAAAAATTATTAATCCTGATAAAAATTTAGTAGTATTACTTAATAATTATCCGTTATTAACTAAAAAAACCTTTGAAAACTATAGCATTAAAGGTAAATTAAAAGATTTTGAAGGATTATACGCCGATAATAAGCAGTATGTTGATATGGGCTTATCAAATAATATGATTGAACTAGGTAATAAAGTAAAATATAAAGGTGTTGAAATAATTAAATTAGAAGATGAAACTACTCAATTTGAATTTACATTTGAGTGTTTAGATAAATTAGATTATGATTATATTATGTGGATGCATTTAGGTGTTAATGATATAAATACTATACCTTATGAAAATAAATCTGGTTTTATAAATTGTGATCATCTTGTCGAAATTCCAATGACACAATGGGAAATAGGAAAAGAATATAAACATAAATATATTATAAATTTATCTAAAGGAGAATATAATTGTATTTTTGGATTTTGGTTAAATGCAGAAGGTGATAGACCTGTTGTAAGACTTTATGACAAGAATAATAATGTAGGAATTAATTTAGGTTGGTTTATAGTTGAATAAATTTTAAATAAGGGGTAAAAAGTTATGCTTAAACAAAAGAAACAAATGCATATTTTGATTTTATTAATATTAGATATATTAGCAATTGTATTAGCTGATATTACAAGTGTTTATATTAGATTTAATACAAATTTTTTTGAAGAAACAAAATTATTAAGTATTCCTATAGAACATTATTATAAAATTTTAATATTAGTATTGCCAGTAGTTATATTTATTTATATTATTTTTAAACTTTACAAAAATCCGTTGGACGCAAGAATATCTAAAGATATAAGAAGATTAATTACTGCTAATATAGTATCTGCTTTGATACTAATGAGTTTAACATTTATTATTAAAGAAGGTTGGAATTATTCAAGATTTGTACTAGCATCTTTTATATTTTTTAATATTATATATTCTATTATATTTAGAATTATCCATCATAGCATTTTAAAGAAAAATTATAATAGTGGAGAAAATATAATAAATATTTTAGTAATTGGAACGAGTAATGTTGCAATAGATTATTTAAAAACTATAAAAAATTATAAAAAATATGGATATATTGTAAAAGGTATATTGTCCTTAGATTCTAAGCTTGTAGGTAATGGATTATTAGGCTATCCTATAATAGGTACCATAGATGAATTTACTAAATTACAAAATGAAAATAAATTTGATGAAGTTGTTATAGCATTACAAATGGAGCAAATAGAGCAAGGAAAAAATATTATAAACAAATGTGATGCTGAAGGGGTACGTGTTAAATTTATACCATCTTATTATGAATTTTTAAAAGTTGATATGAATATAGAAAGTTTAGACGGTATTCCTATGCTTGTAGTTAGAGATGTTCCTTTAGATACTATTTCAAATCAAATTGTAAAAAGAATATTTGATATTTGTTTTTCCACCTTTGCAATATTAGCATCCTCTCCAATTATGATTTTTGTTGCTTTGGGAGTAAAAATTACATCTCCAGGACCTATATTTTTCAAACAAGAAAGAGTTGGATTAAAAAATAAAACTTTTAATATGTTAAAATTCCGCTCTATGAAAGTTCAAAAGGAAAGTGATACTAATGTTGTATGGACTACTCAAAATGACCCACGAAAAACAAAATTTGGTTCATTTATAAGAAAAACAAGCCTTGATGAATTACCACAATTTTTTAATGTATTTTTAGGAGATATGAGTATAGTTGGTCCTAGACCAGAAAGACCTTATTGGGTTAATAAATTTAAAGATGAAATACCAGAATATATGTTAAGGCATTATGTTAAATCAGGTATTACTGGTTGGGCACAAGTAAATGGATGGCGTGGAGATACATCTATAGAAGAAAGAATAAAATGTGATAATTATTATATACAAAATTGGAGTTTATTATTTGATATAAAAATAATTTTTCTAACAGTATTTAAAGGTTTCGTTAATAAAAATGCTTATTGAGTAAATTTAATGAATAAACAATACATATAGTATTGTTTATTTTTTATACTTAATAAAATTATTGTAAGTAATTTGTATAAAGTTTTAAGATTTGAATCTATAACTTATATTATTAGCTTGCAAATATCTATATTTTAGTGTTAGAATTATATTGAAGTTTAATATTTGGAGGATTATTTATGATTAAAACAATAGTACCTGATGAGATACTATTACAAGTTGAAAAACCTGCTCGTTATGTGGGTAATGAAATAAATATGGTAGTTAAAAATCCACATGATGTGGATGTACATTTTGCTTTTTGTTTTCCGGATATTTATGAAATAGGTATGTCTTATTTAGGTATGCAAATCTTATATTATTTTATTAATCGTCGAGAAGATACTTATTGTGAAAGAGTATATGCACCTTGGATTGATATGGAAAAGCAAATGAGAGAAAATAATATTCCTTTGTTTTCAATAGAAACTCAACAACCAATAAATAAATTTGATATTGTTGGTTTTACATTACAAGTCGAAGTAAATTATACAAATTTAATTAATATGCTTGATTTGGCTAAAATTCCTATATGGAGTAAAGAACGTACTGAAGAACACCCTATAATATGTGTTGGTGGTTCATGTACTTATAACCCTGAACCATTGGCAGAAATAGTTGACTTTTTTTATATTGGTGAAGGTGAAGTATTACTTGATGATATAATAGAACTTTATAAACAAAATAAGAAATCAGGAGGAACTAAAAATGATTTTTTAGAAAAGCTACTTGATTTTGATGGAATATATGTACCTAAGTTTTATAAGGTAGAATATAAAGAATCTGGTGAAATATTAAGTTTCAAGCCTAATCATCCTAATGCAAAATCTATTATAAATAAACTTGTAGTTAATGATATGAATGAAGCTTTTTATCCCGAAAAACTTTTAGTACCTTTAATTGAAATAGTACATGATAGAGTTGTTTTAGAAACTTTTAGAGGTTGTATAAGAGGTTGTCGCTTTTGTCAAGCAGGTATGATTTATCGCCCAGTTCGTGAAAAATCTGTTGATACTTTAATTAATCAAGCTAAAACTCTTGTAGAAGCATCAGGTCATGAAGAAATATCTTTACTTTCATTAAGTACAAATGATTATACTTGTTTTGAAGAATTATCTTCAAAGTTACTTGCAGAATTTAAAGGCAAAGGAATTAATTTATCCCTTCCTTCTTTACGTATAGATGCATTTTCACTTGAATTAATGAATAGAATTCAATCTGTAAGAAAGAGTAGTGTAACATTTGCACCAGAAGCAGGTTCTCAAAGAATGAGAGATGTTATAAATAAAAATTTATCTGAAGAAGAGATTTTAAATGGATGTAAACTTTTATTTGATGGTGGATTTGATAGAGTTAAATTATACTTTATGTTGGGATTACCTACAGAAACTGAAGAAGACTTATTAGCTATAGGAGAATTAGCAGATAAAATTGTAAATAAATATTTTGAAATACCAAAAGAACAAAGAAAAAGACCAATTACTGTAGTTTTAAGTACTTCCTGCTTTATTCCTAAACCTTTTACTCCATTTCAGTGGGCATCTCAAGATAATTTGGAAATATTTAAAAATAAACAAAAAATTATAAAACGTAATATTAAACGTAAACAAGTTCAATATAACTATCATCATGCTGATTTAAGCATATTAGAAGGAGTTTTAGCAAGAGGTGATAGAAGAATAGGTAAAGTTTTATATCAAGCATGGAAAAATGGATGTAAATTTGATAGTTGGACAGAATTATTTTCATATGAAAAGTGGTTAGATGCTTTTCAAAAAGAAGATATTGACCTTTCATTTTATGCAAATCGACAAAGAAATTTAAATGAAGTTTTACCTTGGGATTTTATATCTATAGGAGTTAATAAAGAATTTTTAAAAAAAGAATATTTAAAAGCCCTTTCAGCTGATGTAACACCTAATTGTAGAGAAAAGTGTAGTAATTGTGGATTAAATTGTAAAATTTAACCAATTAATGGTTTAAGATCAATAAACTATTTATAGTTTTAAGTTTATTAATTGTAAATAACAATATAAACTTGAAAATTTTATGTAAATACAATTCATACTATTTTCAAGTTTATTAGGTATATATTATTCCTTTTATGTTAAGAATAAATAAAATTTTAATTAACATATTAAAAATAATAGTAATTGGATACTATGTATAAATTCTATTTATATATCTATAAAAAATAAATAATAATAAATTATAAAACATACTTAATCATAGCAAAATTAACATAAAATAATATAAGTTGATTAATTATATATTAGATTTTTTATACTTGAAATATAAATAAATAATAAATTTATTTTAGATAAATATAAAAAAATAAAGTTAATAATATATTTTTATATTGTAATATGTCTATAGCTATGATATATTGAAATATGATGTTAAAAGTTATTATATTGAAGGTTAATAGTATACTATAGCAATAAGTCATTATATTTTATTGCAAATTTTACTAGAGATTATTATAATTTTGATAAAGTTTGTAAGGGAGTGAATAATTAAAAATAAATTATTTACATATTGTAATATTCTCAAAAATATAAATTATTTATATAGCCAACAAAATTAAAATGTTTTTGTTGATTGTTATAGAGGCATAAAATTTTCAATCTCAGTAAATATAAATTTGAGAAATTAAAAGGAGCGAAAATTTATAATGGATATGCAAGACATGGATAATATAGACAAAGAGAAAATTCTTCAATGCCTATATGAAAAAACATATACTTGTCCTGTATGTGATAATATTTTTAAAAATAAAACAGTAAAATTAGGTAAAGCCCGATTAGTTTCCACAGATATTAGTTTAAAACCAACATATACACCATTTAATGTTTTATTTTATGATATTGTATCCTGTCAACTTTGTGGCTATACTGCATTAGATTCATCTTTTAATAAAATTGATTTAAAACAAGCTGTTATAGTAAGGCAAGCTTTAGGTCAAAAATTTATAGCTCGTTCCTATCCTGATATATATGATGTTAATACTGCTATTATACGATATAAATTAGCATTAATATGTGCTGATTTTAAAAAAGCTAAAAAAAGTGAATTTGCATATATATCACTTAGGCTTTCGTGGTTATATAATGAAGCTGATAAATTAGAAAATGAAATGAAATACACAGAATTTGCATTTAATTTATTTAAAGAAGCTTATAATACAGAAAGATTTCCACTTTATAGTCTTGATGAAAATACTGCAACCTATATTATAGCATATTTAGCCTATAAACTGGGGATTTTTGATGAAGCATTAAAATGGACTGGCAATGTTATAATATCAAAAACTGTCCAATCTCGTTTAAAACAAAAAGCATTAGATTTAAAAGAATTAATAAGACAAGCGAAAGAAACAGTATAGAAAGAGGAATAACGATGGATAAAGAAAATGATTTTTTTGATGAAGATTCAAAATCTACAACAGATGTTGATACTATAGAAAATATAGAAGAACATTATGCAAAAATGTATAAAGATTTACCACCTGAAGTAGTAAAAATGCTTATAAATACTCACCCCTTATATGGTAGCAAAAGCGAATATGCAAAAGAAAAAGAAAAGTTAACACAATTTATACGTGATGAACTTGAAGAAACAAAAATATTAAGAGAAAAAGTTAAGACCCTTGAATCTAAATTAGAATCAACAAAGAATATGGGTAAATTAGTTGAGAGTTCTGAATTTTTAGCTATGAAAAAAAAGAAAGAATGTGAAGATAGTTTTTCTAAAAAAGATATACCTATAGAAGAAAGTACTAAAGAAGAAGATGAAGAAGTTCTTTATTCTTTATTTCATAAGGAAGAAGAACCTGAAAAAAGTGGCTTAGTAAAGTATATTGCTACATTTATATTGACAAGCACTTTACTTGTGTGTATTATAGGAATGATAGTTAATATAATCCAAAATAAAGAATATGAAACTACCTTTGTAGAATTAAATAAAAAGAATGAAGAATTTGAGAGAACTTTGAACAATCTTAATGTTGAAAACAAATTCAATCTTGAACAAAACGAAATTTTAAAGAAAGAAAATGAAGGTTTAAAAAATCAATTAAACGAATTAAAAGCTTCACAAGAAATAACTACAACACCAAATATTGTGCCAAGTGGTAATGATAATAAAGAAAATAATTCTACTTCATCTTCTACTGAAATTGAAACTACTACTCAGCCAATAACACAAGTACAATCTACAACTAAAACACAATCTAAACCTCAGCCTCAAACTTATACAGTAGCAAAAGGTGAAACTTTATGGTCAATTAGTAAAAAGTTTTATGGTGATGGAAATTATTACAAAGACATAATGAGAGTTAATAATTTGAAAAAAGAAGAAGTTGAAGAAGGAATGAAACTTATATTACCAGATGTAAAATAAATAAAAATACATAAAGGAGGAAAAAGATGGAATTAAATATTAAAACTATTACAGAACTTAGAGCAATAGGAAAAGAAGCTGGAATACGTAATATAACTAAATATAAAAAAGATGAATTAATAGAACTTATAAAAGAATATACTTCAAGACCAGAGTCTGAAATAGTAGAATTACCTATGCCAGATACAGAAATCGAATCAGAAGTTGAAGTAGAAGAAATTAGAAAAGAAGAAGCACAAACACAAAATTTAAATCAACAAAACTATACATCCCTTACAAAAGAACAAAGGCTTGCAAATTTAGAACAGTTAGATAGTGGAATAGAAAAAGAAGGTATATTAGAGGTGATGGTAGATGGATATGGTTTTTTAAGAATGGAGAACTATTTACCAAGTCCTATGGATGTGTATGTATCTCCATCACAAATAAGAAGATTTAATTTAAAAACAGGTGATTGGTTAGTTGGAAATATAAGAATTCCAAAAGATAATGAAAAATTTAGTGCTTTATTATATGTAAAAACAGTAAATGGTGATAATCCAAATATAGCAGCTAAACGACCTAATTTTGAAAGTCTTATACCTATATTCCCAGAACAAAAATTAAAACTTGAAGTCAATACAACAGATTTTGCAACAAGATTAATAGATTTAATATCTCCTATTGGTAAGGGACAAAGAGGAATGATAGTAGCACCTCCTAAAGCCGGAAAAACTGTTTTACTAAAAAAAATAGCAAATTCTATAACATCAAATCATCCAGAAGCACATCTTATTGTATTACTCATAGATGAAAGACCTGAAGAAGTAACAGATATGCAACGCTCAATAATAGGTGAAAATGTCGATGTTGTTTATTCAACATTCGACGAACAACCTGAACATCATAAAAGAGTTGCTGAAATGGTACTTGAAAGAGCAAAAAGGCTTGTAGAACAAGGCAAAGATATAATAATTTTATTAGATAGTATTACACGATTAGCGAGAGCATACAATTTAACGATTCCACCTAGTGGACGTACTCTTTCAGGAGGTCTTGATCCAGCAGCTTTGCATATGCCTAAAAAATTTTTTGGTGCTGCTAGAAATATAGAAGAAGGTGGAAGCCTTACAATACTTGCAACTGCACTAGTTGATACAGGCAGTAAAATGGATGAAGTAATATTTGAAGAATTTAAAGGTACTGGTAACATGGAACTTGTTTTAGATAGAAAACTTTCAGAAAAAAGAATATTTCCTGCTATTGATATTAATAAATCAGGAACAAGACGTGAAGATAAATTACTTAAACCAAATGAATTAGAAGCTATATATTCTATACGTAAAGCTATGAGCAGAATGTCAACTTCTGATGTAACAGAAAGTATATTAGATATGCTTACAAAATCTAAAAATAACGAAGAGCTGATAAAAAAAATACCTTCCATTGATAAAGTTAATTATAAGATTTAAAATAAAAATCTGTTTATTGGTTATCTATCTTTTCTAATTTAAAAATTATTCTAGATCATTCAATATTTTTCAATTCAAAAATGAAATTTTTATTGTTTTTAATAAATACTTTATATACATCTATAATTTTTTTTGCTATAATAATTTTATAAAATATTAAAAAGGAGATGTACTCATGATAACATTTGACTATTCAAATACTAAAAGTTTTATTTCTAATAATGAAATTGAACTTATATCTAAACTTGCAGAAGATGCAAAAAAACAGCTTTTAGCAAAAAGTGGTGCCGGCAATAATTTTTTAGGTTGGATTGATTTACCAATTAATTATGATAAAGAAGAATTTTCTAGAATAAAAAAATCAGCAGAAAAAATAAAACAAGATTCAGATATTCTTTTAGTTATTGGTATAGGTGGTTCATATCTTGGAGCTAGAGCTGCTTTAGAATTTTTAAATCATAGTTTTTATAATAATCTTAAAAAAGAAGATAGAAAAACTCCAGCCATTTATTTTATTGGAAATAGTATAAGTGGAACATACTTAAAACATCTTATAGATATACTTAAAGATAAAGATTTTTCTATAAATATGATTTCAAAATCTGGTACTACTACAGAACCTGCAATAGCATTTAGAGTATTTAAAAAATTACTTGAACAAAAATATGGTAAAGAAGAAGCACGTAAAAGAATTTATGCAACAACTGACAAATCTAAAGGAGCACTTAAAAACTTTGCAATAGCTGAAGGTTATGAATCTTTTGTTGTACCTGATGATGTTGGTGGAAGATTTTCTGTTTTTACAGCAGTTGGCCTATTACCTATAGCTACAAGTGGCATCAATATTGATGAACTTATGGAAGGGGCAAAATTTGCTCGTGAAAATTGTATAAATAATGAATTCTATAAAAATGATGCTATGTTATATGCAAGTCTAAGAAATATTTTACTTAGAAAAGGTAAATGCATAGAAATAGTTGCAAATTATGAACCGTCTATGCATTATATTTCTGAATGGTGGAAACAACTTTATGGCGAAAGTGAAGGAAAAGACCAAAAGGGTATATTTCCAGCTAGTGTTGATTTAACTACAGACTTACATTCTATGGGACAATTTATACAAGATGGTTCAAGAAATATATTTGAAACAATCCTTAATTTAGAAATACCAAGTGAAGATATTACGCTTGAATTAGAAGAACAAGATTTAGATGGACTTAACTATTTAGCAGGTAAAACGATGGATTTTGTAAATAAAAATGCTATGAAAGGGACTTTGCTTGCTCATACAGATGGTGGTGTTCCTAATCTTTTAATTAATATTAAAGAAAAAACACCTTTCTGTTTAGGTGAATTATTTTATTTCTTTGAGTTTGCTTGTGGAATAAGTGGAT
>CAZWZB010000002.1:195898-210639 GCA_964638835.1 uncultured Eubacteriales bacterium | reverse complement strand
ATACATATTGGGAGTTAACCCATTTGACCAACCAGGTGTTGAAAGTTATAAAAAGAATATGTTTGCATTACTTGGTAAACCAGGATTTGAAAAGGAAAAGGAAGAATTGACAAAAAGATTATTATAGTAATGTGTAATAGTGTTTATGATAGAATGATTAAAAAATTGTGTATAATATTATTACAAGAATTATAGGGGTAGAGCATCTTGATATCCATCTAAATAGATAATTTCTAATATATTAAAATAAAAAAGATATAACTTTCTAGTTATATCTTTTTTATTTTATATTTTAAATAAACAAATCTTCTAAATATGTTATTTGTACTTCACAATTATCCACAGTATTTGATATAACAATAGTTTCATCAAATTTTAATATAATTTCTTTAGACATAAAATTTGACATTATATTATAGTTTGATTTATTTTCAAATAACAACATTACCTGTCCTTCTTTTTTGATAACTTGTATATTTATTTTAGATAACTCTGGCATCTGATATATTTCTGCATTTTTGATTATTTTATTTAAAGCCACAATTCCTCTATAATTATAAAGAGGTTCTTGTTTCTGCTCTTGCCATACTCCATTAATTGTAAAACGATATTCAAAATATCCTGAAAGTAGTTGGGAACTTATTTTTCTTTGCTTATTTGCTTTTCTAAGTATTATTATGAAAGTTATAACTCCAATTAATATAATTATCACTATCATTAATGGAAAAGCAAATACTTCAAACTCTGAAATTATCATTGTAGAGCCATCATATATTTGTATACTAATAAACGAACTAGCAGAAAATATTATTTTATTTGTAGATAAGATTAAAGTTCCATTATCAACAACAGTAGTTATACTATCATTATCAGATGTAGCATAAAACTTTAATTCTAAATCATCTTCATCTTCAAAATAATCATATAAGTTAAGTTTTATACTATTATGTATTATTGGTATATTAATGAAAACTTTCTTTTCTATATTTTGCTTTTTAGTAGGAGGCATATTTGTTATTTCAATATCTAAAATGTTACTTTGGCGAAAGAATCCAGCTCCAGCAGCATCAATTTGAAAACTAAGTTTAGTTTCAGAAGTTGGTAAAGTATATTGTACTGTAAATTCTGTTAATGTATTTTGCATTGGTATTCTTTCAATAATATCTCCTGATGGATTAATAACTTTTAAGTCTGCATTAAAATCCTTCATAAGATTAGGGTCATTTAATGGAGTATTATTAACAAAAAGTTCTCCTTTAATTATAACATTTTCACCTTTTTTAAATGTACTATTTTGTAAATTTACTTTTAAAGAAATATCATAATTATATAATAGATTAATTTTTACTTGATCTCCTGTTATTCCTTTTATAAGAAGTTTCCAATCACCCTTTTGGGGTTCAATTATTTTTAACATTGTATAACTACCTTGCGTGCTAAGATAAACTTTATTATTACCATTCATTGGTTGTTCATTACCATTTGGGTCAATTAGTTTAATATCTGTCACTGGATTATTTGAAAGCATAATAATATTGGCTTCCGAAACACTATTATTAGGTATATTTATATCAATTGTATTATAATTCTGTCCATCCATTGTAAAATTACCAATATCAAAAATATTAGATTTAATATAATCTGCAAATATCATATTAAATATTTCTGGTAAGTCTTTAGAATTGTTTGTCATATAGCTTAAAGCATTTGTTTCAGCAGAAATTTTATCAATTAAATTTTTATCAACTCTACCACTACTATTAAGTCCTATTGTATATATTGGATAATTATTTTTTGCTCCAAGTAATACTTCATCTACCTCTTGTGTTGATTGTGCTACTGTACGTGGATTTCGAGTTTCTATGTATCCATCAGTAAATAATATAATCATTGGTTTATTTCCTTTATTGCCTTTACTAAAAAGCATTTTTTCTGCTTCTTTAAGAGCAAGTCCTATATCAGTATAACCTATGTATTTGATATTTCCAACCTCATTAATTAAGTCTTGTTTGTCACTAAAAGAATTTATTTCTTTTAAACCTGTTTTAAATGTAATACTATCATTAAAACCAATAACTCCTACTCTTGAACCACTATATTCCATCATATCTATAAATAATTTAATTCCATCAACAGCTATTTTTTTTGGATCAGAACCATTCATAGAATTACTTGTATCTATTACTAATATAGCATCAATACTATTATTATTTGAATTATTGGCAAATACATAACAAAAATTTAATAATAATATACAAATAAAAACTAAAATAAATCTTTTGGTATTCATTATAAATTCAATCCTTTCTATATTATAGTCAATGAATTATTTTTAACTTTGTTGACTATATAAAATAAAATTCTTTATTATATACGATTATAAAATAAAAAAGCTTATATTTCAATATATACTTATTAAACTTTAAAAGTACAAAAAAATACAAAATTCATTTGTATTTTTTTGTACTTTTTAAATTATTATTTATAAGATTAATTGTTCCTTCATATTGATTGTATCTTTGTATCCTTGTTCTATTCTAGCAATTGCATGTTTTTGACTAAAATCAAATGTACCAGTTATTAAATTACCTAAATCGTTACTTGGTATTATTTCAATAATATTTAAATTTGAATATTTTGATTTATTTATTTTATCATTAGGACTTAAATATACTATAATAATATCTTTATATCCTTGAATATATAATGGTTCTATGGGTACATTATCTGTAATACCACCATCTACATAGGATTGATTATTTATTTTTTCAAATCCAAATGCTATAGGAAAAGCAGATGAAGCTAATAAAATGGATTTTAAACTTTCATTATCTTGATTATTGAGTAAAAAATATTTTGGCTTAATCCAAGGCATTAACGTACAGGTTGCAAAACCTAAAATTTCTGAAGTTGATATATTTTCTAAATTTAAATTACTATCTATAATATCTACAAGACCTTCTCTAGAAAAAATTCCTTTTAAAATATGTGGCCACATTGATACATGTTGTGAAGCTAACATATTATTAGAATTTAATTTTTCCATAAGGTATTCCAAATCTTCATTTGTTACTATTAATTCTTTATCATCAAGCATTAAATAGTTACCATTAAATTTTAAAATTTTGTTTGAGGATATATTGTGCCATATATTTTCTGCTAAAGAATAATTTTTATTTATAAATAAAGCAGTATTTAAAGCTCCTATTGATGTACCTGATACGGCTGTTATTAATTTATCAATACCAAGTTCAATAAATGCTTTCCATACACCGATTTGATATGAACCTTTTCCTCCCCCTCCTGATAATACCAATCCTAATCCCATACTAAATCCCCCTATAATTTAAATATTTTTTTTAATATAATATCAATATGTAAATATATATTTATATATTGGTATTATATGTATAAGAAAACTAAATTTAAATTTTACTCTAATAGAAGTAATTCTTATTATTTGTTTACTTTTATTTATTTTGTTTAATCTTAACTTTTTATTGCAATTTATAGATATCTCTTGTATAATAACTTTATTATAAATTTATGAAAAGGAGTTGCACTTATGTATAAAAACTTAAAAATTTCTTTAAGGTTATTATTAGGTTTTGGTATTCTTATGGTTTTAACTTTTGTAATAATTACAGTTGGAGCTACTTATTTAAATAAGGTAAGTGAATTTACAACTAAATTGTATGATTCACCTTACAAAATAGCTAATAGTACTATGGGTATAAAAAGTGATTTAAATAATTTAGAAAAAGAATTGAGAGGTACTTTGTTACAACAAGATTCTAGTAGATATAAAAGTTCTATAGATAAATCAAGTAATGACATTACAAATTATATTACACAACTTAAATCTATATCAAACCTAAATGATCCTCAATTGGTTAGTAACTTAGAAAAAAGTTTTAAAAAAGAAGAAGAAATAAGAAATGTAATTATTACATTAGCATCAGAAGGAAATTATACAGATGCTATATGGAAATTAAATACAGAATATTCTTCAGTATTTCAAACTACATACAAAGATGTAGAAGCATTATATGATTTTGCATCAGATAAAGCATTAAGTTTAAAGAATGATTCTATAAGTACACGTTCAACCTATGTTAAAAATTTATATATGATATTTATTGTTATAACAATAATTTCTGGTACAATATCACTTATTACTTCTACATCAATTATAAAACCTGTAGGAAAACTTAACGAACTAGCAAACAAAATTGCAAATGGTGAACTAGATGTTGAAATTCTACATAATTCAAAAGATGAAGTAGGTCAGTTATCAGAATCTTTTGGAAAAACTGTATTAAGATTAAAAGAATATATTAAGTATATTGATGAAGTGTCCGATATCTTAAATCAAATTGCTGATGGAAATTTAGTAATTGAACTTAAATATGAGTATTTAGGTGATTTCGCAAAAATTAAAAAATCCCTAATGAATATATCAAGTTCTTTAAATGATACTCTTTCTAAAATTAATAATACAGCTCAACAAGTTGATAGTGGCTCAACACAAGTTGCTATTGGTGCACAGGCATTAGCAGAAGGTGCAACCGAACAAGCTGGAGTTATAGAAGAATTAGTAGCATCAGTTAATGAAGTTTCAGAGAAAGTAACTAAAAATGCTGAACATTCAAATAAAGCAGCACAAATATCTGAAACTACAACTGAAGTTGTAAAATTAGGAAGTAAACAAATGCAATCAATGATTGACGCTATGAATGAAATTAAGTCAAATACTAATGAAATACAAACAATTGTAAGAGCAATTGAAAGTATTTCAACACAAACAAACTTACTTTCTTTAAATGCAGCTATAGAGGCAGCAAGAGCAGGTGATGCTGGTAGAGGTTTTTCTGTGGTAGCAGGAGAAATAGGAAAATTAGCAGATGAAAGTAGCCAAGCAACAAAAACTACTATATCATTAATAGAAAAATGTATTTTAGCTACTGAAAATGGTGCTCAAATTGTAGATAAAACTTCTGAATCTTTAAATCAAATTGTAGAAAGTACACTTGAATCCAAAAATATTATAAGAGATATTACTAATGCATCAAATGAACAATCTGTAGCATTATCAGAAATTTCAAAAGGTATAGAACAAGTATCTATGGTAATGCAATCTAATTCTTCAATATCACAACAAAGTGCTGCTACATCAGAAGAATTATCAAATCAATCAGAAATTTTAAAAGAACTTACAAGCCGTTTTAAATTGAGAGTATAAAATAATAATAACCTAATAATATTCATAGAAATTTTTAATTAAAACCACCAAATAAATTTGGTGGTTTTTTGTATTATATTTAACTCTTTTTTAATATTAACCTAGTAGTTCTTTTGCTTGATTAATATAATTCAATGTATTTTCATTTATGTTAACTGGTTGTATTGCTCTTTTATTTATTTCTTGTATTTCATTTTCTATTTGAATAACACGTGTTAAATAAATTTCAGCTTCTTTTTGATTTCCTTGTTCATAAAAAAACTTTCCAACTTCATAATAAGCATTAGCTGTTTCTTCATACCTTCCATATGCCATAGGATTGTATTTTAATCCTTTATCCATATATTTTAATCCTTCTTCTATTTGTCCTGCTCTATTTAACATAAATTGAGCAGCCATTACATTTATTATAGGATTTTTAGGACTTAATTTAACAGCATTCATTATAGCATTATAGTGTAATTGTGCTAATCCTTCATTAGTAGGGTCTAATTGCCATGCAAGTTCATATAATTTATTTAAATTCAATTGTAAATCAGTATTTTTAGGTGCAGATTCCATTATATAAAAATCTATATTCCATGGATTAAAACTAATAGCTTTTCTCATTTGCTCTTCAGCTTTCATTAAATCTTCTGCTGTTAACTGTTTATTCATTACTATAGTAGTTGCGTTTACAGCATATATTCTAGCTATAATAAAACTTCCGGCTATAAAAGCAAAACTACAACCTATAATTGTACCTATCCATGGTGATATTTTAAATGATGGTCCATTATATTTAACAGGTGTTTTAAAATTAATTATATTATTTTTATAAATTTCTTGATTTATTCCATTCAATATTCCTAATAAGAAAAATATAATCACTGGTATTGAAAAATAGGAGAAGTCAAAGTCAATCATACTATGTCCTATTGTATATATTATTATTGCTAAAAGTAATATACACATATCAGCATTTGCTTTCTTTTTTCTACAATCAATATAAGTTTTTAATGCTGATAATAACATAAATATATATCCTAAAATTCCAATAAGTCCTGCTTCAATCCAAACTTGTAAAAATAAATTATGGGCTTCTGTTGAAGCATAATCATATGATTGATATGCTCTATATAAAGCATTCCAAGCTCCTCCTCCAGCTCCAAATAACCATGTGTCTTTTAAAACTCTTAAACCATCCCTATAGAAATCTGTACGCCCTGATGTAGCTTGTGAACCCGTTTGTAAAAATCTATCCAATAATTCTTGAGGTATAATTTTTTTATATAAACCTGTAGCAAATATTATAATTATAGAAATAACTACTAAAACCATTATTACTATAAATACTACATTATAAGTTTTTTCGGATACTTTATTTAGTGAATTTGTAAACAGTAATAAAACAAAAGTAATAACTGATGTAATTAAAGTTCCAACAATAGTTAACATCCATACTTTAGATAATGTACCTGCATCAGGAGTTATTATTGGTGATGCTAATTGTAATGGTTGATAAAGTATTAAAGTTAAAATAGCAGGAGCTATTGTTATAAGTATAAATTCTATTTTTTTATCCTTTTCAGGTAATAATATTAATAATGCTAAGTATATTACAGGAACTAATATTATAGCACCTCTTGATAATGTAAGCATAAGAGTTGTAAGCATAATAAACATTAAACCACTACAAATTATTTTAATGAATTTTTGCGTAGATAATATTGATATAGCTATTAGCATAAAAAATATCATTGCATAATAAACACCTGCTGTATTGGCATATTGCAAAACACCATACAAACGATTGTATTGAAAACCAATACTATCAAAACCAAGTTTAAAATTCATGCTTTTTTCAAAAAACCTTTCTATATTAGGACCTATTTGTCCCCCTGCAAGGCTATCTATACCTAAAAGACCTGCACATAATCCTGATATCACTAAAAAATATAACCAAATTTTCAATTGTTCTTTTGTTTTTGTTAAGTCAGAAGCCATAATAAATAATAATAAATATGCTCCATATCTTAAAACATAGTTTATAGCATCTGTTTTATTTGCAGAGTAATTAAAAAATACTGGTAACATATAAGCAATAGTAATTATACATACCGATATTGTTAGATATGAATTAATAAGCAATTTTTCTTTTTTTATTATTTTATATACTGTCCAAAGTACAAATATTATATATATTATAAATTGTACAGGAATAATTTCTTTTTCAAAGAATAATCCTCTTGGAAATGGTAGTATTAACAATATACAACCTAATAATATAACAATAACTTTTTCAATTATATTAGCTAATTTATTCTCATTTTCTATTTTTCTCATTTTAATCTGATTATATAATCAGATAAACACCTACCTTTCATTAATAATTGCTAAATTTTATATACATGATATCATACTTGCTTGAATTACTCAATACTAAAATTTATTATATTATTTTGCAATAAGATATAGTTTTCAGTATCTTTTAAGTTATAATATAGTTATTTTAATTACCTAATTAAATAAGTAGGTATCAAAAATTTAATGATATTTAATAAAATTCTATATAATAAAACTCTTGTGAAACTTATTAATTCAATTTTATTTAATCTACTTTGTGTTTAAAAATTTACTTATATTTGTATTATTATTTACTCCATCTAAATTAAAAAAGTTAAATAATTTGAGAGTGGTTAATTAAAGATAGATAAAGAAATATTCTAAGAATTCGTCAAATAATTTTATTTTATTTATACTCTTTTCTCAAACCTATAATTTTCAAGCTTTAAAAGCATTTATTACTTTCACACTATTTTTTGAGTATAAATTTTAATTATTTATTTAAGACCTGTGAATTCATTGTAAAATCAACAAAAATAGTATCAAGAAAATAAAATTAAGAGGCAAAATCTCTTTACACTTTCGTTGCAAGTGTAAAGAGATTTTAGATGTTTTTTATTAACTTACTTTTGAACTGATCATGTTTATTAAAATTATATACGTTCAATTCAGTGGAGGATTTTATAAAAAAGTCCCCCACTGAATTAAGCTATTTATATTAAAAGTTTTAATATATTAAAAAAATTAATAATAATTATTATATCCCATCAAGTGTAAATATATTTTATTTTAAATTTAATCAAAAAAATCCAGCTAGAAGTAGAGTTTTTTAATTCAGAATGTAAACAAATTATAAAAAATATTATTGAGTTTGTATCTGATAAAAAAGACATAGAAGAAAAAATTATAATTATTAATAAAAGAAAATAATATTTTGAAATTTTCCAAGAAAAACTTAATAGAGATTTTATAAGTTATAATTAATATAAAAAAAGATAGATTTTTAATCTATCTTTTTTTATATTTCTAGTATTTTTTTACTAAAATTTTTGTCACTTCAGCAATATACATTGTATGATAATCTTTTTCAGGATACCATTGTTTATCAATACCTTCTTCTATAAAACATTCTGGTTTATAATCTTGAGCATATAGTTTTTTACAGATAAAAACTGTATTAGCTTCCTCAAAATATGGCGTTGATTGCTCATGTATAATAGTTAAATTAGATTTCTCTATTTTATTTTCATTTTTACCAGAAACTGTTCCTAAATAGCTAAGTTGTTTTTTGAAATCCTCATTAAAAAATGTCAATGAAAAAGTATCTGAATTATCAACAAATGGTTTTGTATATCTTTGTGGACGTATAACAATATAAACAACATTTTTATTCCACATAAAGCCAAAGCCACCCCATGATGCAGTCATAGTATTTATATTGTTATTATGTTCTGCTGTAATTAACATCCAATCTTTACCTATAAGTTTAAAAGCACTTTGATTAAATTCTTCTGGTTTAACTTCAATAAACATAGCATTACTCCTTTTAGTATAATATTGTAAAACTAATCTAGTTTATTATATTATATTTAATATGCTTTTTCAATATAATAAAATTTATATATAAAATTTTTTGAAGTTCTAATTAAATAATGTTGTAAATACAACTGAATTATATTTAATAATAAAGTACAATATAAACGTAAATAAAATAACTAAGATAGGTAGGGTACTTATGAGAAGAAAAGATAGAGAAATGGATAATATTTTTGCATTAGAAGTATTAAGAGATTGTGAATATGCTACTCTTGCTACAGTTAATGAAGACAACACACCTTATTGTATACCCATATCACTAGTATTAATTGATAATTGCATTTATTTTCATTGTGCTAGTGAAGGTAAAAAATTAGATAATATCAAACTTAACCAAAATGTATGCATAAGTTGTGTAAGGCATACAAAACTTATACCTGAGAAATTTACTACTGAATTTGAAAGTAGTGTTGCTATTGGTAAATGTGAAATTGTTAATGATGATACAGAAAAAATTTTAGCATTAAAATTAATATGTGAAAAATATGCGAGTAGTAATATGGCTGAATTTGATAATGCTATAAAACGTTCTTTATCAAAAACAACTGTATGCAAAATTATAATAGAATGTATAACAGGTAAAGCCAAAATTTAAGATAGTGATAATTAAATTTGAAATTAATATTGGTTCGCACTTAAAATTAAGTGCGAACCAACTTTAAAATTAAAAATTATTATGGAGGAATTTATTATGTTTTGTTTTCAATGTGAACAAACAGTTAATGGAACAGGTTGTAAAGTAAATGGTGTATGTGGTAAAAAAGAAACCACTGCTAATTTACAAGATAAACTTACAAGTAAATTAATAGCTCTTGTAAAAGCTACACAAGGTACTACTACAGAAGCTATTAATAAACTCATTATAGATGGATTATTTAGTACCGTAACTAATGTAAACTTTAATAATGAAACTTTAAATCAATTATGTGATATTGTAGATGAAGAAAGAAAAAAATTTGATACTATTGAAGAAATGGATATGAATTCTTTATGGAATGAAAATGAAGATATTCGTTCTTTAAAATCATTAATTCTTTTTGGACTTCGTGGTATGGCAGCATATGCACACCATGCATATATCTTAGATAAAACAAATGAAATGGTAAATAAGTTCTTTTACAAGGGGCTTTCTGCAATTTATGAAAATCTTTCTGCTGATGAATTATTATCTATTGTTACGGAGCTTGGAAATGTAAATTTAAAATGTATGGAACTTCTTGATACTGCTAACACAGAAGCATTCGGTAACCCTATTCCAACAAAAGTAACTTGTAATATTGAAAGTGGTCCTTTTATTGTAGTATCAGGACATGACTTACATGATTTAAAATTAATTTTAGAACAAACAAAAGATAAAGGTATTAATATTTATACTCATAGTGAAATGTTACCAGCACATGGATATCCTGAATTAAAAAAATATACTCACCTTAAAGGAAACTTTGGTACAGCATGGCAAGCACAACAAACAGAATTTGATAATATTCCAGCTCCTATATTATTTACAACAAACTGCTTAATGCCAGTTCGTAAAAGTTATTTAGATAGAGTCTTTACAACTTCTGTTGTATCTTATCCTGATATAAAACATATTGGTGATGATAAAGATTTTACTCCTATAATTAACAAAGCATTAGAATTAGGAGGCTACAATGAGCAACATAACATGACTGGTATAAATGGTGGGGATACTTTAACTACAGGATTTGCACATAATGTAGTTCTTTCAGTTGCTGATAAAATTATAGAAGCTGTTAAAACAGCAAAAGTGAAACATTTCTTTTTGGTTGGTGGGTGTGATGGAGCAAATACAGGTAGAAATTATTATACGGAATTTGTCAAAGCAACACCAAAAGATACTATAATTTTAACGCTTGCTTGTGGAAAATATAGATTTAACGACCTTGATATTGGTGAAATTGGTGGTTTACCTCGTATTATGGATATGGGACAATGTAATGATGCTTATAGTGCTATAAAAGTAGCTGTTGCTTTATCAGAAGCATTTAACTGCTCTGTTAATGAATTACCATTAACTTTAGTTTTATCTTGGTATGAACAAAAGGCAGTATGTATCTTACTTACTTTATTGTCTTTAGGTATTAAAAATATTTATATTGGACCAAGCTTGCCTGCATTTATTTCACCAAACATACTTAAAGTAATTGTAGAAAAATTTAATTTAACTCCAATTTCTACACCTAATGAAGATTTAGCAAAAATGATATAATTAAAAACAAAGACAATTTGAATTGTCTTTGTTTTTTTAATAGTTATTAATTAGAAATGAAATCAGAATAAGTACAATTCATAACAAGTTTACAAGCTGCTGCTCGTGTAAGGGTTCCTTGTGGATTAAATTGCACTACTGGATTTCCTACAGTATCATCATTATTATTAGAAGCTTGAATTCCATCAATAACATTATTTATATATAGTTGTTTGATACTATCTCTATAATTACTATTACTAATATCTGAAAAAACCATAGTTCCATTAGTTTTATTTAAATTCCATAATGCTTTTCTAGTACGTCTTTCTCTTTCAAAATCTGTTTGATTGCCAAGTAGAGTATCTGGTAAAAATCTTTCATCAATTAATACAGATGCAACTCTTACTTCAGTTGATGAAAAAACTTTCCATAATATATCACAAGCTTCTTCACGTGTTAATAATTGTCCACCATAATTAACTAAAGAAGTATTTCCTCTACCTGTTATCCATTTTTCTTCTTCAGCACGTACTATTATATCTTTAGCCCAGTAATCATTAGAAAGCTCAAAACTAATGTCAGCAGCACCAAAAACTAATGCTAAAAATTGATCACGTGTTATATTACTCTCTGGTTTAAATGTTCCATCAGGATAACCATTAATAATACCACGATTTCTAGCTCTAAATATATAATCAGTATACCATGCATTTTTATTTATATCCTTAAATAAATCTGTATTGTATTTTTGAATGCTATTTATTATGTTTGGCATAAAATATGGTGCTGTATTGTTATGTGTTACACTAAAACCTGCATATACTGTTCCTATATTATCATTTAAAGTAATAGTTTGTCCATTTACACTACCATTATCTATTAAAAGTAATCCGTTATTTGAAACATCACGAAAAGTAACATTATCTTCTGTTATTCCTTCTGGCATTTGAATTGTTATATTGTCAGAAGATTTTCTAGTTGCCATTACTGATGGTTCTTGAATTATATCATTTAAATATTGACTAGTATTTATAAATCTAAATATGGCACCAATTATAGGCTCATTATTCATTGTTTGAGTTATAGTATTTAAATTGCCAAGCCCAGGAAAGTTATATGCCCATTGTTCAACACCATTGCTATTATCTCTTGTAAGTATTATTGATGCAAAATTATTAATATTATCATTATCATGTATTGTTAATGTAATAGTCCCAGTAGTTAAATCTTCATCATATCCCGTTATTAATACAGAATGTCCAATCCATTCATTAGTAAATCCAAACAATCCTACTTGAACAGGCATTCTTCTTTGTAAATTTTCTTTTATAATGTTAATATGTGTTCTAGTTAAAGGATGTGTTTGTTCTATTAAAGGTTCTTCACTAAAATCAGATATAATCCTTGTTGCATATGATGGTGAATTAGTTTGAGTATTATATCTATAACTTAATGCTCCATTTGTTTCTAAAGAATTAGCTACTAGCCACCAATAATCTATCATTGCTAAAATTTGACTGTTTGTAATTCTAACATTGTTATCATCACTAAGAACTGCAGGTAAACTCGCTAAATTTGCATTTATTAAACTTTGGTAATTATTTGAGTCAACCATTCTAAATAAATCGTAAATAAAATCACCTTCACTAACACTATGTAAATCACCATTATCTTGTGTTCTTTGCATTCGTGCATTCATTACGCTTGCATCATCAGTATTAAAAAGCATTCGTGCTGGTAATTTACCATACAAATTTAAAAGTGCTGTAAATGCAAAACCAGTACAATGACCATTATTAGTAAAATAAAATCCATCATCTGTATTAGCAAATGAATAATTATGTTTACCCATTTTAAAATCACTAATATACGTTTCTCTTCTTTTTTCAATTTTTGTCCAAATAGGATCAGAATAGACTTCTATTGGTTTAAATAAATTAATATTATTTAAAAATTGTGTAATTGGATTATTAAAAGAATCTTTGTTATCATTATATGAAATATTTATATTTTCATCTGATGAAGACATAGTTTTTAATATAGCCAGTTCTTTATTTATTTCTCCAAGTAATATTTTTAAATCGCCAATATTTCTACAAGGTATAAGTAATCCATTTATTTGATTTGAAAGTTCTTTTATTTGTTCAATTTTTGTATCATTATCTTCAAATACTATCAAAAGAACTTTTATGCTATTATTATTTAATTCGGTTATTTTATTTAAAAATTCTTCCTCATCAACATCAAATTTAGCTACTGTACCTATAATTAAATTTTGATATGTACCTATAGAGTTCATTATATCAAAGTTTTGTAAACTTCTTTCTAATTGTTTAATAATATTACTTTGACCCACATATGTATTTTTTATATCTGCGAGTTTTTGTTGAATTTCTTCTTTGTTTTTACTCTCATACCAATTATCATAAGCATATGGATAACTATGTATAGCCATAGTAGTACCATCATTAACTTGTTCAACAACATTGATAAATCCTTCCATCCAACTATAATCATTATTTAAATCATAATTTTTCATATTTTCAGATAAATCAAATGTAAATACTACATCATATTTATCCGCTTCACTTAAACCCTTTTCACCTACAACAAACCATAAACTATGTCGCATCAGTGGATCATAATCTAAATTTTCAAATATACCTGTAATACATCCTGTTCCAGCATCAATATTTACTGAATCTGCGGGAATAAATGTCATAGTACGTGGACTAACATAATAAACTTGTAACATATTTATATCTACTTCAGATTCTCTATACTTCATAGTTGCTTTAATATCAATAGGATGACTATAGATACTTTTAGGTATATATAATTCATAATCATTAGAATAAATTGAACGATTGCCTGATATTGCATTTTTTATTTTGAGTTCTGAATAATATAAATTGCCATGTCCAGATATTATAAAATCTGCTCCATCAGCAGTTCTTTCAAAATCAAATTTTTGAGATGGGTCATCTTTTGCTAATGGGTCTAATCCTAATCCAACTTTTGCTCCATCATAAATTGTATCTTTGCTTGTATCAAATGTTCTAGGATTGGTTTTTGTAATAAATATTTCTGTATAATCATCAAGTCCATCATCCTCGGAGTCAGCACTAAATGGATTTGTATGATATATATTTATTTCATCACCATTTGATATACCATCTTTATCATCATCAACATCCATATCCATATCTTCAAAATCACTTATACTTCCAAATAATGGCTTACGAACAGACACTTTTTTACCATCTGTAACATCAATTATTTTAGATAAAATATTTACAATTTCAGCACGAGTTAATATTTTTTGTGGTGAAATTGAATTATTTAATGTAGTTGAAGTCAAACATT
>CAZWZB010000002.1:124102-195798 GCA_964638835.1 uncultured Eubacteriales bacterium | reverse complement strand
AATAGCATCTTTAGCCCAACTAGTTTCAATATCAGTAAATACATTTTCTGAATATACTATATTTGGTATTAAATTAAAAGTTATTACTAAAGTCAAAATAATAGTAAAGATTGATTTAATGTGAGTATTACATTTCATTACAATTCCTCCTTTGATACAATAATAACTTAAATTTATATTAATCTCTAAGTTAATAAAAATAATAATATTTATTAACTTTTTAATATATTATTTTTATTTCCTTAGAGATATAACTAAAACAAATTTACTACCAACTTATATTAGTTAGTTTTTCTTATAAAGTTTTTTGTAATTTTTTCAGTGTTTTCTATGATTAAATCATAACTTTCAACATCAAAAGAATAATCATCAAGAGATGCTTTAAGAGAATAGTATCCTTTTAGTACACCCATAAAACAATAATATCCATCGCTATCTGTAATTGTTGTATAATTTCCAAGTGTTATAACTGCACCTACTAATGGTTCATTATTTATATCTAAAACATGTCCATCAACAATTGCACTTTTATTTATTGTAAATTCATTTGAATATTTAACTGTAACTTTATCACCTACATATATTCTAAACATTAATTTTGCATCTGTTGTATCAATATTAGGTATTTCCCATTTAAACCCGTTTGAAGAAACACCACTTATAATATTTGAAAATATATCCTTGTCTTTTTCAATAAGTGAAACATCAATACGTACTTCATTTGATATATTATTTAATTTATATTGAACGTCATAGTTTGTTCCACCAGTTAAAATTTTAGGTATATTTTCAATTGAAATATCTACATTATCAATATTTTCTGCTTTTCTTCCATCTACAAATATTGTTTGGCTATGTATATATCCAAGACCATCTCCAACATAAGCTATAATTTTTAATTTAAAGTTTTCAGTACCTTCATCTGGTTGAAATTTTACTTCTCTATAATCTTGACTTGGGTCAAAAAATACACCACTAAATGCTTTCCAAAAATAAAATGGAGTAGCATTTTCGTCTAAAGTAACATCGGAAATTGATAATTTATATATCCCATTTTCAGTATCAATACAATCAATATTTACATTTGTTATTTGTGGGGGAATAGAAGTAGTGCTTAAATCATATGTTTGTTCATATTCGTGTCCCATCATTCTAACATATGGATGAAATAGACTAATTTCATTCTTAGTTTCTTCAATATGTATAATTACTTCTTTTGTTATGGGAGTGATGACTCCTCCTATTCCTACATGGAAAGCATGAACAAGTATACTATAACTTTTACCATTTTCAAGTAAACTTTCATCAACTTTATATTCAGTAGAATCAGGTAATTTTTCAGAAAGTATTGGTTTAAAACCATCTTCTGTTATTTCACGTACTTCAACCATATATTCCATAATATTAAGTAATTTTAACCATTCAACATTAAGTGAATCTTTTTGTACATAAGCATTATTATATGGTTGAATAATTTTATGTAACATTTGATTATTATACAAATCGTCATCTTGCTCATCTTCATATGGATTATTTTTTTGATCATCATCTTGGTCGTTGTCTTCTTCTTTATCCTGATCGTCATCCTGGTCATTGTCTTCTTCTTTATCTTGGTCATTATCTGGTTGAGAATTGGATTTAGTGATATTTATTATAATAAAACAATTTGGACCACTATTTAATGTAACCTTTATTTCATTAGCATCTTTTAGAGTAATAGATTTCTTGATTAAATCTTCTTGCTTGCTAAAATCAGATTGAGAAACAACAATTACACCATTTATTTCAATTACTGCACTACTGACTCTTGTTTGCTTTGAATCTCCATTTTGAATTACAATTTCATATAATCCATCACTGGCTGAAAAATTATCAATTGTTTCAACTGGTTTGCCAGTTTCTCTTATATACTTTTTTGTAAATACTGCTCCCATGGATTTTTGATTAAAACTAGTTTTGGTTTCTTTAACATTGTTTGTGATAGAATTATTTGTATCTTCTTTTGAAAAAACTGTGTTTGTAGTAAGAACAAGTGAGATTATAACAAAAGCTATCATAGAAAATTTAATTGTTTTGTGCATATTATTACCTCCTTAGTTTATTTTTTGTATTACATTATAATTATATTATGTGTTATTTATTTTGTCAATATTTTCACTTTATTAACTTTTTACTTAAAAAAATTAATCATAATTACAATTATTTTTATTTTAATCGTATAAAATTTTAGTAATAATAACAAAATAACCTTCTTTAATTATTAATTTTTTGGAATGTTAAATGAATAATTAAAAATAGTAGGAAATAATAAAATATTGCTCTTACTATTTTTTAATTTAAAGTTGTGTCGCACTTAAAATTAAGTGCGACACGACTTTGATTTTAAGAATGATAAAATAATTTTTAATATTATTTAAAGATTTTATAAAAGAATTAACAATAAAAAATAATTATAGTTATTACTTCTTATTTTTAAAGATAAAAAACAATTGATAAGATTGTAATATTGTGTTAATATAACAATAAAATATTAATATTTATTTGTTTTAACAATAATATAAATAAGGAAGATAACGCTATGAAAATTATGACATATTTATTTTCTGGATTTTTAATTTTATTACTAATTGCTAATATAGTAACACCTACTAAAACTTTTTCTGATACAGAAAATAGATATTTAGCTCAAATGCCTAAAGTAAGTATGAAAAAAATAATAGATGGTTCTTTTAGTAAAGAATTTGAAAGTTATATACAAGACCAATTTTTTTTACGTGATTTTTGGGTAACATTAAAAGTTGAATCAGAAGTTCTTATGAATAAAAAAGATAATAATGGTGCTTATATTGGCAAAGATAATTGGTACTTTGAAAGAAAAGAAGAACCAACTATTTTAGATAAAAATATTTCTGTAATTTCTGAGTTTTCTAATTGGACTAAAGAAAATAATATAAACTCTACATTCTTACCCGTTTACAGTAGTTACACTATATATAATGAATATACTCCAAAATACTCTTATGTATTTAATGAATTGGATGCATTTAAAAATATTAGGGATATAAATAATATTAATATAGTAGATATTTATTCAAATTTGATTTCAAATAAAGATGAATATATATATTTTAAGACAGACCATCATTGGACTCAAAGAGGAGCTTTTTATGCTTATCAAAAATTAGGTGAAGTAATGGATTTTATTCCATATGAAATAACTGATTTTAACTGTAATTATATTAGTAATGAATTTTATGGTAGCCTTTATTCAAAAGCTCCATTATGGAATATAGAAGCTGACAAAGTTGAAATATTTCAAATAGATAAAAAATATTTAGTAGAATATTTGGATACAGAAGAAATTGAAGAAAGTCTTTATCGTTTTGAAAACATTAATAAAAAAGATAAATATACTATTTTTTTAGGTGGTAATAATTCTCTTATTAAAATTAATACAAATGTTTATAATAATAAGAAGTTATTAATTTTAAAAGACTCATTTTCACATGTAGTCATACCATTTTTAGCTAATCATTATGAAGAAATTCATATAGTAGATTTAAGATATTATAAGCAATCAATTAAAGATTTTATTTTTCAGAATGATATAACAGATTTGCTTTTTATTTATAATATTTCTTGGTTTGCTGATGATAAAAATATAATAAGTTTAAAGTACTAAAATTTTCTTATATAGAATAAGCTTATATAGAGGTGATGCGATGATAATTATAACTAAAAAGAAACTTATTTCAATTATAATTATATTAATGATATCCATTTCTATATACAAAGTATATAATGACCGTTCAATTTCTGTATTCTCGCTACCAACTGCAAAAAAAGTTATTGTAATAGACCCTGGACATGGAGGATTCGACCCTGGCAAAGTAAGTTCTAAAGGACTTAAAGAAAAAGAAATTAATTTATTAATAAGTGAAAAATTACAAGAATATCTTGAACAAAGTGGTTCATATGTTATAATTACAAGAAGTGAAGATAAAGCATTAGCAGAAAAAAAACAAGATGATTTAAAACAAAGAAGAGCTATAACAAATACAAGTAATTCTGATATTATGGTTAGTATACATCAAAATGCATTTCCTAAAATGGGTGCTAAGGGAGCACAAGTTTTTTATTATAATCAATCAAAAGAAGGAAAATTTTTAGCAAAATGCATACAAGATAATTTAAGAGAGTTTGCTGACCCTGATAATAATAGAGAAATAAAAGCTAATACTGATTATTATTTACTTAGAACATCTGAAATACCATCTGTAATTGTTGAATGTGGTTTTTTATCTAATAAAGAAGAAGAAGCTAAACTTGTTACAGAAGAATATCAAGAAAAAATTGCTTGGTCAATATATTTAGGTATAATAGAATATTTTGAAAATCATGATAAAGGAAATATAGAAGTATAAATTAAAAAAGCTTATAATAGGTATGGAAACTATTACAAGCTTTTTTAATTGAGGGTGGTTACTATAGAATGATTTATAGTTTTTTTCGGGCGACCAAAGGTCGCCCCTACATTAAATTATAACAATATCATTCTTTGATTAACACTCTATTTTAATTTATTTATATATTTAATTCTCCATCAAGCCAATAACCATATACTAATTCTTTTTGAATTATTTGTGCTTGTGCTGAAGTTATTTCTATAATAAAATTTTTAAATTTATCTACTAACTTAGATTCAACTAAAACTATAAATGTAACATTATTTGTATAATAAATATCTTTTATAGTATATTGTTGTTTCAAAAGCTCATATTGTACTTTACCTGATAAATTGTAATCAACACATATTTCAAATTGTTGATACAAAATTCTTTCAATAATCTTTGCATTTATAAGACTATCTTTTGCACATTTCCCATATGCTCTTACTAAACCACCTGTACCTAATAAATTTCCCCCAAAATATCTTGTAACAACAATAATAGTATTTTTTATATTTTCCCCTTTTAATATATCTAATATAGGCATACCTGCTGTGCCACTAGGTTCACCATCATCACTTGAACGTTGTAATTCATTTCTTTCCCCTATTTGATAAGCAAATACATTATGGTTAGCATCTGAATATTTTTTTCTTATTTCTTCTATAAATGATTGTGCTTGATGTTCAGATTCAATAGGTATAGCTGTACCTATAAACTTTGATTTCTTTTCAATTAATTCAGCATATCCTTTATTAAGTATAGTTTTGTATTTTTCAAGCATAAATTCACCTACTGTAATTTCATATTAATATATTCAAATATTCCATCAGCTATAGCATCAACAACTTTATTTCTCCACTCTTTACTAGAAAGACGTTTTGCATCATCTTTATTTGTAGCAAACCCCATTTCAAATAATATAGATGGCATATTAGTGTTTTTAATAACATGATAAGATTTATCATCTTCCATAGGTATTGTTTTTATTTTTTCAATATTAGTTTTAGAAGTAAAATTTTTCATTATACTATCAGAAATAGCTTTTTTATCTTCATTTAAGTTTTCCTTATCAACACAATAAAAAATACGATAACCATTTACACTAGCTGAATCTTCAAAAGCATCTATATGTAAAGAAATAAAAAGATTAGCTTTTGATTCATTTGCTAATATTGCTCTTTCTTGTTTTGATAGTTTATACATTTCATTTTTCTGACGTGTATCATAATCTTCTGTACGTGACAGAACTACATCAAATCCTTTTTCTTTAATTATATCTGCTAATCTTAATCCCATTTCAAGTGTAATTTTACTTTCAACTACTTTACTTCCTATTTGTTCAGTTATTGCTTTTGGAGCTGAAGTTCCAGGGTCAGAAAAACCATGTCCGGGGTCTATAAATACTTTAAATTTAGATGTAATGGGTTCTTCTTTAACAATTGAAGTATTAATAGTTTCTGTACTTATAGTATTCTCTAAACTATTAATATTTTGCGTAGGTTCTTCTGCTTGAACCTTTTTACCAGCTTGTGAACGAATAGTAAAAAAAATAATCATAATAAACATAGTACTTATAACAAATAAAAAATTATTTCTTTTTCTATATCTCTTTTTTTTATAACGACTACTTTTTTTATATTCCACTCTTCTTTTTGAAGAAGATGTTTTTATTCTTGTTCTTCTATTTCCATTATTAGTCAAATAAATAACACCACCTTGTATTTATAAAAAGTTTTGCAATTTATAACGGCAAACTAATGTCTGCCGTAATTAATATAATTACTGTGCTACTACATATTTATTTAATCTTAAAGACATTTCTTCATTCATATAAGCAGAAACCAAAACACCTTCATTAGTATGTTCTTCTGATATTATTTCACATTGTCCATGTAACATATTTAATAAATTTCCGTCTGTATATGGAATTAAAACTTCTAATTTATTTTTTCCTTCTTGTAGTAGTTGCTCAATAGTAGTTAGAAGTTCATCTATATTTGTATTATGTTTAGCTGAAATTTTAACAACTTTTCTAGCTATATTATCGATTGGAAATGGAAGGTTAATGTCTTTATCTATTTTATTAAATACAGTAATAACAGGAGTGTTAATACAATCTAACTCTTTTATAGTTTCATATACAACTTTTATTTGTTCTTCACATCGTTCATTAGAAACATCTACAACATGTAAAAGTATATCTCCATATTTTATTTCTTCTAATGTAGAACGAAATGCTTTTACAAGATGATGTGGTAACTTTCTTATAAATCCTACAGTATCAGTTATCAATATTTCAGTACTTCCTGATAATTTAACTTTTCTAGTAGTAGTATCAAGTGTAGCAAATAATTTATCTTCTGCTAAAACTTTTGCATTTGTAAGAGTATTTAATAAAGTAGATTTCCCTGCATTTGTATATCCTACAATGCTTATTATAGGAAAACCTTTTTTGGTTCTTTGACTTCTTAAAACATTTCGTGATGTTTCTATATCCTTTAAATCTGAATTTAATTCAGATATTCTTTCACGTAAATGTCTTCGGTCAGTTTCTAATTTTTTTTCTCCAGGACCCCTTGTACCAATACCTGCTCCTAAACGTGATAAAGATGTACCTAAACCAGTAAGTCTTGACATTCTATATTTTAATTGTGCCAATTCAACTTGAATTTTACCTTCTCTTGATTGTGCTCTACTTGCGAATATATCAAGTATTAGCATAGTTCTATCTATAATTTTAATATCTAACATACTATTAAGATTTTTAAGTTGTGCTGGTGATAATTCATCATCACATATAATTCCTGTAGCGTTTAATTCTGTTATTACTGCTTTAAGTTCATCAATCTTTCCCTTACCTAAATAGTGAGCTGAGTGAATACTTTCTCTTTTCTGCACTAATCTACCCACAACCTCTGCATTTGCTGTTTGTGCTAATTCTTCTAATTCATCTAAATATGCTTCAATCATTCCTTCATTTTCGTCAGTTTCTATTCCTACTAATACAAATTTTTCGTTTATTTCTGATGTATCAAATGTTTCTGTCATAAAAAGCCTCCTTTAGAAACAAAATAATATTTTATGATATAAATTTATATTATCACTAAAAGACAAGATTGTATACTATTATTTTAATAAATTTTTAACTAAGATAATATAAAAAATTGGTCTTTAATTGTATGTAGAAAAATTTACAATTATATTGATTTCTTAATTAATATATAGTATAATATACATTAATTTTAATAAGATTAGTTTATAATTAAATTTTCAAGCACTGTTAAACTTAACAGTGTTTTTATTATTATTAAATGTATAAAGCATCATCCCTTAAAAAGCTTTGAAATAGAAATAAAATAAAAAATTAAAATAATAAAGGAAGGTGAAAACCATTATAAGTTTATTAATTAAAGTTAGATGTTAATAAACTATATGGTACATTATGATAACTAAAATATTAACAGAAATTGTTCAATCAGCCTTTGAAAAATGTGGTTATGATAAGAAATTAGGAATTGTAACTATATCTGATAGATGGGATTTATGTCAATTTCAATGTAATGGTGCTTTTTCGGGAGCAAAACTTTATAAAAAAGCTCCATTTATTATAGCAAATGAAATTGCAAATGAATTATTAAATAATGAAATATTTAATAAAGTAGAAGTTGCCAATCCGGGATTTATTAATATAACATTAAAAGATGAATATTTAATAAAAACTGCTCTTGGAATTTCAAAAGATAAAAATATTGGTGTACCTCAAGCAGATACTCCTGAAACAATTGTTTTAGATTATGGCGGACCTAATGTAGCCAAGCCATTACATATAGGACATTTAAGGTCAGCTATTATTGGTGAAGCATTAAAACGTTTATTAAAAGCTAGTGGTAGAAAGGTTATTAGTGATGTTCATTTAGGAGATTGGGGATTACAAATAGGACTTGTTATAGCAGAACTTGAAGAAAGAAATCCAGATTGGAAATGTTTTAGCGATGAATTTAATTCAGAAATGAACTTTATACCTAATCTTTCAGCTGAAACTTTAAACGAAATTTATCCTTATGCAAGTAAAAAAAGCAAAGAAAATGAAAATTTCAAAGAAAAAGCGAAGTTAGTTACATCACAATTACAAAATGGCAAACCAGGTTATATTGCTTTATGGAAAGAAATTATTCGTATATCAATTGAAGATTTAAAGAAAAATTATACAAGATTAAATATTGATTTTGATTTGTGGTATGGGGAAAGTGATGCTAATAAATATATTAATACACTTATACAAATTTTAACAGATAAAAATTTATTATATAAAAGTGAAGGTGCAATGGTTGTAGATGTATCAGAAGATACAGATAAAGTAAATATTCCACCAATAATCATAAAAAAATCAGATGATTCAAGTATTTATGGAACAACGGATTTAGCTACTATTATTCAAAGACAACAGGATTTTAGTCCTAATAAAATATGGTATGTTGTTGATAATAGACAAAGTTTACATCTTACACAAGTTTTTAGATGTGCAAAAAAAGCAGAAATTGTTCCTAATACAACAGAATTAGAACATTTAAGTTTTGGAACAATGAATGGTACAGATGGTAAGCCATATAAAACTCGTGATGGTGGAGTTATGCAACTATCAGATTTACTTGATACAATTATAAATGCTGCTATTGAACGAATAAGCTTTTCTGATGAACAATCAAAATATAATATAGCAGAAAAAATCGGTGTGGCAGCAATTAAGTTTGGAGATTTGATTAATCATCGCTCAAAAGATTATATATTTGATATTGACAAATTTCTTTCATCTGAAGGAAAAACAGGTGTATATTTACTTTATACTATTGCAAGAATAAACTCTATATTAAAGAAAGCAAATTGTTCTGATGACAATATAGTTTTAAATAATATTTATACAGATTTAGACCGTGAACTATTACTTAAAATTATTTTTAGCAGTGAATCTTTTATGCAAGCTATTAATGAAAAAGCTCCTAACTTTATTTGTGAAAATGCATATCAAATTGCAACTGCTTTTTCAAAGTTTTATCATGATAATCACATTTTAAGTGAAACTGATACTCAAAAACAAAATACATGGATTGGGTTATGTTTATTTACTAAAAAAATGTTAATTAAACATCTCGATATTCTAGGAATTGAATCAGTAGAGCTTATGTAATATAATAACGAAAATTGATAAGTATTAAAATCTGAATATAAAAAAGAGATTGGGATAGTATTCTAACTATCTCAATCTTTTTTTTAAGTATACTGTTTTTTGTTATTCTATAATAAATATTTTGAAATATTCTAAAATTCATCAATTTATTTTATTTAAAATCTTCACTTAACACTGTAATTTTAAAAACGTATCTTTTAGTAATCCTTCTCAAAAATTTTATTTGCATACTCAAAAGCTTGGTGCTATAATACATTTAATTCAAATTATATTTATACCAAAGTGAAAGTGTTTTATAAAAATTTGTATAATAGATTATAGCTGTTTAAAATAATATTTAAAATAGGAGATTTAATTTATGAATTATAAACACATATTGTTTGACCTTGATGGTACATTAACTGACCCTGAAATCGGAATAACAAACTCAGTTATGTATGCTCTTAAAAAGTATGGTATTGTTGTAAATGATAGAAGTGAATTGCATAAATTTATTGGACCACCACTTTGGGATTCATTTGAAAAGTATTATGGTTTTTCAAAGGAAGAAGCAAAAACTGCAGTTGAATTTTATCGTGAATATTATAGAGATAAAGGCATATTTGAAAATTTTGTTTATGATGGTTTTAATACTTTATTAAACTTACTTAAGGATAATGGAAAAAACTTAATTGTTGCTACTTCAAAACCTGAAGTATTTGCAAAACAAATATTAGAATATTTTGATTTAGCAAAATACTTTACATATATTGCAGGTAGTAATCTTGATGGAACAAGAGTCAAAAAGGCTGAAGTTATTTCTTATGCACTTGAAAGTTGTAACATTACAAACCTATCAGAAGTTATTATGATTGGTGATCGTGAACATGATATACTAGGAGCTAAAAAAGTTGGAATTGCTTCAATTGGTGTTTTATTTGGATATGGTGATAAAAAGGAACTTGAACAAGCAGGTGCTGATTTAATTGTTAATACTGTTGAAGAGATAGGAAAGATTTTACTCACATAAAAATATGATAGATACCAACTCTACTATAAATAAATAGAGATTTTACACACAATTTATAAAAATTTTATTTGCATAATTAAAAATTTGGTGTTATAATACATTTAAGAGCAATTAAAAATCTAAATTTTGTTTGTATCGAAAGGAGAGATGTTTTATGAGAATTTTTACAATGGTGATTGTAACTTAAAATTAAATAAAAAGCATAACACTTTAATGTAATACTTTTTTTGTTATGCTGTAAATAACCCTTTCGTGATACTGTTTATATAATTAAATATTAAAAACACAATTTGTGTTTTCATGTTTATAACCACAGTTAACCCTAAAGGTAAACTTGTGGTATTTTTATGCTCTTTTTTAATAAAAAAACAGTATTATAACTAATAAAATTTTGGAGGAAATAAATGATAGATATTAAAGACTATGGATATAATTACTTGGAAGAAGATAACACAGAATTTATTCCAGGAAGAATAATAGCAGTTTATAAAGGTTTATATAAGGTAATAACCAATCATGGTGAAGTTAATGCAAAGTTAAAATCAAATATATATTATAAAGAATTATCAGATGAATTATTCCCTGTAGTAGGGGATTTTGTATTATTAAAATTTATTGAAAATAGTGAAAGTTTAATTGTTAAAACTCTTGAAAGGAAATCTTACTTTTCACGTAGAGACCCTCAGAAAAATGGTGGAACAGGTGATTTAAAATACGAGCAAGGAATAGTTGCAAATTTTGATTATGTATTTATTATGTGTTCTCTTAATTATGATTTTAATTTAAGACGAATAGAAAGATATTTAACAATTTCTTGGCAAAGTGGAGGAATACCTGTTATTTTACTTACTAAATCTGATTTAGTGGATGATTATTCAGAAAAAATTCGTGCTGTTTGTAATATTGCAATTGGTGTTTCAGTAATCGCTATTAGTTCAAAAACTGGTGAAGGATTAGAACAGATTTCAGAATATTTAAAACCAAAGAAAACAATTGTATTTTTAGGTTCATCAGGTGTAGGTAAATCAAGTTTAGTAAATGCACTTGCAGGTTTTGAACTTATGAAAGTAAATGATATTCGTGAAGATGATTCAAAAGGTCGTCATACCACAACACATAGACAGCTTGTTTTACTAGATAACAAAGTTATGATAATTGATACACCTGGAATGCGAACACTTGGAATGTGGGATGTAAGTGAGGGGTTAGGTGAAACATTTTTAGATATAGAAGAACTATTTTACAATTGTAAATTTTCGGATTGTAAACATATTAATGAACCTGGTTGTGCTGTTTTATATGCAATTAAAACAGAAACCTTAAATAACTCACGTTGGCAAAATTATTTAAAATTAAAACGTGAAGCAAAATTTCTTGATAAAAAAGCAAACAAACAAAAACAAATTAAGCCCAAATATACAAGAAAAAATAAATATAAAGATTTTTAAAAAAATTCTTTAATTTTTGAAGACTATTTGAATTTTAAATCGTTATATAAACATAAGTATAAAAGAGGGGTGAATATAGGTGACAAATGACAATTACAAATTAATAGTAACTAAATATGAGAAGCTTATATTCACTATATGTTTTCAGATGGTTAGAAATTATCATGAAGCAGAAAATCTCACACAAGAAACTTTTATTTCTGCTTTTAAACATATTGATAAATGTAAACCAGAAGAAATAAAACCTTGGCTTTGTAAAATTGCTACAAATAAGGCGAAAGATTATCTTAAAAATGCATATACTCTCAAAGTAGATTTAAAAGAAGAATATGACAGTAATCTTATAAGTTCTGAATTGTCACCTGAACAAATATATATTTCTAAAGAAGAAGAAAAAAAAATAAAAGATAAAATTAATTCTTTAAAAGAGCCATATTTAAAAGTATCTATTATGTATTTTATAGAAGAAAAAAATGTTGATGAAATTTCAACAATTTTATCACGACCAAAAAAAACTGTTCAGACACAATTACTTAGAGCTAAAGTTTTATTACAAAATATTCTGAAGGAGGGGTATGTTAATGGAGGAACTTTTTAATAAAGATGGTCATATAACAGAATATGGTTTTAAGTTGCTTATTGAAGATAATAATCTTAATGAATTAAATCGCCTTGAAATATCTGAACATATATCGTTTTGTGAGGAATGTCTTTCAAAATATATAACTTTACTTGACAATAGTGTACTTATATCCCCAACTAAGACTACAGTCCCAGTTATTATGAAAGAAATTATAAAAGATACAAGTAAATTTTATTTAAAACAATATATTTCTATGTTTGTAGCAGCATGTTTTGCTTTAATATTTTGGGTTACAGGTGTATTTACAGTTCCTGTTTACGCGGAATATGATGTATTTCAACTAAGTATAACTGAAAAAACAAATAGCATATCAAATGCTATAAATGAATTATTTAATAATATAAGTTTGGAAGGAGTTTTAATTTATGAAAAGAAAAAATAGATTTTTTACTTTTATTTTTGCATTTATTCCGGGTTGTGCTCATATGTATTTGGGACTCATGAAAAGAGGAGTTTCAATAATGGGACTATTTGGATTGGTGATTTTTGCAATTAATATGTTTAGAATAGAAATATTAGCAATTATACTTCCTGTACTTTGGTTTTATTCATTTTTCGATGCACTTAATTATAATAATATACCTTATGAAAGAAAGGAACTTATTGAAGATAATTTTTTATTCTTAGACATAAAATCAAGTAAAACAAGAGATACATTAATAGGTTGGGGCTTAATGTTTATAGGTTTAGGTGTACTTTATGGTATGTTTATAGAACCTATTTTATCAGATTTCTTACGTTCAATTGGTTTAGCAAGAATTGCTCATAACATACCAACTGTAATTGTAGCTGGTTTTATTACTTTAATTGGATTTAAATTAATTGGTAAAAAAGAAAGTGTAGAAGATATTAGAGAAGAATCTAAAGATTTTAATAGCTATACAGATACAGGGTATGGATATGAAAAAAAAAATAACCAATAATAATTAAATTATATCTTATAAAAATTAGGCTCATATTGATATTACTCAATATGAGCCTAATTTCGTATTAATTATATAATCATATATAAAATTGTGCTTGTATATTAAACAATTCAGCATAGTTAGTATGCATTTCTTTTTTAAAATTTTAATTTTATCATAACAAATAATTTTCTAAAGCTATTGACAAATATGCGTTACGGGTGTAACATTAAATAGAGCTACATTTGTAACGAGGGATTAAGGAGGCTATTTACATGAAAATTTCAGAGGCAGAACTTGAAGTATTAAAAATTCTATGGGACAAAAAAACAGCTTTATCTTCAACAGAAATCAATGATATATTAAAAGAAAAAATGGGATGGGAAAAATCAACTATTCGTACACTTGTTTATAGACTTATAGAAAAAGGAGCATTAACACAAGAGAAAAGAGATATTTATTATTATACTCCTAATATTTTAGAAGAAACTTATATAGCTGAACAAACTAAAAATTTTCTTCACAAAATATTTAAAGGTAATGTAAAAAACCTTATTGCATCTTTGTTTGAACAAGATTATTTAAACCCTAATGATATTGATGAACTAAAACAATTTTGGATGGGAAGGGATAATAATGATAAATAATATTTTTAAGACATTACTATCTCTTTCTATATCAGGAGGTTTTATTGCTTTAATTTTAATTGCTTTAAAACCTTTTTTCAAAAATAAATTTAGTAACACATGGTATTATTACATTTGGTTAATAGTTATTTTAAGGCTTACTATACCTTATTCACCTTCAATTGATATTTATAATCTAAAAAATAAGACAAGTAATATAATAGTTACAAATGAAAATAAAAAGGTAGATATGAACTTGAACTTTGAAGTAACTAATAAAGAAATACCTAATACTTTTAATAATTTAAATTTATACATTGAAAAAACTCTTTTTTCTAAACAATTTCAATATTACAATTATATAAGTTATATATGGTTAATAATTTGTATTTTCTTAAGTATTAAAAAGATTATAAATTACTATAGTTTTATAAAATTTATAAAAAGAAATTCAAAACCAATAGTAGATGATACTATTATCAATATACATATTAATATTTGTAAATCATTAAACACTAAACAAATTCCAATTTATTTTAATGATATAATTATATCTCCAATGTTAGTAGGATTTTTTAAACCCTATATACTTTTACCTCAAAAACAATTACAAAATATATCTCAATTAAACTATGTATTAAAACATGAACTAACGCATTACAAATATTTAGATATTTATTACAAATGGTTTGTACAATTTATAATGTGTATTTATTGGTTTAATCCTGTAATTTATTTAATTAATAAAGAAATTAATCGTTATTGTGAATTATCTTGTGATGAATTAGTTATAAGAAATTTAGAATTTATAGAGCAACGTGAATACGGAAATACATTAATAAATTCTTTAGAAATAAATAGTAATTATAATAATATTTCTTTAAATTTAACTCAAAATTTAAAATTAATGAAAGAAAGGTTAGATGATATTATGAAGTTTCAAAAAAAATCAAAACCAACTATTTTCTTATCTGTTCTAATAACAATAATTTTATGCATAGGAACAGCATTTATTAAAATTTCAAATAAGTACAATAATATTGAACAAATAAATAGTATAATTGAAAAAGTTGAAGCTAATGAAGTAAATAATGATTTGGTACCTATGCCTATTAGTAATATAACTGAAGATGAAATTCAAAAATACAAAGCTTTTATTGAAGAGTTCCAATTCTACTCTCAACAAGGTAACTCACTACATAAACTTGAAAATGTATCTATAACTTTTCATAATAATCAAATAATTATTGAAGATTCTAGTGGAACTAAAAAATTTTCTAAAGAACAATTAGAAGCTATTTTAGAAATGCAAAAGAATATAGAAAATAGAATGAAGAAAAATGAAATAGAACTTAGTTCAATTGCAATTACAACTTCATCATCAGGTTTATCAATATCTAATAATTTGAATTTAACTGCTACAAATTGTGATATTATAATAGAAAAATCTGATAGATTTAAATATGAATATGATAAAGCATTATTTAATATTGATACAAAACTATCTAATGGTGGTAATTCTATAAAAATTAATGCTACATCAAAATTAACTAATAAACCAAAAGAGATAATAAAAATATTTATACCTGATAGTTTTTATAAAGATTTTAATATTGTTAGTAATCATTCTAATATTGATATTTGTGAAGTAAATGCAAATATTAATATTAATAGTACTAAAGGAAATATAAATTGTTATATTCCAAAAGACTTCAATAAAAATATGTCTTACAATGTTGATAAAGGTTCAGGTTCTATAAATTTTAATAAAATGGCAGATAATTATACTGTTGATTTTTTAAATTATAAAAAACTATTTGGTAAGAAAATTATATTAGATGAATATACAAATTCAAAAGGAAATGGTTTATCTAAGATTAATATTAAACTATCTTCAAGTAATATAAATATAAAAGAATATTAGTTATGATGTAAATTCTTTTTCTAAAAAAAATATAAAATGAAATGAAATTTTTACTATATTATATAAATAATTTTTAAATTATTAATAAATCTTAGCTTTATAAATAAAGTCTAACCTCAATATCTATTTAAGGTAGTTAGGTTAGACTTTATTTATTATCTTAAAATTTAAAAATCAATTCTATGTCGCACTTAATTTTAAGTGCGACATGACTTTAAATTAAAAAATATTAAAAACACTATTTCTTTATTATTTAGTATTACCAAATTTATTTTATTAAAACTCTTGCAAAACTTATTAATTAAATTTTCCGTGACACTTTAAAAAAATTATAAAAATTTTTTAGATATTTTTTATTAATTTAATCTTGAATTTATATTAAAAGTTTTTATATTATCAATTTTATTTATAACTTTGTTTATTAAATTTAAATCGTATATTGTTTAAAAATATTGACAATGCTTATAATAAATATTAAACTTATTTAAGATAATGATAGCTTAGAGTTAACAAGCTCAAAATAATCTATTAGATATATGTGGAAGTAGTAGAGTTGAAAATTTTTTACAAACTCAGTTCGTACAATTTTCAACTTTACTTAAGTATAGATGTTTATAAAATTTTATATAAAGGAGAATTTTTAATGTGTGGATTTGTAGGATTTACAGGTCAAAGTGAAAAGAAGTCAATAGTATTAGAAAATATGTTAAAGAAAATTATACATAGAGGACCTGATTCTCAAGGAGAATATGTTGATGATTACATAGCATTAGGTTTTAGAAGATTAAGTATTATTGATTTAGAAACAGGATCTCAACCTATTTACAACGAAGATAGGACCAAGGTATTATTATTTAATGGTGAAATATATAACTTTAGAATGTTAAAAATAGATCTTAGGAATAAAGGTCATATATTTACTACTAAGTCAGATTCTGAAGTATTATTACATGGTTATGAAGAATATGGAAGCAAATTTTTGTGTAAGTTAAGAGGAATGTTTTCTTTTGTAATATGGGATTCCGTAGAAAAAAAATTGTTCGGTGCAAGAGATTATTTTGGGATTAAGCCATTTTATTATGCTAAAATGAGAGACCCATATAAAGATAAAGAAGTTTTTTTCTTTGGTTCTGAAATAAAAAGTTTTTTACCACATCCTAGATTCCAGAAAGAATTAAATGAAGAAAGATTACCAGATTATTTAACTTTTAGTTGTGTACCTGGAAATGAAACATTTTTTAAAAATGTTTATAAACTTCAACCTGCACATTATTTTGAGTATGATTATGAAAAAGAATCCTTACAAATAGAGAGATATTTTTTACCTGAATTTAAAATTGATGATACATATACAATTGATTATATGGCTGATAAAATAAGAGTTGCTTTTTCAGATTCAGTTGAAGCACATAAAATTAGTGATGTTGAAGTAGGTTGTTTTTTATCTAGTGGTGTTGATTCAAGTTATGTTGCAAGTGAAATGTCAAAAAAAGCTAAAGTAAAAACTTATACTATAGGTTTTGATAATAAAAATTATAGTGAAGCAGATGACGCAAAAGAATTAGCAGATGAACTTAAATTAGAAAATTATCAAAAAATAGTTTCAGCAGAAGAATATTTTGCTAATGTTTCAAAAGTGCAATATCATTTAGATGAACCATTAGCAAACCCAAGTGCAAATTTATTATATTTTCTTTCAAAACGTGCAAGTGAAGATTTAAAAGTTGTATTATCAGGTGAAGGAGCAGATGAAATGTTTGGAGGCTACAATGTTTATAAAGAACCTTTAGCCTTAGAAGGATATCAAGGCTTTTTGCCTGAAATGGTAAGAAGACCTTTAGCAAAACTTTTTTATTATCTTCCTAATTTTAAAGGGAAAAATTTCATAATAAGAGGAGGTAAAACTGTAGAAGAAAGATATATAGGAAATAGTAATATATTTACAATACAAGAAAGAGAAAGACTTTTAAAACGTAAATTTAAAAGAGTATTACCACAAGATTATACAGCACAATTTTATGCTTATACTACACGTCTTGATGATGTAAGTAAAATGCAATATTTGGACATACATGTGTGGATGGTACAAGAGATATTACTTAAAGCTGATAAGATGAGTATGGCGAATTCTTTAGAACTTAGAGTTCCGTTTTTAGATATAGAAATATTTAAGTTAGCAAGTACATTGCCTTCTACTCATAAAGTAAGTAAAAAAAATACGAAACTTGCATTAAGAGTAGCAGCAAGTAAAAGTATAAATAAAAAAAGCTCTGAAAGAAAGAAGATGGCATTCCCATTGCCTTTAGTAGAGTGGTTAAGAGAAGATAAATATTTTAATAAAGTTAAAAAGCAGTGTACGAGTGAAACAGCAGCTAAGTTTTTTAAACTTAATAAAGTATTAAAATTACTTAAACAACATAAATCAGGTAGAAAAAATAATGCTAGAAAAATTTGGGCTATATATACTTTTATGGTTTGGTATGAAGAATTTTTTATAAAAAATTAGTAAGTTGTAATAAGTATTAAAATCAATTTTAACACAATAAAAGCAGAGTATAAAAATAGGAAATATACAATTCAACTTAATATGATAGTTAATTATTATTTTATAACTATCATATTAAGTTAAATTAAAAAAATTGACATATATTTTGATAAAGGAGAGTTATTTATGGAAATAAAAGAACTAAATTTTATACCATTATTATTAGGTAGTGATATAAACACTTATAGTATGGCAAGAGCTTTCCATGAAGCTTATAAAGTAAAATCAAAAGTTATTGGAAAATTCCCAACAGGACCTAGTTATAATAGTAAAATTATAGACTTTACAGCCAATCCAAATATAGATAAACAAGAAGTATTTTTAAGTCTTGTGAATGAATTTGCATTACAAAATAAAAATAAAAAAATAATGTTAATAGGTTGCGGGGATAGTTATGTAAGCTTAATAAGTCAAAATAAAATGAATTTAGAGAATAATATAATTGCACCATATATAGATTATTCTTTAATGGATGAATTAATAAAGAAAGAAAATTTTTATAAAATGTGTGAAAAATACAGTATAGATTTTCCAAATACTTTTATATATAAAAAAGATATGAATATGGATTTTGAATTACCATTTGACCCTCCTTATATCTTGAAACCTTCTAATAGTGTTCAATATTGGGAACATGAATATAAAGGACAAAAAAAAGTTTATAAAATTGAAACAAGAGAGAGACTTAACAGAATAATTTTACAAATATATAATGCTGGTTATACAGATTCATTAGTAATTCAAGACTTTATACCTGGTGACGATTCATATATGAGGGTATTAACTTCATATTCAAATAAAGATAAAAAAGTAAAATTAATGTCGCTTGGTCATGTTTTACTTGAAGAACATACACCACATGGTTTAGGTAATCATGCAGTTATTATAAATGAATGTAATGAAAAACTTATGACAAAACTTTGTAGTTTTTTAGAGGATATCGGCTATGTTGGCTTTTCAAATTTTGATATAAAGTATGATGAAAGAGATAATAAATTTAAAGTATTTGAAATTAATTTAAGACAAGGAAGAAGTAATTTTTATGTAACAGGTTCAGGCTTTAATATAGCACAATATCTTATAGATGATTACATAGAAAATAAAAAAATGCCTTTAATTCTAGCTAATAATAAAAATCTTTGGTTAGTGGTACCAAAACAAGTAGCATTTAAATACGTAAAAAATGAACAAGCATTAAAAGAAATGAAAGAATTAATAGAAGCTAAAAAATATGTAAATCCAGTATTTTATAAAGGTGATTTTAAATTAAAAAGATTTATAACTATTTTTAAAACACATCTAAGCCATTTTGTAAAATATAAAAAGTATATGAAGTAGGTGTAAGATGAAAAAATTAGGTATAATAGGTGGAATGGGTTCACAAGCTACAGCTTTCTTTTTTAATAGAATAATAGAAAATACAGAAGCAACAAAAGACCAAGAACATATTAACATGGTAATTTTAAATCATTCAACATTACCTGATAGAACAAAAATAATCTTATCAGGTGATTATAAAACTTTTGAAAAAGCAATAATAGAAGATATAAAAAAATTAGAATATATAGGTGTAGATAATATTGCTATACCATGCAATACATCTCACTTTTTTTATGATAATATTCAAAATCAAACACACATACCAATAATAAATATGGTTAAAGAAACTGTAAAATATATATTAGAAAATAACTCCAATATAAAAAAAATAGGTATAATGGCTACAGATGGAACAATATATACTAAAATATATGAAAATGAATGCAAATTAAATAATATTTCTGCTGTATTACCATCAAAAGAAAAACAAAAAATTGTAATGAGTATAATATATGATGAAATAAAAAACGGTAAAAAGGGAAGTTTAAATAAATTTATAGAAGTAGTAGACGAATTAAGATATAAAGGTTGTGAAGCTATAATTTTAGCTTGCACAGAATTATCTTATTTTAAAGAATATCATAAGATACCCGATTATTGTATAGATAGTATGGATATACTTGTTTTAAAATCAATAGAGTTATCAGGCAAACATATAAAATCAAATTCTACTTTAAACAACAGTATATCAACGAAAGTAAAACTTATAGTTAACAAACTTTAAAAAGTTTATTAGCTATATAAATATTAAGAGAGGAAATAACTAAATGTATAATTTACAAAAGTATTTAGATGAACTAGAGAAATACAATTTAGTATCTGAAAGTTTTATACCTAAAGATTTAAATATAAAATATCTTTCTTATAATTCTAACGATATAAAAAAAGATACTTTATTCATATGTAAAGGAATAACATTTAAAAAAGAATATTTAGAAGCTGCTTTAAGTAAAGGGATTACAGCTTATATAAGTGAAAAAAAATATAATGTTAATGTAAATGAAATTCCTTATATTATAGTAAGAGATATAAGAATTGCTATGCCTATTATTGCAAATTTATTTTATAATGAAGCGTGGAAAAAATTAAATTTAATCGGTATTACAGGTACAAAAGGAAAATCAACTACAGCTTATTATATAAAATATATTTTAGATGAATATTTAAAAGCTAATAATAAAAATGAAAGTGCTATTCTTTCATCAATAGATATTTATGATGGTAAAATAAAAGAAGAAGCACATTTAACTACACCTGAAGCTTTGGATTTGCATAAACATTTTAAAAATGCTGTAGATAGTAATATAGAATTTTTAGAAATGGAAGTGTCAAGCCAAGCATTAAAATACAACCGTGTAGACAATATAATATTTGATGTTGGTATATTTTTAAATATATCTGAAGACCATGTAAGTCCTTTAGAACATTTGGATTTTGAAGATTATTATACTTCTAAATTATTATTATTTAAACAAAGTAATATAGCAGTTATAAATATTGATTCAGACTTTGCTAACAGAACATTAAAACATTCTAAATTTGCAAAGAAAATTATAACTTTCAGTACAAAAAATATTAATGCTGATATATTTGGTTATGATATAAAAAAACAAGATAATAATATAATATTTAAAGTGAAAACTGATAGATTTATTAAAGAATTTAAACTTACAATGCCCGGTTTATTTAATGTTGAAAATGCTTTGGCAGCAATAGCTACAGCTTACGCTTTTTCTATACCAGAAGATTATATATATACTGGACTTGAAATGGCACGTTCAAGTGGTCGAATGGAAATGTATTCAACTAAAAATAATGAAATAATAACAATAGTTGATTATGCACATAATAGATTAAGTTTTGAAAAATTATTTGAATCTATAAAAAAAGAATATCCTGAAAGAAAAATAATAACTATATTTGGTTGCCCAGGACTTAAAGCACTAATAAGAAGAAAAGATTTGGGAACATTAGCAGGTAAATATTCTAATAAAGTTTATATTGTAGCAGAAGACCCGGGTTATGAACCAGTAGAAAAAATTTCAAATGAAATAGCACAACATGTAAAAGAACAAAATTGTGATTATATTATGATAGAAGATAGAGGAGAAGCCATAAAACATGCTATCTTTACATGCAAACCTAACACTATTATTTTAGTAACAGGTAAAGGAAATGAAACACGACAAAAATATGGTTCTGAATATATACCATGTTTATCAGATGTTGAATTTACTAAAAAATATATAGCTGAATATGATAACAAATTTTAAAAATTTATATTTAGTGAAGTTGAATTGTATAAGAGTGAAAGCAATTTTTACTCTTATATAATTTACAACTTCACTCATTTAATTATTGAGGGAAAATTATGATTAAAGAATTTATAGGAACAAAAAAATTTTATAAAGAAATGTTTACATTAACAATACCAGTAATTTGCCAACAAATCATTGCTGTTTTATTAAACTTTGCTGATAATATTATGGTTGGTCAGTTAGGAAATGAAGCACTAGCAGGGGTATCTGTTGCAAACAAATATTATATGATATATTTGTCTTTACTATTTGGTTTAACAGGAGCAACAGGAATTTTTATATCACAATATTATGGTGCAAAAGAAAAAGAGAAATGTCAAAGTATATTTTTATTTACTTTAGTTTCGACTATTATTATATCTCTTATATGTTCAAGTATAATTTTTATAATACCAGAGATTACATTAACTATTTTTGTAAAGGAAAACCCATTTACAATTGAAGAAGGATTAAAATATTTAAAATTTAGTAAATTTTATTTTCTACCACAAGCAATTGTTATGTCTTGTATGGTTTCATTGCGTTCAATTGGTAAAAATAAAATACCTATGATTTTAGGAACTATATCTATATTCTTAAATATATTTTTAAATTGGGTATTTATATATGGTAATTTAGGAATGCCACGAATGGAAACTAGTGGAGCATCACTTGCTACATTAATTTCAAGAATAGTTGAAATGTCACTATACATAATTGTTATAGCTAATGGTAAAAACTATTTTACATTAGATTTTAAACCTTTAAAAAATATTTCAAATAGTTTATTAAAAGATATATATAGAAGTGCACAACCACTTACAGCAAATGAACTTTTATGGTCTTTAGGAATGACCACTATATTTTGGACTTATACAATTATAGATGAAACTATGATATCAGCTTTTACTATAGTTGATATGGCTGCTAATTTAATGTATATATTTGCATCAGCTTTAGCGTCAGCATCTTCTATATTTATTGGAAAATGCTTAGGAGCAGGAAAACTTAAAGAAGCTAAATCAAATGGTAATAAGATGCTTGGGTTTTCTTTTATGGTAGGTGTTTTTGTTGTTATAGTATTTTATATATTAGCTCCATATATACCACAACTAATAAAAGTTAATGATAGTTTAAAATCATCAGCCACTATTTTATTAAGAATACAGTCTATATTTTATGTGATAAATATAATATATGTATGTATTTTCTTTATTCTAAGAGCAGGAGGGGATACAAAATCAACATTTTTAATTGATTCTATATTTACTTGGATATTTATAATACCTATTGCTTTATTATTAGCATTTTTCTCAAATGTAAATATATTTTTATTCTTTACAATAATTCAGTTAATAAATATAGTTAAATTAGTACTTTCTATTTATTTGTACAAAAAAGAATTATGGGTTAAGAATTTAGTAATGTAATTTAAAAATAAAAAAACTAGAAAAATTTCTAGTTTTTTATTTTAACAAAAAATACTCTCAAAGCTTGTAGTTATGATTGTGGTTTATTTTTTTCTAATTTTGATAGCATAACATTATAACCATCTGAGCCATAGTTTAAAGATTTATTTACTCTACTTATAGTTGCTGTAGAAGCTCCTGTTGTGTGTGCTATTTCTATATAAGTTTTATGGTTTTTTAACATTTCTGCAACTTCAAGCCTTTGAGCAAGTGAAACTATTTCATTGATAGTACATATATCTTCAAAAAAAGCATAACATTCATCTATATTTTCTAGCATTAATATAGTATTAAATAATTTATCTGTTGATGAATTTCTAATTTTTTCGTTCAAAAACAACACCTTCTTTAAAATTTATACTTAGTAAAGTTTAATTTTGTATAAAAATCATATTAATATACTAACATTTTAATTTGTTAAAGTCAATGTTTGAATTTTAAAATTTATTTTATTTGTAGAAATTCATAGAGTTTATCTACTGAAGTATTTAATATAAGTTCTTCTGGCATATTTACTTCTTCTAATAAAGGATAAATATTATTAAAATTTCCAATGTCAAAATTTATATGTGCATCACTACCTAATATTATTGGGAAGTTGTTTTTTCTACATTCTTTTATTATTTCTAGTATTATTTGTTCCCCACCTGAACGAACACTTCTGGGATTTAAAGATGCGTTATTTATTTCAAGTAATGTGTTATTACTAATAGCAACATCTACAACTTTTTTTATATCAAATGGATATCTTGGGTCACCAGGGTGTCCTATTATATTAACATTTGGATTTTTAATAGTATTAATTAAAGCTTCTGTATTTTCTTCAAGAGTTCCAAAAGGTATACAAACAGAATGTAAACTTGCTGTTGCAAAATCTAATCTACGTAAAATTCTATCTTCTAAATCTATTGTTCCATTTATATCTAATATATTAAGTTCTACACCTTTTAATATTTTTATTGAAGGGAAATCTCTTGGAATAACTTTTAAATTTGCAAAATAAAGAAATTCAGAAGCACCCGGCATTTTTGGAGCATGGTCTGACATACCTAAAAGTTTTAATCCAATACTTTTAGCATAATCAATATTTTCTAATAATGTGCTGTATGCGTGACCACTTGCTATTGTATGAGTGTGTAAATCAAATTCTATATGCATTTTATCACCTTTGTTATCAAATTTTATTTTAAAGTTCATTAATATTTATAATACATACTTTTAATAAACTTTTCAAGTTATTTTATAATATTTGATAATTATCAAAATTAAAAATAAGTTAATAATATTTTTTATTCAATTATTAAATAATATTTCTTACAATTAATAATTTAACATTATAATTATTTAAGAGTGGTTTTTAAAAAATTAAGTTCAAATTTCTTTTACACTTGCAACGCAAGTGTAAAGAAAAATTGAAGACCAATATTAATTTTACCAATACTATTTTTATTGATTTTACAATGAATTTTTAGGTCGTAAACGAATAATTAAATATGATAACCTTTATATTAAAAAAAATAGTGTAAACTGAATAAAAGCTCTTAAAGGTTGGAAATTACAGCGTTAAGCGAAGAATGTGAATAAAATAAAATAAGTTGACGAATTTTTAAAATATTTTTTTATTTATCTTTAATTAACCACTCTAAATTATTTATTAATTTTAAAAAAATTTAAAATGTATTGAATAAATTTAAAATTTAATGTATAATTATTAGCATTAAATTTTATAGGAGGTTTTTAAATGATAAAAGCAGGAATTATAGGTGCAACTGGTTATGCTGGAAATGAATTAGTAAGATTATTAGCAAATCATAGAGAAGTAGAAATAAAAACTATAACATCTCAAAGTTATATTAATAAAAAATTTGAAGATGTTTATTCTAATTATTTAGATATTCAAAATTTAATTTGTGAAGAAGAAGATATTGAAAAAATGGCAGAAGAATGTGATGTTATATTTTTAGCATTACCACATGGTGTTACATCTTCTAAAGTTACAAATTCAATATTAAACAAAGCAAAAGTTATAGATTTAGGTGCTGACTTTAGATTTAAAGACATAGATTTATATGAAAAATGGTATGTTGAACATAAAGGCAAAGATTTAGTAGAAGAAGCTGTATATGGATTATGTGAAATTAATCGTGAAAAAATAAAGAATAGTAGACTTATTGGAAATCCAGGTTGTTATACAACTTGTAGTATACTTTCCCTTTATCCTTTAGTTAAAGAAAATATTATAGATTTAGATAGTATAATTATAGATGCTAAATCAGGGGTTTCTGGTGCTGGTAGAAGTAGTAATATTTCAAGTTTATATTGTGAAGTAAATGAATCTATAAAAGCTTATAAAATATCAAGTCATAGACATATGCCCGAAATAGAAGAACAATTAAGTATTGTAGCAGGAAAACAAATTTCATTAATCTTTACGCCACATTTAGTTCCTATGAATAGGGGAATACTTTCAACAAGTTATGCTAAACTTAAAAAAAATTTATCATATGAAGATGTTAAAAAAATCTATATAAAATATTATAATGATGAGTATTTTGTAAGATTAACTAAAAAAGATATTTTCCCTGAAACAAGATGGATTAAAGCATCAAATTTTTGTGATATAGGTTTTACTATTGATGAGCGTACAAATAAAATAATAGTGGTTGGTTGTTTAGATAATTTAATAAAGGGAGCATCAGGGCAAGCAATTCAAAATATGAATTTAATGTTTGGATTAGATGAAAAAATGGGACTAACAAATATACCTGTATTTCCAGTATAAATAATAAGGAACAGCATTCTTGCTGTCCCTTATTTAATAATTATTTTTTTATCTTGGTTCTAAGAATTTATTTTTATTAATTTCTAATTGTCTGTTAGGATTTAAAGGATATTTATAATAATCAATTATATCAAGTATCAAAGCCATATCATCTACAGTTACTGCTCCATCTGGATTGAATTTTGAATTACTATTACCTTTTATAATTCCAAAATAGTACAATTTAGCAATACTATAATATTCTTCTTTTCTTCTTGATATATCATTATATGGCATTATATTAAAGTCAATTGTATCCGGAAGTACTAATATTTTATCAAGCATAACCGCTAACTCACCACGTGTAATGTTTTTATTAGGATTAAATTTACCATTAGTCCCTGCTAAAACTTGGCGTCGTTTAAGAGCATTTATTTGACCCTCACCAGCATAGTCTTTAATATCATTAAAAGCATCTCCATTTGTTTCAGGTGCTAAATAAGTTAATTCTGAAAGTAATATTGCAACTTCGCCACGAGTAAGAATACTATTATTTATTAATTTCTCATTAGAATTCTTTTCAATAATATCAATTAAAGTTGTTACTTTTGGTCTTGAAGGTTTATCTGGTTTAGGTTTTCTATTTGGAGCAGAAGGAACTGATTCATCTGGATTTGGGGTTGGATTAGGTTCTGGGGTTGGTTCTTGTGCACCATTTAATATACTTGAATAAAAATCCCATATAGCTATATTTTCTTGTCCTAATGCCCAACTTCCTACACCATTTATTCCATAGCGATTAATAACATCAAGTTTGTATTTTACAGAAGTAACATTATCATACCAAATATTATATACTCCTTCTGTTAAAACACGACCACCCCATATTTTAGGTTTAGGGTCATCTGGCTTTATTGTTACTACAACATTTGCTGATTGTGATGCAGTATCATATTTTGAAGTTGATTCATAATTAGCAATTAAAAATTCTATATCATTTGCAGTAATACCAATACCACCAACTGCTTCGCCTGATTTCCAATACCTTCCGAAGAAAGGTATTCCTGTTACTATTTTTTCTTTAGGAACTCCTTGGTCAAAAGCATATTTTATTGAGCTTTCAAAAAAACCACTACTTGAAACAGGTCCTGCTGGTCCTCCATGATATGATTCATCATAAGCCATAATCATTAAATAATCACTATATTGAGATAATGCTTTATAGTCATATGAACCATGCCAACCTAAAGTCCAGCCTTTTGGATTAGCAGCAACAGCAACTGTTACTATTTTATTTGATGGAAGTTTTTCTTTAATTAAGCGAGTAAACTCAACATAATCTTGTCTGCATTGTTCATTAACATTTTCAATATCAATATTTATACCATCTAAATTGTATTTTTCTATCATTTGTGCTATTTGAGTTGATAAAGCTTCTCTATTTCTTAATGCTATAACCCCTAAATCTCTATCCCAATGGTTACTAATAAAAGGAACAACTAAAATACCTCTATTGTGCATCTCTGTAATAAAATCTTTGTTTATTTTATCTGAAGGTGTTATAAGTAAAGTACCATCAGGATTTATATCAAAATAATCAGGATTTATTGTTTTAATTGAATTTTTAGAGTTATCAATTATTTTTAAATATGATATTGTTGTTCCACCATATAAGTAAGTTAAACTTTCTTTGTTTGTAACAACGGGTGGTGTTGGTGAAGTTCCACTTTCTTGAGTAGGAATTTTAATTACTTGACCAACGTAAATTATTCCTGAATCTGTGATTTGTGGATTTGCTGCGATTAAATCATCTACAGATACATTATGTTTTTGTGCTATTAACCAAAGTGTATCACCCTGTTGTACAACATAATCCATAGCAAAAATATTTATACTAAGAGTTGTAATAAATATAACTGTAATAATTATTGTAGTTAAAATTTTTTTCATAAATAACCTCCTTTTTATTATTTTTATCTGTTATAAATTTATTATTCTTGAAATAATTTGTAAAATAATATTTTTTAAATTTTATATTTAATTGTCTATTATAATAGCTTGTGGTATATTATAGTAACTAGATTTTTTTAAAGTTTGGTAAATAAAATTTAAGGAGAAATAAATATGAATAATACAGAAAAATTCACAGGTAAAGCATCAGTATATGAAGAATCAAGACCTAAGTATGCACCAGAGTTTATAAGCTATTTATTTAATGAAGTTGGATTAAATAAAGATAGTATTGTTGCTGATATTGGTTCAGGAACAGGGATTTTTACAAAATTATTATTAGAAAATGATGTAATGGTATATTCAGTTGAACCAAATGAAGACATGAGAACAATTGCTGAAAATTCTTTATCTACTTTTAATAACTTTAATTCTATAAATGCATCAGCAGAAAATACTACTCTTGCAAATAATAGTATTGATTTTATAACAGTTGCTCAAGCATTTCACTGGTTTGATATAGCAAAATTTAAAATTGAATGCAAAAGGATATTGAAAACAAATGGTAAGGTTATTTTAACATGGAATACACGTATAGATACTGCTCCTTTAAATATTGAAACTGCAATAATATTTAATAAATATTGTCCAAATTATAAAGGATTTAATGGTGGTATTGATATATTTGGTGATATTGTAGCTAATTTTTTTAATAATAAATTTATTATTAAGAGATTTCCTAATAATCTTATTTTTGATAAAGAAAAATTTATTAAAAGAATTTTATCAGCGTCATACTCATTAAAAAAAGGCGATATTCAATTTGATAATTATATAAATGAATTTGAACTATTGTTTAATAAATATTCTGTAAATGGAATTTTAACTATACCTAATGAAACTGTAGCATATATAGGAGTATTATAAAAAAATCATAATATTTCTTTTACACTTTTTTTTGTGTATAAATGTTCTCACATTTAATTATTTATTTAAAACCTGAGAATTCATTGTAAAATCAATAAAAATAGTATAAATAAAATAATATTAAAAGGCAAAAATCCTTTACACTTGCAACGCAAGTGTAAAGGATTTTTGAACTCAATTTTATAAAAATTTATTTTTAGTAACCACTCTTATTTAATTTGAAATCTATTAAAATAACCTTTATGTGGTTTGTTTATTTTTTATATACTGGAATCCACACTTCTTCAAATCCATCTCCATAAACTTCTACTTCAGGACCATTTGCTTTATCATATCCTGATGATGGTAGCCACTCACTATATGCTTGACTAAAAAGATTATTTATTTGACAGTCATCACCATGGTCTTTTAAACCTTCTACACGAAAAACTGCCCATGTAAGTTTTGGTATCTGCACTATTTTATATCTTTCTGTTTTAAGTTCATCTTCTTTAAGAATACAAATCATATATGGGAAAGTATTTTCTCCAGAATCATAATAATTTATAACTCCATATACAGAAGAATGATTATGTGATTCTGCTTGTTTAAATAATTCTTTGCGACTTCCATTAACGCTACATTCTTCCCAAAAATCTGATATAGATTCATTAATTTTAAAAATTCCCTCTATACCAAATACTTCAAATGATTCTTTTGTTTCAATTCTCCAATTCATTTCCTGCACTCCTTTAATTTTTATTTGAAAGATAAGCTTAGGATAAATTTTTAAACTAACATCATTTTTTCGTGCAATAGATGGTGTTATTCCATGTTGTTTTACAAATGCTCTAGTAAAGCTATCTGCACTATCGTAACCATACTTTAAAGCAATATCAATAATTTTTATATTATTACTTTTTAATTCAATTCCAGCAAGCGAAAGTTTTCTTTTACGTATATATTCTGAAAGAGACATTTCAGCTATATAATAAAATAATCTACTAAAATGATATGGTGAATAAGTGGTTACTTTTGATACATTTGTAAGTTCAATATCTGTAATATGTTTTTCAATATAGTCCATTGCACAATTTAGTTGGGTTAATAAATCCATATTTATCGCCCCTTTCTAATTAAATTATAGCAAATATAAAATTTAATTACTCGACTTTATTTATAAAATTATGTCGTATTAATATTATAAATAAAATATATTATTTATAATATTTAAATAACTAATTAATTTTTTAAGAGTGTTAATTAAAGTATAAATCATAAAAATGAATTGTTTTCAATTTGGTTGAATATAATAAATTAGATGTTACAAAATTTATTAAATGTATTGACATAAATTAAATTGTATGTTATCGTTGTTATGTTAAATTATTTAATAATTAAAGAAGAAGATTCCACTTCTCACCTTATGGTGTATTTACTTATAAGGTTAATATTATAAGAATTATATATTGCTTACTTGTCATCTTCTAAGAATCTTAAATGGTAGTAGCTTGTAAAAGCTATAGTTGACTGGCATAAGTATTAACTTACTATGTTGATTTAATCTTTCAACATTAGGTAAGAATACTTACTCTATAAGGAGGTAGGCTAATTTATAGTGTATATTATTAATGAGAGCGATTGCTTTACTACCTTAAAGGTTAGTTTTTTTCGCTCAATCTTATGATATTTGAGTGGATATAATTTTATCCACTTTTTTATTTTACTTTATAAATATTTTTGAGTGTAAAATAATATTTTATTAAAAATTTAGGAGGTGCTCAACTATTACTGAGTTAATGATTAATGAGCAAGTTAGAGACAAAGAACTTAGATTGATTGATGAAAATGGTGCACAACTTGGTATACTATCAGCAAGAGAAGCACAAAAATTAGCTGATGAGAGAAAGCTTGATTTAGTTAAAATTGCACCAACTGCAAAACCACCAGTATGCAAAATAATGGATTATGGTAAATATAAATTTGATCAAGCAAAAAAAGAAAAAGAAGCACGCAAAAAACAAAAAACTATTGACACTAAAGAGTTAAGACTATCACCTAGTATTGAAGAACACGATATTCAAGTCAAAGTCAAAAAAGCTATTGAATTCTTAAAAGCTGGAGATAAAGTAAAAGTTTCTATTCGTTTCAGAGGACGAGAAATCGGACACACTAAGGGAGCTTCAGAGATTTTGAATAATTTTGCAAAATCTGTAGAAGAAGTTGGAAATGTTGAGAAAGCCCCTAAAATGGAGGCAAAAAGTTTGGTTATGTTTTTAGAACCAAAATAATAAAAATCAAGGAGGAATTAAAATGCCTAAGCTAAAAACAAATAAAGCTGCTACTAAACGTTTTAAAGTAACAGGAACTGGAAAAATTAAAAGAACACAATCAGGAAAACAACATATACTTGGTAAAAAAAGTCCTAAGAGAATAAGAACTCTTAGAAAAAGTAGTTTAGTTGACAAAACAAATGTTAAACCAGTTAAAAAAATGTTACCTTATGAATAAATAAAACTAGATAGGAGGAATTGAAAAATGGCAAGAGTTAAAGGTGCAATGAACGCTAGAAAAAGACATAAAAAATATTTGAAACTTGCAAAAGGTTTTAGAGGAGCTAAATCAAGACAATTTAGAGCAGCTAAGCAAGCTGTTATGAGAGCTCAAGCATATGCATTTGCAGGAAGAAAACAAACAAAGAGAGATTATCGTAGACTTTGGATAACTAGAATAAATGCAGCTAGTAGAATTAATGGTTTATCATATAGTAAATTTATGAATGGTTTAAAACTTTCAAACATAACAATCAATAGAAAAATGTTAGCAGAATTAGCTGTTAATGATGCTAATGCATTTGCTAAATTAGTAGAAACAGCAAAAACAAAAATTCAATAATAAAAAACCTCAGACCTTGAGGTTTTTTTATATATTAAGCGTAAAACTACTAATCTTTAGTTCTATGTTGTTAAGGGTTTTTCAAAAATATTTATTAACAATTCTTTCAGAAAGATTTTATAAATTAGAGCTTTAATTCGGCTTGATTTTCCTGTATAATAAAGGCAAAGTAAAAATCTTTTCTGCACTGTTTTGGTAATAATGGTGTAAGAGTTATAAAATTTATATTAGAGGTGGGAATAATATAGAAAGTTTCATAGTATTTAGACTTAAAAAGAAATGGTATGGATTAATAATTGGTGGAATTATAAATAATATCTTATTTAGCATATCATGCCATTTTAGTTTTGAACTCGGATGTGCTTTGTTAATAATCCCATTCATTTTCTTAATTATGTATTTGTATAATGTAACATTTTTAAAATTCTTTATTTGTACATTTTGTGGTATTATAACATTTATTTTAGTTGGGTTTCCAGTGTCTAGTTTGTTGTACATGTACATTTTTGAAAGGCACTATCCAGGATTAGAACCGTGGGCTGGTGATGGTATTGGCATGATGCTTGCTATAGTAAGCTATATTGTTATGAGTTGTATTGCTTGGGTTATAGCTTTTATAATTACAGTTTACTTCAGGGCTAAGTGTAATTAAATAGTATAAGCAATATCCTGATTAACGGAATTAGTTATGCAACTCCAGAAAGACCAAGGTAAACAGAACCTCACATATCTTTTCAGAGTGAAAACTTTCAAAAAAGGTTTGCATAAAATGGTAGGGTTGTCACAAACAAAAATTGCGAAATACCTTAAAGTACCTATATTTTCCTTTATAACATGGCTTTAGCTATTTAATTATCACAAATGACCTAAGATATCTTAATACTACTTAAAAAAAATGAAGCTAGATATTTCTATGAAGCTTCATTTTTTTTAAGCAGTGAACCATTAAAAACCTAATTCTTCTCCAACAAGTATAACTTTTATACGTCCTTTTTGCCTTGACATTCTTGTTATTACAAGATTACAACAAATACAATTTTCTTCTTTACAATCGTGACAAATTCCAGTTTCAACACAAGGTGTATTCATATTTAATCTAATAGCATTAATTGGTGATGCTATGCTACGTACACGTTTAATAGCTTTTTCTTCTGTATCTTCTACTTTGTTCATTCCAGCAACTACAATTACATTTTTAGGTCCATAAACAAGTGCTGCAACACGATTACTATTACCATCCATATTTATTAATTTACCATCAAGTGTTATGGCATTTGAACTAGTTAAATAATAATCTGAATAAAAAGCTTTACGATAAATTTCATTTATTTCTTCTGGTGTATTAGCTGATGCTCTATCAAGTAAATTATAATTACTACTTTTTAATTGGTCTATTAAACCTATTTGAAATATAGTTTGGGAACCTCCAAAGCAAATAGTACTATTTGTTTGTATAATTTCTAATGCTTTATTTAAAGCATCTTCTTTTGTATTACAATAATACGCATCCATATTTCTTTTCTTTATTGCTTCTATTACTTTATTTCCTTTAAGTGAAAAATATTTTTGTGTTGGTGTCATATTAAAATAATTGTGTAGAATTTATCAAAATCTAATAGTATTTAATATTATTAATTTTAATAAAATTCACACTTTCTCCTTTCGTAATTTTATATGTTATAGTTTCTTTTAAATTTTTTAACAACTTTTAATTAGCCCTCCTATATATAAAGCTTATAATAATTATAATATATTTTTTATTTATAAACAATATAGCTTATATAAAAAATAATAATAAAGCATATCTAAAAATTAAAGTTGTGTCGCACTTCGTACGAAGTGCGACACGACTTTAAATTAAAAAAATAGTAAGAAATAATATTTTATTGTTCATTACTATTTTTAATTATTTATTTAAAATTCTTAAAAATATATTATCAAAATCTAAGTTGAATTTTTTATTTCAAACTGTTATTATAATTATATAATAATAAAAATGTTTATTTAGGAGGAATGTTTTGTGAAGAAGTTTTTTAAATTATTTTTAATATTTTTATTTATAATACTAACATTTAAATTATTTTCTATAAATAAATACCCAACACCAGAAAACTATAATCATAATGATTATCAAAAATTAGTTAAATTTTTGGAGTTTAAAAATAGTCATGGAGTTAGACATGGTGATATAGTTAATTATCAAAAAAATAATTATGATAATTATTATGACCCATTAGACCCAACTACATGGACAGGTGTTATCTGGAACAATGAAAATGAAAAAAGAGTTGAAAAAATTGAATTTTCCAGGAGTAGGTTAAGTGGAAATTTAGATGTAAGTAACTTTACTGCTTTAACTACACTTAATTGTTCTTATAATTATTTAAAAGGTTTAGATGTAAGTAATACTGCTTTAACTGAACTTAATTGTTCAAACAATAATTTAAAAAATTTAAATATAAAGAATACATCTTACTTAAAAATGCTTGATTGTTCAAACAATAATTTAAAAAACTTAGATATAAATAATATTAATTTAATTGAACTTAATTGTTCTTATAATTATTTAAAAAACTTAAATGTAAGTACTACTATTGATTTAAACTCACTTGATGTTTCAGTTAATTATTTAAAAATTTTAGATGTTGGTAATAACACTAATTTAAAAATACTTGATTGTTCAAACAATAATTTAAAAGGCTTAGATATTAGCAATAATAGTAGTTTAATTGAATTAGATTGCTCAAGTAATAATTTATTATATGTAGATATAAAAAATAATACTGATTTAAATTCACTTAATGTTTCGTGGAATGATTTAAACAATTTAGATATAAATAATAATGTCCATTTAATTGACTTTGCTTGTAGAGAAAATAACTTAACAAATTTAGATATAAAAAATAATATTTCTTTAATAGTTTTAGATTGTTCAAGGAATAATTTAACAAGTTTAGATTTAAGTAATAATGCTAATTTAACTGAACTTAATTGTTCATCAAATCAACTGACAAATTTAGATGTAAGTAAAAATATTGATTTAACTAAATTTGATTGTTCATCAAATCAACTGACAAATTTAGATATAAGTAAAAATATTGATTTAACTGAACTTAATTGTGCTGGAATTAATTTGGCAAATTTAAATTTAAATGAAAATATTAATTTAATTAAACTTCATTGTCCAGGTAACAATTTAACTAACTTAAATTTAAGCAAAAACATAAATTTAAAAGAGCTTAATTGTGGTAGCAATAATTTAACAACCTTAGATTTAAGTAATAATGCTTTTTTAAATTCACTTGAATTAGGTTTTAATAATTTAAAGACTTTAATAGTAAAAAATGATTTAAATTTGGAGTCTAGTCATATTAATAATGAAACAGAGTTAATAAAACTAGATTAAATAGCTAATATATATTGTAACAAGCAATATCTAAAAATATAATTAAAACTTAAATTAAATTTTTTATTTCAAACTATTATTATAATTATATATAAATAAAAATATTTATTTAGGAGGAATGTTTTGCGAAAAGGGTTTTTAGACTATTTTCACCCTTTATATTTATAATGTTAACTATAGTTTTAACCAATCCACTAATATTAAATAAGTACATAAAACCAACATACTTAAAATGTTTTAATTTATTGAAAAAATATTCCATAATATAATGTTCTTTATAAATATATTTATTATAATTACTTTTTTTAGGAATACTAAAAGTATTATATTAAGATTTAATATAATTTCTTATTTATTTTAATTACTTAATATTTTCAAAATCTTTTATATTTAACTTTAAAAATTTTAGTTTATTCTAATAATTTTGTGGTATAATAGTATCAAAATAAATATAGATAAAAAAGGAGAATTTTATTATGTCTATTCATGTAAAAAATGATGATTTTGAAACAGAAGTATTAAAAAGTGAACTACCAGTATTAGTTGATTTTTTCGCAACATGGTGCGGACCTTGCAAAATGATAGCACCATTTATAGAACAAATTTCTTCTGAAATGGAAGGTAAAGCTAAAGTTGTAAAAGTTGATATTGATGAATCAGAGAAACTAGCAGCTAATTATCAAATAATGAGCGTTCCAACTTTAATGTTTTTTAAAGATGGTAAAGTAGTAGACCAAATGATAGGAGCAAAATCAAAAGAGGATATAGAAAATAAATTAAAAGTGTTACTTTAAAAATATTTCTCACATCTAATTTTATAGTTAATAAACTTTGTACTAATAAAGTTTATTAACTATAATTGGATGTTTTTTTATTACTAAAAATTTTATAAATTTAATGACAATATCAAACTAATAAGTATTCCAATTATACCTACACATTTGTTTATCATTTATTGAACAAAATATTTATTATATTTAAGTTTACTTAACTATAAAATTGTTTTATATAATAAATTATGGAGGAAAATTATGAATTTTAAAAGAATAATAAGTGTTGCTTTAATTCTTGTATTATTAAGTGGATTTACTGTTAATGCTTCAAATATAAATAATATTCCTTCCGATTATATAGACCTTGTTTCTGGAACAACTCTTGACTTTTCAATTATTAATTCTGAAAATAATCAAGAGCTAGGTTATAATTGGAATGCAAACACTAAAACATTAATACTAACTAATTTTAGATATTACACAAATGAAACAGTAATAATTTTACCTGAAGATTCAATTGTTTCATTGCGTGGAAACAATTATATTAAAAGTACAAATGGAAATGGTATTGAGGGAAAAGGAAATATAAAAATTAATCATTATTATGGTGCAACACTTGAAATTGAATCAGTGGGGCGTGGAATTCAAACCAATAATCATGTATTAGTTGAAGGTGGAGGTATTACAATTACTTCAAATGATAAAGGTATTTCTGCAAATGCTTTTACATTGAATATTGCAACTATGCAAGTTACATCTTTAAAAGATAATGCTTTAGATATTAAAGATATAACTATTAATAGTGGAAATCTTTTAACTTCAACAACTGGTCCTAAGATTGCTCTTGCTACTACCAATTTTGTACAAAATGGAGGTTCTGTAAAAGCAATTAGTGAAAACCATGCAGGAATGTGGGTAGAAAGAAATTTTTCTATAACAGGTGGTAGTTTAGATATTATTTCTGATGTTACAGGTAGTAATGGTAGAGGAATTAATTCTAGTAATGCAAATTTTCAAATAAGTGGTGGTTTAATTAATGTAAAAGCTAAAACTATAGGTATAAATACAGGCGGAAATATAACAGTTACAGGTGGGCAAATTCGTGTTGAAGCTCCAAATTCAATTTCTGCTTCCTCATTAAATTTAGATTCTGAAAATACATTATTAAAAGCAACAGGAAATGTACAAAATCTTAATCTTACTAATGGATTTGTATTATCTAAGAATGTAAATGAATACAGTGGAAATTTTTCAATAGAAGAAGATATAATAATTCCTGATGGAATTTATATTACTGCAAAATCTAATTCAAACTTAAGTATACAACCTGATAAAACAACGATTGTTGAAGCTGGAGCGACTGTTGACTTAAAAGATGGCACACTTAAAGTTAAAGGGATTTTAAAAAATAATGGTAATATTATTGGAAATGTAGTAACAGATGGTGGCTCTGTTACAAATGCTGGTATAGCTAAAAATCCAAACAATCCAAAAGAATGGATTTTACAAGGAAATGAAGCAAATGCACCTAAAGATTTTTTTGTAAATCGTGATGAATTTTTAATTATTAATTCAGGTCAAATTCTTAATATACCTGATGATGCTATTATAAAAATAGAAGGTAGTCTTATAAATAATGGTACAATTATAAATAATGGTGTTTTAGCTATAAAAGATAAAAGTCAAGTGGGTATTGGAATTGTACAAATTAATCCTCCACTTAATTATAATACTTTACAAATGTATACCTTAGAAAATTTTGACCATTTATCCCAAGCGGGTTTAAACAGAGGGCATAATCATGATAGACAAAATTTAGGTATTTATACAAAAGGAAATGGTATTTTAAAAATAAGACAAACAAATCCTAATTTTAACCAAAATATTACATTCAACTTTTTTAATAATAATGGTCAAAATGCTGTAACTACAACAATACCTAGTAATGGTAATTGGGTATCAGTCACAGCAAAAGTAGATAGTGTAGGGTTTGTAAAAACTCTTGTAAATCGTAACAATGAACAACCCATTATAGAATATATGTATGATGATAATTCAGCTACTTTACCTATTTATATTCATAATCAAACTAATGAAGCTGAGTTTTTTCAATTTTGGAATCAAACTCAAGCACCATATGCAGTTTATGAGTCATCAGAAATAACTATATTAGTACCAGAGAAAGATAAGAATGCAAATAAATTTCAATCTATTAATCAATTATTAGATATGTATTCAAAAATGATGACTCAATTTGATAAGTTTACAGGCTTGGAAGATAATCCACAAAATTCTGTAAATAAAAATGTAAAAGCAAAATATTTTGCTATTCCTAATAGTTCTGGTGGAGGTTCTGCATATTACGGAACTGACCATATGGGAGTAACAAGTGATAGTGCTAGTGGATTTTTAACTGTTAGTTGGGGTGTTTCTCATGAAGTAGGACATGGTTATCAAGGTAGCTTTATGGGGAGAGATTTAAACTTAGGAGAAGTTTGGAATAATATTTATGCACATTATTTTCAACATAATGGAGAGTATCAATTTGGTGATTGGTTAAATATTAATCGTAATATTGGTAAGTTTGAAACGGAGAGAATAAATAAAGGTTATCAAAATTCAGAGCTTTCTACAAAACTTTATTTTTGGGTAAACCTTTTAGATACTATTGGTCCAGAAAGAGGAATGACATATTTTAATCGTGCTTATCGTGAACTTTGTTTACAAAATAAACAATTTGATGTTTCATCCTTAGATTTGATGGCAAGATTATTTAGTGAATCAGCACAATTAAATGTAGCTCCTTATTTTGAAGCTTGGGGCTTGAATGTAAGTTTAGATACTAAAAATTATTTACAAAATAAAGGTTACAAAAATATTTATCCTCTAAGATATTTAACTAATTCAGACCAAACGGCTCAAGAATTACAATCTTCTGTTAATGCACAAAGAATATATTCTGTTATAGAAGTTGATAAACTTATTCAAAATAAAGATTTAAAATCACAACTTGATATTACAATTAATATTGATGATTTTGAACAAATAAAAGGAAAAGAACTTATATTTTATAATGGCAATTCAGAAATACGAAGAGAAATTATCACTGATAAAGTTATGCATATAAAAGATATGCCAATTGGTGTATTTACATTGAAAGCTCCTATTACTAAGTCTGGAAATTATATATATAAAGAACTTCAATATGTACCAATTGTTTTAAATACAAATAATAAAGCTTCTATAGATTTAATCCCTCTTAATAATATATTAGGTAGTGATTTTCAAATACGTTTAGCTGGTTTAGGGGATAATATTTATTCAACTATAACATGTAGACAAACTGGATCTTCAGAAAATAATGTTAATTTAAATTGGTGGCAAAATGTTGTTAAAGTATCAAAAACATTAAGTACTAAAGCTTCATTCTTATTTCAAAGAATGTTTTCCCATAATACAGTTAACCAAAAAAATATTGTAGAAGTAAAAACTCCAACAAAACGTAAAAATAATTCATCATCAAAAAATGCAGTAACAAGACAAAATAATAATTCGGAAATAAAAAATATTTTAACAATAAATACTACTGGTTCATGGCCACATTCTTATTTCCCAGATCAAGAATATTCAAAAATTATTGTTAAAGATAATAATGATAATATAATATATTCAAAATCTCATATTGGAAATCAGTCTAATCCATCTAATGATACTATTGCATTTGATAATGGTTATACAATTGAAATTATGCACAGAGAAGCAAAAAGTAGATTAAATGTTTATTCTAATTTAATGTATAACAAAAAAATAATTAATCCACAAGATATTACAAGTACATTTATATTAGAAGATGGGGTATTAAAATTAAAATCAGATACTACTCCTCCAATAGAAATATTAAATAATTTATTGGATGAATATATTATGTATCTTTCTCAAAACAATTTAGTTGAAAATATTAAAACTGCAATTAATCAACAACCATGTAAAGCTATTATTGCTACAACAATAAAAGAATTTCCAATAGAAAGAAAAAATGCTTTAAAAAATAAATATGCTGATTTATTTGGAAATGGTCCTGAAATTATAACGGAAACTGATACAATAACTGTTAATGTTGGAGATAATCTTAATGAAACTATTAAATCTTTTGGATTATCATTAAAAGATATAGACTCCGATGTAAATGTAGCAGATATAAATATTAATTATCAAGCAATTCCTATTGATGATAATGGAAATATAACACAAGAAGGAGAATTTGATATAATTTTATCTGTTACAAACTCTTTTTATTTTTCAAATGAAAAGGTCGTTAAATTAATTGTAAATAAAATAGAAAATAATATTTTTGCACAACTTGATAATCTTATTAATGAAGTAGATTCTTTAGATGAAAACTTATATACAGAAGTTAGTTGGACTAAAGTACAAAATTCATTAGATTTTGCATACTTTATTAAAAGTCTTGGCAATCCTACAGAAGATGATATTAATGAAGCTATTTATAATATTCAATCAACGGTTTCTCATTTAGAATTAAAATAATTATTAAGTAATTAAAAATATGAGAGTGTTAAATATATTGGATAAATTATTTTTTGTAATAAGTGTAAAGAATTCAGTCATAAATGTAATAGCTATAATTATTTTCATAAAAAAACTTAGTCATAAGTGTAAAAAATCTGTAATAAACGTAATTTAATATTTTAAATTTAAATTATTTAAGAATGTTTATATATAGTTATGGGGAATAAACTTTTAAAAAATTTATTCCCCATAATATTTTTACTAAATACTATTTATTAATCTTTAATTGCAACTTTTCAAGCCAATCTTTATCATATTTTAAAGAGATATAACCAATTACTGACATAATAAATGCACCTACTGTATCAACAATTAAATCTTTCATGGTATCCATTAAAGCAGTTTGACCGATTAATGGGTCTCCATTTTCAAATGCAAATTTTTGCATATTAGTATGTAATATTAAATCTGCTGAAAACTCATATATTTCCCATATAACACCTAATGTAACAGCAAAACATAATGTAAAAGCTGCAACAAATATTGGACTTAAATTTAAAGGAACACTATCTGTTTTATTAAGGATACTAATAAATGAAAATCCTAAAGCTCCAAGCATTGCACCACTAAAAGTATGCAAAATTGTATCCCAATGAGGAACATTATAATAAAAAGCACGTACCTCACCTAAGTATATAGCACAATAAAGAAATAATGCATATACAATAATCATTCTTGAAGGTATATATACATGAGAACGTTTTTGAAGTATTCTAGGAAGCATTAACGCAAAAACGCCTAATATACATTGTGAAAGCATAAGAACATAGTCTCCTTTAACACGAACTGTTATATCTCCTTCAGGTGCTACAGTTGGAGCTAAAATAATTTCTATTGTTAAGAAAATGGCAGAAAACAAAAGGGTTATAAATATAAACCAAAGCATTGTTTTACCATTAAATATTTTTTTTAACATATTAAAATCCTTTTCTATATATTTTTAAAAGCATTTAAAAATGCTTTTATATTGTTTTGTTTAACCGATTTATCATATACAGCAAATATTATATTCTGAAAATAATTTTGCATATTTTCATCTATAAGTAATTCTTTAAAAAATTTTGCTATAGTATTAGGTTCATTTCTGAATACTCCACAACCATATGCACCAAGTATTAAAGTTTTATCTCCTCTATATGCAAATAAATTTATTACTTTTCTCATACGATTTTTCATAGCAATTTCTGCTTTTGATTTTTCATTAGGAGTTTTTAAAAGTACTTGACCCATATTTACAGCAGGAGCTGTCAACACAGAAGCTGTTATAGGATTTTCAACTAACTTTAAATTTTTATCTCTTATAAAAACAACTAATGGTGAATATATCATATAATCAGTATAAATCATATGTTCACACTTACGATTTTCTAAATAATATTCTTCATTTTCTAATAAAGTCAAATAAAGACCACTACTTAAAGCTAAACTTTCTTCTTGTGCATTTGCTCCATTTAAAAATCCTCCTCCCGGATTTTTAGCACTTGCAAAATTTAATATCCCAACTTTATCTTTATGTTTTAGTCTAAATAAAGCTTCTACAGTTTGTTCTCCTGTTATTTCTATATTAGCTTTTAAATTTAAAGCTTCCTTTGGTTTAATTAATTCATCAAAATCATTAGGATGTATTAAAACACTATTTTTTTCAGAATTACGCTGTTGTTCTTCAAAATCAATTTTTTTATTATTTAAATAATAAAATCCTTGTTTTGTATATTCTAAAGTTTCTTTAGCTAATTGTTTTCTCATTTATATCACCTATTATATTTTGTATTTGTTTTAATGTAGTGCTAAAATCTTTACTATTATCTATAATTACATTAGCATAAGAAGATAATTCTTCCCATGACATTTGAGATTTTATTCTATTTTCTGCTTGAATTTTAGTAATATTATCTCTTTGAATTATTCTGTTTATTCTAGTATTAATGTCCGCATAAATAACCCAAACTTCATCAACTATTTTATGAAGTTCAGCTTCTATTAATAATGGAGCATCTATTACTATATGTTTAAAACTTTTATCTTTATTTATTTTGTTAATTAAATTTTTTATTTCTATAACAACATATTTATGAGTAATTTTTATAAGTATATCTAATTTCTCTTTATTATTAAAAACAATCTCCCCTAACTTTTTTCTTGCAATTTCTTTGTTTTCATCTAAAATATTTTCCCCAAAAATATTTATAACTTCATTATAAGCATCATTTCCTTTTTTTATAATATCATGTGCTATACTATCAGCATCTATTATAAACATATTATAATCTTTTAAAATAGAACAAATAGTAGATTTACCACTACCACTACCACCTGTTAGTCCTATAAGCATTGAATCATCTCCTTAAATGTATTATAACAAACTTTTTTTAATATTACAAAGAAATTTAAGGAGTGTTTAATTAGTAATCTTAAATTTTAATCTATTCAAGTATATTGTACTGCTCTTTTAAATTTAAAATTCTCAAAACACTTTCATTAATACGTTCTTCACTTATAATACCATTATTAATTGCATTATAAATACCATTATAAGCAACTATATAATTTTCTGGCATCAAGATAATGTCCACACCAGCTAAAACAGCTTTAACAGCACTTTCATCAGATGAATATTTTTGCGATATTGCCCCCATCAACATAGAATCTGTAATAATTATACCATTATAATTTAATTCTTCTCTAAGTTTTTTATTAAGTATTTCATATGATAAAGAAGAAGGAAGTCCATCTGATGTTATATTAGGTGTTGTAATATGAGAAATCATAATCATATCTGTTGATGAGTTAATAGCTTCAATAAAGGGTAGCAATTCACATTGTAGCAACTCATCCCATGTTTTTTGAATTGATACAAAGCCATCATGTGTATCACCTTGTGTATCTCCATGACCGGGAAAATGTTTTACACAAGTAATAATACCTGCTTCATGAAGTCCAAGAATTTCAGCAGCTACCATTTCACCAACCAAAGTAGGGTCACTACCAAAAGAACGATTACCAATAACTATATTTTTGGGATTTGTATTAATATCTGCAACAGGTGCAAAATTAACATTAAACCCATATTGCTTTAAGTATGAACCAATTGTAAAACCAACATTATATGCATTTTTAGAATCACCCGTTTTCCCTATTTCTTGCATACTTTTAAATTTTGGTACATCAAATTCAGTTGAATTAGCAATTCGTGATACAATCCCACCTTCTTCATCAACACTTATAAATAATGGTATTTTACTGTGTTGTTGCATATCATTAATAAATTCAATCAATTGTATAGGAGTAGTAATATCCTTTCCAAAAAATATGATTCCACCTACAGGATACTTTTTTAAAGTTTCTTTCATTTGTTCTTCTAAACTTTTTGAATTATTAATTTGTTCAGTCGTAAGAGAATTCTGAAGTGCATAAGGAGATATTATAAAAAGTTGCCCAATTTTTTCTTCAAGTGTCATACTTTTAATAAGTTTTTCAACTTTTGATATAGATTCTTTACTTGATTCTGTTTCTACACTTGATTCGTTATTAGATTCTTCAAAAGATGTTGATTTATTAAATGTCGCCTCTATAATTGAACTTTCTAATGTTTCATAAGTATCTAAATTTTGAGAAAAACCACTACATGAAACAAATATTAATATACTAATAATAATTAATATAATAAATATTTTCTTTTTCATTATGTTTTCACACTCCAAATAGTTATAGTTTTGAAATATTTTAAAAATTCGTAAAATAATTTTATTTTATTTACACTCTTTGCTTAACACTGTAATTTCAAACCTTAAAAGCATCCACTCCTTTTACACTATTTTTTAAGTATAAATTTTAATTATTTATTTAGAATTTCGAATTCCTTGTAGAATCAATAAAAATAGTATCAAGAAAATAATATTTGAGTTTAAAATCTCTTTACACTTTTGCAAAAGTGTAAAGAGATTTTGAACTTAATTTTATAAAAACCTATCTGTATATAACCACTCTCTAATTTTTTTTAAAATATAAATTTATTTTATTTATACTATTTTGAACTTTTTACATTGATTATTTCCATATAAATTTATCTTAATAAAGCTAACAGCTGGTAATTTATTATTATAACATAAAATTTAAATAGTTGTACTTATAATTACTATTAAATTATCAATATAAAAATAAAGGTAGCCAAAGGCTACAAAGGCTACCTTTATTTTTAAAAACATATACCAATAAATTTTTATTTTATTTCTTTTGAATAAATCATAATTTCAGATATTGATGCTGTTTCTTTAAATACTAATTTTATACTAGTAGTTTCTATTGGTTCAAAATTTAATAAAGCACAATTTCCCGGTGTAAAATTTTGATTTTCGAGTTCAACTTCTGGTATAATATATTTATCATTAATAATTACATCAAAAATTTGCTTTTCAATATCTTCTTCATCAGAAGGATATACTGCTATTGTGGAAATATTTTGAGCAGTATTAAAATTCATTTCTACCCAACTATCACTCCATTTTGTATCAAAAATTTCTCCATTAAATAAATTATTATTAGTTTCACTTGAAAAGTTTATATTATCAGGTTTAATTAAAGTATAACCTTTAACACCTGATGGTAAAGGTTGTGGTGCTGTTGTAGGACCATTAGCATAAATAGTTCCATCATCTCTAAAACCAATCCTGTCAATTGCAACTTGACGGTCGCCACTAGGTTTTTCTGGTGTCATATGTGTATGGTAAACTATAAATAATTCTTTTTTGTCAGGTGAAAAAGCAAGTGAATTGTGTCCCGGACCTGATACTTCAGGTATACCCCCTGGAGTTTTAGTTTTTGAATACCATAATAAAGGTTTATCTGATTTTACAAAAGGTCCTGTTGGACTATTAGAAACAGAATATCCAACACAATAAGCAGTAGATGCATAAAAGTTAGCTGAATAAAACATATAATATTTATTATTTTGTTTAAGTATAATAGGTCCTTCATTCCAAGCCCAAGCATTTCCTCCGACTTTCTCCCAAATAAATTCAGGTTTTGAAAGAACAGTAGGTTCACTTATAACACTCATTAAATCATCTGCTAATTCAACTACAGCAATATGACTTTCATGATTTCCTTTAACAATATTTTCAGAACAATCTATAGAATAATACATATATTTACGTCCATCATCATCAATTAAAATACTAGCATCAATTACAGCATATCCTGGGTCATAGAAAGGTTTATTGTCATAATCAATATATGGTCCTTCTGGTTTATCACTTATAGCTAAACCTATTTTTAAAGACGGATTATTTAATGTACGTGCTGTATAAAACATATAATATTTACTATTGTATTCTACAACTTCAGGTGCCCAATAAGAATCACCTGACCAAGATGAACCAGTACGTTTATATGCTATACCCTCAGATTTCCAATCTACCAAATCATCACTAGACCATACATTAAAACCATTAGTAGCTGATGTTGGAAAGCAATAATATTTTCCATTTGTAGATAAAACAAATGGGTCCCCAATATAATTAATGTTTAATGGATTTGAATAACTTAAATCTTTATTATCTAATAAAGAAACTTGTACATAATTTTTCATAATATCTCCCTTATTTATTACTATATAAGTTAAAACAATAAGACATAAAATAACTAAAGTAATAATTAAAATCTTTTTATTTTTCATATATACACCATATCCTTTTAGCTCAATAGAAAGCTTTGAATAAACTATTTTTTTAATATTCCTGTATGACCTGTTAAGATAAGGTTTGCTTTTTCAAGTATATTTTCATTTTTTAACATATCAACTGAAGTTTTATTATCTAAATGATTCATATTTTGAAAAAATAAAAATGGAGTTATAGCTCCATTTTTTGAAACTCTAAGTGTGTCACCTGTAATTAATATTTCATCATTTACTAAATAACAACATGAACCAATTGTATGCCCAGGTGAAAAAATAGTTTGTATTTTTACATTATCAATAGTAATTATTTCTCTATCATCAAGAAGTTTATAATTATAAAGCCTTCTATTATATTTTATAAGTAATCTTGCTTTTTTACCTGTTACCATAGGTTCTTCTTTTTTTGATAAATATATATTAGCATTTTTAAAAGCATTTAGTCCACCAACATGGTCATAATCTGAGTGAGTCAAAAAAATATTAGAAACGTTATTTGGATTTAATCCAATCTTTTGCATTTTATTATTTGTTAAAAGTTTATTAATTCCTGTATCAAATGCAATAAGTGAACTACCAGTATCTATTATATAAAAGTTATTAAAAATCGCATTTATTGCATATATATTTTCTTTTATTTGCTTTGTGTTTACTGGATAAAATAACATAGTAAAACCTCCTTTAAATTGTAGCTTAAGCTTTATAGTAGATTGATTATAATATGTATTTTTTATAATCAAATTTAGTATAGCATACTGTACAAAAAAATGTCAAGTACACTTTGCAAAAATGAATTTAAAAGCTATTTTTTAAAGAAGGTACAAATCTTATCCTTTCAATGAACCTAACATAACTCCTTGAACAAAATGTTTTTGTACAAATGGATAAAACATCATAATAGGGAAACTTGATATTACAATAGTTGAGTATTTTACTAGTTCACGATAAGAAGTGGATGCACTAAAAAGACTTGATGCATTAGCACTCTGCCCCATATTACTGGTATCATTTAAAACTAAAACTTCACGAATTATTAATTGTAGTGGATATTTGCTTCTTTCATTTAAGAAAATCATAGCAGGAAACCAAGAATTCCAAGCACCAACAACATAGTACAATAATATAACAGAAAGAGTTGCTTTTGAAAGAGGTAAAACAATTTTAATAAAGACAGTAAGTGTACTTGCTCCATCAATTTCTGCTGCTTCTTCTAATTCTAAAGGTATTGCAGAAAATCCAGTTCTTAATATAATCATATTCCATGTATTAATACCATATGGAATAATTAAAGCAAGCCAACTACCATTCATTCCTAAATCACGCACTAACAAATAAAAAGGTATGAGTCCACCACCAAAAAACATAGTTATAGTAATCATAATCATAATTGCTTTTTTCCAATATAAGTCACGTCTGCTAAGTACAAATGCTCCCATAGATGTAAGAACCATATTTAAACCAACACCAACTATAACATAAATAATAGTATTAATATATCCTGTAGTAATTCCTGGGTCTTCAAATACTAATTTGTAACCTTCTGTTGTAAATCCTAAAGGTGCAAATAAAAAGCTTCTATTTTGTTTAAGTAACATAGGGTCACTAAGTGATGCAAAAATTACATATAATATTGGATATAAAATTATTAATATTAATCCTGTTAGTAAAACATAATTTACAATAGTAAAAATAGTATCTCCTATAGTTTCACGTTTTCTCATAATAATTACCCCCTACCATAAACTTGTTTCACTAAATTTCTTAGAAACTATATTTGCTATCCAAAGGAAAATAAAGTTTGCAATTGAATTTAGTGTTCCAACAGCTGTTGCATAACTTGGATTGTTTTCACGTAAACCACGACGATAAATAAAAGAACCAATAACGTCAGCTGTTTGCATAGTTAAACCATTATATAATAAAATTACTTTTTCAAAATTTGAACCTAACATTCCACCTATTGCAAGAATAAACATAACAGTTATAGTTGGTGTTATTGATGGGATAGTTATATGCCAAATTTTTTGTAATTTGTTTGCACCATCTAATTCTGCACTTTCATATAATTCTGTAGCAACTCCAGCAATAGCAGCAAGATAAATAATACTTCCAAAACCTACTCCTTGCCAAATACCAGAGAATGTATAAATAGGTCTAAACAACTTTGCATCTTGAAGTAATGGTTTTGCTTCACCACCAAAGAATGTGATAACAGCATTAAATAAACCATCTGTAGATGAGAAAATATTTATCATACCACAAATAACAACTATGGAGATAAAGTGAGGCATATAAGATATGGTTTGTAAAACTCTTTTATAACTATTTATTTTAACTTCATTTAACATTAAAGCTAATAAAATTGGTGCTGGAAAACCTAAAATAAGTCCCCATAAATTAAGTATAAATGTATTTGTTACTGCTCTTAGGGCAAGTGGGTCTTTTAAAAATGATTGGTAATAATAGAAGCCTACAAAATTACTATTAAATAAGCCTCTAGCAGGTTTAAAATCAACAAAGGATATAGCAATACCCCACATAGGAACATAACAAAAAACTATATACCATATAATAACAGGTAATGCAATAAGATAAACAATATAATTCTTTTTAAAATCTTTTGATATTACATCCGTAATACTTCCTTTCTTCGTCATAAAAACTCCCCCAATTCATAATGAAAACTAAAACTTTTTAACTTTATTAAAAAGGCAGGCTCAAACCTGCCTTTTATTATTATCTTGCATTATATCTGTCTAATGCTCTTTGCCAAATGCCAATCCATTCATCATAACCATTATTTTTTACTTCTTTAACATAGTCATCAAAAGCATCTATTGGTAATTCACCATAAACTATTTTTGTAAATATTTCATCTCTTCTAGCACTATATACAGCACCTAATTCAGCTTCTCTACTAGTTTCAGATGGGAGCATAGTAACATTTGGAAAATTATATTTTGCATCAGTTGCATCTGTCCATTGTCGACGGATTGCTCCTGAATATGAATCAGGTGTAACAATTAAAGGATTTGAATTATGTTCATCACGAATAAATGGACCATTGTGAATTTTATATTTCCATACACGATTTGAAATAGGAGTAGGGTCTGATTTATCCCACATAACACTATTTTCAGGGTAGAAAGGTTTACCAGTTGAGTCTAATTCATGAGTTTTTCCTAATAAACCAAAATTGAATAATTCATATCCTTCCCATGTATAACCATAATCAAGTAAACGAGCTGCTGCTTCTACATCTTTACATTGAGTAGTTATTGATGTTTCCCATCCTGCATTTTGTGGATTTAAGTAAACAGTTTTTGGCTTATCACCTTTTTTAAGAACTGCATTATTAGCAGCAACAAAATCAATTCCCATATCTGTTTTCCATGTACCCCACATTGTATCAGGAGATTCAACAATAACAGCACAATTATCTGATTGAGCATAAGCCATCATATTATTCCAATCACGAGATGCAAATTCTTTATCAACTAAACCTTTTTCCATCCAACGACGATATATAGTTAACCAATCCTTTACACCTGGTTGAATTGGTCCAAAATCTGCTTTTCCTTCATCATTTGTAAATAACCAATCCCAAGCATTAAACTCACCATTAAAAGCACCTTTCCATTCTAACATAGAACGATTAGCTGTTGTGAAAGGACCAGAATAACCAGCATCACGGCAAGCTTCTAAAAATGTTTCCCATTCATCAATCGTTTCTGGAATTGGTAGCCCTGTTTTATCTAATGCTTCTTGTTTAATTAAAATACCTAACCACATCCATTCAGAATATGGAGTTAAATTATAATATCCTAAAATCTGATGTTCATCATTCACTGTAGATTTTCTTCTTAAATCTGTTTTTTCTCTAAAATATTTATAATTAGGACTGTATTTTTCAATTATATCTGTATGGTCATAATATACACCATCATCAATACCAGCAGTAACACCACCACGATATTTATTTGACCATGTAACAATATCAGGATATTGATTTGAAGAAACCATTAAATTAAATACAGTATCTGTTTCACCTACAGCCGGATGTATAAATTCAATATCTACACCAGTACGTTTTTCTAGTTCAAGCATAACCTCATTAGTGTTTAAATCTTTAGAACCTACTGAAATAAATGCATCCATTGGGAAGAACCAAGTAATTTTTTTATTACCTTGAAGAGGATAATTAAAACGTGCATTTGGTATATCCATTTGTTTTGCCCAATCATTTGGGAAAGAAATATCTGCTAATTGTGCTGGTTGTTCTTGTTGTTCTTTATTACCTTGATTATTATTAGTATTTTTATTATCTGTTCCTTTAGTGCCACCACCACATGCTGTCATACCTGTAACCATAGATGTTAATAATAATACTGAAATTATCTTTTTCATATCTATTCACTCCTTAATAAAATTATTTTATTTTAGGTTAATCTCGCGAATTCGTTCTATATTTACTTTAGGTTTTCTATCTTCTGTGTATAAACCGTTAATTTCTTGCTGAACATCTGTTGTTTGTGTATAACAATAACCACAAACATATTTCATTTGTTTTATTGCTGTTGTTATGCTATCAAATCTTTCTAAAAATTCTTCTTCAGTTTTAACTTGATTACCATAACCCCAACCTTCTCCATTATTGAATGCAATTCCACCATATTCACTTATAATTATTGGTTGACCCTTGTATTCATAACCTGGTGTAAAAGCATAACGACTTAAACAATGAGGTATAACATTTCCTAATATTTTATCTTTATCTGAATATCTAGCTGTAAATTCCTCTCCACGTTCAACATAATCATGTAAAGTTATAATATCTGATATTGTATGCTCCCAACCGTCATTTACAATAACAGGACGATAAGGGTCTATTGATTTTGTTAAATAATAAATAGCCTCTGTAAATTTTTGTTGCTTAACATTTGTAAAAATCTTATCTACACCCCAAGATTCATTAAATGGTACCCAAGTTACAATACAAGGATGATTATAATTTTGTTTTACAATTTCAAGCCATTCTTCTGTAAAGTTTTGAATTGCTTTGTCACTGAACTCATATGTAGCACCCATTTCAGACCACACTAACAAACCCATTTTATCACAATGATATAAAAAACGTTTATCTTCTATTTTTTGATGTTTACGAACTCCATTATATCCTGCAGCTAAAGTAAGTTTAATATCTTCTATTATTGCTTCTTCTGATGGAGGGGTTAAATGAGAATCTTGCCAATAACCTTGGTCAAGTAAAAGACGTTGATATATAGGTTCATTATTTAAAAGTATTAATCCATCTTTTATAGATATTTTTCTCATTCCAAAGTATGATGTAACTATATCTAATACATTATCATCTAATAATGTAAATTTAATATCATATAAATTAGGGCTTTGAGGATACCATAAGTTTAAACTCCATGGGTCAGAGCTTGTTGCTAAATTTAGTTTAAATGCCAATTTATCTTTATCTACATTTATAGTTTGTTTAACAATATCTTTTTCGTTAAAAGTAATATGTACTGAAAGTTTTAAATTTGATTTTATGTCACCTAAAATATTACATTCTATTTCAATTTCTCTTGTATCAATATTAGGTGTGAGTTTTACATTTTCAATATAAGTATCTGTTACATATTCAAGCCATACTGTTTTCCATATACCAGTTGTTTGCACATACCAACAACCAAAGTTTTCGTCCCTCCAGCGTTGTTTACCTCTTGGCTGTGAACAATCAAAACTATCTTCTACTTTTACTACAATACTATTTTCCTCAGAGTAATTTATATATTTACCAATATCAAATGAAAAACTTGTATAAGCACCTTTATGAGTTCCTACAAATATTCCATTAATCCATACTTTACAGATATAATCTACTCCTTCAAAGTTAAGAATAGGTTTAAATCCATCATGACATTCTACAGTAAAGTTTCTTTGGTACCAAACATTATTACAACTCTCTTGTTTTTCAATACCACTTAGTTTTGTTTCATATGTAAATGGTACATTAATTTTAAGTATATTTTGTGATGGAAATTTGTTATACCATTTATTAATTTCTCCTTCATTATTAAAATCAAATAAAAAATTCCATTCACCATTTAAACTCATCCAATTATTTCTTACCAATTGCGGTCGTGGATAATACATTTGAAATCCTCCTTATTAATTTAAAAAATCCAATTGCTACATAAATATTGTAGCTTATATTACTAAAAAATTCATTCTTATAGTTATATTATACATATAATTTTATAATTGTCAATGTAAATTGTGTACTTTAATTAAATAATTTTTTTATTGTTCTATAAATCATGTAATATTATATAATAAATTTAGTATACATAACGCTAATCTTACAATAATATTGAAATATTCATATTTGTATAGTATAATATTTAATTAAAACACAGTAACTAAGAAAGAGATGAATTTTTAAATGAAAAAGAAAATAAATCTTAATTTAGAAAATATAGATAAAGTAACTTCTGTAGGGAAAGCATTATCTTCAGAAATTAGAATTGAAATATTAAAATATTTAATTGATAAATCTGCAAATATCACTGAAATATCAAATTATTTTAATATACCACTTTCTTCTGCTGCATTACATATAAAAATATTAGAAGAAGCAAATATGATAATTTCTCAGCCAACACCTGGATTAAGAGGCTCTCAAAAACTTTGTGGAATTGCATTTGAAGAAGTAAAATTAAATATAGTTGATAATATTAAACGTCATAGTTCTGTTCATTGTTTTAGACAAAATATGCCTATAGGAAATTTTTTTGATTTTGATATAAAAGCTCCTTGTGGTATTGTATCAGATAAATCATATATAGCTCCTGATGATTATCCTTATGGATTTAATTCAGAATTAAGATTAAAAGCACAACTTATATGGTTTACACAAGGATATTTAGTATATAAATTTCCAAACCAAATATTTAAACAATCAAAACCTAGAGAAATGACATTTTCATTTGAAATATGCTCAGAAGCTGTTGGATATAATAATGAATGGCCTTCGGATGTATCTATATGGTTAAATGATATTGAAATTGGAATAATTAAATGTTTGGGTGACTATGGAGATGTTAGAGGAATATTAAATCCAGAATGGTGGAGTGATTCTTTAACTCAATATGGTTTATTACATACAGTTGCAGTAAATGATAAAGGTTGTTACATAGATAATATTAAAGTATCAGAATATAATTTAAACTCATTAAATTTAGATGATGGATATTATATTAATTTTAAAATAGGAGTAAAAGAAGATGCTAAATTTGTTGGAGGATTAAATCTTTTTGGAGAAAAATTTGGTAACTATAATCAAAATATACTATTGAGTACTTTTGTAGATAAATAAAAATACCTCTTTAATATTAAAGAGGTATTTTTATTTTAAATTAACATTAACATTTTCAAACACTCTTATAAAGTCTAAATACTTATTTGTACTTTAATTTCAATTAAAATTTGAATATCTTAATGTATATTCACCAAAATTAATTTGTTTTACTTACTTTTAAAATTGAGCAACATAATTTTTTTACCATCATTATTAAATTTACCTTTAATTCTTTCCTTGCGAATTATATACTAAATTTTAATTATTATAAATCATAATTAAATGAAAAATAAAATTACTAGATAATTATGACCTTTCTGCGTCTAATGTTACTTTTAAATCAATTCCTACTTTACCTTTTCTAACAATTCTTATATCAACAATATCTGAAACTTTACAATTTTTTATTAATTTACTTAGTTGTTCCATTGAAAATATTTTTTCACCATTAAATTCAGTAATAATATCTGTTACAACTATTCCGGCCTTTTCTGCACTACCTCCTGCCATAACTTCAGCAACATATACTCCAATTGGAATTGTAAAAATATCTCCTAAATCTTCTGTTACATTTGTACCTTTTATACCTAATTGAGGTCTTTTTATATTTCCGTTTAATATTAAATCATCTAATATTGGTACTGCTATATTCATAGGAATTGCAAAACTCATACCTTCAACGCCGGATATTGCTATCTTAATAGAATTAATACCAATTACTTGAGCTTTTGAATTAGCTAAAGCTCCACCACTATTACCCGGATTTATAGCAGCATCTGTTTGTATAACGGTAAGATTTTTATCATTAACTGATATTTGTCTATTTAATGCACTAATTATTCCTTGTGTTATTGAATTTTCAAATTGTGAACCTAATGGATTACCTATAGCTACAGCTACTTCTCCAACTTCTAATTCATCAGAGTTTCCAATCTCAGCAACTTTAATAATATTTTTACTTGCATCTGGTATAGTAGATTTAAGTACTTCTATTACTGCTAAATCTGTTGGTGAATCTCCTCCTGTCAGTTTAGCTTCAACAATTTCTCCACCTTCAAATGTAACTAATATTTTTTTAGCTCCTTCAATAACATGATTGTTTGTTGCAATATAATATTTATCATTAGTTTCTTTATATATTATTCCCGAACCAGCTCCCGTAGCTTCGTATACATTATTAAAATAATCAGTATTTGTAATTGTGCTTGCTATAAATACAATGGATGGTTTTACTTTATGTGCTATTTCTGTTGTTGTGTTCTCTGGAACATAATTTAATAATACATTGTTAGTTTGATTATAACTAGAATTTAATTTATCAAAACTAAATGCATTTTCATCTAATTGAGTATTGGTACTATCATTTGATTTAGTAACAAATGGTTTAATACTTCCTATACCAAAACCAATTAATGTTCCACATACTATACTTGCTAATAATGTTCCTGATACAAATTTTTTGAAAGATTTCTCCATAAGTTTCCTCCTTAAAGTAGGTTATTAAATATTTATATGAATTATTATTGTTTATTTATATGTTTTTATTATAACTCTTAGGTTTGAATAAAATATGAACATATCGTAAACATTTTTAACCTTTTTTTATTTTATAAAATATTATAAATATAAGATAAAAATCTTCTTAAACAAAAATGTAATAATTTTAAGAATAATGGAGCAGGACTTAGTGGTAAAGTCCTGACCAATATTTTCAAATGGTTTAATAAAAAAATACTCTTAAATTTTTTAAGGGTATTTTTTATATCGCCATTATTTATTTTTTTATTTAAAGTTGGTTCGCACTTAAAATTAAGTGCGAACCACTTTTGATTTTTAAATCCACTTTTTTGTTATTATTTTTTATCTCGATTATTTTATTCAAAGCTTCATATTTTCTTTAATATTATTTGAAAATAAATAAGTATCTTAATTTAGTATAATTCTAAATTGTTTTTTAAATTTTCCTTAAGATTAATTATAATTATTTAACTTAAACCAATACTTTTTTTGTGGTACTTTATGTTTAAAGTGATATACATATAAACTATATACGCTAATTATGGCTTTTATCCATATATATATGTGTAAACTATAATGCTTATGTTATAATAGCTTTTGTTATAAATTAGAAACGGAAATTTAATTGCATTTGCAATATTAAAAAAGGAGTCACTTTATGTACACAATAGCATTATGTGATGATGATAAAAGCTATATGGAAATGATTAATGCCTATATTTTAGAATTTGCCAGCCTTATGAATATAGGAGTAGATATATATAAGTTTGAATCAGGTCAAGATTTTCTTAATTTTTTAAATAAAACTTCAAATAATTTTGATATAATTTTTTTAGATATTGATATGCCATTTATTAATGGTTTAGATACAGCAGAACATTTAAGAAGCTTTGGTATAGAAAGCATTCTAATATTTGTTACATCTATGGAGGATAAGGTTTTTGAAGCATTTGGGTATAATGCTTTACGTTTTGTTTTAAAAAGAAACTTAAAAAATGACTTGCAAGATGCTTTTACAAAAGCAATTGATACTTTAAACCAAACAAACAAGATATTTAATTTCAAAACAAGTGATGGATTAATAAAACTGACCATAAATGAAATATTGTACTTTATATTTGAGGGTAGGAAAGTAAAGGTTGTGTGTCTCAATAAATTATTTCATGTGCTAAACTCTGTTACACTTACACAGATAGATGAATTAGTTAGAAAAAAGGGATTTGTACTTATAAATCGTTATGTAATTGTAAATGTTAAATATGTTGGTGGAATTAATAAAAATTGTTTGACTTTAGATAATGGTGAATCATTTGATATAAGCCGTCCAAGGTTAAAAGAAGTTTATAAAGTTATTGCAGACTATTTACGATAGGAGAAACTTGTATGTTAGTATATTTAGCTGAAAATATTATGCCTTTAATTACTCCAATATCTGAGTTTTTATTTTCTTTCATAAATGTTATTTTTATGCACATGTTTTTTTCATATACACTTGGCAGAAAGAAAAATAGTTTAAAGGTTTATATAGTGTCTATATTCTTACTTTCAATTATTATGTTCGGGTTCGCTTTGTATAATTCTTTTTCATCCCCAAATATGGTTCTATTAATAATTATGACATTTATTTTTGGTATGGTTTTATTTAATAGTTCTTTGGGTCAAAAAATATTTTACATAACAATTTACAGTGGTTCAACCATTTTTGTAGAGTTAAATACTTTTTATTTAACTCAATGGATTATTGGTGTAAAAAATACTGTGAATTTGGTTCTTTTTCCTGATTCTATTGAAAGAATTATATATAGATGTGTTACTAAAATAATTATTGCGTTTATTCTATATTTTATTGCTAAACGCCGAACTGAAAAAGTTTATATACCTTTAAAATATTTTGCATTTATTTTTTGCATCTATACTTCATCGGTTATAGGACTACTTTTTTTATTTGAAGTTTGTTTGCATTTAGACATAAATGTACAAAAAATCACCTTGATTTCTGTTGCCATAACATCAATGAGCATCATGTTAGCAGACATTTTCGTTTTTATTGTTTTTGAGCTTTTATGCAAATATTTTAATGATAAGCAAACAGCATTATTAGTAGAAAATCAAAAGAATTTAACAGAAAAATATATTTTGCAAAACGAAAAAAATTATAAAGAAATCAGAAATCTTTGGCATGATTTAGGGAATCATTTAAGTATAATTCAAACATTCCTAAAAGAAAAGCAAAACGCTAAAGCTGAATCATATATTGATGAAGTTCAAACAATCTTTACGAATGTACCAATGAGTATAAAAACTGGTAATGAAATTGCTGATATAGTAATTAATCAAAAAAGAGCAATTGCATTTGATAAGAAAATTAAGTTTGATGTGGTAGTAGCATATATAAGTGAGGAAGCAAAATTAAATGCAAGCGACCTATGCATTTTGCTTAGTAACTCTCTTGATAATGCAATTGAAGCAAGTGAATTAATTCAAGATGAAGAAAATAGAAGTATTTGTTTAAAAATAAGAACACATAAGCAATTCTTGCTGATTGAAGTTGAAAATTATATAGTTAATGCACCAGTTTTTGAAAAGGGAAAATTGAAAACCAACAAAAAGGATAAACTTAATCATGGTTTGGGTATCTTAAGCATGGATAGCATAGTAAAGAAATACAATGGTAATATGACATATGACTATTCTGATAATATATTTCGTCTTACAATTATGCTTAACCTTTGACAATTCAAACATAAAAATCAACAATTCAAACCGATTTTAACATTGGCTTATATTTTCATTGTATTATTATCTCATGTTAAACAACAACACAATTTTAAAGGAGATAATGATTATGAAAATTAAAAATACAGTAATAACAGTAATATCAGCATTAGGATTAACATCAGGATTTATGTCATTTGGAGCAAATAGTTCAAGTAACGTATTTGATAAGAACAGATTATATACATTAACTAATAAAGCCTATGAATCAGTAAGCTTAAAGCAGATGGATATTTTCCAAGCAAAAAAAGCCGAGGGACTCTCTATATCAGAGCTTAAAAAACTGGATATTAATGATTTTAATTTGCCTAACAAAGATTTTATAGCATATAAGGTTGTTAACCTTTCTATTGGTGAAAATGGAACTGTAATATCAAATGAAAATGGTGATGGATTTTCACTTAAAAAGGGTGATATTTTACGAGTTAATTCAATTAATAATTCTGATTTGCCCGTTAATGAAAACTTTAACATAGGTTATGTTAAAAATGATACTTATACAACTACAACATGTGGTAGCATAATTAGTCCTACTACTGCTTGGGAAGTTCTTGAAGATAGTGATGCTGGCGACTATAAGATTTATATAAAAGCTGAAAATGCAAAAAGTAATAATAATTCTTTTGATGTAATTATTACTGTAGAAAGGTAAGGAAAAAATACAATATTAAGAAATATTATTTGATTTCTAAAGATTAATGTTTTATATTTAGCATATAGTTACTCTTAAACAATAAATTTTCATATAAAAAAATTGAAGTAATTTTGAAGTTCAATAGCCACCTTGTTAAAGCTTAGTGGCTTATTTTTTATCCAAAAATATCTTTAGGCGTAAATTAACACAGTATAATTTTATTGTTAACATTAAATAAAAAATATGATATTGTATCTATAAATCATTTGATTGTATTACATACAAATGATTTATAGATTGGAGGTGTTAATTTTTAATGAATAGAATAACCAAATTACCTAGTTCTGAACTTGAGATAATGCTGATAATATGGGAGATAGATGGAAAAGTAAGCACAAGTGATATTATGAATAAAGTAAAAGGAACAAAAACTGTTCAACTAATACAATCGTATTTAAAAAGATTAGAAGATAAAGAATTTATACAAGTAGAAAAGATTGGTCGCTTAAATTATTTTATACCATTAGTATCATTAGATGAATATAGAGGAGCAGAAACAAAGAATTTTATGGAATTATTTTATGATAAATCCCCTACAAAATTAGTTGCTTCTCTTATTAAAAATAATAATGTTTCAAAAGAAGAACTAGAAAAAATAAAAAAACTTTTGGAAGAAGGTGAATAATAAAATGTTCTTACAAAATTATGTAATGAACAATTTCTTATATACCCCAATTATAATTTATGTTTTAATTTTTTTTAGTATTTTTAAAAAAAGATATTTATCTACTACAAGGTATTATATATGGAATATTATTTGTGTTGGCCTATTAATACCAATTCAATTGTATGAAAATATTATATTTAAGTTTAAGAAAAATAACTTTATTGAATTTAAAAGTATTAACAAAATTATTTCTGCTGTTAATGTTAATACTGAACAAATATTAAAGATTAATAGTACAAATAATATTAATAATACAGTTAGTAAAACTTCAATTTCTTGGCTTAAAATAATATTTTTTATTTGGATTTTGGGAGTTATTATTTTCGTTAGTTATCAAATAATCAGTTATTTGAATTTTAAATATAATGTTTTTAGATGGAGTTTAAAAGTAACAGATTCTAATATCTTATTTTCTTGGGAACAAGTAAAAAAAGAATTGAATATTAGAAAAAATATAAAGCTGAGATATTCTCATTATGTTAAATCACCTTTATTAATTGGAATTATTAATCCAACAGTTATTTTACCTATTGCAATTAATAAAGAATATTTAAAATATATATTTAGACATGAACTTTTTCACTATAAATTTTTTGATTTGTGGTTACAGTGTATACGATTAATTATACAAAGCTTATATTGGTATAATCCAATTATATGGTTACTTTGCAAACAAACAGATGAAGATATGGAAAGAGCATGTGATGAATATGTATTAAGACTTGATAAAAAAGATAGTAGAAAGGAATATGCTAATACTTTAATATATGTTATATCGCTAGGAATAAATGAAAGAAATTCATTAATAGTTGGTTTTGGTAAGAATAATAAAGAAATATATAATAGAATAAAGGAGATATTAAATATGAAATCAAGAAAAAAAGGAATATTAGTAATTGTTTCAATAATACTATTAATTATTGCTTCTGGTATTTTTGTTGTAAATGGTAAATCAAATCAAAATATTGAACTTTACAGTTTTTATGTGCCATTGAATGATACTTTAAAAAATTTAGGTTATGATATTAATGATAAAGATAAAAATCATATTATTGCAAATGATAAATTAAAGCAAATAAATTTTGTTAATGAATCAGGCTTTAAATTGAAAAAAGATAAAAATACATATTTTATGATAGTTGAAGATGATATTGCTTTTATAAAAACAGACGTTTTAAAAAATTTAGGTTATAAAATTAAAGATATTAATAACAATTTATATATTGAAACAAAAAATGGGGATTTGTCTTTAGATATTCAAAGCTATGTAAATTCCTCCATTGATGAGAAGAATATAGTTTACGAACATGAATTAATTAGTTCAGATTCGGTTTTTAACAAAAAGATTATAAAACGAAATGCTGAGCCTAAAGATTTTAAAGATTATACTATAGAAGAAGTAAATATAATGGGATATAATATTGATGAATTAAAACAATATATTGAAGCTAATTATAATATGTCTTTGAAAGAATATAAAGACAATTTGATTGAAATTACCAATAAGTATGATTCAATGGATATTCATGAATTTATACTTTTAGAAGATGGTCAATTAGAAGTTGTTTTTTATCAAGAAGGCGTAGGTGAATTAATAGAAATTGCTGAAGAAGTTAGAGATGGTAAAATCTTTGTAGAAAAATAAACATTTTAACACTAGATATAATTAATAACTACTTATAAAATATAGTAGATTATGAGTTATAATAATATTATAACTTATAATCTTATTTTTTTACTTAAAAACTTTATAAATATATCTAAAATAAATTAATTAAATTTAAAAACAATAATTAATGTTATTTATTATAGCAAAAAACTTTATTTCCATATTAACTACACTACTTAAGAGATAAAAAAATATAAAAATATATTTCTTATTAGTTTGATTGTTTTGTATCAATTATAACTTAAATTTCTTTAAAATGTTAATATTTTTATTATATAATTTAGCAAAATTTGTATTGCCAATAATTGAATTAAGTTGTATAATAATTTTAGATTATGTTTAAAGGAGATGAGTTAAAAATGGAAGATGAAACAGAAAGTTTAAATTTTAATAAAATTAAATTAATATTTATTACAGGTATTATTACAAGTATCATTACACTAGTTTTTTCTTATATCTTATTAAGGATTTCTCCTCCTACTATGGTAGTTATAAAAAATTATGAAGAAATTATAACTAGTGTAACTAAATTAAAGCAAGAAGATCCAATCAAGTTTAATAATCTGCTTTTAGAAATTGGCGTGAACTTAGAAAATATAGAAAATAAAACAAAAGATATTAATAAAATAATTGAAAATATTTATAATTTTGTAGAAAATAATAATTATGCAGAAGCAAAAGATATAGTAAATAATGATTTAAGTAAGTATGAAGAAAATGAAATTTCCGAATATCTTTTAAAATATATAGAGAAACAAGATATAAATAATAGTATTATTAACGCATATAATTTATTTTTTAATGAAAAATATGAAGAAGCAGAGAAAATAATAAAAGAAGCATTATTAAACCATTCTAATAATACTGAAGAATTAGAAAAAAATCTAGTTAATATTTCTAAAAGACCCATTGAAATAAATTACACAAATTTATATATTGATGGAGATTTTATTAATTTAGATGATAAATATAGTTCCTTATCAAATCCAATTGTTTATAATACTAACATATATTTACCTCTTTCAACTGTTATTAAGATATCAGATAGAAATATTAATTGGAGTAATGATGAAAATACTGTTTATATAGATAAAACAGTAGGAAAAAGTACATATTTAGGTTATGATATACTTCCATATAGAACAATTGGCAAATATACCGTGTATAAAGATAATGAATATGTTTCTATGTCAGGTGATAAATATTATAAAGCTTATCGCTTTCAAGATCATACACGAGCTTTATATAATATACAAGGAAAATATTCTAACTTATCAGGTATAGTTGGAATACCAGATGATAGTAATGCAAGTCATTGGGGTTTCCCAAGAAGTATTACAGTGTATGGTGATAATAACATTTTAGAAACTTTTAAATTTGAACAATTTGGCGATATACCTAAAGAATTTTCTATTGATATAACAGGAGTTAATCAACTTGAATTAGGATTTAGAAGTTATTCTTCTAATAATGATTTAGCTTTTGCAGATGTAATTATACATTAATAAAGTCTTTTGATAATTATTGTTAGCTTTTAAATAAAAGTATAATAATTTTAAGAATAATGGAGCAGGACTTAGTGATGAAGTCATTACGAATATTTTCAAAAAAAAAATACTCTTATAATTTTTAAGAGTATTTTTTTATTATTTAATATCAGTGTCGCCTTCTTTATTACAATTATAATAAAATCCTTTCAACTTCATAAGCTCTTTATGATTTCCCTTTTCTATTATCTCACCATCTTTTATTACTATAATACAATCTGCATTTCTTATTGTACTTAATCTATGTGCTATAATAAAACTAGTGCGATTCTCCATAAGTTTTAACATTGCTTCTTGTATATTTAATTCTGTTCTTGTGTCAATGTTACTTGTAGCTTCATCAAGTATAAGTATTGATGGGTTTGATAGAATTGCTCTTGCAATTGCTATAAGTTGCCTTTGACCTTGACTTAAATTAGTTCCACCTTCTATTAACATTGTATCATATCCATTTGAAAGTTTTTCTATAAAAATATTAGCATTAGCCATTTCACTAGCAATTTTAATTTGTTCAAATGTTGCGTTTGGGTTACCATACTTTATATTTTCTTTAATAGTATCTGAAAATAAATAAGTATCTTGTAGTACCATTCCAAATTGTTTTCTTAAACTTTCTCTTTTATAATTTCTTATATCAATTCCATCAATAAGTATTTTTCCTTCCACTACATCATAAAATCTTACTAAAAGATTAACTATAGTTGTTTTACCTGAACCTGTAGGCCCAACTAAAGCGATACTTTTTCCTTGTGGTACTTTAAAACTAATATTTTTTAATACAGGTTGTGAAGTGTATCCAAAAGAAACGTTTTTAAATTCTACTTTACCTTTCACATTTTTAAACTCTATTGCTTTTTCTATATCTTTAACTTCTTCAGCTTCGTCAAATATTTCAAATACTCTTTCAGCTCCTGCTAAAGCAGATTGTAATGTGTTAAACATATTTGCTATTTCGTTAAGTGGTCTACCAAATTGGCGTGAATAACTTAAAAAACTTGCTATAACTCCAACTGTAATCATTTGTTTTACAGCTAATATTCCACCTGCAACAGCTATTATTGTAAAGCCTAAATTATTTATTACATTCATAATAGGCATTAAAAATCCAGACCAAACTTGTGCTTTAATTCCTACTTCACATAACTCTTTATTTAATTTTTCAAATTTATTTATAACATATTCTTCTTGATTAAATGCTTTTATAATATTTAATCCAGATATAGTTTCTTCTATTTGACCATTTAAACTTCCTAAAAGCATTTGTTGATTTTTAAATATTTTTCTTGTTTGCTTGGCAATACTCTTACTTAATAAAAATATAAGTGGGATTGTAATTAAACTAGCAAATGTTAATATAGGACTTAATATAAGCATCATAATAAATGAGCCAATTACTGTTATGCTACTTGAAATTAATTGTATTGATGCTTGAGAAATTGTGCTACTTAATAATTCTATATCATTTGATAATCTACTCATAATTTCACCATGTGTATGAGTATCAAAAAAGCTTATAGGTATATTTTGCAACTTCTTAAAAAGATTATTTCTTAAAGTACGAACTATTTTTTGTGAAACACCTGCCATAATCCATTCCTGAGCAAATTTTGTTAGTGAATTTAATATGTAAATTAAAAGCATTCCTAGTGCTATCATTTTAATTAAATCAAAGTTTATATTGGTGTTAAGTGTATCTATTGATAAACCTATTAAATATGGTATTGCTAAATTTATACTTCCATCTAATAAAATAAAAAATATAACTACAAGTAAAGGTTTATATTGCATTTTAAAATAAGGTAAAAGTCTAGTTAATGTTCCTTTTACATTTTTAGCTTTCTCAGCTGGTTTATTAAATCTATTATTGCCAAAACCTCTTGAAACTCCGGGTTTAAAATTTACTTCGTATTGCTTTTCTTTTTCACTCATATATTTTCACCCTCCTCACTGTAAATTTGAGAGTTATATATATCTTTGTAAATATTACATGTGTTTATAAGTTCTTCATGTGTTCCCTGACCTACTATATTTCCATTATCTAATACTATAATTTTATCTGCATTCATTACAGATGAAATTCTTTGAGCTATTAATATACATGTTATATCTTTTGAGTAATTTTTTAATTCTGTTTTTATTTTTAATTCTGTTTCAACATCTACTGCACTTGTTGCATCATCTAATATTAATATCTCCGCTTTTTTTAATAATGCTCGAGCTATTGCTACTCTTTGTTTTTGTCCACCTGACAAATTTACTCCACCTTGACCTAAAAGTGTATCATAACCTTTTGTAAATGAAGTTATAAATTCATGTGCTTGTGCTGTTTTAGCTGCTTCTATAACATCTACTTTATTTGCTTTTGTGTTTCCCCAAAGAATATTTTCAATTATAGTTCCAGTAAATAAAATATTTTTTTGTGGAACTATAGCTATTTTTTTTCTTAATTCAGTTTGTTTATACTCAGTTATATTTATATCATTGATTTTAATTTCACCTTCAGTTACATCATAAAATCTTGGTATTAAATTTATAAGTGTGGTTTTTCCTGAACCTGTAGCACCTATAATTCCTACTATTTCACCTTGTAAGCATTCAAAATTTATAGAATGTAAAATCTCTGAATTATTTATATAACTAAAAGAAACATTTTTAAATTCTATTTTTCCTTTAGTTTCTGTTTTGCTTTTTTCTCCATCCTCCATAGTATTTTGTTCTGATAAAACTTCAGCTATACGGTTTGAAGATGCTTTTGCTCTTATAAATACATTAAATACATTTGAAATCATCATGAGAGAAAATAATAATTGTGTCATATAATTAATAAATGCCACTATTTGTCCAACTTGCATATAACCTTTGTTTATATAAGAACCTGATACCCATATTACAAAAACTATTCCTAAGTTTACGGTAAGTGTTATAGTGGGAGAAAAGATTGACATTATACGTGAAGCAGATATTCCTATTTCGGATAAATCTTTATTTGATTTAGAAAAACGTGAAACCTCATAATCAAATCTATTAAAAGCTTTAACAACTCTTATGCCTGCTAAATATTCTCTCATTATACTATTAACTTTATCCAATGCATTTTGAAGTTTAGAAAAGAAAGGATAGCCTATTTTCATACTTAATCCTATTAATATAAAAACAATAGGTACTATTATTAATAGTATAGTTATCAATCGTTTATTGAGAAATGAAACCATTACAATACAACCAATTCCTATTACAGGAGCTTTTATAAGTATTCTCATAAGTCCATGTACAAAATTTTGTATTTGGGTTACATCATTAGTAAGTCGTGTTATAAGTGAAGCGGTATCAAATTTATCTCTATTTTGAAATGAAAATAAATTTACTTTTTTAAATAAATCCAATCTAAGTTCAGCACCAAAACTTTGTGATACATTACTAGCAATGATGTTACGTAAAACCGCACATATAGCACCTAATGCAGTTATACCAAGCATTTGAATACCTTTTAAAATAACAAAGTTTAAATCATTATTTGATACACCAATGTCAATAATTTTTGACATAATTGTAGGCTGAATTAAATCGCATATGGCTTCAATAATTAAAAAAGTTACACCAAAACAAAATAGTTTATAATAATTTTTTAAATACTTAGAATAAACATGCATAATTTACCTTCTTTTCTTATTATCAAGAATAAATGCAATTTTAACGCATTGTATCCCTATTATCATTGAATATTTTGGAGTTTCAAAAATTTGAGGTTTGCCATCTTTTTTTACAATTGCAATATCTGTTTTTTTAACTTTAGAAGTATTTATATCTTTCCAATAAGATAATATATGCCAATTTTCTGTAATAGAAATATTCCAATTATATTCTTGTAAATCTTTTATAAAATAATCTTCATCACAGTCAAAGCAATTAAGTAATAACTTTCTATTTTTTTCGTATTCATCAATCAATTTATTTACTATCATTGTTTATCACCTTTATTCAAAATCTTTGTATAATAAACTTGGTTGAATATCTTTATTATTTTGATACTTACCACTTATATAATTTTCATATTCTCCATGGATTGTATGATAGTATATTTGACATATCTCAACAAAAGGATAAATTTTTATAGGTTGTACACAATGAATTTCTAATGTCCAATAGCCTTTGAATCCTACATCACCAAAACCTGCTGTAACATGAACATATAAACCTAATCTACCAATTGAAGAACGCCCTTCTAACATTGGGACTAAATTATTTGTTTCTGTATATTCATAAGTTCTACCTAAATATAATTTACCCGGCTCTAAAATTAAACCATCATTAGGAATAATTATTTTATTTGTTTGGTTTGGTTTTTTCATATCAAGTGTTTCACAATCATAAACTAAAAGTTCGTTATGAAGTTTTAGATTATAGCTATTAGGATTTAAAGCTTTTTCATTGTATGGTTCTATTTTTATATCTTCTCCTAAACGTTTTTTTATTTCTAACCCTGATAATATCATTAAAAATCCTCCACAATTATTTAAAATTTTTTCTATTTTTATTATATTAGTTGTTTTAAAATATGTCAAACATTTTAAACTATAATAAAATAGTTCTTATAAATTACTAAACTTGATATCATATAAATCTTTTGATATAATTAAATATATTTTTTATGGAGGTTTTTTTCTAGTACAATCGATTAAAATGAAAAATACATTGATATTAGAACAAAAAGTATTGATAATTTTTTAAAATTTAATTAACTTGAATAATCTATAGAAAATAATTATATTTCTAAATACTGTGATGAAAATAAAAATTATTTATATTTAGTGGATGGAGAATAATCATATGAGAAAAGTAATTCTATATATTGCAATGAGTTTAGATGGATATATTGCTGATAAAAATGGTGATGTTGCTTGGTTAAATGGTGATGGAAGTGATAGTGAAAATGTGGGGAGTTATCCTGAATTTTTTGAAACTATTGACACAGTAATTTTAGGTTATAAAACTTATAATCAAATTATTACTGAATTATCCCCTGATAAATGGGTTTATTCAGGAAAAAAAAGCTATGTAATTACACATAATAAGTTAGAGTCAACCGACGAAATTATATTTACTAATAAAAATCTTATTGACTTAATAAATGAATTAAAAAGTAAGAATGGTAAAAACATTTGGATTTGTGGTGGTGCTACTATTGCAAATAAACTTATTGATATTGATATGATTGATAGATATCATATATCAGTTATTCCAATTATTTTAGGTGATGGTATACCTTTATTTAATAATCATACAACAGAAATTAAATTGAAGCTTATATCAACACAAAATTATAATGGTATGGTTGATTTGATTTATGAATGTAGAAAATAAATAAAATATCAATATAATTTTAAGATGTAGTTAGCCATCTTGTAATAACTAGGTGGCTTTTTTATTGTAAAGTATTAAGATATTTGATTGTGTATCAAAACTAATGGAAGAAAAAAAGTAACTAATATTGTGCATAAAAAGTTGAGAATTAATTGTTTTACAGTGTTATTATTTAATTGAAGGGAGGAATTTATATGGATTGGCTTACTAAAATGAATTCTGCAATTGACTATATTGAGAACAATTTAACTGAAGAAATTGATTTTAATATTGTTTGTACTAAGGCTTGTTGTTCATCATATAATTTTCAGCGAATGTTTTCATTTATTACTGATATTACTTTAGCTGAATATATTAGACGAAGAAGATTGACAGTAGCCGCTTTAGAATTACAAAACAGTAATAAAAAAATAATTGATATTGCTATAAAATATGGGTATGATTCAGCAACATCATTTACACGAGCATTTAGTACACTTCATGGTGTAACACCTACTGAAGCAAAGAAAGAAGGAGCAAAACTTAAAGCATATCCTAAAATATCTTTCCAAATTTCAATTAAAGGAGATAAAGAAATGGATTATAGAATTGAAACGAAAGAAGCATTTGATATTTTTGGTATTGAAACAATTGCATCTTTGACAGGTGATAAAAAATATCTTAATCCAGCAGAACTGTGGCAACAATGTCAAAAAAATGGTGAATATGAACGCCTTTTTACAAATGCAGGTGACTTGCCTAATTTTATATCTCAAGATTTATGTAAAATTCATGCAGTTGAAAATTATAGAAAAACAGAGCAAAATACATTCCCTTATATGTTATGTGCATTTGTTTCAGATAATAGTAATACTGATGGTTATAAAACTATTCATATTCCTGCCCAAACTTATGTGATATTTTCTTCCGAAAAATTCAAATGGGGTGATGAATTTTTTAAAATTTTGACTACTATGCAAAAAAGATTTTATAGCGAATGGTTACCAACGGCAAATTATGAAAGAGTAGATGGTGCTAACTTTGAAATTTATGCAGGCAATGAAGATTATGGTTATATAGAATTATGGTTTCCTGTAATCAAGAAATAATCACATAATAAATTACTAAAAAAGATTATCTGTTACAACATTATTATAACAGATAATTTTTTTTACTTCAAAAATTTTAATATTAAATTTAGTTGAATATCAACTTGATTTAGTATATAAATTTCTTGATATTATATAAATCTTACAGTATAATTAATTATATATAATTTATGCGATTTATAAAAATACGTTGATATTAGAACAGAAAGTATTGATAACTTTTTAAAATAAAATTTAATTTATAATTTTCACTCTAAACTACATATGAAAGGATTGATATTATGTTGTATCCAAAAATAGGCATCAGACCAACTATAGATGGTCGACAAGGAGGAATTAGAGAAGGACTTGAAGACCAAACAATAAACATGGCAAAGTCAGCAAAAGAATTAATAGAAGCTAATGTTACATATTCAGATGGAACTAAAGTACAATGTGTTATTGCTCCATGTACAATTGGAGGAGGTTTTGAAGCAAGTAAAACTGCTGAATATTTTTCAACACAAAATGTATGTGCAACCTTAACTGTAACTCCTTGTTGGTGTTATGGAAGTGAAACAATGGATTTAGACCCAACTACTATTAAAGCAGTTTGGGGATTCAATGGAACAGAAAGACCAGGAGCTGTTTATTTAGCTGCTGTTATGTCAGCTTTTGCACAAAAAGGTTTACCTGCTTTTTCGATTTATGGTCATGATGTTCAAGATGCAAATGATACTAGCATTCCTAAAGATGTAGAAGAAAAAATATTACGCTTTGCACGTTGTGCTATTGCTGTTGGACAAATGAAAAATAAAGCTTATGTTGGTTTAGGCTCTGTTTCAATGGGTATTGCTGGTTCATATTGCGATGCTGAATTTTTCCAAAAATATTTAGGAATAAGAGCAGAATGGGTTGATATGACAGAAGTACTTAGAAGAATTCATTTAGGAATTTATGATGAAGATGAATATAAAATAGCTTTAAATTGGGTGAAAACTTATTGTAAAGAAGGAGCAGATAACAATACAATACCTGTTACAAGAGAAAAAAAAGATTTGGAATGGGATTTTATTGTTAAAATGACTTTGGCATGTCGTGATATTATGATTGGCAATGAAAAATTAAATAATATTGAAAGATATGAAGAAGCTAAAGGAAGAAATGCTATATTAGGAGGTTTCCAAGGTCAAAGAATGTGGACTGATTGGCTACCTAATGGTGATTTTACAGAAGCTATATTAAATTCAAGTTTTGATTGGAATGGAAAAAAAGAGCCAATACTTTTAGCTACTGAAAATGATAGTTTAAATGGTGTTGCTATGTTATTTGGAAAACTTTTAACTGGTACTGCAAGTATATTTGCTGATGTTAGAACTTATTGGAGTCCTGAAGCTGTTGAACGTGTAACAGGTCAAAAACCAACTGGTATTGCTGAAAATGGTTTTATTCATCTTATAAATTCAGGAGCAGCAGCACTTGATGGGTCTGGAGTTGCAACAGATAAACAAAATAATAAATTAATAAAAAAATGGTGGAATATAACACAAGAGGATATCAATAAAATGATTGAAGCTACAGATTGGTGTCCTGCTAATTTGGGATATTTTAAAGGTGGTGGTTTCTCATCACATTTTAAAACACAAACTCAAATGCCAATTACATTAATAAGAGTTAACCTTATTGATGGTATAGGTCCTGTTTTACAATTAGCAGAAGGATATACTATTATATTGCCTGATGAAATGCATGATAAATTAGATAAAAGAACTGACCCTACATGGCCTACTACATGGTTTGTTCCACGTTTAACAGGAAAAGACAGTTTTAAAGATGTTTATTCTGTTATGGCTAATTGGGGAGCAAATCACGGCTCATTTACTTATGGTCATATTGGTAAAGATTTAATTACACTTGCTAGTATGCTTAGAATAGCTGTTTCATTACATAATGTTTTAGATAATGAAATATATAGACCTCATGTTTGGTCATCATTTGGAACTAAAGATTTAGAATCGGCTGATTATAAAGCTTGTGAAAAATATGGTTCATTATATAAATAATTTAAATTTACTGTAAATTATAAGCCAACTTTAAATTTTCAAATATAGTCAATGTAATTGCTTATAATTATATAGTTGCTATACTAGCACTATTTAAAGACGACACAAAAAAATAACGCCCTGTCT
>CAZWZB010000002.1:100215-124002 GCA_964638835.1 uncultured Eubacteriales bacterium | reverse complement strand
GCCTTTTAATAATTATATTATAACACAAATTTTAAATTTGTAAACATAAATTTTTTATATTATTTTTTGTTGTAAATTGGATTAATATATGATAATATAAATTTAAGGTAATCGAAGACAAGGGTGTGTTTGCCTCTCATCTTACAAAAGAGGGGAGGTGATGCCAATGACTGACTATGAAATTATTGTAGTTATGTTGATGTTTGGAACTTTAGTTTCAACCTCTATAATTGGTATTCTCTCTTTAATAGTTGCTATACTAGCACTATTTAAAGACGACACAAAAAAATAACGCCCTGTCTTTAGCTGGGCAGGCGTTATTTAAATAACACTGAGGCTAACCACTCTTTGTGGTTGATTGCCTTTTAATAATTATATTATAACACAAATTTTAAATTTGTAAACATAAATTTTTCATATTATTTTTTGTTGTAAATTAGATTAATAATTGTTTAATAAATTAACTTAAATTAGATAATTCTTCTCTTACTTATTATAGCACTATTTTGTTCCATTATCAAAGTACTTTCCTCAATATTTATTATCTCCTTATATTTTGATAGTTACTTACTACTTTTTTTTTAGTTAAGTATATGTTATAATATTTTATATCAATCCTATTTAAATGCTTTATAATCAATAAATTTTAAAAAGTCTTATTGATTATATTGAAGGGCGTAAATGTTAAAAATTCACCAAGGAGTATAAGAATTATATTTATATATTCTTGAATAATTTTCATGTTTACTAAGTATAAAATAAAGAAGGTGATATATTGAAAAAAGTTACAATGCAAGATATAGCTAATAAACTTGGTGTTTCAAAAATGACTATCTCAAAATACTTTCAAGATAATAATGATATATCAGATGAAATGAAAGAAAAAATCAAGATTACAGCAGGTGAGATGGGTTATTTATACCAAAAACAAAAAAGATATCATGTTTCAGTATTAATTTCAGAAGTGTTTTTAGAAACAACTGAAAAATTTTATAGTGATATTTATCTTAGATTAAATGAACTTTCTGGATTAAATAATCTCGCTTTATCTCTTGTTGTAGTAAAAAAATCTGATGAAATTGAAGGAAATTTTGTACATAATTTTAATAAGCAAGATGCTATTATAATACTAGGACAAATGTCTAAAGCTTTTGTTACTGAATTATTAAAATATAATATTCCAAAAGTATGTATGGATTTTTATTATAGAGATTTAAACCTTGATACAGTTATAAGTAATAGTTTTAATGCTAGTTATAATTTAACTTCTTATTTAATAGAAAAAGGACATAATAAAATTGCATTTATTGGCACATTAAATTCAACTAGCAGTATTAATGATAGATTTTTAGGTTATTACAAAGCACTTTTAGAAGCAGGTATAGAATTAAATAAAGAATATTGGATAGAAGATAGAAATAAAAAAGGTGAAATGATAGATATTTCTTTACCAGATGATATGCCTACTGCTTTTGTATGCAATAATGATCATATTGCTTATATATTAATTACTAAACTAAAAAAAGAAAACTATTTAATTCCACGAGATATTAGTGTAGTGGGATTTGATGATATATTATATAGCACAATTTGTGAACCTCAAATTACAACAATGCGTGTACCTAGAAAATATATGGCAGAACAAGCAATTAAACTTTTATTAAGAAGAATAAAAAATCCAACAGCAGATATAAGAAATATAAATATTGAATGTAAAATGATAGAAAGAGAATCTGTAAAAAGAAGAATTTCGATTGTATAAATATAAATAAATCATTTAAATATTGTTATTTTAGAATAAGAATTAGCTTAAATCTATAGATATATTATAATGAATTTGTATACTTTAAAATGGAATTTTAAAGAGGTGCTGTCTTTTTGACAAAAAAATCTAATATCTTGAAAATTGATTTATTTGATTATATTTTTTATGGAGGGTACTTTTATCTACCATATAGGCAACTATTTTCACAAAATGAACTAGATAAAATAAACGATGAAAAATGGAGTACAAAAGATGCTATTGCATATACACTAGATAATGTTAATTGGCGTATTGAATTTGTATATTTAACTAATAATACTTATTCACATGATGTTATTACTATTTTCCATAATAATAAAACTCTAAAACAGTTTAAAAAGGAATTTCAGATAAAATACCCTAATATGAAATATAAAGCTTTTTGCTCAGACGAATATCTTGTTTTTATATATGATAGTGGAATACGTGTATTTTTTCAAATAACAGGTAAAAATTATTTTCTAAATAAATTATATAGTAAAAGCGATATGTTAGAGGTAGAAAAAAAATTTATTATAGATACAATGATAAAAGTAGATTTATAACCAAATTAAAGCATATAGTATTTAATAAAAAAAGTATTGCAATATATAAAATATGTTTGTATAATATACAAAATAATAATATTATATGGAGAATAAAAATTTGAAAATAAAATTAACTGAAAATGATTTAACTATTGATGAATTTTCAATTTTACGTTCATCAGTAGGGCTTAATATTTTACCATCAGAACAAGTAAAAAAAATAATTAATAATAGTCTTTATATTGTATGTGCTAGAGATAACAAAAAAGCTATTGGTATGGGTAGACTTGTTGGTGATGGAGCTTATGTTTATTATCTTCAAAATATAAATGTTATGCCAAATTATCAGGGACAACACATAGGGGCTAAAATAATAGATAGATTAATTACATATATAAAACATGATAAACTTCCTAATACTTCAGTAATGGTTTTACTTATGTCATCAAAAGGGTCTGAAAAATTTTATGAAAAATTTGGTTTTCGCTATCGTCCTAATGATAGTGAAGGTGCAGGAATGATAATGAATATAAATTAAAATACCACTTGTTATAAATTCAAGTGGTATTTTAATTTATACTTAGTAAACTTTCAACAAATATTTAACTTAAATAAAAAATATTATACCTAAAGTGAAATAAAATACTTTATAAATAAAAATCTTTATGGTAAAATTAGATAATAAAAATAAAATTTTTATTTATGAAAGGAGATTTTTATGTTTGTATTAAAAAATTATAACACTGCTCCAACATTTTCAAGTTTTTTACCGGGTATAAGTGGTAAAATGGGTATTCCTATATGGAGTTTTTATGTAAATAGAGGTCAAGGAATATGTAGTTTTGGTATAGAAGATAAGAATCATTCTATTATGGAATTTTATCCCGCACATCAAGCATATCAATTTACATCTACGAATGGATTTCGTACTTTTATAAAAGTTGATGGTACTTATTTTGAACCATTTAGTAGTAATAATTCAGAACAAAATATGTATATAGATATGAATAAGCTAGAAATAGAAGATATAAACTTATCAAAAGGAATTAAAACAAATATAACTTATTATATATTGCCAAATGAAAATTTAGGAGCATTAGTAAGACAAGTTAAAATTAAAAACATAACTAACAAACCTATAAATTTAGAAATATTAGATGGTATGCCTGCTATAATGCCATATGGAGTAGATTTAAATGCTATAAAAGCAATGGGGCAAACTACTAAAGCATGGATGCAAGTTGAAGATGTAGAAGATTATACACCTTATTATCGTGTAAGAGTTAGTATGGAAGATAGTGCTGTTGTAAAAAAAGTTGATAGTGGACATTTCTATTACACTATAGATGACTTAGGTGACAAATTACCTATTATAGTTGACCCTAAAGTTGTTTTTGATTATGATACTTCTTTATTAAAAGCAGTTGGTTTTGAAAATAAATCTCTAAAACAACTATTACAGACAAAACAAATATGCCAAAATAATCTTCCATGTGCATTTAGTGCATCAGAGATTAATTTAAATGAAAACGAAGAATATATGTTAAGTACTGTAATTGGTAAAGTAAACAATAAAGATGAATACAAAGAGTTTTTAAATAGAATAAATGATAAAGACTATTTTAATATTAAATATAAAGAAGCCGTTACTTTAACAGAGGAAATTTGTGATGTAATTTATACAAAAACAGCTAACAATATGTTTGATGATTACTGTAAACAAACATTTTTAGATAATGTATTAAGAGGTGGATATCCTATCCTATTAGGAGATAAAGTATATCATATTTATTCAAGAAAACATGGCGATATAGAAAGAGATTACAATTTCTTTAAAATGTTACCTGAATTTTATTCACAAGGTAATGCTAATTTCAGAGATGTTAATCAAAATAGAAGGTGCGATGTTTACTTTACACCTTATGTAAAAGATTATAATATAAAGACATTTTATAATTTAATTCAATTAGATGGTTGCAATCCACTATCAGTTAATGGAGCATTTTTTAAACTTAATGATGAAAGTGTTCTTTCAGATATAGAAGATAAAGAAAAATTAATTTCTATACTTAAAAATAAATTTACACCAGGAAACTTACTAAGATTTATAACTGAAAATAAAATAAAACTTAATATACCAGTAGAAGAATTTTTAAATAAAATAATTCAAGCATCAACTCAAGATATGGATGCTAATTTTGGTGAAGGATATTGGACAGACCACTGGACTTATAATCTAGACCTTATTGAAAGTTATTTAGATATTTATCCAGAAGAAGAAGAAAATTTAATTTTCAATGATAATACATATACATATTTTGAAAGTGGAGCTGTAATTAAACCACGTAAAGAAAGATATGTGTTAACTGAAAATGGAGTAAGACAATATAATGCTGTAAATCATGATATTAAACATAATGTTAAGCATTCAAAAGTTCAAACTCAAAGTGGCGAAGTTTATACTACAAATTTATTTAGTAAACTTATTGTACTTGCAATGAATAAATTTTCTGCACTAGACCCCCATGGTATGGGAATAGAAATGGAAGGCGGAAAACCGGGTTGGTATGATGCATTAAATGGTTTACCTGGTATATTTGGTTCTTCTATGGCTGAAACTTATGAAGTTTATAGATTATTTGGCTTTATACAAAACATATTAACAAAATACAATAAAGAGATTAAATTATTTGAAGAAGTAAGCGAATTTATACATGAAATAAATAGTTGCTTAGAAAAATATAATTCTCAAACTATAACTGAAATAGATTTGTGGAATGAAATTAATAATAGCAAAGAATTATATAGAGAAAGAATTAACTTTGGTATCAAAGGTGATGAACATACTATATCATCACAAACTTTATTATTAATTGTAGAGAAATGCATTAAAAAATTAGATACTGGTATTAAAAAAGCTATGGAGTATGGAAAAGGTATTGCACCAACTTACTTTGCTTATGAAGTGGAAAAATACAGTATAATAGAAGAAAAAATTGTACCAGAAGTATTTAAACCAATTATTATGCCTCACTTTTTAGAAGGTTCTGTTCGTATGTTTAAAATAACAAAGGATAAAACTTTATTAGAAGAATTATATAATAATGTAAAAGCTAGTAAATTATATGATAAAAAATTAAATATGTATAAAGTAAATGCTTCATTAAAAGATGCCTCATTTGAAATCGGACGCGCAAAAGCATTTGTATCTGGTTGGTTAGAAAATGAATCTATATGGCTTCATATGGAATATAAATATTTATTAGAAGTTTTAAAATCAGGCTTATATAAACAATACTTTGAAGATTTAAAATCAACTTGCATTCCATTTTTAGACCCTTCAATATATGGAAGAAGCATATTAGAAAATAGTTCATTTATTGCAAGTAGTGCTAACCCTGATGAAAGTATTCATGGTAGAGGTTTTGTTGCACGATTAAGTGGTTCAACAGCAGAATTTGTAAATATATGGTATATTATGATGGTTGGTAAAAACCCATTTACAACGGAAAATGGTAAATTGAAATTAGAATTTAAACCAATTATTCCAGAATACTTAATTAGTGATGATAATCAAGTACAATTTAAATTCCTTGGTGAAACATTAGTAACATATAAGTTTAATGCTAAATGTGATATTATCCCTAATGAATATACTATAAAAAATATTTTAATTACTTATAAAAATGGAGATAAAATTAATATAGAAAAAAATTATATTGAAGATAACATAGCAAAGGATATAAGAAATAATCAAGTAAGTAATATTAATATAATGATAGAAAAAAATTAAGTTAAAACTATTAAAGGAAGTCATAATTACCAGCTTAGCTGGTAGTTATGACTTCCTTTATACAATTTCAAATAATATCAAAAGCTACTCTATCATCTTTACAGTCAATAATTTTAGTTTGAATAATAAAGTAAAAAATTTGTTTGTTATGCAAATTCAAGCTAATATAAATTTTAATATTAATAAAATTTAACGTAATTATTGTATTATTCCAAATTTTATCAAGAAATAAGAACTTATAATATAAATTCCTATAATAGTTAAGACAACACCACCAAATTTAGTGGAGGATATATACAAATCACTTGGTTCAACTTCGTTGTTGAAATTGAGTTGCTCTATAAATTTAATAACTTCTTCTGGTCTAAAAAACATAAAGTATCCAATGATTATAAAAATTAAACCTCCAAAAACAAATATAAATGGCATATTCAAAACACCCTTTCATTATCTTACACTTTACAAAACTTAAAATGATATACTTTTTTTAATATAAATTTCGGTTTTATATACTAATTTATAGTTTCTAAATTTTAAAAAACTTAATAACTATAAATTAAAAAATTCCTCCTGGACCTGATGGATTTGGAACATAAATATCCTTATATAACATTTTATCATAACTATAAATTCTATACTTTTGAATATAATCATAATATTGTTGGTTTGAGTTTTGTATGTAAAGGTCTAGTGCTTTTGAAATTGAACCAAAATAATCTGAATAAATTGTGTAAGATCTAATATCTGAATAAGCTTTTGGAGTGCTACCTGCAAATCCCATTCCATGTGTATGAACAGAAAGAGATAATCCATTAGATAAAAGCATCAACTTTTGATATAAATCAGATTGACCAGATTTTTTAACATAAACAAAGCTAAGTGTTGAAACAGATGCATGTGAAACATAATGGCTTTCTAAAGCAGTTAAATTTAGTGATGAAAATCCTAACTCATAAGGTAGTAATTGAACATATTTAACTAAACCTATCGCTTTTTACATATATATACTAAAAACTTCTAATGTTGTATTTATTGATTTTCTTTGATTAGTATAAAAGACCTCATTTTCTCCTCTTGTAGTTAACACTCCACCGTTTCTTCCTACAGCAACTAAGTTTTGAATTTCATATGTTTGAGAGTTTCTTGAAACTACATAAGTAGGATAAAGACACCATGTAACATTATATGTATCATTAGGTCTACTTACAAAAGGACTAATATAATTATCTTCATGTATTAATTCCTTAACTTCTTCTTGGGTTAAAATTTGAGCTCCTAATTCATTAAGCTTACTAGTAATTTCAATTTCCATTGAGTTATCATCATCTAATAATTCTTTTACTCTACTTTCAGCTAATTCTTCTAATAAATCTAAAATTAAACTTCTGTTATTTTCAATTTCTTCAATATTGTCTATAACCAATTGGTCGTTATCTTCACTTATGTTAATTGCTTCTCTATCAAAATAGTTAGATGAATTTTGGTCTGCATATGAGTTAACAAAATTAGATAATACCAAAGTGCTTATTAATAAAAATGATACAAATTTTTTCATATTTATCCTCCTTTGTTATGTAAAACTATATAACATATTTTTTACAATTATTTTTATTTTTTCGTAGTTATCATCCTTTATGATATAAAATTATATAATATATAGTTAATAATAGAATAATAAATAAATATAGTCAATAAATATTTAGAATTTTTAACAAATTTTTATATTTAAAAATAAATTAAGAAAAAATATGATTGATTTTGAAGATAAAATTAATAAGAAAATAAATTTTAATTATGAATTTATATATTATAAAATATTACTTATTGAACTAAAAAGAAAGAACAACTATTGTTGTTCTTTCTTTTTAGTTCTTTAATCCAATCTTTAAATAATATCAAAAACTATCTTATCATCTTTAAAGTCAATAATTACTTTTTGTTTTGCTTTGAATTTTCCTTCAAGTGCTTCTTCAGCAAAAGCATCTTCTATTTTAGATTGAATTGCACGTTTTATTGGTCTTGCACCAAAATTTTGGTCAAAGCCTGTGTCTGCTATATGTTCAATCACTTTATCAGTTATTTCTACTTCAATATTCATATTAGATTTTATTCTATTTATAAGTTCAGTTGATAATAATTTTACAATTTCTTTTATTTGTTCTTTATCTAATGGTTGGAATACTATTACATCATCTATTCTATTTAAAAATTCTGGTTTAAATGTTTGTTTAACTTCTGACATAACATTCTTTTTCATATCTTCATAATTTTTAAGTTTATCAACTGCATTTGTAAAGCCTAATTTCTTTGGTTCTATTATATTTCTTGCTCCTATATTTGAAGTCATAATTATTACTGTATTTTTGAAGTTAACTTTGCGTCCATGTGAATCTGTTATGTGTCCGTCATCTAAAACTTGTAATAAAATATTAAATACATCCGGATGAGCTTTTTCTATTTCATCAAATAATATAACAGAATAAGGTTTTCTTCTTACTCTTTCACTTAATTGACCACCTTCATCATATCCAACATATCCCGGAGGAGAACCTATAAGTTTTGATGTAGTATGCTTTTCCATATATTCAGACATATCAACACGTATCATAGCATCATCATTTCCAAATAATACTTCAGCTAATGCTTTTGTTAATTCAGTTTTACCAACACCTGTTGGACCTAAAAATAAAAATGAACCTATTGGTTTTTTAGGGTCTTTGAGTCCTACCCTACCTCTTCTTATAGCTTTGGACACTGCAGAAACTGCTTGCTCTTGCCCTATTATTCTTTGATGTAATATTTCTTCCATGTTTCTTAATCGTTGACTTTCTTCTTCAGCTAATTTTTTTACTGGTATTCCTGTCCAGCTTGATACTATTTCAGCTATTTCATCTTCATTTACAACTTGTGCTGATTTAGAATTTTTGTCTTCCCATTTAGTTTTTTGTTTATCTAGTTTTACTTTTAAATCACTTTGTTTTTGTTTTATTGCTCCTGCTTTTTCATATTCTTCTGTTTTTATTGCAGATTCTTTTTCCTTTTCAAGTTCTACAATTTTAGCTTCTAATTTTTTTATATCAGGAGGAGCAGTAAATACTTTTAGTCTTACTCTTGAAGCAGCTTCATCTATAACATCAATTGCTTTATCTGGTAAATATCTATCTGTAATATATCTACTAGACATAATTACAGCAGCTTCTATAGCACTATTATCTATTTTTACATTATGATGAGCTTCATATTTATCCTTTAATCCTTTTAATATTTGTATTGTTTCTTCTTCAGTAGGTTCAGGGATTGTAACCGTTTGAAAACGTCTTTCTAGTGCAGCATCTTTTTCAATATGTTTTCTATATTCATCTAGTGTTGTTGCTCCTATAAGTTGTATTTCACCTCTTGCTAATGCAGGTTTTAATATGTTTGATGCATCTATTGCCCCTTCTGCCGCACCTGCCCCAATTAATGTATGCATTTCATCAATAAATAATATTATATTTCTTGCATTTCTTACTTCTTCTATAGATTTTTTTATTCTTTCTTCAAATTCGCCTCTATATTTAGAGCCTGCAACCATAGAGGATAAATCTAATGTTACCAATCTTTTATCTTTTATAGTTTCAGGAACATTTCCTTCAATTATTTTTTGTGCTAATCCTTCAGCTATTGCTGTTTTACCTACTCCAGGTTCCCCTATAAGGCAAGGATTATTTTTTGTTCTTCTACTTAATATTTGAATTACTCTTTCAATTTCTTTTTCACGCCCTATAATTGGGTCAAATTTTTCTTCTTTGGCTAACTCTGTTAAATCTCTGCTATATTGGTCTAATGTAGGCGTATTAGTTTTTTTGTTTTTATTTTGTTTGGTTTGATGATGTCCCATTATTCCCATTAAATTTAAAGGAGTTGGTATATCAGTCTGTTCACTTTCACCTAACATATTCATAATATCAGAATATAATTTTTGAAAATTAACATTTAATGAAGCAAGTATTCTTATTGCAATACAATCTGTTTCTTTAATTAATGCTAAAAGAATATGCTCTGTACCTACATAGCCTGTTCCCATTTTTAAAGCCTCTTGCCCACTCATTTCTATTATTTTTTTGGACCTTGGTGTAAAATCACGTGGACCATCTTGAACAACATTTTGACTATCAAACATTTCATCTATTTTATTTGATACGTTTTCTATTGTAATTCCTTGGTTTTCAAGTGCTTTACCAGCAACTCCATCTCTAACACTTAATAAACCTAATAATAAATGCTCTGTTCCAACATAAGCATGCTGAAATTTAGCAGCCATAGCTTCTGCATTTTTTAATGCCATTTGTGCTCTTTGCGTAAATTTACCTGACATTTTTTTACCTCCAAATAATATTAATTTGAAAATTGCTTTCGTATAAATTCAGCTCTTATCTTATCTGCTGTTTCTCCTTTTAAATTCATATCAGCATATTTAGATAAATTAGCTGGCTGAATATTCATCATTATACGATGAATATTCATTAAAGGTTTATTTTTTCTAAGAACACCTGTATCATAACCTAATCTAATAGAAGATAAATATTTCATTGCATCACTTAAAGATATTAATCTTGCATTTGTAATAATTCCATAAGCTTTATATACTTTATCTTCTAAAGCAATTAAATTTTCACATATAAGTTTTTGTCTTAGCTTTAATTCTTGTTCTATAACTTGGCTTGTTACATTTTTTATATTACATATAATATCTTCTTCACTTTTACCTAAAGTAACTTGATTTGAAAGTTGATATATACCACCTTGTGCTTCACTTTTTTCACCATAAATACCACGTACAGTCATTCCAAATTTAGATATAAATTGAGTTATATGTCCCATCTGTCCCGTTAATTCTGTTAATGGAAGATGAAGCATATATGAAGCTCTCATACCTGTACCTACATTTGTTGGGCACGAAGTTAAATAACCATATTCACTATCATAAGCATACTCTACAGTTTCTTCAATTAAATCATCAACTTTGTCTGCAAATTCCCATGCTTTATCTATATTATCGCCTGCTAAAACTGTTTGTATTCTTATATGGTCTTCTTCATTTAACATAATACTAATAGTTTCATCAGACTTAAGAAGTAATGCAGAAGGTTTTGTATTATTGAAAAAATCAACACTTATTACATGGTTTTCTACCATTGATGTTTTTTCAAGTTTAGATAAGTTTTGTAATTCAATATATTTAAATTTATTATCTAATGTATATAAATTATCTAAAATATTATCTTTTAAGCTTTTTATCATATCTAATGATTGTTCATTATTTATTTTTATAGCAAAAGGGTATTTTTTTAGGTTTCTAGCAAGTCTAACACGACTAGAAATAACAATTCCAGTATCTAAATTGTCAGCATCATACCTCATAATATCACTTCCTTTCTAATTCCCTTATTTTATCTCTTAGTTTTGCAGCTTCTTCAAATTCTTCTGTTTTAATAGCTTCAGCTAATTGTTTTTTTAATGTATCTAATTCACGTTTTACTTCAAATTCATTTCTACCTCTATTAGGTATTTTACCTAAATGTTTATCACTACCTTGCATATTTTTAAGTACAGTATCTAGTTGTTTAAATGTTTTATAACAATTTTCACAACCTAATCTTCCTGTATTTTTAAATTCACTAAATGTCATACCACATATATTACAATTTGGTTCTTTAATTTCTTTGTCTTGATGTTCTTCATAATTTGTATCCATCCCCATTATCTCTAATATACCTTGAAAGAAATCTTGAAAAGAAATTGGTATAGAAAAACTTGAACTTCCTTTTTCTTGTGCACATTTTTCACAAATATGTATCTCTTGTGATTTTCCATTACTTATTTGTACTGCTATAATAGTAGCTTCATTTTCATTACAACGCTCACATTTCACTTAAAACCATTCCCTTCTTATATTTTTATATTAAAAAAATTCTCCGCAGTAAATACATTTTTTATTACTAGGGCTATTTCCAACTTGACATTTATTACAAAACTTATATATATTATAACCATCTACAGTTTGTAATGGTTGTTCTACTATTACATTACTATCAATTTGAAATGAATTTGACTTTAATTCTTCTAATTCTTTTTCATATTTTTTTATTTCGGCACAAATTTCATTAAATTTAACTTTATATTTATTAATTTTGTTTTTATTATTTATATAAGTTAACCTTCCTAATTTTACATATAATTTTTTTAACTTTCTAGTACACTCTTTAATTTTTACTAAATCTCCCATATTTAATCCTTCCCAACTTTAGAGATATTTATTTTATATAAACTCTATTGTAGATTTTAAATTTCTAGTATAAAATCTTTCCTTAATTATATACTTATACTTAATTTCTTTCAATAGTCTTTTAAAATAAGAAATTATTTTAAGCAATAAAATACAGAATATATCTAAAAATATTACAGATACTATTATTCTACAATATAAAGTTTATTATATAATGTAATTTTTGCAAGGAGGTATTAAAGTGAAAAACACAAAAATTTTCATTATAAATATGTTTTTATTTCTATTCATATTTTCTAGTTGTAGTTTTAATGAAGAAGAATTACAAAGTAAAGCTTCTAATGAGTTTGAAGTAGAAAGTAATTCCGTAGAGGTTAGAAATTATAGAAATAACATAGTATCTGAAAATATACAATCATCCCCATTTACAAGAATAATTGAAACAGAACAAATACCTGAAACTACTAAATTACTTAAAACAACAGAAATTGAAACTACAAGATTATCAGAAACTACAAAAGTACCTGAAACCACAAAAGCACCTGAAACTACGAAAGCACCTGAAACTACAAAAGTACCTGAAACCACAAAGGCACCTGAAACTAAAGCCAAAGAAAAAGTAATTACATTTATAGATAGTTATACAACTGAATTTGATGGTTCAAAAACAAATCGTATTAATAATATTAAACTTGCATCTAAAAAAATAAATGGTGTTGTTATAGAACCTAATCAAACATTCTCTTTTAATAAAATAGTAGGACCTACAGGTGAACCACAAGGTTATAAAAAAGCAATTACTTATGTTAATGGAAAAGAAGAAGAACATTTTGGAGGTGGAATTTGCCAAGTTAGTTCTACAGTTTTAAATGCAGTTATGAATTTAAATGTAAAAATAGTTGAACAACATCATCATTCAAAAGTTGTTCCCTACGTTGCAGAAGGTAAAGATGCAACTGTTGCATATGGTGGACCTGATTTTAAATTTCAAAATTTAAATACTTATCCTCTTCAATTAAATATAAGTGTTAAAAAAAATACTATAACAGTAAGTGTATCTAAAGTTGAATATAAATAATGATACTTATTTAGAGTTAATAAAATTATGCTCACATAAAAGTAGTTGCTGAATATAATAATATTATATTAATATTTCAGGAGGTACTTTTATATGAGGAAACTTCCTATTTTTATATGTTTAATACTTTTATTAATATTTTCTCTTTCTAGTTGTAAAAAAAATAATGAGAAAATAATTGTAAGATTAAACGAAGTTACTCACTCTATATTTTATGCCCCACAATATGTAGCTATTGAAAAAGGATTTTTTGAAGAACAAGGTTTAACAATTCAATTATCCAATGGTCAAGGTGCAGACAAATCTATGACAGCATTAATCTCAAATTCAGCAGATATCGCATTACTTGGTACAGAAGCAGGAATATATGTTTATAATGAAGGAAAAGAAAACTATGCTGTATGTTTTGCTCAATTAACACAACGTGCAGGTAATTTTTTAATTTCTCGAACAAACGACACTAACTTTAAATGGGAAGATGTAAAAGGTAAAGAAATTTTAGGAGGCCGTGCAGGTGGTATGCCACAAATGGTACTAGAATATATTTTAAAACAAAATAATATTATCCCATTTGAAGATGTAAAAATTATTGATAATATACAATATGGTTCTACATCAGGTGCATTTGTAGCAGGGCAAGGTGATTATACTATAGAATTTGAACCAACAGCTTCAACTTTAGAAGCTCAAGGATATGGTTATGTAGTAGCATCATTAGGTATTGACAGTGGTAAAGTTCCTTATACAGTTTATATGACGACCAAAAACTATATAAAACAAAACTCTGATATATTACAGAAGTTTACCAATGCAATATATAAAGGTCAACTTTGGGTATATAGTCATTCACCTAAAGAAATAGCAGAAATAATAGCTCCACAATTTAAAGAAAATTCTATAGATGAAATAGAAAAAATAGTAGCAAGATATAAAGAACAAGAAACATGGATAAAAACACCAATATTTGAAGAAGAAAGTCTTAATCTTATTGAAAATATTTTAAAATCAAGTAATAAATTATCTTCTTCTATTCCATATGAAGATTTTATAAATACTGAATTTGCGAATAAAGCAATTACTAATATAAAATAAAATTCCAGAGATTAATTCAAAATCAAGAAACCAACCAAATCACTTTTTTAAGTATTAATCTGATTTTTTTAATTACTAATTTAATTTTGAAAAAATCTCTGTTAATATAAATATATAACTTTAAATTCATTAAGAAGTAGATACTATCTACTTCTTTTTTTATTGATAGTATTTTAAAAGATATATAGTTTCTATCTTAACTAGTAATTATAATTAAAAAAAGACAACATCCCAATATCCATAAAAACATAAAAGATATTAATAATGTCATCCTAATATATGGTATACTAATTTTTTAATCTATACTTATAATACCTTCTATATAATATCTTCCATCTGCAAGTTTGTAGGTATATACATTATATTCAAAATAGTAATGTTCAACATATCTATAATTATTAAGTTCTAATATTAATTTATATTCCCATTCACCACTTTCAATATCAGATATTATTTTATTTTTTAAGTTTTCATTATCAACTATAACATAATATTCTAATAAAAATACATCATCATCTATCATTGCATCAACAAGAGTATCATAATATTCATTAATATTGCTAAAGACTTCTTCTTCATCATAATCAAAATCAAATTCTTCATCATCATAATCAAAACCAAATTCTTCATCATCATAATCAAAATCAAACTCTTCTTCGTTATAATCAAAACCAAATTCTTCTTCGTTATAATCAAATTCATTATCATTATCATCAATAAATTCTTCATTATTTTGTATTATATTAGAATGTAAATTGTTAAAATCATATGTAGGTGTTTTATTTGCAAACACATTTTCAATACTCATATCATCAGAATTACAAGAAACTAAATTTTGGGATATTAATTTCCTTATATGGTCTTTAACAAATACATTATCTGATTTATTAAAGTAATCATAACGTACATAATTAGAAGAACTATTATCAATATCATTCCATGTTACATCTATATTATAATATTGTCCATCAAGTTTAACTAAATTCCATGCATGATGTTCTCCAACATCATTTGAAGGATTTTCTCCCGCAAAACCATATACAAACGTAGATGGAATACCTAGCTCATCCATATAATATTTAAATGATTTTGCATAACCAGCACATACGGCCTTTTTATTAACAATAGCACTATATGCAGTTTGATTATATGGTGAACCTGCTACATAAGTAATAGAATAAGCTAAATAGTCATTTATAAATTTTACTTTTTCTACATCACTATCTAATTGAGAAGCTTTTTGTATTATTGGTTTCATTGCATTTAAAACTTGCTCTTTATATTTAGGTATATCATACACAAGGTCATTTGCTGGAAAAAATATACTAGTAACTTCACCATTTGAATTATAATACCATGTGTAACCCCAATCAAGCCAAAAAATTTGAGGATGGTCAAAGTTAACAGCTAATGCCACTTGTTCTATTTCATCTGTTTTAATAATACTTCTCATATCTATTACTATATTATTACCTTGTAATAAATTTTTAGCATTATACAAACCTGCAACTATATTATCATAAGCTATTTGTCCATCAGAAGATAGTAGTTCTCTATTTGCATAAAATTCTTCCGATAATTCTTGACCTTCTGAATTTTTAACTTGCTTAGATTTTAATACTGGAAAAGATTTTACTTCACGATTGGGGTTTTCGTCAATATTACTTTCTCCATTTATCTCTAAACCTCCAGTTCTTGAATATATAGATGAAAGAACTTCATTAACAATCTCTTCATTTTCATCATAATAAACTTCTAAATTACTATTATTGCTGTTACAGCCTACTATACTAAATATCATTAAGATAGTTATTAGTACAGTAAAAATTTTCGAATACATATAAATCACTCCTTTAATGTTTATACTTGAATTATATATTAATAAAAATAATACGTCAATAATTGATATATTTTAAATTACAAGTAACATTTTAGTAGAAAACAGTACTTTAATATCTCTAAAAATATTATTTTATAGATAAATAATTATTGTGTTAGATTATATATTTATAAATAGATTATTAAATAATAAACTAAAAGGGCTGTTGTTCACAACAGCCCCTACATTATATGTTAATTGCAGAATTTAATTATTTAATTAGCACTTTTACTAATAGAATTATTCAAAGACAACAAAAAATAAAGTATTGCTTTGAACATGATATCGACTTTTTATTATGAATTAATTAAAACGTTCTTTTAATCTTTTGTAAAAATTCTCTAAACTTTTATCACCATTATTATCTAAAAATAAACAATAAGGAAGACTATCTGTTAATTTATGTTTTATAACACATTTACAGCATACCCCATTATTAGGACACTCTTTTTTAGGACATATACATTCATTTTTACAACTCATATTTAAACCAACCTTTATATTATTCTTAATTTTTGAAATTATTTTACTTCTGATTTTTCAATCAATTTTTTAATTTCATCTACTGTTAATAGTTTACCATAAGATACTACTTTTGAATTAACAACTAGAGCTGGTGTTTGCATAACACCGTATTTTGCAATTTCAACATTATCACCAATATTTATAACCTCATCATCAAACCCCATTTCTTTTACAGCTAATTTTGCATTTTCAAAAGTATCCTTACTTTTTTTACAACAAGCTCCAAGTACAATAAATCTATAAACTTTTGATTTATCATAGTTACTACTTTTATTACAATTACAATTTTCTTTTTTCTTACCAAAATTAAATAATGACATAATTAAAATCTCCTTTATATTAAATTTAATTCTATAAAATTATTTTAGATTGAACAAATAACCTATTATAATAATTCCTGTTGTTACAATAGAAACAAATATAACAAGTAATTTTGGTTTTACAGCTTTTCTAAGCATAATAATTGATGGTACAGAAAGAGCAGTTACAGCCATCATAAAACTAAGAATTGTTCCAACAGAAACACCTTTAGCAAATAATGCTTCTGCAATAGGAATAGTACCAAAAATATCTGCATACATAGGTATACCAACAAATGTAGCAATTAATACTGAAAAAGGGTTATTTTCACCTAAAATATTTTGTATAAATTCTTCAGGTATCCAATTATGAATAAATGCACCTATTAAAACACCAATTACAACATACCAAAATACTTTTTTTACAGTTAATAATACTTGTTCTTTTGCATAAATTAATCTATCTTTTCGTGTAAGTTCTAAACTTTCAATATCTACATTACCAGCTTGTTTAATATACTGCTCTACATATTTTTCAAGTCCTAATTTATCTATAAGTGTTCCTCCAATAACAGCAAGTATAATTCCCACTATTACATATTTAAATGCTATTTCTAATCCAAATACGGTTATTAAAAGTACAAATGCACCAAAATCAACTAATGGAGAAGAAATTAAAAAGGAAAATGTAACACCCACAGGTAAACCTGCATTTGTAAATCCAATGAATAAAGGAATAGAAGAACAACTACAAAATGGTGTTACAGTCCCAAGTAATGCACCCATAATATTTGCAAAGATTCCTTTGTATTTACCTAAAATTTGTTTTGTACGTTCAGGTGGAAAATAGCTTTGAATATAAGATATAATAAAAATTAATACAGAAAGTAAAATAATTATTTTTATTGAATCATAAATAAAAAATTGTATGCTTGCACCTACTCTTTCATTAATATCAATTCCTAAAGATGATAATAATAACCCTATTAAATCATGTAGCCATTTCATTGAAAGAATTTGTTCACTAAAAAAGTTCCATATTGCTAACAACATTTGAAATCACTCTCCTGTTTATTTTCTAATGTTAATTCTATAAGCAATTTTTTTGCAAATTCTACTCCTTCATTATTTATTGAGTAATAAGTCCATTTGCCATCTTTTCTTGAAGATACTATTCCGCTATCTACAAGGATTTTCATATGATGTGATAAAGTTGATTGACCAACATTTACTTTTTCTAAAATTATACAAGCACATTTTTCACCACCTTTAAGAATATCCAAAATCATTAAACGAGTTTCATCACATAAGGCTTTAAATACTTGTGCATTTTTTTGATATTGATTTTCCATAATACACGCTTCCCATCTAATTTTATCGATATGTTGATTATATAGTTCATATCTAAATTTGTCAATATGTTATTATAATAAAATAAAAAAACCTAGAAAAATTTTTCTAGGTTTTTTTTAAAGTAAATTAAATTTTTCTAATAAATTAGCTATCTTACTTCCAAATGGGAAAATCAAAATATCTGATTTTGATAGTCCTTTTAATAATAATAATGATAAAGTATATACAAAAATAGATACAACTATAGATATAATTGTTACTATAGAATTAAAAGGTATGATTAATATAAATAATTTATATGAAAAAAAACAAGCTAATCCCATTACAACACCTGACACAAGTGGTTTTGCAAATATACTTAATATATCTAAATCTATATGTGTATAACGTCTTAATGCCCACAAATCTAATATTGCAGCTATAATATAACAAGCAGTAGTACTTATAACAGAGCCTGAAACATTAATGGATGGTATTACAATAAGAAAATAATTAAGTACAATCTTAACAACTGCTCCTATACTTATTGCTATAATTGGAAATATAGCTTTATTTATTCCTTGCAAAATACCAGTAATTATTTGAGCTAATGATAAAAATATTACAGATACAGCCCCAATTCTAAGTAAATGTCCACCAGCAGGATATTTAGGGAATAATAATTTAAGTATTGGGTCACTTAAAACCCCAAGTCCTATTGCTGCTGGTATAGATATTATCATTGTTAATCTTAATGCTATATTTATTTTTCTTTTTATAGAAGTTTTATCTTTTAGTACAACTGCTGATGCTATATTAGGTATAGTAGCAGTTGCAAAAGCTGTTGATAAAGCAACAGGTAATGTTGTAAGTGTACTATATTTTCCTGTTAATTGTCCATAATATGTTGTAGCATCTTTATGTGTAAAGCCAGCATCTAATAAGCGTGACATAACCATTTGCATATCTATAAGATTAGTAACACTCATAATAGCAGTTCCTGTTACTATTACTAGTGATATTTTAAGTAAATTCTTCGCTATTTTAAAACCATTTTCTTCAGGACTATTATCAAAATTTTTATTAATTTTCTTACTTAAGCTTGGTTTTATAAGTATATAAGCAAATATTAAAAAAATCAAACCACATAAAGCACCAACTCCAGTACCAGCAGTTCCGCCTGCTGCTCCAAATTCAACAGATTTATTTTCTAAAATTGGCACTATAAATTCAAAATCTTTTTCAAAAAAGGTTAAAGTTTTAGTTTTAGCAACTAAATCTAAAATTTTTAATCCATTACTAAACAATATATATGCTAATACTATACTAAAAATCGCATTAAAAATCTGTTCTATAATTTGAGATATTGCGGTTGGTACTGTAGTTTTTAATCCTTGAAAGTATCCTCTATATGATGACATAATAGCAACAATAAGTACTGTAGGTGCTAAAGTAAGTATAGTGTAATAACTTTGTGGCATTTTAAAAAGATTTGAAAGTTTTTCTGCTCCAAACCACATTATTAATCCAAAAATAGTTCCTAAAACAGATGTAATGATAAGTGAAACTTTAAATACTTTATGTGCATTTTTATATTGTTTTAAAGCAACTCTTTCAGAAACCATTTTTGATATTGCTGCTGGTAAACCGGCTGAAGAAACTACAAGAAAAAAATTATAAATATAAAATCCTGTAGAGTATATTCCATTTCCTATATCACCAATTAAAGAAGTAAGGGGTATGCGATATATAAATCCTATAAATCGTACAAATAAACTAGCTGCTGCCAATATTGTAGCTTGTTTTGCAAACGAAATTTTGTTTTCTTCTAAATCTTTAATTCTATCTTTCTCCAATGACAACACCCCAAACTATTAAAGTTTTCTTTTTGCTCTCCCTCTTTGTAAACTATCTAATATTTCTTTTCTTATTCTAAGATTTGTTGGTGTTATTTCTACAAGCTCATCGTGAGCAATAAATTCAAGTGCTTGCTCAAGTGATAAATTTAATGGAGGTGTAAGCTTAAGGGAGTCATCAGAACCGGAAGCACGTGTATTTGTAAGTTGCTTACGTTTGCAAACATTAATTTCTAAATCTTCTGCTCTTGGATTTTGTCCTATTACCATTCCTGAATAAACTTTTGTTCCTGGTGATATGAATAATTGTCCTCTCTCCTGTGCATTATATAAACCATATATTACTGCTTCACCTGTTTCAAATGCTATTAATGAACCGCTTGCACGTTTTGGAATTTCTCCTCTATATTCATCATAACCATCAAATAAAGTATTCATTATACCATTTCCTTTTGTATCTGTGAGAAATTCTGAACGATATCCTATAAGTCCTCTCGATGGCATTGAAAATTCTAAACGTGTATAGTTTCCTTTTGAAGGAGCCATATTTTTTAATTCTGCCTTACGTGAACCTAATTTTTCTATAACACTGCCAACAAATTCTTCTGGAACATCTATTGTTACATATTCCATTGGCTCATACTTTTTACCATCAATAGTTCTATATAAAACCTCTGGTTTTGATACTTGAAATTCGTAACCCTCTCTTCTCATATTTTCTATAAGTATAGATAAATGAAGTTCTCCACGCCCTGATACTTTAAAAGCTTCTGTAGTATCTGTTTCTTCTACTCTTAAACTAACATCGGTATTTAATTCTTTAAACAAACGTTCTCTTAAATGTCTTGATGTAACAAATTTACCTTCAAGTCCTGCGAATGGACTATCATTAACAGAAAAAGTCATTGCAAGAGTTGGTTCTGAAATTTGTACAAATGGTAATGCAGTTGGATTATTTATATCACATAATGTATCACCAATATGAATATCAGCAATACCAGATATAGCCACTATAGAGCCAATTGTTGCTTCTTTGATTTCTTTTCTAGTAAGTCCTTCAAATTCATAAAGTTTGCTTATTTTAACTTTTCTAATTTTATCAGGCTCATGTAAATTTACAACAACTGCTTCTGAATTAACTTTTATAGTACCATTTTCAACTTTACCTATACCTATACGCCCAACATATTCATTATAATCTATAGTACTTATAAGTACTTGTAAATCTGCATCTGGGTCACCCTCTGGCTGTGGTATATGCTCTATGATTGTATCAAATAAAGGTTTCATATCCTCGCCTAATACATTACTATCTAATGATGCTTTACCTAATTTGGCAGATGCAAATACAAATGGACTATCTAATTGTTCATCTGTTGCTTCAAGTTCCATAAATAATTCTAAAACATCATCTATTACTTCATTTACTCGGGCTTCTGGACGGTCTACTTTATTTATACATACTACAACAGGTAATTCAAGTGCTAGGGCATTTTTAAGAACAAATTTAGTTTGTGGCATAGGACCTTCAAATGCATCTACTACTAATATAACACCATTTACCATTTTGAGTACACGTTCAACTTCCCCTCCAAAATCAGCATGACCGGGAGTATCTATAATATTAATTTTGGTATCTTCATATTGAACAGCTGTATTTTTTGATAATATAGTAATACCTCGTTCTCTTTCTATATCATTAGAGTCCATTATACGTTCTCCAATAACTTGATTAGAACGGAATATTCCACTTTGTTTTAAAAGCTCATCTACTAATGTAGTTTTGCCATGGTCAACGTGGGCTATAATAGCAATATTTCTAATATCATTTCTTTTTTGTTTCATTTTTCAACGTCCTTTTTATGAGTTTACCTTTATATAAGGTTGTCAATTATTGTACCACAGAAATACAAGTTTATGCAATTGAAAAACATCAAAAACTTTTTTAAATTTAACAAAATATAAAAATTTATATTCTAAATTTTATACTATATTATTTTTTTATAACTAAATTAACAAAAACTAAAGATTTTTATTACTTCTTTTTTAAAAAAATTATCGTCAATTATTTGAGAGTGGTTATATAAGAATGATTTACATTCTTTAATTAAAACCCTCCAAAGTTAAAAATTTTTTAAAAATCATTAAGACTTCTTCGAGAAGTCAGAACAGAAATTCAAGGCCTACAAAACAAGCCGAAACCTAGTAAATTCAAGGGTAAATTATAGCGAACATACTTAAAAATGAGGGATACTTCTTGAGAAGTATCCCTGAAAATTTAAAAATTGATAATGTTATCATTCTTTAATTAACAATCTCATATATTTAAGATTTCTTTTTAAAAAATTATAGTCAATTATTTTAACTATAATAATCTTAATAAATTCTTAAGAATTATATTAACTATTTTTTAAGTATTAAATTTTATTATATATTCAAGGAGATGATTTTGATGTATCATATAAAAAAACACTTTGGAGGAAATAAATATGGATAGATTTAACATACTAGTTTGCGATGATGATAGTGCTATAGTTGATGCTATAGAAATTTATCTAACACAAGAAAATTATAATGTATTTAAAGCAGAAAATGGCGTTTGTGCTTTAAATATATTATCTAAAACAGAAATACATCTTATATTACTTGATGTAATGATGCCTGAATTAGATGGTTTTAAAACTACAATTAAAATACGTGAGAAACAAAATATACCTATTATAATTCTTTCAGCAAAATCCGAAGACACAGATAAGATTTTAGGTTTAAATTTTGGTGCTGATGATTATATTACAAAACCTTTTAACCCCTTAGAACTTTTAGCTAGAGTAAAATCACAAATGAGAAGATATACTTCACTTGGTAGTTTAGTAACTAAACCAAACTTATTAAGAACTGGCACTCTTGAATTAGATAAAGATGCTAAAGAAGTAATTGTAGATGGTGAAGTTATAAAACTTACAGCTACTGAATATGGAATTTTACTTTTTCTTATGGAGAATATGGGGCATGTATTTTCAATTGAGCAGATATATGAAAATGTTTGGAATGAAAATGCATTCTGTGCAGATAACACTATAGCAGTACATATAAGACGTATACGAGAGAAAATTGAAATCAATCCCAAAGAACCAAGATACTTAAAAGTAGTATGGGGAATTGGATATAAAATTGAACGAATCTAATTCTATTAAAAGAAAGGGGTATTAAAATGGATGAGTATAATTCTAATGATAATTCAAGAAAAGATATGATGTATGAGGAAATACATGAAGAAAAGAAAGAAAAAGAAGTTAAGAGGTTTAATTTGTACTCAACAAAATCAAAAATAATA
>CAZWZB010000002.1:94000-100115 GCA_964638835.1 uncultured Eubacteriales bacterium | reverse complement strand
TTATGTTCTGTTTCAAGAAGATTTAAAGCTAAAATTTTATTTAAAACAAGTTTAACTTATTATATAATAAGAAAATTAAACCCTAAAGCAAAAGCTAAAAAAACAAAATTTAGTTTGTTCCCAATAATCGGGCTTATAGTTTTAAATGGTGGTTGGTATTTAGTAAGCATATTATATGTTGGTAATACTTCTGATTATGAAATAGTTCTATTTCTTTTATTTATAGTATTTTTAGATGTTTTATTTATAATACCAGTCATAAAGATGTATTTATCATTTAAAAAACTAACTGAAATCATTTCTAGTGTATCTAATGGAGATATAGATATTGATATAGACAAAAATAAACTCCCTCAAATGTTTAAACCTTTAGTTGAAGATATAGAAAATATACAATCAGGGTTAGCAAATGCAGTTGACAAAGCAATTAAAGGAGAACGTTTAAAAACTGAACTTATAACAAATGTATCACATGATTTAAAAACACCTTTAACTTCAATAATAAATTATGTAGATTTATTAAAGAAAGAAGATTTAAATAATAATAAAGCTAATGAATATTTGCTAGTACTTGAAGAAAAATCTGAACGATTAAAACATCTAATAGAAGATTTGATAGAAGCTAGTAAAGCATCAAGTGGTAATTTAGCTGTTGCATTAGAAAAATTAGATTTAATTCAACTAGTTAGACAATCATATGGAGAATATGAAGATAAACTTTCAATTAATAATTTAGATGTAAAATTAAACTTTACTGAAAGCCAAATATTTATATCTGCTGATGGTAAACATATGTGGCGTATACTTTCAAATTTGCTTTCAAATATTACTAAATATGCATTACCTAATTCAAGAGTATATATTGATATAAGTAAAAATTCTAATTATGCAACACTTGTAATAAAAAATATTTCTGCTAAAGAATTAAATATTGCTCCTAATTTATTAACTGAACGTTTTGTAAGAGGAGATGAATCAAGAACAACTGAAGGAAGCGGTTTAGGGCTTGCTATAACACAAAGTTTAATTCAATTACAATATGGTACATTTAATATTGATATTGATGGTGATTTATTTAAAGTAACTATAGAAATACCATTATGGAGGTAAAAAAATTAGGAGCAATCAAAGATTGCTCCTAATTTTTTTATAAATATTTTCTAAATCATTATAAATCTCCATAATTTATTTTTATATTCTTCTGTTGCATAATCAATACCAACTCTCTTAGATGTTTTATATTCACAATTAAAATCATCTTCTTCAATCCAAAGCTTATTTGAAGTAATAAGATTTTCTTCGTTTAAAGTTCTATCTATTTTAAGAACTTTTGTAAGCTTACCAGGTCCATTAAAATTTTCTATACCACGAATTAAAACACATTCCGGAAAATCCATCTCACCTGTTACAACATTAAGTAAATTATGGATACCATAACAAAGATAAATATAAACTATACCACCTTGATTATATATAACTTTTGTTCTGTTAGTTTTGCCTTTATGTGCATGGCAAGCAGTGTCACTTTCACCATAATAACTTTCGGTTTCAGTTATACGATATTTTAAAACTTGACCTTCAATATTTCTACATAAAAATTTACCTAAAAGTTTTGGAGCTACTTCCAAACAAGAATTTTTATAAAAATCATAATCTAATCTATTCAAATTTATCACCTTTAATTAATTAGTCTAAATATATTATCTCTATATTATTATATATTATATAATATAGCAACAAAATTTTTGTTTTTTGCTAATTTTATAAAAAATTGAGTTGTTGTATTTAAATATAAAGTGTAGTATAATATTAAAAATATATATTTTAATTGAATTAAAGTTTATATAATATAGAAAGTTGGTGAAACAATTGATATTTAGAGAAAAAAAAAATAAAAATGATGAGCCAATTGATTTTCATACCTTAGCTAATAAAAAAATTCCTATTTTAGTTTTAGATAAAAATTGGCATTATATGTTTCCGCCGGGTAGAAAAACGAAAAAGATGATTGAAATAGAAAATAAATTAAATAAATTACTAAAAGAACAAGGTAAACTTACAAATAAAGAAAAAGATTTTATACGTTTTAAAAAAGAATGTGTTAATCAAATAATGAACCTAATGGAAAAAGCAGAGGAAAGTGAAGAAGCTAGAAAAGATATGGGGAAATCTCAACAATATATTGAAGAAATTAATAATCAATTAGAAAATATAGAAAGAGATTTGGAAGAATTACCAAGAAAAATAAAATTTATAAATAATGAACTTTTAAATGAAAGTATACAAATGTGTTATACTGAAATGAATGAAAATAAAAAAATAGTAAATAAATTAGATATAGAAATAAACGAACTTAAAGAACAAATAAAAAATAAAATAGAAGAAAAAACAACAAAAGAAGAATTAATAAATAGGACTTATTTATTTTTACATAATTTAGTTGGAGTGGATTTAATAAATAAGTTAGATACAGTTAATATGGAGTGAAGTGATATTTATGATATTAGGTATAGGAACTGATATAATAGAAATTAAAAGAATAGAAAAAGCCACTTTACAAAGTGGCTTTTTACAAAGATGGTTTACAGAAAGTGAAAATATTTTTTTTAATAATAAAAAAAATAGCATAAATTCTATAGCTGGAAACTTTGCAGTTAAAGAAGCTCTTTCTAAAGCTTTAGGTACAGGCTTTAGAACATTTTCCCTTCGTGATATAGAAGTATTAAGAAATGAATATGGTGCTCCTTATGTAAATTTATATGGTAATGCAAAAAAGTTATCAACTGAAAAAAATATAACTATCATTCATGCAAGTATTTCTCATTGTTTAGAATATGCAGTAGGTTATGTGATAGTAGAAAGTAAAGGAGAATAAATATGGCAAAAAAAATAGAATTTCAATGTGGCAAAAAAATTTCACCAAAAGAATTAAAAAAGAATTTTAATAGTAAAATAATATTAAAACCAATAGCTAGAAATGAAAATATATATATGAAACATAGTATTAATTTTCAGAAAATTATAAATAAAAATATGGGTAATATAGTATCAGAAAATTTTAATTTAAATTTTAATCTAAACTTTAATCTAATTTTTGGCTCTAGTTCTGGTTCCGGTTCTAGTTCTTCAAGTTGTTTTACATATGGTTTAAATCTTATATAAAGGAAGTGTTAATTATAGATGCATTTCATTCAAATTGGACCACTCCTTTTTTTTCAATGAAAAAAGATGTTGAATATTTTATTTATGATTTTGAGATATTAACTACTATTTTATCTGCTTTAAAATGGAGAGAACATAACGGCAAAATCAAAATGATTACAGATAAAATAGGAGCTGAATATTATAAAAAAATTGGGATATCTTCTATTTGGGATTTAGGTATAGATGATACTTTAAGTGTTGAAGAAAATATCGACCCTTTTTTATTTTGGGCTGCTGGAAAAATATATTCTTTAAAAAAACAACCTGCTCCTTGTTGTATGATAGACACAGATTTTATTGTATGGCAACCTATATTAGATAAACTTATAGATTCTGAAATTTGTACAATACATGATGAAGAAATTGATACTAATGTATATCCTGATAAAAATTATTTTAACTTAAAAAAAGAATATAATTTTGATACAGAATGGAACTGGTCAATTCTTCCTTGTAATACTGCTTTTACTTATATAAAAAATAATGATTTTAAAAATTATTATACAGAACAATCTATAGAGTTTATGAAAAATTTAATTAGTGATAATAATACTGTTACAAGTATGGTGTTTGCAGAACAAAGACTTATTTCTATGTGTGCTGATAAAATGAATATAAAAATAAAAAACTTATATGATTTAAAAACGCTTGCTCAAAATGAGCAAAAATTTTTTTCTCATATTTGGGGATATAAATCAACCTTAAAAAGTGATATTAATGCTCGAACTAATTTTTGTATTAGATGTATTAAAAGAATATTAAAAGATTTTCCAGAGTACAAATTTATTATTACTGATAATGAAGTATTAAAATATTATTATGATAAAATAGAAGATTACACTTATTAAAATAAAAAAGAGCAGAATATTCTGCTCTTTTTTTTAAACTTTTATATCAATATTTCCGCCAATATGTGGATTTACTGAACGTTCTATATCAGATGTTTTAATCATATTAATTAACTCATTACTTGTTTGTTGCATTGTGTCTTTAGCTAAATTTAAAACAGCAAATCTTACATCTGTTATAACTTTACTTTGTGCCATAGCAGTTGATAATGCAGCTATATCCATTGTATCACCTCTTTATTATACAAAGTAAACTGGAATCCAATATTTGAAGTTTACTTTATTAGATACTTAAATTATATAACATTTTTTTATATATTGCAATATTCATACTTATGAAGTTTAGGGGTTATATTTTATCATTTTATCTATTTGTTATAATAACTGTTTCAAATCCCTTTTTAATACCCTCATATATACCATTTGCTGATTTTTCTCTACCTTGTTCTGATAAAAGAAACATAGCATCAGATATATTTGTCAAAAAACCCATTTCAACTAAACAAGCAGGTATAGTAGTATTTTTTAATACTAAAAATGAATATCCTAAAGATTGATTTGCAGGTCTATTTGGTAATCCTGTAGCTTGAGTAAATTTATCCATAAAAACATCACTTAATTGTTTACTTATACTACCTCTTTCATCAGCAGGATTAGGATAAAATACTTGTACTCCACTTATACTTGAACTTGCGATAGAATTACAATGAATACTTACAAACATATCTGCTAAATGGTTCGGCATATTTACACGATAATCAAAACTAGGGTTTGTATCAGTTGTTCTAGTAGCATAAACTTTTATATCAGGGTCAGCTTCTAATAATGCATATACTCTATTACCAACATCAAGTGTTATAACTTTTTCAATCACACCATTTTTTATAGCACCTGGTGCTGTTCCACCATGGCCCGGGTCTAAAACTACAATTTGTTTATAAACTGATTTTGGATGATATATATTTATATATATATTTTCATCATCTTCAGTTACTACACAAGTATAAATGTTTTGTTCATAAAATGTAAATTCAGTATTTCCATTAGTTGTTATATTTATAGATTTTAAATAATAATCATCTATTATATAGTTACCATATCCATATACATTTGAATAATTATTAGGTAATATTATTTTATAATTATTATCTAAATAGTTATCCTCATGTTTAATTAAATTTATATCTACGTTATCAATTTTCTTTAATATTAATCTTGGATTGTCATTAACATTCTCATAATATAAATTTTGATATGTAGGTATTGAAAATATAATCTTTTTGCCTATAACATCATAATTTGTTTTTTCTGTTAAATTAAAAATAATTCTAATTGTAGAATTATCAAGTTGGCTCACTTCCATAGAAGATACAAACTTACTATCTACATCAATATATTTTTCTTTTATATTATAATCAGCATTAAATATATCAACAATTACTTTATTATTTTCTTTTATATAATTTACAGATGATGAAAAATTATATAGATTTAAAATATCTTGGTCATTTGTTGATTGGAAAGTTATTTTATTTTCAGATTTAAACTTTACATTTAATGTTTGTTTATCTTCTGATAAAAATATGTCATAATGTTGATTGCTTGTTAAATCAAACACTACACGTGTTACATTATTAACATCTGGTTGTTGTGCTGTACGAATTGATTTTACTATAGAGCTTTCAGTAACTGAAATATTATTACTAAGTTTTGATATTGAATTTTCTATATCTATGTATAATCTTAATGGGTCTTGTATTATATTGTATGTTATTGAACTTATTTTCCCACTAGCTTTTATTTGAAACAATTCATCACCATTTTGTGGCAAATAAATATTTGTTAAATTTACTACATCAAAATTTTCATTTTGAATAGGAGAATAAACTATATTATCAGAATTTTTGTCTTTTACAATTGTTATAATTCCTTCTGAATCAAAGCCCTCAATCTCCTGTTTAATATTAGATTCAGTTTCTTTCTCAGTAGTAGATTCTTTGGTACTAGATTCAGTTTCTTCTTCATTAGTTGATTCTTTAGTGCTAGATTCAGTTTCTTCTTCA
>CAZWZB010000002.1:13908-93900 GCA_964638835.1 uncultured Eubacteriales bacterium | reverse complement strand
TTCTTCAGTACTAGATTCGGTTTCTTCTTCAGTAGTTGATTCCTCAACACTTGAACCAACACTAGGAATTTGTAAAGTATCTTTATTAGATTCGATTTCTTCTTCAATTATTTTAGTATTTATTGAAGCAATTCTATTTATATCATCCCAATTTACATCAAAATCTAATTCAGTTGCTACAAATCTTAAAGGGAGCATTGTATAATCATTTACTATTTGCGGTGGTACATCCATAGTTTTTATTTCACCATTAATATTAGCTTTATTACTATTTAATGTTAATATTATAGTGGTATCTTCTAATGAAATAAAAGCTTCTTTTGATTGAGGTACCCATAAAATATCTGCTCCTAATTCTTCAAAAACAGCTCTAGTTGGTACTAATGTTCTATCATTAATTATTGCGGGTGGTATAGGTGGGCTTATAACCTTATCATTAACTACAAGTTTAACATTTGAATTTCCAGCTACAAATACTATATTTGCCAATACTATAATTACAGTAATAAAAATTAAATATAATTTTTTTAACATTTTATTTTATTCTCCTTTGAATGTTAGATTATGTATTAAATTACATGACTCAAGTTTTATTTACATTATCTACTTGGTATTACTTTAGTGAAACTTTGTTTAATTCCTTCATATATTGCTTCTGCTGCTGCTTGCCTTCCTTCTGCTGTTGCAAGTTTTTGAACATCTGTTAAATTTGTTAAAAATCCTAATTCAATTAAACAAGCTGGCATATTAGTTTTTGATAGTACTGTATATTCATATCCTAATGTTTGGTCAGCAGGTCTATTAGGAATACCTAATTTACTACTTAAAGTTTCTCTAAATATATTACTTATTTCTTTACTCATAGTCCCTCTATTATCTGAAGGATTAGGATAAAATACTTGTACACCACTTATACTTTCATAATTTGAAATAGTTGTTTCAATAGAATTACAATGAATACTAACAAATAAATCTGCAATAGAATTTGCCATAATAGCTCGCTGTGGACGTGTAACATATACATCAGTAGTTCTTGTTGCATAAACTTTTATATTTGGGTCAGCATCTAATAATAAATATAATCTATTTGAAACATCTAAATTAACAACTTTTTCTGTTATATTATTATGAGTATTTCCTCCGTCTTCACCTCCATGTCCAGGGTCTAAGAAAACAATTTTTTTATAAATTTGCTTTGGATTTAATATATTTATGTATATATTTTGAGCGTCTTCTGTTATAGTGTAAGTATGTATAACTTGTTGATTAAATTTAAATTCAGTTTTTCCATTAACAGTTTGTATTTCTATCGAATTTATATATTTATCATTTATTTTATATTCACCATATCCATATAAATTCGAATAGTCATTTGGTATTGTTATTTTATAATACCCTTCTGAATATTTATCGGTATGTATAAATGAATTTATATTTAAAATATTATCCTTTTTTAAAACAAGTCTAGGTGAACTATCATTTTCATAAGCCATATTTTTATATGTAGGTTGTTTAAATTTAATAGTAGTACATGTACTAGTTACATTCATTTCGTAAGTAGCAGATTGTGTTAAGTCTAATGTAATTCTAAATGTACTTTCATCAAATTGACTTACTTTTATATTAGATGTAACAGTTCCCAATACATTCGCTGATTCAAGTCCTATAGCAGAATTAGAAACAGGGATATCTATTATAAATTTTTTTGGGTTAGTAAATTTAGTAATTATAGGAGTTACAGTACCACTAGAATATATATTTACAATATCTTGCCCTCCAATTGATTGGAATGTTATTTCACTTAGAGAAACCGCTTTAAATTTTACATTAATAGAAGTTCTATCTTCTGATAAGTATATATCATAATCTTCTTTAGCTGAAATATCAAAAACTACACGTGTAATATTGTTTTCTTGCTGAGCTGTTCGTATAGAATTAACTATTTTACTTTCTCCCTTTGAAATAGTTGGGTTAAGTTTAGATATTGAATTTTCTATATCTATATATAATCTTGGTGGATTTTCAAGAATACCATGTTTTACTGAACTTATACGTCCATTTGCTGTAATTGTAAATAATTCTTCATTTGTTTTTGGAACATCGATACTTATTATGTTTACCGTATTATTATTTTCTGAAGTTATAGGTTTACTAACATTTGTATTAGGTTTAGAAGTAGCTTTAAATTTTATAATCTCTCCATTTTTACCTTGTAAATTATCTGAATCAGGTTTATTGATATCATTAGGATTTGAACTTGAATTTTCATTACTTGATTTTGAATCAATAGATGCAATACGATTCTTTTCATCCCAACCTATTTTAAAATTCAATTCTTCACCAATAAATCTTAATGGTATCATTGTAGAATTATTTATAATCTTTGGTGATACTTCCATAGTTTTTAATTCACCATTAATATTTGCTATATTACTGTTAACTTTTAACAATATTATATTACTTTCTTGTGTAATAAATATTTCACCTGATTCCGGCACCCATAATACTGTAGCTCCAATTTGTTCTAATACAGCTCTAACCGGCACTAATGTTCTACCATCAATTACCACAGGTGGCATATCTGTATTTAAAATTTTCTGGTTTATCATAAGTTTTATTGGTTCTGCTGTATATTCGTGTTCTTTTCCATCATACGTTAACTTTATAGCAAAACAAGTATTTGAAATGAAAATACTTAAAATTGCTATATACATTATTAATTGTTTTTTTAATTTCATTTGCTTTCCTCCATTCTTATTTTTTGTGCTAAAAGTAATTATTATATAACAATCTTTTTATACACTATTATAACAGTTTTTTTTATATTATAAATAAAAATTTGATTTATGAAATAAAAATTTAATATTTGAATGAATTATGTTGTATAATTAACTTTGATAAGTATAAAACCAACTCCTTAAGTTATAGCTTAAGGAGTTGGTTTTAATTTCTAAGTTCAGATATCATAGCTTGTTTAAGATTATATAATTCTTGTGATAAATCTACAGGTAATATGTGTGGATTTATTAAACGTTTATATTCATCCCATAATGTTTCTAATTCTTGCTGACAGTATTTTCTTATATCCATAACTTCAGGAGATTTATAAATACATTGACCAGATTTAAATATAGGTATAAGAAGTTCACGCACTTTATATTCACCCGGTTTTAAGGTCATTTTCTTCCATGTAGCTAAAGGGTCAAATATAGTTATAAATTTTGTTGTGTCTATTGTTTCGTGTTCTAAGGCTATTAAATCTGCTTTTATTTTTCCAGTTTCTATATCATAAAATCTAAATACTTTTTTAAGTCCAGGGTTAGTAATCTTTTCTGGATTTTCTGAAAGTTTTATTTTATATTGTAAAACTCCATTTTCATCCTCTTGAGCAGCTAACTTATATACTCCTCCAAATGAAGGACAATCGTTTGAAGTTATAAGTTTAGTACCAACTCCCCATAAATTTATTTTTGAACCTTGGCGACTTTTCAAATCAGATATTAAATACTCATCTAAATCACTTGAACCACATATGATAGCATCATTGAATCCTGCATCATCTAACATCTTTTTTGCTTTTTTAGATAAATAAGCAAAATCTCCACTATCTAAACGTATTCCATATGATTTTAATTCCCTTCCTTGTTCTTTCATTTCTTTAAATACAGTTATTGCATTAGGAACACCTGATTTTAATGTATCATAAGTATCTACTAAAAACATACAGGTATTAGGAAATATTTTTGCATACTCTCTAAATGCTGTTAACTCATCAGGAAAACTCATAACCCAACTGTGTGCATGAGTCCCCTTAACTGGTACATTAAACATTTTACCAGCTAAAACATTTGAAGTAGCATTACAACCACCTATAATAGATGCTCTTGTACCATATATACTTGCATCAGGACCTTGTGCTCTTCTTAATCCAAATTCTAAAATACTATCTCCTTCAGCAGCCCAAACAACACGTGCTGCTTTGGTTGCAATAAGACTTTGATGATTTACTATATTAAGTAATGCTGCTTCTAGCATTTGGGCTTCTATTATAGGTGCTTTTACTCTAATTAAAGGTTCATTAGGAAATACAACAGAACCTTCTGGTATTGCATATATATCTCCTGTAAAACGAAAATTTTTTAAATAATTTAAAAAGTCTTGATTAAAGGAATTAAAACTTTTTAAATATTCTATATCTTCATCTGAAAATGATAAATTCTTTATATATTCTATTGCCTGCTCAAGACCTGCAACAATTGCATATCCATTTCCGGAAGGATTTCTTCTATAAAATAAATCAAAAACTGCTTCATGATTTGCAGTTTTGGTAAGAGTATATCCTTGCATCATTGTTAATTCATAAAAATCTGTTAATAATGTTAAGTTTAACATGTGATAACTCCTTTGTAATTTTAATTTACCGGAACACTTTTTTAGCTCTATTATTTATATTAGAGAGTGTTAAGTAAAGAATGATATTTTTATAATTTAATAAAAAAATTTTTTGAATTTTCGTTAAGACTTCTTTTAGAAGTCAGAACAAAAATTCAAGGCCTACAAAACAAGCCCAAACCCGGTAAATATAGGGGTAAATTGACCGCGAACATGCCTAATTTCACAGAGACTTCTTCGAGAAGTCTTAACAAAAATTGAATATCTATTTAATATAAATTAATATAATAAATTTTTTTTGAATCATTCTATAGTTAACACCCTCTTATATTAAAATAGTTGTTGGTATCTTCGATAATCCAAGTATTAAATTTTTAGTCTCATTATTTTCTAAACTTTGTTTATATCTTTTGTTTTAAATTTATTTATTATTTCTTTAAGTAAATCCGCTTGTTTATTTAGTTCTTCACTTGTATTAGAACTTTCTTGAGATTTTAATGAATTACTTTGTACAACTGATGAAACTTGTTCAACTGATAATGAAATTTGAGAAATGGTATTAGCCTGTTCTTCAGCTGATTTTGAAATACTATTTACATTATCAATTACATATTTCACATCAACCATTATATTATTTAAGTTTTGAGAAGTTTTATTAGCTATTTTTATTCCATTATCTACAGAACCAATTACATTATTTATTAAATTTGTACTTTCATTAACTGCCTCTGTGCTTCTTTCAGCTAAAATCCTTACTTCGTTTGCAACTACAGCAAATCCTTGACCTGCTTCTCCTGCTCTAGCAGCCTCAATTGATGCATTTAATGCAAGGAGATTTGTTTGAGTTGCTATATCTTGAATTGTATTTATTATACTACCAACTTTTTGGGTTGTACTGCTTATATATTTTACTGCTTCAACCATTTCATAAGTTTCTTTATTACTTTCTTTTATATTTTCTCCAACTTTATTAACTATATCACTAAATTGTTTTGAATTAATTGCCATGTGATTTAATCTTTCGGATATATCTAAAATAGATGCAGAAATTTCTTGAACTGCTGCTGCTTGTTCATTTGCTCCATTTGATAAGGTTTTTGATATGTCTGAAACATGTTCTGCTTCTTTAGATACATGATTAGAAGAATTTTTTATTGTTTTAAATATTAAACTCAACTCTTCAATTATACCTTCTAAAGACTCTTTTATTTGTTTAAATTCACCTATGTATTCATATTCAATATTAAAATTAAAATTACTTTTAGCCATTTTATCAAGCGAACTAGATATATCATCAATTATTGTTTTCAAAAAAGTTTTAGTTTTGTGGATAGAATCTGCTAACATTCCTATTTCAGATGTATCAGAATCAAGTGTAAAAATAGAAGATAAATTCCCATTAGCAAGTTGCAACATTTCATCTTTAACAATTACAATTGGTTTTATAATTTTTCTTAAAACAAAATATACACTTATATTTTGAAAAACTACCATTAAAATTAAAAGCAAACAAGATATTGCATTTTGTATATCTAATTTTAGTTTTAAAGATATTATTTCAGAATGTATTCTTGTTTCAATGCTATTTAAAAAGTTTGTTGTTATATCTCCTACAGCTTGTTCTCCTTTTAAATATTCATCTCCATATAAAATGGATATTGCTTCACTTAATTTATTTTCTTTTGCTAAATTCATGGATTTTTCTTCAATTGGAATAAGAGAATTTGAAGTGTTCATAATTTGAGATATCATATTTTTTTCTTCAGTTGTACTACCTATTTTATTTATTCCTTCTATCGCTTTTTCTCGATTTTTATTGCTATTTACTTCGTTCCAATAGTTGTTATAATAAATTTCATTACCTGTTGATGCATATGCTCTTACTTGATAACTCAAATAACGTGAGGCTTCTTTAAGCTGTATGGAAAATAAAGTAATAGAATCCTTATTTTCCTCTAATCTTTTTAATTTATTAGAGGTTATATCTCTAAATAAACCAAATAAAATAGTAAAACACATAAATATAATACAACTTATATTTATAAATTTAGTAATTGTAGATTGATTCATTACCTTTTTCATAAATAAAACCACTCCTTAAATAAAATTTGTACTATGTTTATTCTATCATAATAAAATAATTTTTTAAACAATAATTTTTTAAAAATTACTTGTAAAGTATGCTATCATATGTTAAAGTCAATTAAGTTAGTAATAGGGTGGTGAATTATTATTAAAAAACGAAAAAAGAAATTTAGATTTATTTTACTTATGATAATAATTTTATTTATATATTCAGCTTTTATTGAACCAAGCATACTTATTGTAAAAAATATAAACTTCAGAGATAACAAGATTAAAAATAATTTGAAAATTGTATTATTTAGTGATACTCATTTTAATGCATTTTATGGAGAATATCAAATGCAAAAAATTGTAGAAAAAATAAATGCAGAAAATCCAGATATAATTATCTTTTCAGGAGATTTAATGGATTCATATAGCAGTTCCCCTCCTAATACTACATATATCATAGAACACCTAAAAAATTTAAATGCTAAAATTGCTAAATATAGCATTTATGGAAATCATGATTATGGTGGAAAAGCAGAAAAAGTATATAAAGATATTATGGAAGATAGTGGCTTTGAATTATTAAAAAATCAAATTAAATTTAATGATGATGTTGGTATATGTATAGTTGGTATAGATGATTATATATTTGGTAAGCCTAACAAATCTATTTTAAATGAAACAAATGAAAACTATTATAATATTTTAATTACACATGAACCTGATTTAGTAGATAAATTAAATATAGATAATGTTAATTTAATATTATCAGGTCATACACATGGAGGACAAGTAAAAATTCCTTTCATAACAAAGTATGTATTACCTTATGGTGGTAGGAATTATGTTGATGGGCTTTATTCTTTTGAAAATAAAATAAAAACAAAACTTTATGTTACAACGGGAATAGGATTAAGCCAAATAAGACTTAGGTTTTTAAATCCACCAGAAATTATTGTTTTTAACATAAATAAATAGGGTGTTAATAACACCCTATACATCTTTCAAAAACATAATAAATTGGTTTTGCACCTCCATAAATATAGTTGCCCATTTTCCATTCTAAAAATAAATATTCTTTATTATCAACAAGTTTAATTTCATAAGCGGAAGTAGTTACTTTTATTTTGTCAATTAATACACCTTCTGTCCAAAAATCATTCCATTGTTCATTATCATATACTCTAACTACTGTTCCATCATTATTAAAACAAACTGATTTTAACCATAAAGTAGTTGATTTTTGTTTGTTTATAGTAAACTCATTTATATTCTCAATAAAATCAACACATTTCCATAAACCTAATATATTTTCATCTATAATAAAAGGCAAATCAATATTATCATGAATACCTATTTCACTTAATTTATATTTTTTGTTTGAAACTTTTTTTAGTACATTAATATATGTTTGATAATCATTTAATATATTATCATTTACTTGAAGAAACATATACATTTCATTATTTATCTTTTTTATTGTGTATTTATTACAATTAATTGGTTCATTACCACCATAATGTGTAAATAAAAATCCTTTTGTCCAACCCTCAAATACCCAATATTTTTGTCCATTAGGAAGAAAATAAATTTCTTTAAATCCTCTATTAGAGATTTTAGTCTTTACATTATTTAAATCAAATTCTTCTTCTAATTGGACTACATCATAATATTGCCATTTACCAATAACATCATCATCATTTTCAAATGGCAAATCATTAACTAAAACATTTAAATTCATTTATTATACCTTCTTTCAGTTTTTTCTAAAAAAGTTGTATATAGTTTCAGCAATTTTTTTATTTATACTTTCAGTATCCATTAATTCTTCTAAAGTTGCTTCTTTAATTTTATCTACTGAACCGAACTTTCTTAATAAAGCTTTTCTTCTTGTTGCTCCAACACCTTCTATATTATCAAGTATAGAATGAAAACTTTCATTACTTCTTAATGTTCTATGGTATTCTATTGCAAATCTATGAACTTCATCTTGTATTCTTGTAATAAGTTTAAAACCCTCTGAATTTGGTTGTAATTCTAATTCAATATCATTATACATAAGCCCTCTTGTTTTATGTTTATCATCTTTAACCATTCCACATACAGGAATATTTATATTTAAACTATCCAAAACTTTTTTAACTATATTTATTTGTCCTTTACCACCATCAACAAATAAAATATCAGGTAACTTACTAAACTTTCCTTGATTAACATCTAAATTCTTTGAGTTTAATTCTTCTATTTCTTTTAATGCATGTACAAATCTTCTTGTAATAACTTCTTCCATACTAGCATAATCATTAGCACCAATAACAGACTTTATTTTAAATTTTCTATAATCACTTCGTTTTGGTTTTCCATCTTCAAATACTACTATTGAACCAACAGATTCAAAACCTTGTATATTAGAGATATCCACGGCTTCAATTCGTTTTATTTCTGTATCTATATTTAATATATCTTTTATTTCTGCTACAGCTCCAATTGTTTTTTGCATATCACGTTTAATTTTATCTCCAAATTGTTCTAATGTTAAAAGTGCATTCTTATGAGCTAATTCAATTAACTTGTGTTTCTCTCCTTTTTTTGGAGCAGTAATATAAACTTTTGAACCTCTTATATTTGATAACCATTTTTGAATAATTTGAAGAATATTTATATCTGATATTTCTTCTTGAATTACTATTTCTTTTGGTATAAAAGGAGTTCCACTATAAAATTGCTTTATAAATTCTACTATAACCTCACTCCTACTCATATTTTCAGTATTATTAAGCATAAAATGTTCACGACCAATTAATTTTCCTGCTCTTACAAAGAATATTTGTACTAATGCTTCTCCATGTGCTCTAGCAAACGCAATTACATCTTGATCCTCCATAGATGAATTAACCATTTTTTGTTTTTCAGATACATTTTTAATACTTCTGATTTTATCTCTAATTTCTTTTGCTAATTCAAATTGTAAGTTTTCAGATGCTTCTAACATTTCTTTTTCCATTTCACTTATAATAGTATCATATTTACCTTCTAAAATTTGAATTGCCTTATCTATGAATACTTGATATTCTTCTTCACTTATAAGTTTATTACATGGAGCTTTACACTGTCCTATATGGTAATTTAAACAAGGTCTTTCGCTTTTATCTTCTATAACTTTTTGACATTTTCTTAAAGGTAAAATTTGATGTATTAACTCAATAAACTCTCTAACTGAATTGCTGTCTGTAAATGGTCCATAATATTTAGATTTGTCTTTAATCATTTTTCTTGTAATAAATATTCGTGGATATTTTTCATTAGTTGTAATTTTTATATAAGGATAATGTTTATCATCTTTCAATAATACATTATACTTTGGTTTATGTTTTTTTATAAGAGTACATTCTAATATAAGTGCTTCTAATTCAGAATCAGTTACGATGTATTCAAATTCTTTTATATTAGGAACCATTTTTTGAACTTTTGGAGGTTGATTTTTTGGACTTTGAAAATATTGTCTTACTCTATTTTTTAAACATACAGATTTCCCAATATATATTATTGTATCTGTATTATCTTTCATAATGTATACGCCCGGTTTTTCAGGTAATTTTTTTAGTTCTTCTTGTATATTAAACATATGAATTCTCCTAAATTTAATGTATACTTAGTTAACTTTAAATTCACATTCAGTACACTTTTTTAAAGTTTATTGAGTATAAATTCAAAACTAATTATAATCTAACATAACAAATTTATTTAAGCAACTATTATTTAATTTTTTGATAATAGTTAATCAAATATAAACTAAGAAAGTTTTTTTCATAAAAAAAGAGCAGATAGAATCTGCTCTTTTTTTTAATTTGATACTATATTTTCTACAAATCTTTGAACAATAGAACACGCTTCTGCTCTTGTTGCCAATGATTTTGGTTCAAATATATTATCTGCTCTTCCACTTATTATATTTGCATTTTGCATAGTATTTACTGCGTTTGTTGCCCAATAACTTATATTATTGCTATCTGCAAATGATTTATTAGTTCCATTTGTTGTTATAACAAAGCTATTGTTTTGTGAAAAGTTTAAAAGCATTGTTGCCATTTGTTCCCTTGTAATTTGTTCATTTGGTGAGAAATAATTATCTCCCGTTCCAGTTGCTATTTTGTTTTGCACTGCAAAATTTATATATGGTGCAAACCAATCATCTTCTTTAACGTCTTTAAAACTTGTATATTTATACTTATCAAGTTCTTTGTCATCTATTCCATAGAACCCAAAAAGTAATGTTACAAATTCTGCTCTTGTTATATTATCATCTGGTTTGAAAACATTATTTTCTTTTCCATGTACTATGTTTCTAGCTGCCATGAAATTGATATACTTTTCTCCCCAATGTGATGATATATCAGAAAAATTAAATGCTCTTTCCACTGCTTCAAATCTTCCTAATAATTCTGTTTTAAATATCATTTCATCTTCACTAGCTATACTAAATGGTACTATAGTTTGTTTATTATCTTCTAGCTTAACTATTACAGTATTATCTGTTATATCATTAACTTCATAGTTAACTTTCAATGAATCTATATGCTTATTACTTGTTATATCTTTTTCATTAACTTTAAAATCTACAGAAATACTTCCCTTTGCTATTGACATTTCTATAATATCAGTTGAATCTAAATTTAAATTTTTAAACATACTAGAACCTACTGTTACAGTACTAATACCTTTTACTATTACTTTATTATCTTTAAATAATTTACCTTTAGTTTTAAAACTGATATGCTTAATATTTTTAATACCATCTATATTTGATAAATCAATTAAAATAGTATTAGTTTCTTTTGCATTTTCTAATAATTTTTCTAAAAGTTCATCATTAATTTCAATTTTTATATTAACACCAGATATAGTATAAGGAATTGTTATACTACCTATTGTAATATATAAAGTTTTATCTTTTTTAGATTCATTATTATTAGAATTTGAATTATTTCCATTATTAGAACCTTCATCATCAATAACTTTCCATTGAGCAACAAAAGTTATATTTTTATCTATAATTACAGTTTGGTTAGGTTGATAAATTTTACCATCATATAACCATCCTGAAAATCTATAACCATATTTTCTAAATGGATTTGATTTTACTGTAATTTCAGTTCCATCTTTAAATTTTTCAATTTCAATAGCATCTCCAATACCACCATTAGCATCATAAGTTACTGTAAAGTTATCATCTTCATTATTATTATCAACTATAATGTTACAAGAAGCTGTAAGGTATCCATCTTCAGTTGTAACCATTATTGTTGTAATACCTTCTGAAATAGCAGATATAGTTACATATACATTATCCTTATAAACAATACCTGCAACGTTTGAATCATCTACACTCCAGAATACAGTTTTATTTGTAGCATTATCAGGAGAAATAATAGCTTCTAAGTTTGCACTTTCGCCCACTTTTAATTTAATCTCTGCCACACTTAAATTTACATCTGTTACTGGTGTATCAAATTCTCCACGCCATTGAGCAATGAATGTTATATCTTTTTGTACCACTATAGTTTGGTTAGGTTGATAAATTTTATTATCATATAACCATCCTGCAAATACATAACCATCTTTTGTAAATGGATTAGGTTTTACTGTAATTTCAGTTCCGCTCTTTAAAGTTTGAACATTTGGAACAGTTCCAATACCACCATTACCATCATATGATACTGTAAATTTATCTTCAGCTTGTGTATTTTCAACTACTACATCACAAGAAGCAATAAATCCACCATCTTCAGTTGTAACTGTAATTGTAGTAGTACCTTCTTTCATTCCAGTTATTATTACTCCTTGTTTACTAGGAACTAAATTTACTATACCATCATTACTAGAAGACCAAGAAACATTTTTATTAGCAGCATAATAAGGATAAATAGTTGCTTCTAATTCTATCATTTCATTAACATCTAATCTAATTTCAACTAAATCTAGTTCTACATCTTCTACTCTTGCAGGTGGAACTTCACTCCATTGAGCAGTAAAAGTAGCATCTGATGTTATTTCAAACGGTTGTAAAGGTAGATAAGATTGATTATTGTATAACCACTTATCAAAATAATAACCATATTTTATAAATGGATTAGGTCTTATTGTAATTATAGTACCAGCTCTCAAAGGTTTAGTATTTGGAGCAGTTCCAATACCACCATTAGCATCATATGATACTACAAATCTATTGCCATTTCCATTACCATTTGAATCATTTACAACTTCTACATCACAAGAAGCAGTAAATCCACCATCTTCAGTAGTAACTGTAATTTTAGCAGTACCTACAGAAAGACCTGTTATTTTTGAATATACAGCGTTATATACAGAACCATATACAGAATCAGAAACTGTATCATATACAATATCTACTACACTTGAATTACTATTAGACCATACTACATTTTTATTAACAGCAGTATTAGGTGAAATAATCGCATCTAAGTCTAATTCTTCTCCTATACCTAAAACAACTTTTATTATACTTAAATTTACGCCTTTAACTTTTGTTTCAACCGGTTTTTCTGGAGTAGTAAGTTCTTCCCACTTAGCCACAAAAATTGTATCAGATTCTACAGTGAAAACATCTTTAGGTTGATAAATTTTGCCATTATATAACCATCCTACAAATTTATATCCCGGTTTTGTAAAGTGATTTGTTTTTAATTTAATTTTGGTTCCTGTTTTAAAATATTGTACCGGGAAGTTACTTCCTGTACCGCCATCACCTTCATAAGTAACAGAATATCTATCTTTAGGACCACTATTTTTCACAACTGTTATTTGACAAGAAGCTATAAAATTACCATCTTCTGTTTTAGCTGTAATAGTAGTAGTGCCTTCTGAAATTCCAGTAACAGTTGTTTGTAATTTATTAGATACTATGTTTACAATACTTGAATCTTTTACATTCCATAAAACATTAGTATTAGTAGCATTTATAGGTGATATAATTGCTTCTAAATTTAAGATTTCACCAACATTTAATTGAATTTTTCTTATATCTAAAGTTATACTTGTTACTGGTATTCCCCATTGAGCAATGAAAGTTATATCTGAATTTACAGCTATAGTTTCATTTGGTTGATAAACTTTACCATCATATAACCATCCTATAAATTTATAACCATCTTTTTCAAAGGAGTTTTGTTTTATTGTAATTTTTGCATTTTCTTTTACTTGAACACTTTGAATATCACCAATACCACCATTAGAATCATAAGTTACTGTAAAAGAAGATTGCAATTCAGAATTAACTGTAATTTTGCAAGAAGCAGTTAAATTGTTATCTTGTGTGGTTGCTGTAACAATAGCAGTGCCTTCTTGTATTGCAGATATTTTTGCATATGTATCATTTGAATTGTTATAAACAATATCCACTACACCTTCAGTATCTACACTCCAGTTAATTAATTTATTAGTAGCATTGTAAGGTAAGATGATAGCTTCTAAGTCTAGAGTTTCACCAACACTTAATTGTGTTTCTGTTACATTTAAGCTAATGCTTTCAATTGACACTTTAGATAAATTAGAATGTTTTGGATAACCTTGTTGTGTATTTTGAGTATCATTCATCCAATCTAAATATTTTGATTCTAATCCTAAATTTAAAGCTTCAACAAGAGAAATATCTCCTTTATCAAGTTCGTCTATAGTAATATTAACCCAATCAGTTTTATCTGTATCAATACCTTTCATCTGATTAGTATTTAATCCAGTTAATCCACTATCATTTCCTGTAGATATACCTGTAGATATTTTATCCGTATCCCAATATGAATTTTTAATATTACCACTATTATTACTAATAAATCCACTTGCATTGTTGTTTGTAGTATTCGTAGTAGCATATGAGTTTTTAATATTACCACTATTGTTTCCAACAAATCCACCAGCAGTAGTTCCTGAAATATTAGTTATAGCATATGAATTTAATATATTACCACTATTATTTCCAACAAGTCCTCCTGTTATAATTCCTGAAATATTAGTTATAGCATATGAATTTAATATGTTACCACTATTATTTCCAACAAGCCCTCCTGTTGTAGTTCCTGTTATTGTGTTTATAGCATATGAGTTTTTAATATCTCCACTATTATCACCAACAAGTCCTCCTACATTTCCAGCATTAATAAAAATTTCTAAATCTATAAGACCAATATTTAAAAGTTCACTATTATCTACAGAACCAAATAATCCTGCACAATCAATGTCACTTTTTTCTATTTCACTTCCTATAGTGAGATTTTTTATTATGTGGTTGTTTCCATCAAAAATTCCTCTGAAGTTGTTATTAGAATTACCTATAGGCATCCACTGCTTACCTGATAAGTCTATATCATCTTCTAATCTTATGTATTTGCCAGAAAAATCATTTCCTTTGTTTACTAATACAGATAATCCTGCCAAATCAGAAGCATTACTGATTATATACGGTTCAGTACTAGTACCATTACCATTGAACCATTCAGTATTATAAGTTCCTTCATTGGTCCAACTTTGTTCTGTATTTGCTAATACGCTAACTGTAGGTAAATTAGGCAAACACATAACAATTGTAATAAAAATACTTAACAATTTCTTATACATTATACACCTCTTTCATATTTTTTTGTATATAAAAACATATGAATTTGTAATTTATATACAAGAAAATTATAATATATAATATTAAATTTTTCAATATTATTTTTAAACTTTTATATGGTTTTTAATAGTATATACATTTGGATATACTATTTTTTAAATAATATTTATGTAACTAATGTTTTTTAATCATAATAAGTATAAATTTGGGAGGAATTATTAATATGATAACTATAAATATGCTTTCTTCTGCTGATAAAATTAAAGGTCAAGGAGTATCATCAGCATACACAGAACAAGTAGATTTAGTTAAAGGAGGTTTAAAGGGTTCATTTGATATAAAAATAAACAGTTTGGAAAGATGTGATATAATGCACTATCATACTATAGATTTAAATCATTATATAGGATTACCTATTTCAAAAGTAAATGGTGTAACCGTTGGTTATGTTCATTTTCTACCAGAAACTATTGAAGAAAGTTTAGATTTACCTAATATAGCTAAAAAAAATTTTTACAATTATATAATACATTTTTACAAAAGTATGGATTATTTAGTTACAGTAAATCCTTATTTTATTCAAAAACTTTCAAAGTACAATATAGATACTAGTAAAATAACTTATATACCCAACTATGTTTCAAGTGAAAAATTTTATCCATTTACAAAAGAACAAAAAATTATAAACAAAAATAAATTTGGTGTAGATAAAAAATTTGTTGTATTAGGAGTTGGGCAGGTACAAAACAGAAAAGGGATTCATGACTTTATAGAAATAGCAAAAAGTTTACCTGATATTCAATTTATTTGGGTTGGTGGATTTTCTTTTGGACTTATAACAGATGGATATAAACATTTTAAAGATATTATGGACAATCCACCTGAAAACGTAAAATTTTTAGGTATAGTAGAACGTAAAAAAATGAACGAGTTATATAACATTGCTGATGTTATGTTTCTTCCCTCATACTCTGAATTGTTTCCAATGACTATACTTGAAGCAATGAATTGTAAAATTCCTATATTACTTAGAGATTTAGATATATATCCTGAAATTTTATTTGATTTCTATTTAAAAGGAAAAAATAATAATGAATTTAAGACTTTATTACAACAGTTAAATTATAATAAAGATTTTTACAAACAATGTTGTGATAATTCTTGGAAAGGGCATAAATTTTATTCAAAAGAAAATGTATTAAAAATGTGGTTTGATTTTTATACCAAAATATATTATGATAATAAAATGAAAAAATTAAAAATAAAAGTAAATAAAAAATATAATAGACCAAATAACAAATTATTTGAAGTATTTAGAGCATAAAATAAATTAAAACAGGAGGTTTTGCAATGATAATAAAAACTTTAGTAGTAGGTGCTTTAGAAACAAATTGTTATATATTTGCAGATGAAATAACAAAAGAAGCTTTAATAATAGACCCCGGAAGTAATGAAATTTATATTTTAGAAGAATTAAGTAAAAATAATTTTAAACCTAAAGCAATTCTTTTAACACATGGACACTTTGACCATATAGGAGCAGTTGAACAACTAAAAAATGAATTGCATATTCCAGTATATATACATGAAAAAGAACAAATTATAATGGAAAACTCTAATTATAATCTTTCAAGTGTATTTTCACAAAACAAACTTGAGTTAAAAGCAGATAGGTTATTAAATGAAACATTAACTTTTGGAGATATAGTATTAAAAATTATATTTACTCCCGGACATACTCCGGGTGGAGTTTGTTATTATTATGAAAAAGAACATATATTATTTTCAGGAGATACATTATTTTTGAATTCAATGGGGCGTACAGATTTTCCATATGGTAATTATCAAGAATTAGTAAATTCAATAAAAAATAAATTATTTTTATTACCTAATGAAACAAAAGTATTTTCAGGGCATGGAGATGTAACAACAATAGGTAAAGAAAAAAAATATAATCTATGTTTAAAAGATAATTTTTGGGATTAATTAAAACCACCTTTGGGTGGTTTTTTATTTTATGCGTTGCTTAATTATTTTCAATTCATTAGCTATGAAATAATTTGAGAGTGATTATTATAAAGATAGGTTTTTATAAAATTACGTTCAAAATCTCTTTACACTTGCAACGCAAGTGTAAAGAGATTTTGACTCATGATAGTATTTTATTTTTGTTGATTTTACAATGAATTCTCAGGCTTAAATAAATAATTAAAATTTATACTTAAAAAATAGTGTAAAAGGAATGGATAGCCTTAGAACTTTAAAATTACAGTGTTAAGTGAAGATTTTAAATAAAATAAAATAAGTTGACGAATTTTTAGAATATTAAAAAATACTTTCTTATCTATTTTAATTAACTACTCTCAATAATTTTACTCTTGACAGATTTAAACTAGAGTAGTAAACTTAATATAAGTTAATCGTTTAAGTAATAAAAATAAAGGAGTTAAAACATGAATAATATTATAAAATTTGGGGCTATAAAACCTAAAGGATTTTTAAAAAATATATTGGAAAAAGATATAAAAGGTTGTATTGGTAACTTAGATAAATTAGTACCTTCATTAATTACTGAACATGATATATATGGTAAAGATAGAATAAAATTAAACTCTACAACGAGAGATTTAGGAATAAAAAAAAATGAAGAATCTGATATTAATGATTTAGAATCTCAATATATGTGGTGGAATAGTGAAACACAATCTAATTGGAAAGATGCTTATTGTAGAAGCCAATTATTACTTGGTGAAGATGTTTCTGAATATTTAAACTCTATTCTTAAAACCCAAGACGAAAATGGATATTTGGGTATTTATGATAAAGAATTAAGGTATAAATTCACTTCTGAAAATGGAGAGCTTTGGGCTAAAGCTACGCTATATCGTGTACTACTTGGAATTTATGAAGCTACAAATAATAAAGACTTATTATATAAAATAGAAAAATCAGTTAAAGATTTAATGGATAATTACAAAGAACCTTTTGGTGGTAACAATACATTTTGTGGTCAATGTCATGGACTTTCAATAGTAGATGTATTTAATAGATTGTATGAACTAACAAATAAAAAAGAATATATAGAATATGCAGTTTGGTTATATGAAAATTATTCTAATAATAATGTTTGCGAAGAAGACATTAAAACAGATAATTGTTATGAGGCTAATGAAAGAAAGCATCCTGATGAACAATACGACCAAAGGTATAAATATTCTCCTACACATCAAGAAGCTGCTGTTTGTTGCGTACCTAATTCAGGGAGAATTACACCTTATTTTATAAAATCTATGTTTTTAAAAGTGGAAGATGGAATAAAAGTTGCTTTGTTTGGAGAATGTGAATTAAAAGATACTATAAATGAAGTAGATATATGTATAAAACAAATAACGAATTATCCTTTTGAAGAAAAAATATCATTAGAAATTGAAGTTTCTAAACCAATTATATTTTCACTTTATATAAGATGTCCTAAATGGGCAAAAGGTTTAATTATAAATTCAAATAAAGTAAACTTACATAAAAATCAAAATGAATATATTATAAAGAAAGAATGGGTACAAAAAGAAGTAATTAATATTGAATTTGAATGTGATATACAGTTTCATACGGATTTTGTTGGTGATATATATATAAAAAGAGGAGCATTATTATATGCTTTACCAATAGAACATATAGAAAAAGTTACAAAAGAATTTGATTTAAAACCATTTACAGAAAAAGTATATTTGCCTTTAAGCAGGGAATATGAAAATTTAAGTATATGTCAAAGTGATTTATCATCATTTAAGTTTAAAAGAAATTTAAATGAAAATTTATGGACTTCTGTTAGTATAGATGGTATATTTAAAAATGGTGATAAAAAATTAAATAAAGCAATGATACCTATTGGAAATACTATTTTAAGAAAGGTAACATTTAAGAAGGAGAAGTAATCTAAATGTGGACAATTTTAAGTTATGTTGCTGCAATTCTCACTACCAGCTCATTTATTCCACAAGCAGTGCAGGTTATAAAAACAAAAAATACAGAAGGTATATCACTTAGTATGTATTGTATGTTTGTGCTTGGTGTAATTATATGGATGTTTTATGGTTTTTTTAATGGTGAATTAGCTATAGGAATAGCAAATGCTATTACATTAATATTTGCATCAATAATACTAACATATAAAATTAAAAATGGTTAAAATAAACTCCCTTAAGGGAGTTTATTTGTGATATGGTTCATTATTTATTATTTTATAACTTCTATATATTTGTTCTAAAAGAATTATTCTAATTAATTGATGAGGAAATGTCATATTAGAAAAGCTTAATTTATAATCAACTTTTTCTAAAACTTCATCTGATAATCCAATACTTCCACCGATTATAAATGCAATATTATTTATATTATTTGTCATATTAGTTTGTAAAAATTTTGCTAAATTTTCACTAGATAATTGTTTACCACCAATACACAATCCAATTAAATACATTCCACTTTTTATATTAGATAATATTCTTTGACCCTCTTTTTGTTTAATAATATTTTCTTCTGCTACACTCATTTTTTCAGTAGTTTTCTCATCTAATACTTCTATTAATTTAAGCTTTACATATTTACCTAGTCGTTTACTATATTCATTTAATGCCATATGTAAATAATCTTCTTTTAGTTTACCTACACTTATTATTGTAATTTTCAAAATTTCACTTCCTAAAATGTATATAATTTTATATTTTCTAAATGTAATATTCTAATAATTATATCAGATTTAAAACTTATTACAATATTAACTGTGAATATAATTTTACTTATAACAAATACTATTATAAAAGGAGTGAATTTAATGGATGCAGAAGTAGAACTTTTAAATTTCGTTTACCAAAACTCCCAAATGGGTGTTGATACAATAAATCAATTAGTTGGTATTACCAATGAAGAAAATTTTAAAACACATTTAACAGCTCAATTAAATGAATATGCACAAATAAATTCATCAGCTAAAACAATGTTACAACAAAAAGGACATGATGAAAAAGGTCTTAGTAAATTAACTCAAATAAAAACTTACTTAATGATAAATTTACAAACTTTAAAAGATAAATCATCTACAAATTTAGCTGAAATGATGATAATTGGTAGTACTATGGGAATGGTAGATGCAATTAAAAATATTCATAAATATAGAAGTGTAGATAGTACAACACTTCAGCTAATGGAAAAACTTCAAAAGTTTGAAGAAAATAATATCGAAAGATTAAAAGTATTTTTATAATAAAAATATCTATTAGTTACAAAACCAATAGATATTTTCTATGTATTTAAATTATAAAATCTCTAATTAATTCACTATAAAAAACATCTTTTTAATATGTTAAAGATGTTTTTTATTTTACTATAACAATCCAAGGCTAATTTCTAATGCTTTATTTACTCTTTTCATTGTTTGGTCATCTAAATGGCATATTTTTTCTTTAAGTCTTTTTTTATCTATTGTTCTTACTTGTTCCAATAAAATAACAGAATCCTTTACAAGTGGATATTGTTCCGTTGTAATTTCTATATGTGTTGGTAATTTAGCTTTATTTATTTGAGATGTTATAGCTGCACATATAATGGTTGGACTATGTTTATTTCCTATATCATTTTGAATTATAAGTACCGGTCTGACTCCACCCTGCTCCGAACCAATAACAGGACTTAAGTCAGCATAGAATATGTCACCTCTTTTTACAATCACGCTTTTCACTCTCCGCTGTCTTGGTTGTAACAAAAATTAAAATTCTGTTCCCACCTATGTAATTTACTTTTTTAGTATCCCCTATTTTAACTTTGTTATACTTGTATATTTTTATAAAATATAACTCCTTAATCAAAGATTAAGGAGAAAAACTATTAAACAGAAAAATCGTACTTTAAATTTAAAGTACGATTCCTTTTGTATTTTTAAATATATGATATAGTTTTTAGTATTGAATTATTTTTTATGTATGCTCTTGGTATTCTTTTACCTATCATACAAACTACCTCATAATTTATTGTACCTATAATACTAGCAATTTCTTCTGCTGTTATAACTTTATCCAATTGATTTCCTATAAGAATTACATCATCACCTATTGATACATTTTTTATATGTGTTACATCTATCATGAATTGATCCATACATATTGTACCTACTATAGGTGCATATTCAGAATTAACTATAACTCTTCCTTTATTAGATAATAGCCTTGAATATCCATCAGCATAACCAACTGGAACAGTTGCTATCTTTGCATTTTCCTTAGTATAATATTTTCTTCCATAACTTATAGATGTATCTTTGGAAACATACTTTATATAACTTATTTGAGTTTTTAAGCCCATAGCTGGTTTTAAATTTAATTCATTTTTATTAACTTGTTCTGATGGATACATACCATATATTATTATCCCTGCTCTTACCATATTAAATGAAAACTGTGGTAAATCTATTATAGCACCACTATTAGATATATGTTTAATAGGTATATGTATATTTGATTGTTCAAGTTTATTTATAAAATCTTGGAATAATTCAGCTTGTTTATATGTAAAAGTTTTATCTTCTTCATCTGATGTAGCAAAATGAGTAAATATACCATTAACCTCTATATTATCAAGTTTAGCTATAGCTTTAATAATATCTAAACTTTCTTCATTTGGTAGGAAACCTATTCTACCCATACCAGTATCAAGCTTTATATGTATTTGAGCTATCTTATTTAATTTTTTTGCAGATTTTGATATTGCACAAGCCATTTGATATGTAAATACAGTTTGAATTAAATTATATTTCACAGCTTCTTCTATTTTAAGTTCGGGTGTATATCCTAATATTAATATTGGCACATGAATATTATGTTCTCTAAGTTGTATTCCTTCATCACTTATAGCAACCCCTAAAGCAGAAACTCCATTATAAAGAGCAACTTTTGCAACTTCAACAGCTCCATGCCCATAACCATCAGCTTTAACAATTGCCATAATTTCTGAATTTTTATTTGTAATTTCTCTTATTTGTCTAACATTGTGTGCTATAGCATCGAGATTTATTTCTGATACTACTCTGTTGTATTCGGTCAACTTTATTCCTCCTTGGAAATATTAAAAATATTATCTGTAAATTTTACATTATATTTAAATTCACCATAAGTTACTTTTACTCTTTCTTTTCCATCAACATCATATATTATAAGTTGCTTTGGTATTAAAGTTTCATTATCTACCCAAAGTTTTTCTGTAGATAAATATTTATGTTCACCAGGTATTGTAGTTTCTAATATTGTACATTTTGAAGCATCAAATTTAGATGTTGTAACTACTGTATCTTCAGATTTAAAATAATTTTTTACAAAAGCACCTAAAAACATTTCATCTACATATATAGAAGGTTCTATATCTTTCTTTATTTCTCCTTTAATCCTTGGATTATACTGGGATATAGTTTTACCATCATATACAGTTATTATCCCTTTAACACTTTCAGGTTCTATCATTTCTAAACGATATTCCCCTGTTTTTTTATAATATTGTTTCATTTCATATGTTTTTGTATTGTTATCTGAAATATGTTCTACAGTACTAATACATGCATAGTTTTCCATAGTTAATAACTGTTTTTGTATTCTTTCCATATCAGATAATGTTTCATCTTTGGGACTTTCTGATTTTTTACAACTAGTAAAGCTAAAAATAGCTGCACAAATCATAAGAATTGCTATAAATTTTTTCATAATAATATCAAATCCTTTCTTGATTATTTATTACTATATATACTAAAATATTTATAGGATTATTCTGCTTTTAATGATTTGTCTGTTAAGTTTTAATTATTATAAGTTAAAACTTAAATTGGAGTGTAAAATGAAGAATGATAATTCTGTAATTTAATATAAACAATATTAATTTCAATATTTTTATCATTTCTTATATAGACGTTCTTTAATTTTTTTAAATATAAATCAATGTTGTGTCGCACTCATTAATGAGTGCGACACAACATTAAATAAAAATAAAAAGTTTTAATAAACATTATATCAGAATTTTAAAAGATTTAAAGGATTTTATAACAGTAAAATAAACATATTTCAAATAATATAAAAATCATTTGTGAAGACTTAATAATACTTTTAGATAATGAATTTAAAATAATTAGTATTATAAATAAATTATAGTTTCTATAACTTTATCTATACTAGCTAACACCATTAAATTTTCTAAATTATAGCTTTTAGCTTTTTCATATGTTGTATTACCTATGCAAATTATTTTTGTAGCTGATAAATTTTTATTTTCTAAAAGTATAATAAAGTTTTCAACGGTTGAAGGACTTGTAAATATGATATAATCAAAATTACTTTCATTTAAAAGTATTTGCTTATATCTAGTATCTAGTGTAGTATTATAAATTACTAAGTCAGTAACTCTACAATGTCCTTTTAGTTTGTCTAATATTTTTTTATCGCTTAAATTACTTTTTGGTAGTAAGATATTATCATTACAATTTATAACCTTTAGTAATTCTTCAGTTAAATCAAGTAAAGTATAATTCTTAGGCATTAATTCAACAATAAATCCTTTATCTTCCACAGCTTTTTTTGTTATTTCACCTACTACTGCTATTTTTGCATTTATTCTTCTTATATCAATTTTAAGTATTTTCATTCTTTCAAAAAAATGATAAACTCCATTAACACTTGAAAATACAATCCATTGGTATTTTTCTATATTTAAAAGTTCATTATCTACTTGAGAATAATCTTCTATATTAGTTATTTTTATAGTAGGACATTGAACAATATCTGCACCATAGGAATTTAATATATCTACTAAAGTATTTGATTGTTCTTTTGCTCTTGTAATAAGAATTTTCTTACCAAACAAAGGTTTATATTTTTGTTGATTTAATTTAACACCTAATTCTACTACTTTACCCACTATTATAATTGATGGAGACTTAATATTATTAGTTTGTGCTAAATCATATATAGTTTCTAAACTTCCATAAACTTGTCGTTGCTTATTGGTTGTACCGTTTTCTATAATAACAACAGGTGTATCAATAGATTTACCACCTTCTATAAGTTGTTCTATTATTTGTTTTAAATTTGACATTCCCATTAAAAATATTAAAGTCCCATCTAATTTTGATAATTGTGTGTAATCTATATTTTTATTTTCATCTTTTTGATGACCAGTTATTACATGAAATGAAGAAGAATAATTTCTATGTGTTACTGGTATTCCTAAATAAGCAGGCACAGAAATAGCAGAAGTTATTCCCGGCACAACTTCATAATATATATTGTATTTTATTAATTCTTCAATTTCTTCACCACCACGACCAAATACGAATGGGTCACCACCTTTTAATCGTGCAACTATTTTTCCTTCTAAAGCTTTCTCTACAAGAATTTTATTAATATCATCTTGTGGTACAGTATGTGCATTAGGTTTTTTACCTACATATATAAACTCTGCATAATCATTTGCTAACATTAATAAAGAACTGTTTATTAATCTATCATAAACTATAATATCTGCTTGCTCTATATATTTTTTTGCTTTTAAAGTTAATAATTCAACATCACCTGGACCGGCTCCTATTATATATACTTTTCCTTTCATAAATTTTCTCCTTTACAATAATTAGCTAATTTTATTGCTAAGTTATCCCCCTCATTTAGATTTCCGTTGATTGATTTTTTTATAATAATATTTTCTTTTAGTGAATAAAAACCCGTTATATTAATTTGATTATTATTAACTTCAGCATATGCCCCCATAGGAGTTGTACAACTACCACAAATTGTTTTCATAAAGGTTCTTTCAATAGTAGCACATAATCTAGCTTCTTTATCATCTATACAAGTTAATATTTCATTTAATAAATTGTCTTTATGTGTTTCAACTCCTAGTATACCTTGACATACTGCTGGTACAATTTCATCAATTGAAAATATATATTTTATTTTATTTTCTAAACCTAAACGCTTTATTCCTGCCATAGCTAATATTATTCCATCATATTCATTCATTTCAAGCTTATTTATTCTTGTTATTACATTTCCTCTTAAAAGCTTTATATTTAAATTTGGATTTATATTTAATGTTTGAACTTGTCGTCTTAAACTACTTGTACCTAAAATTGAATTAGTGGGCATATCTTTAAGTGAATTATATTTATTTGATATAAAAACATCTCTACTATCTTCTCTTTTAAAATAAGCAGATATAATTAAATCTTTTCCTAAATTTATAGGAATGTCTTTCATGCTATGCACTGCCATATCTATGTTATTGTTAGCTAATGCAACTTCAAGTTCATTTATAAACAAACCTTTACCACCTATTTTATCAAGTGAAACATCTAAAATTTTATCTCCTTTAGTCTTTATTGGTATTATTTCAAACTCTATATTAGGATAAAAATTTTTTATACTATCTATAATTAAATTTGTTTGCGTTATAGCAAGTAAACTATCTCTACTTCCAACCTTAATTTTCATAATATAACCTTTCTGTTTTTTATTTTATTATAACATTAAAAAGCAATTATTTGTATTAATTTAATATTAAAAAATTCTATTAAGTTATTGCCAAATTTAAAAATTTATAATACAATACTTACTAGGCACAATTCTATTAATGATTAAAATAAGTTCATAGGAGTAAAACTTCAAAAATACAAAAATTAGGAGGAATAATAATGCTAAACAATTTATTTGGAAATAAAAACAATAAAGATGACAAAGATAATAAAAGTAATACTACAGCCCAAGGGAGTGGAGGCTTAAATTCTTTAAAAAATCAAAAAAATGAGTCTACAAAAGTTGATACAATTAATGAAAAGACTGTTAAAGATGCGATAAAAGTTCTTGTTAAAAATGGTGTTATTAATTCTGCTTCTTCTGATACTTGGAACCAATCATATAATAATCTTCAATATTTAGATATGCTACTTATTAATATTAGTAATAAGCTTTCCGAAAACAAAAAAGCAACAAATAGTATTCCAGTAGGTGCAATGGAACTTAAAGATGCTGTTGATATTTTAGTTAAAAAAGGTGTAATTACTACAGCTGAATATTGGATTAATAATGCTGATAAAATACCTGGATTGGATACATTAATTATTAATACAGCAAAAAAACTATCACAACAATAAGTGATAAATAAATTACTTAGTAAACAAATATAATTACCAACCTTAAAAAGTTTGATGCCTAAATTTATAAGGTGCAAAATTGAATTTTATAATAAATATACAAGCCGTATTTGTATACTTTTATATCATTTTCAATTTTACGAAATATAATTAGCAAATTGTTTTAATCATTTTAGATTTTCACACATAGTAAATTTATTATGTGTGAAATGTGCTTAATTATATGTGTAGAGGTGATGTCATGAAAAAATTTTTTAAAATATCTATAAGTTTTGCACTTATTTGTATTTTAGGCTTTGCACTACTTTCATGTTCAATTGATGATGAGGATGAAATAGTAGCAATATCTCCAGTAGAAGGCTCTGAATTTATATCTTCAGACCAAAATTCTTCTTTTAAAGTATTACCATTAAACTTTAATACAGATAATCCAGATATAACGGCTATTGAAGTAAATCAAGTATTAAGTTATGGTAAAAATTCTAATGATGGTTCTTATTATCCTATCGAAAACTTTGTTGCAGGAAAAGAAACAGCAGTATTTGTTACGTTTAAAAATAAAGTTAATATTCCTCAAGATGGAAGTATGACTTTAACTATTTCAAAAGATGGTAATATTATTACAGATTTATTGCCTTCAAATAGTGGAAATCAAAATTATGCATATTTTTATCCACGTAATATGGCTGACGTTAAAAATTGGCAAATGGGTGGTTATTCATTTGAATTTAAAAGTAATCTTGGTACCGCAACACGCCAAACAAATTTTTATCCATCTAAAAATATTAAAGTGTTAGCTGTTCCAGTTATTGCAAATTATTCAGGTAAAGTTATTCGTTGTAGCGGAGATTATAAAAAGAGTTCAGAATTTCTTTATGCAACATATCCTTTAGGTAAAAACAATTTAGAATATATTTTAGCTCCTGAATTAGATTTATCTGATGATATGTATGACCTCAATAGTGAAGATGGAATGTATAATGTTTGGGAAGCTCTTGCCAATTTACAAACAAAATCTAAAGATTATGAATTAATAATAGGTTTTGTAAGAAATAATCCACTTGATGGAAGTCTTGCAGGATATACATATGGTTTACCAGCAAATATTGTTACTGAATCAGATGGTGATATGCAAGCTACAGTAGCACATGAAGTAGCACACTGTTATAAAGTTGGAGATGAATATCCTGGTGGTACTATGAATCCTAATACTAATGAACCACCTTACAAAATGAAAGGCAGTGGGTGGAATGGTGGAAAAGTTGAAGGAAGCAAAGAAGCTGTAGTAGGTGGTAATTCTGTTGGATTAGATGGTTCAGGCTCTGTTATTAATGATAATCAAAGACCTTTTTATGTTTTAGGACAAAAAAATCTTACTAATGTTACTAGTTATATGGGTTCAGGTTTATCAAATTCATGGGATTTTTGGACTACATCAGATATATGGAATCAGCTTTTTAAAGCTTTTACTGGTGTAAATGTTGACCCAAATGCTTCAACTCAAATTAAAGCAAATAATCAAAATAATAATTCAAATGCTTCAGATGATTCAGATGAAAGTATAGGTACTTGTATTTATTGTTATGAAGAAATATATGAACCTACTATTTATGGTGAATGTTTTGAATGTGAGGAACTAACCGAAATATATGGATTAGAACCTTTTATTTGCGACTACTGTGATGAAGAAAATGACATTATAGAAGAAAATGTAGTTATTGAATGTGAAAGTTGCGAAGAACTTATGTATTATGTTTCTTTATATGAAGACGAATATCAAGGTAAACAAACTCAAACAGATATTACAGCTATAGATATTACAGGTGTTATAACAGAAGCTGGAGTATTTACAAAAACACCTTGGTATATTTATGAAACAGATAAAACCAATTTAACAGTGACTAACAAGGGTGAATATGAAGTTTCTATGCTTGATAGTAATGGAAATCAACTTTCAAAAACTTTCTTTGATATGAACTTTATAGCTAATTCAAATCCTCCTAGAAAGATTGATAAATCACCTGTTAATATTACTACACGTTATCCACAAAATACATCTAAGATTGTAATTAAAAAAGGTGATAAAGAAATATATAGCGAAAATGTTTCTAAAAATACACCTCAAATTGAATTTATAAACCTTAATGAAAATCAAAAATTAGATGATATAGCAACTATATCTTGGAAAGGTGTAGATGCTGATGACGATACTATTTATTATGAATTATGGTATTGTCCAAATGAAGATGATTTTATAAATGTTGCAACAAATATTACATCTACTTCTATAGAAGTTAATTTTTCAGAATATCCAGGAACAAAAGATGGTTATTTTTATCTTTATGCAACGGATGGTATACTTACTTCTGAAATAGATAGTCCTACTATTCAAGTTAACTACAAAGCACCTGAAATACTTTACATACAAGATGAAATAATTGATTATAAAATAACAGATGAAATATTTTTAGATATAGATATATATGATATTCAAGATGGTTGGATTTATGATGATGTACAATGGTTGTTAGATGGTCGTGAATTTATGACAGGTTCTATGTTATGGATTTGGCCATACGAAGTTGCACCAGGAGAACATACACTTACTGTAAAAGCTACTAATTCAGAAGGTATAAGTTCATCTAAAGATTATAATTTTAGAATTATTAATGATGAGTCAGCACTGCCAAATGATTGGTCAAAAGAAGAAATAAAAGAAGCTCTTTCAAATGGTTTCGTTGCTCCTCTTAATGATATAAATTCTGCTATTACTAGAGGCAGATTTGCAACACTTATGGCAGGTCTTTATTATGATGTTTGGGAAGAAGGTTCTAAAAATCCTGATTATGAAGAAGGTATTGTTACAGATTGCGGTAATGATGATTTTGACCAATTTCTTATGGTTAAATTAGGGCTTATGGATGCACCAAATGGTAGATTCAATCCAAATGGTAATTTAACTGAACTAGAAGCTGGTATAATCATGTACAATACTATTTTTATAGCAGACCCACAATTAGTAAAAAAATATGATAATCCTAATGACATTATAGAAGTATACTTAGATAACAATGTAATAGAGAAAGATGGAAATAATGTTTATAATGCTGATAAAAAAATTACAGGACAATTAGCTTTAGTAAGACTTAATCGACTATACAACATAATTTATGAATAAAAAAAAGGCTTATCTAAGCCTTTTTTTATTTTAATTATATTAAATTAATTTTTTCTAAGTGAAAACTTATATATAGTAGTATGATTATATTCTTCATTAGCTTTAAATAAACAACTTTCAAATTGAGGTATGTTTATACAATTAGGAAAATATTGAGTTTCAAAACACACTGCTTGATTTTTGTTATATACAGCCTTTTCTTTTCCTAAATCACCATTTAAATAATTAGCTGTATATAATTGAAGTCCTAATGAAGTTGTTGATACTTCCATAACTATTTCTGTTTCATCTGAATATACAGAGGCAACCTTTTTTAATTCATCTTTATTTTTATTTAAAACAAAATTATGGTCATATCCTCTCGCCCATTGTAATTGGTCATAATTATTATTTATTCTAGCACCTATATTTGTTTCGGTTGTAAAGTCAAAAGGTGTTCCTTTTACATTTGTAAATTCACCAGTAGGTATACTAGTTTCATCTGTTCTTGTAAAACTATCTGCATCAATCCATACTTTTTGATTTAATACATTACCTGAATTATGTCCATTAATATTAAAATAAGAATGGTTTGTTAAGTTTATTAAAGTTGCTTTATCCGAAACAGCAAAATATTCTATTTTTAATTCATTATCATCAGATAAAGAATATATAACTTTAACATTAACATTTCCCGGATAATTTTCTTCACCATCTTTACTAAAGTATGTAAGTTCTAATCCTTTTTCGATTATTTCAGCATTCCATAATTTAGCGTTAAAACCTTTAATTCCTCCATGTAAATGATTTATACCATTATCATTAAGTGCTACTTGATATTCTACTCCATCAATTAAAAATTTACCTGATTTAATTCTGTTACAAAAGCGTCCTATTAATGCACCAAAGTATGGCGTATTTTTGCTATATTGTTCCATAGAATCATATCCTAAAACTACATCTATTAATTTACCTGTTTTATCAGGTACTAACAATGAAACTATTATACCTCCATAATTAATAATTTTAACTTTCATGCTTGAATTACTCAAAGTAAATAAACTTACATCTAAACCTTCATTTGTCTTTCCGAAATTTTCTTTAAGAATTTCCATAAAAACTCTCCTTTACAATTTATAATATAACCTTATATATTTTATAACATTATTTTCTATATTACAATAGTAAAATAAACTTTTTGAGAGTGATTAATTAAAATTAAACATATATTAAGAAATTATTTTGAAATGTGAGAGTTTTTATAATAGTAAAAAAATATTTTTTATTAGTATTTTTTAATTTAAAGTTGTGTCGCACTTCGTACGAAGTGCGACACAACTTTAATTTTAAATTTTTTATCTGATTTAATATATAACCATTAATTTTATAACAAAATCTATCTTTTTATAAACCCTCCAATTTTTTAAGTATATAATATTTTCACTTTTAATTATCTAAGATATCGTTTAGTATAGTAGTTTTAATTAAAATATGATATAATTAAAATAAATTTATAAATGAGGAACGATTATTGTGGAAGAAGATATATTAAATAAAAAATATAAACTTGCTGAGCATTATCAAAATATACAGAATTATCAAAAAGCAATGGATGTTTGTTTTGAAATATTATCAGAATATCCAGAAGACCTCTATGCTAAATGTGTATTGGCATTTGTTTATTATGATTTACATTATACAGATACTACAAAAGATTATTATAATAAATCTCTTGAATTATGTTGTAAATTAATAAATAGTAAATATAGTAAAAACATCATGAATTTAATGGGAAATATATATTTTGAACAAGGTGAATATTTAAAATCCAGATTAACATATGAAGATTTGCTTTCTAAAGAACCAAATTATGCTGAAGCTATTTCTTCATATGGTAAAGCATTACATGCATTAGGACAAGAAAAAGAAGCTAAAATTCAATATGAAAAAGCTATGGAACTTGAACCCAATAGTTATTTTATATTATCTGATATTTATATAGGATTTCATAAGTTTTCAATGGATAAAGAATATGAACTAAATTTACTTAGTAGAATATTGGAATTTGGAGGAGATTTGTTTAGAATATATGTGCATTTTGCAAATACTTATTATAAATATTTAGATTATGAAAATGCACTAAAATTTAATAAAAAAGCAATTCAAATAAATCCTACATATAAACCATTAATTGAAGCTGCAGATAGAATAATTATACAAATGAATCATTCTAAAGAGATAGAAGAAAAAAGAAAACTTATTGTATATTATCAAAAAAATAATAATTATGCTGAAATAATTAATATATGTTTAAAAATGTTGGAAATAATACCTGATGATATTCATATAAGATATTGTTTAATGTATAGTTATTTTGCATTAGGTTTTGATTATTATGACAAAGCTATGGAAATAGCTAATGATTTAGTAAATAATACTTCAATACTTACTCAGACAGGCATTGAAATAGTTAATGGGGTAGAACAGAGTGAATTTTTTTATTTCAATAGAATTATAAATTTAATAGGCAGAATAAACTTTTATAAAGAAGAATATACAGAGGCTAAAATACTTTATGAAAATCATCTCAAAAATCATCCTAATGATGTTGAATCTATTGCAGGATATGGTCGAGTATTATATGCTTTAGGTAATAAAGAGCAGGGAATAATTAATCTTAATAAAGCACTAGAACTTGAGTCTGATAATATTACTATATTATGGGATTTTTATTCTACTATTTATTTCTTTTCACATGATAAAGATAAGGAAATAGAATTATTGAATACTATATTAAAACTTGAAAGTAATAAATTTGAAATATGTAGAGTATATACTTATTTAGGTCATACATATACAAAATATAAGGATTATAAAATGGCTAGTGAATTTTTTAATGAAGCTTTAAAAATAAACCCTGATAATGAAGAATTAAAAAATTGTATGAATTATGCTAAAAGTAATATGAAAAATTATTCTGATAAACCTAAGGGTTTTTCAATATTTAGGAAAATATTAAACTTATTAAGATAACTTTACATTTACTAATAGTTTTTTGAGTTTAAATATAGTATTACTTTATTATATTAAGAAAGGATAGTTTAGTATGAACGAAGAAGCACTAAATAAAAAATATGCTCTTGCTCAACATTATGAAGGAATACAAAATTATCAAAAAGCAATAGATATTTGTTTTGAAATATTATCAGAATATCCAGAAGATATTAATGCTAAATATTTATTAGCATCTCTTTATTATAATTTAGATTACACAGATTACAATAATAAATCTCTTGAATTATGTTATGAATTAATAAATAGTAAATTTAGTAAAAATATTATGGATTTAATGGGGAATATATATTTTGAACAAGGCGAATATTTAAAATCAAAATTAATATATGAAGACTTGCTTTCCAAAGAACCAAATTATGCAAAAGCTATTTCTGGATATGGTAAGGCGTTATATGGATTGGGACAAGAAAAAGAAGCTAAAATTCAATATGAAAAAGCTATGGAACTCGAACCAAATAACTATTATATATTATCTGATGTTTACATAGGTTTTAGTGAATTTTCAATGAATAAAGAATATGAATTAAGTTTACTTAACAAAATGTTAGGATTTGGACAGCATTTATTTAAAATGTATATCTATTTTGCAAACACTTATTCTAAATATTTAGATTATGAAAATGCACTAGAGTTTTATAAAAAAGCAATTCAAATAAATCCTACAAATAAGTCATTAATCGAACATATAGATAGATTAATTGTAGCAATAAATTATTCTAAAGAAAAAAAAGAAAAAATAGAACTTATTATGTTTCATCAAATTAATGGTAATTATAATGAAATAATTAATATATGTTTAGAAATATTAAAAACAATACCTAGTGATATATATGCAAAATATTATTTAGCATATAGTTATTTTATATTAGGTTCTAATTTGGATGATTATTATGATAAAGCTTTAAAAATAGCTAATGAATTAGTAAGCCATTTATCCATAAATGATCATATAGGTATTATAGTAAATAATAAAGGAGAAAATATATCTTTTTCTTACTTTAGTAGAATAATAAATTTAATAGCTAAAATACATTTTAATAGAAAAGAATATATAAAAGCTAAAGTAGTGTATGAAAATTATCTTAAAAATAAACCTAATGATATTGAAGGTATTTCGGGATATGGTAAAACTTTATATGCTTTGGGCAATAAGGAAGAAGGTATGGATAATCTTAATAAAGCCATAGAACTTGAACCAGAGAATACTAATACATTATGGGAATTTTATTTTGTTATTCATACATTTTCAAATGATAAAGATAAAGAAGTGAACTTATTAAACAATATATTAAAACTTCAAAACAATGAAGTTGAAATATCAAAAGTATCTACTTCTTTAGGTTATGCATATACAGTAAAATCAAATGACAAAAATAAAGAAGTGAACTTATTAAACAATGTATTACAATTTGAAAACAATAAAGCTGAAACATTAAAAGTATATACTTTTTTAGGTCATACATATACAAAGTATAATGATTATAAAATGGCTATTGAATTTTTTAATAAAGCTTTAAAAATAAACCCTAATGATGAAGAATTAAAAGAATGTATAAATTATGCAAAAAATTCTTTTAAAGAAACTAAAAGTCTTTCATGGTTACAAAAAATATTAAAATTATTAAAATAAAGGAGTATAAAATATGGATGCAATTACACTTTTAGAACGAATATTAATGCATTCGCCTAATGATAGCAAAACATTATTTTTATTAGCATCTGAATATAAAAAATTAAATATGCACCAAAAATCTTTAGAAACTTTAACAAAAGCTCTTCCATTTGCTGAAAGTGATTTGGCAAATGTGATTTTAAAAGAAATTTCAGAAATTACTTCTTTTCTAGTAAAAACTAATGAAGATATAAACGAAGATGAACAATTTGATGATATTGAAGATATAGAAGAAGATGAACAATTTGATAATATTGAAGATGTAAAAGAAGATGTGCAAATAGAAAAAGGTAATTTTAAAGTTTTATCTGGTGGACTTAATTCTAGTTCTAATTCTTATAAAGAAGAAAAAGATATCATTAGTTTTAAAGATGTTGGTGGACTTGAAAATATAAAAAATATTATTTCTATGAAAATTATAAAACCATTCACTAATCCTGAATTATTTCTAAAATTTAAGAAAAAAGCAGGAGGAGGTCTTTTACTTTTTGGTCCTCCGGGTTGTGGTAAAACTTTTATTGCTAAAGCTACAGCTGGAGAATGTAATGCTTTTTTTCGTTCTGTTAAAATATCGGACATACTTGACCCTTATTTTGGACAAAGTGAACAGAATCTAAAAAATATTTTTGATACAGCTCGTCAAAAAAAACCTTGTATATTATTTTTTGATGAAATAGATACTTTAGGCTATAATCGTAGTAAAACTTCTGTTAATAGTGTTCATTCAATTGTGGATACTCTTTTAACAGAAATAGAAGGCATCGATTCTAACACAGATAAAATTCTTATTATTGGAGCAACAAATATGCCTTGGGATGTTGATAATGCATTAAGACGTCCGGGAAGATTTGACCGTTCAATCTTCGTTCATCCACCTGATGTAAAAGCAAGAGAAATTATATTTAAATTAAAAATGGAAGATAGACCTTGTGAAAATATTGATTATAAAAAACTTGCACAAGAAAGTGAATTTTTTTCAGGAGCAGATATTGAAAACGTAGTAGAACATGCTACAGAAATTGTTTTAGAAGAAATTATAAACACAGGAAATGAAAATTTGAAAATAAATCAAAAAGTATTAATGGAAACATTAAAAAATTTTAATCCTACTACTATTGAATGGCTTCGTACTATTTCTACATATGTAAAATATTCTAATCAAGCTAGTTATTATGATGATGTAGAAAAATATTTACTTGATAATAAAAAATTTTTATAAAATTATTTTATATTGAGTTATTAGAAATTAATATTGGTTCGCACTTAATTTTAAGTGCGAACCAACTTTTATTTTTAAACTAACTTTTTTAAATATTTATCATTTTTATTTTAATTCTTTTGTTAGCAATATATAAAAATTAATATAAAGAATACTTGACAATTTTTATCTAGTATTGTTATAATACACTTAACAATATTTAATTAGGAGTTGTGAGTAATTGTTAATTAATAGAGAAACAGATTATGCGTTACGTATGATAAGAGCTTTGTTTATTCATAATAAATTAAATGTAAAGCAAATTTGTGAAATAGAGAATATTCCTTCACAATTTACTTACAAAATTTTAAAAAAACTAAGCAAAAATAATATTGTTGAAATTACAAGAGGTGTGAATGGTGGTTATAGTTTATCTTGCGATTTAAAAAAAACTTATTTGCTTGATATAATTAAAGCTGTTGAAGATAAACTTTGGATAAATGAATGTATGGATATAAATTATAAATGTCCAAACAATTGTAATTCAAATAGATGTAGAGTCAACAAAGAATTAAATAGAGTACAAAATATATTAATTAAAGAATTATCTAATAATTCTTTATATAATATTCTTAATAAAAAAAACTAGGAGGAATTTTATGAATACTTGTAGTAATTGTGTTACTTGCAAAAGTGCAGACAAACCTTTAGAAAATTTTATTGCATCACTTGATATGGAAACATCTCACCATAGAGTTTCAACTCAAAGTACAAAATGTGGTTTTGGACTTCAAGGTGTTTGTTGTCGTTTATGTTCAAATGGCCCATGCCGTATAACACCTAACGCACCAAGGGGAATATGTGGAGCTACAGCAGATACTATAGTAGCTAGAAACTTTTTAAGAGCTGTTGCATCAGGTTCTGGTTGTTATATTCATGTAATTGAAAACACTGCCCTAAATTTAAAAAATACTGCTTTAGCAAAAGGAAATATTAAAGGAGAAAATGCTCTTAATCATTTATGTGAATTATTTGATATAAAAGCTACTGATAAATATGAAAAAGCACTTTTAGTTGCTGATTTGGTTTTAAAAGATTTATACAAACCAGAATATGAAAAAATGGAGTTACTTGAAAAAATAGTTTATGCTCCTCGTTTTAAAAAGTGGCAAGAATTAGGTATATTGCCGGGTGGAGCTAAGTCTGAAGTATTTGCAGGAGTTGTTAAATGTTCTACAAATTTAAATTCAGACCCTGTTGATATGTTATTAAATTGTTTAAAACTTGGTATTTCTACTGGAGTATATGGTTTAACTTTAACTAATCTTTTAAATGATGTATTATTAGGCGAACCAGAATTAAGAGAAGCTCCTGTAGGATTAAATGTTATTAATCCTGATTACATAAATATTATGATTACTGGTCATCAACACTCAATGTTTGCCCACCTACAAGATAGGTTAATAGATAAAGATGTTATTGAAAAAGCAAAAGCAGTTGGTGCAAAAGGATTTAAATTAGTTGGTTGTACTTGTGTCGGACAAGATTTACAACTTAGAGGAACACATTACACAGAAATATTTGATGGTCATGCTGGCAATAACTATACAAGTGAAGCAGTTTTAGCAACTGGTGCAATTGATGCTGTATTATCTGAATTTAATTGTACACTTCCAGGTATTGAACCAATTTGTGATGAATTAAAAATAAAACAAATTTGTTTAGATGATGTTGCTAAAAAACAAAATGCTACACTTAAACCATTTGTATTTGAAAACAGAGAACAACTTAGTAATGAAATAATAGATGAAATTATTGAAGCATATAAGGAAAGACGTGGAAATGTACCACTTAATTTACTTGAAGACCACGGAAATAAAAATACACTTACTGGAGTTAGTGAAACTTCATTAAAACAATTTTTAGGCAATACTTGGAAACCTCTTATTGATTTAATTGTATCAGGAGAAATAAAGGGGGTTGCTGGTGTAGTTGGTTGTTCAAATCTTACAGCAGGTGGACATGATGTTCTTACAGTAGAATTAACAAAAGAATTAATATCTAGAGATATTTTAGTACTCTCTGCTGGTTGTTCATCAGGTGGTTTAGAAAATTGTGGTTTAATGACTAAAGAGGCAAGTAAATTTGCAGGTCCAAAATTAAGAGCTATTTGTGAAAAACTAGGTATTCCTCCTGTATTAAACTTTGGTCCATGTTTAGCAATAGGACGTTTAGAAATAGTTGCTACTGAATTAGCAGAAGCAATTGGTATAGATATACCACAACTTCCTCTTGTATTATCAGCTGCTCAATGGTTAGAAGAACAAGCACTTGCAGATGGTGCTTTTGGTTTAGCCTTAGGTTTACCATTACACTTAGGATTACCACCTTTCGTTACAGGAAGTAAACTTGTTACAAAAGTTCTTACTGAAGATATGAAAGCTTTAACTGGAGGTCAAGTTATAATAAATAGTGATGCAAAACAATCTGCCGATATTTTAGAGGCGATTATATTAGAAAAACGTTCAGCCTTAAATATATAAGAAAGGTGGAAAGCATATGAAACGAATTTTCATTGATGCTAATAAATGTGATGGTTGTTTAAATTGTAATATTGCTTGTATGAATGCACATAGAAAAGAACAAGGAACTGTTTATGATATGGATTTAAGTGATTTAGATAATGAAACTAGAAATTTCATACAGCTTGATAGTGATGGAAATTATAAACCTATATTTTGCAGACATTGTAATGTTCCGGAATGTGCCGGGTCTTGTATGAGTGGAGCATTAAATAAAAATATGGAAAATGGTTTAGTTGAATATGACGCTAACAAATGTGGTTCTTGTTTTATGTGTGTTATGAACTGCCCTTATGGTGTTTTAAAACCAGATTATAAAACAAAAACAAAAGTTATAAAATGTGATTTTTGTAAAGATAAAAATGAAAAACCAAGTTGTGTTGATGCTTGCCCTAAAGAAGCTATATACGTTTTGGAGGTGTAATCATGAAACATGTTATTATTGGAGCAGGTCCTGCTGGAATTAATGCAGCAAAAACAATTCGTTTATTTGAACCTAATGATGAAATTACTTTAATTTCTATAGATGAAATGGTTCATTCAAGATGTATGTTACATAAATTTATGAGCCATGAACGTTCGGAAGAAGAAATTAATTTTATCCCTCAAAACTTTTTTGAAGTAAATAATATTAATTGGGTAAAAGGTGAGAAAGTAGTATCAATTGATACTACAGAAAATAAAGTTTTATTAGAATGTGGAGCTTTCATACCATTTGATAAATTATTAATAGCAACAGGTGCTAATTTTGTAATACCTCCTTTACCTAATTTTAAAACAGCTAAAAATGTATATGGTTTAAGAGATTTATCTGATGCTATAGCAATTGACAAAGCAGTAAAAAAGGGTAGTAAAGCAGTTATAGTTGGTTCTGGTTTGGTTGGTTTGGATGCTGTTTATGCACTTTTAGAAAGAGGTGTAGACTGTACTGTTATAGAAATGGCAGACAAAGTAATGCCACTACAAATGGATAAAATATCAGCTAAAGAATATCAAACTAGATTTGAAAAAGCAGGTTGTAAATTTAAATTATCTGAAAAAGCAGTTTCTTCTGAAGTTAATTCTAATGGGGATATTATAAATATTTCTATTTCTAATGGTGAAAAATTAGATTGTGATTTTGTTATTGTTGCTGCAGGTGTTAGACCTGCTATATCATTTTTAGAAAATAGCGAAATTAAAATAGAACGTTCTATAGTTGTTGATGATTATTTACAAACTTATGTTAAAAATATTTATGCTGCTGGTGATGTTGCTGGACTTTCTGGTATATGGCCTAATGCTATGAAACAAGGTGAAATTGCTGGTAAAAATATGTGTGGATTAGAAGTTAAATATGAAGACAGATATGCTATGAAAAATACAGTTAATTTCTTTTCTTTAGTTTCTCTTTCAATAGGTGAAGTTAATCCAAAAGATGATAGCTATACTGAATTAATAAGGGAAGATAAAAATAACTATAAAAAAATTGTATTGCATGATGGTTATGTTGTAGGTGTAATTTTACAAGGTGATATTTCTAACAGTGGTATATGGCAATACATTATTAAAAACAAAATAAAAGTAACTAATATTAAGAAATCTTTATTTGATTTATCATTTGCTGATTTTTATGGAATTGATGATAAAGATGGATTATTTAAATGGGTAATATAAATTAAAATTGAAGATTATTTCAAAAGAGTATATAAACATTGTTTGTATACTCTTTAATATTTTTCAACTTTAATAAATATAGTAAGAGCATAAAATTTCAATTGTTTAAAATAATGATGTGTATACTTCCTTAAAAACATCGAACACTTTTTTTTAAGTGTTTCGAGAAATTGCATTTTAAATTTTGAGAGTGGTTATATAAGAATATAATAAATTGATTGTAGGGAACAGATTTATCTGTTTCTTTTTTTACATTAAATTATTATAATTCCCTCCAAAGTTAAAAATTTTTTAAAAATCATTGAGCGTAGTTATATAAAAATGATTTAAAAAGAATATTATAAATTATTCTATCTATAAACACTCTAATATTGATTTATGAAAATTTATTATTTTTGATAAATCAATATTAATTTTTTTGTTAAAAATATGTGTGATAAAATACTTGAATAATTATCTATTTTGTAGTATTATATTTATTGCAAGTTATGAAACTATTACTTGCAAATTTTAAAATTATAGGAGCGGATTAAGCGTGTCATATATTGATAATGTACTAGAGGTAGCAATAAAAAGAAATCCCGGAGAAAAAGAATTTCATCAAGCTGTAGAAGAAGTTTTAAATTCACTTCGTCCTGTGGTTGATGCTAACCCTACTTACCAAAAAGTTGGACTTTTAGAACGTATAGTAGAACCTGAAAGACAAATTATGTTTAGAGTACCATGGATAGATGATAATGGTAACACACAAGTTAATCGTGGTTTTCGTGTTCAATTCAACAGTGCAATAGGACCTTATAAAGGTGGATTACGTTTACATCCATCAGTTAATTTAGGTATAATTAAATTTTTAGGTTTTGAACAAATATTTAAAAATTCTCTTACAGGTCTTCCAATAGGGGGAGGAAAAGGTGGTTCAGATTTTGACCCTAAAGGTAAATCTGATAATGAAGTAATGAGATTTTGTCAAAGTTTTATAACTGAATTATATAAATATATTGGAGCTAATGAAGATGTTCCTGCTGGTGATATTGGAACAGGTGGTAGAGAAATTGGATATATGTATGGACAATATAAACGTATTACTGGACTGTATGAAGGGGTTTTAACAGGAAAAGGACTTGTTTATGGTGGTTCATTAGCACGTACAGAAGCTACAGGTTATGGACTTATTTATTTAGTAGATGAAATGTTAAAAGCAAAAGGAAACTCATTTGAAGGAAAAGTAGTAACTATTTCTGGTTCAGGAAATGTTGCAATATATGCAGCTCAAAAAGCAGAAAGCTTAGGAGCAAAAGTTGTAACAATGAGTGATTCAAATGGATTTATATATGATAAAAATGGTATAGATGTTAAAGTAATTCAAGAAATAAAAGAAGTAAATCGTGGACGTGTTAAAGACTACTTAAAATATCATAAAGATGCAGAATATCATGAAGGTACAGGTGTATGGAATATAAAATGTGATATTGCCCTGCCATGTGCTACACAAAATGAGTTAAATGGCGAAGATGCTAAAGCGTTAGTTAATAATGGTTGTATTGCTGTTGGAGAAGGTGCAAATATGCCATCAACACCAGAAGCAATTGAAGTATTCTTAGAAAACAAAGTATTATTTGCACCAGCTAAAGCAGCTAATGCAGGTGGTGTTGCAACATCAGCTCTTGAAATGAGCCAAAATAGTTTAAGACTAAGCTGGACATTTGAAGAAGTAGACAGTAAACTTAAAAATATTATGGTAGGTATTTATGACAATATGTCAAAAGCTGCTACAGAATATAATATGAAAGATAATTTTGTTGCAGGAGCAAATATTGCAGGATTTATTAAAGTTGCAAATGCAATGATAGCACAAGGAATTGTTTAAAACTAAAAACCCTAGACTGTAATTATACAATCTAGGGTTTACTTTTTTTAGTATAACTTTGATAGTATTGAAAATATTTCTTCTGAAAAATACATACCTTCTAAACTACTGACTAATAAGTTTTTATGATGTTTTAAATAACTGTAAATATCATTTTCTTTTGGTATAATAGCTATATCTGCTTTTTGTAGCATAGATATATCAAAATCACTATCACCTGAACATATAGTATAATCAATTTCTAATAGATTTTTTAATCTGTCTAAAGCATTTCCTTTAGTTAAATTTTTAGGTAATATGTAAATTTTATCGAGAATATTTTTAATAGTTACTTTATTTAAGTCTAAGTTATTATTTAAAATGTTAGTTGTTTCTTCTATGTTAGATGTTTTAGCAAATACAAATACATCATCAACACATCTTGGTTTTAAATAAATGTTTTTATCATTATCTAAAAGTTTTATCCCTTTATTTAACTCTGAAATACTTATAGAAATTAAGTCTAATGTTTCTTTATGCCATTTTGAATCTACTTCATTATTAACTAATAGTACTCCTCCATTACATACTAAAGCATATTTTGGATAGTTATTTTTTAAAAGTTTAATTCTTTTATATTGTTCAATAGAACGTGTAGTTATAGGTACAAAGACAAATTTATTTATTATATCTTGTAATGTGTTATATGCTTTATAAGTCATAAAAGATAATTCTTTATCATCTTTTACTTCAACACATATTGAATTTTCAATTGCTTTTTTATATGAAAATATAAGAGTGTTGTCTAAGTCTGATGCAAAAAGTATCATAGCTTCTCCTTTATTAAATAAATTATTTTTTAGATTTATATAGAGTGAAAAATTCTGAGAAAAGTTCTTCATAACTTTTTGTAAAATCTTCAGTGCCATCAATAGCAATAACAACTGCATTATATACTTTATCATTTTTATCAGTTATAGAAACATTTTGTATTTTAAAGAAATCAATTATCATTGTAGAATAAGTTCTTATACGATTATCACGTACTAAATCTAAATATCCTACAATGTAACCATAATCGTCCGAATAAGCAATTTTTAAGTTTTCAACAAATTCATTAAATGGTTTTGTAAAATCATTTGAACCATCACAAATAACCACAACTGCTTGATGTTCATAACCATTATTATCAACTATATCAATTCTATTAAATGAAAAATAATTTTCGTTATCATTTTGAACATCTAATTTTTTTGCATAAGAAGTTAAATTGATATCTGTGTAATAGTTTTTATTATCTGTATTTAATACAATATTAGATTGTGGAATATTTGCAGTAGTTTCTTTGATAAGTTCAATATTATTGTTTAAGTTTTGTTTTGTTAAAAATGTATTTATATTTGATACTTTATCACCTGTAGTAAATGTTATATTAAATAATAATATAACAGACATTAATATTATTTTATTCATTAGCATTCAACCTTTCTTACACATCTGCATTCAAATCTTTAATTAAACCACAAGTTTTATAATTTATAAGTGGATATTCAATTACCTTTACTTGTTTTTCTTTTGATAATCTTAATATATGTTTAATATTCTTAGTATCATTTAAGTTTTTAACAAGCACTAAATGAGGTACTCGCCTTAATAATACTCTCGTTGTTTCACCAATTCCCGGTTTAACAAAGTTAATATTTTTTATATTAAATTTTTTTGCTATACCTTCAACTTCTTTTAATCCTTGCTGATTATTAGATACTTCATTATAGTGTATATTATAATTAAATTTGCTTTCTACAATGTTAATAAATTCATAAGAAACATCTTCGTTTAATAATTCTTTATAAAATGCTGCTCCATGAAAATCATTTTCAAAAATAATTTCTTTATTAAGAAATGTTCTACTTATTAAACCTGATACTGTAGCATTTAAACATGAACTTGGAATTAAAAAATCTTCTTGAGTTCCATATAATTTAGTAACTCCTGCTGGGTCTGATACTACAGCCATTTCATTTGAAATATTTTCATAGTTATTTAATTCTTTTTTCAATTCATTTAAAATTGCACCTTTTCCTATCCAACCATCTACAAATTGTAATGAGCTAGCAGGATGAAGATTTAATATATATTCCATTGCTACATTGTCAATCCCTCTACCTCTAATTATAGATATAGCATAGTGAGGAATATTTATCTTATATTTGTTTTTTAAATATCTTTTTATTAAAATACCTATTGGTATTCCTGCACGAGCTAAAGATATTAATACGAGTTGTTCTTGTTTAAGTTTAAATATTTTTTCTGATACTATTGATACTGCATCAGCCATAATATCTGCATTTTCTATTAATGAATCATTATATATTTTTTTATATTCATCAGATGGTTTATACTCAATAGGTAACATTTCAGAATAATGAACACCTTGTTGTATTCTTTTTTCTCTTTCTTCTGTAGAAAGTGGCTTTACCATATTAGTAATATCTTTTAATAATATTTCTACATCTTCTTTTAAATATGATGATTGCATTTATTCAACCCACCTAATTATATCAATATTTTCACAACCATATAAGCTTAGTTGTCTTGTTAAACTTTGAACTCCTAAATTTAATCCATTATTTGCATCTGTTATTACTAAAACTTTATCATATTTAGTTAAATTATATAAAAATGTTTCTCTATCATCACAATAAAAACTTACTAATTTAGAATAGTTATTGATTGGGTAAACTTTTTCTTTATAAGCTGTAATTGGACTTCTTGTAGTTGAATGAACTTTAACATTGTTTGTATAGTCCAGTATTTTATTAGCTACCAAAATAGATGCATACATAAATTCTTCTGTTCCTAATACTAATACACTTTTATTTTTAAATTCTTCCAAATTATAAGTTGAAAGTAGAAGTTTAGTAAATTTTTCACATGAATTTTTATAATCATTTGCCCTAACACATACACGAGGTTCTAATTTTCCATTAATAATGATATTGTTAAATTTTATTTCTTTATCTAAAACTTGTTGGTGTTGGTTTAAAGTTAAATTACAAAAACTATTATTATCATGTTCATATTTTATTTTTAATAAATATTTGCATTCTATATTCATATTTTTAAATAAATTTAAATTATCCATTGCATTTATGATTGAAGCTACAACAATTTTATGTGATTTTATATAATTATTCTTTTTTAAAGCATTTATAAAATTTACTATTGTTTTTCCTGTAGTAATTTCGTCTTCAATAAAAATAATTGTATCTGACTTTAATATTGTTTCATATGGATTATTACAAAACAAATTTTGTTCTACTGCATGGCTATGTTCTTCTTCAAATTTGGCAATATTTAATGTATTCATTTTCTCTCGTGTTGTATGAACATAAAAAGTATTTTCACCTAACATAGTTGCAACTTGTGCTGAAATTGCAGTAGCTGTTTCTGCAAATCCAATTACAAAATTATTTTTATCTTTAAAATCTTTAACTAAAAGTTCACCAAGTGCTGAAAATAATTCAAGTGGTTTACTTGGTAATACAGGAATATGTTTAGCTTGCATTGGGTTTATTAATAAATGAGTTCTTTTATTATTATTGTAACGCTTGCCTATTTGTATTATATCTGATACTTCAAATTTAGTTTTATTCTCAATTATCTTCATAATATTTTATACTAATATTGGCATTTCAATATAAGCAACCTTTCTTGAGATTTTATTAATTTCCCATGGTTTATTAATTCCTAAAAGTTGATTTATTGCTATATTAGGAATATTAACATTAGCTCCTAAACAAGAGTATGGGATACCACCTGACATCCTTGTATTTATTTCTAATAAAAATGGATTTTCACCATAATATTTAAACTGTATATTACAAGGATTATTTAAACTAATCTTTTCAAAAAATTCATTACATAACTCAATTAATTTATTATCATACACTATTTCAGAAACTCTACCACCAGTTTTTAACCTTGGTACAATAATTAATCCACTATTTGTTTTTAAACAATCAATACTTGCTTCTATTCCTGTTAAATAAGGCATTACCATAATATTTTCAAAAATTTTTTGTTCACTTAAAATTTTTTTAGCATATTCAAAAGTAATTTTTGAGCCTAAATCTCTTCTTAGACCTTTATAACCTTCTATACTATCATCAATTACTCTAAAACTAACTGCACCTTCATCATTTGTAATTTTAATACATGCACGTTCAAAGTTAGCAGTAATTAACTTATAAGCTTTACAAAAATCTTCTACATTATCAATTATATATCTTTCAGGAATTACATTTATATTTAACTTTTCAAATAAGTTATAAGTTTTTTCTTTATCATTTAATATACATAACTTTTCATAGTTATTGTCAACAAGAACTTTTACATTTAATTCTTTAAATAAGTTTAAATTTTTACAAACTGCAATCATTCTTCTTCTTGGTACAAAAACTTCTACTTGATTTGTTTTACAAAAATTAATACAATATTCTATATATTCTTCATCTGTTTCAAATACAGGTTCTTCATACCACTCATCACAAGCTAATTTTATTACTGAATTAATGTTTTGATTTGTACCTATAACATGAAAATTAATATTTTCATCTTGTTTTAACAGATTAATAATGTGATATGCTGAACTAAACCAATGATTAAACCAAACTCTTACTATTCTTTTCATAAATTTTCCACTCCATAAATTTTTGCTAGATTTATTGTTTTTTCAGCCCAATTTTTATGAGCTTTAACTTCATTCATTCTTCCATTACTTCCTTTTTGAACGCCTAAAATATCATCTTTCCACCCCAAAATATTTTTCGCATCTTGATAATCATTATAATTTACAATCAATGAATTTTGTATAGCCTTAAGTTGTGAAGGATGAATACAAGTTTTACCAATAAAACCATTTAACTTGTCTAAAGTTAATTCTCTTTTCAATCCCTCAGCCCAATTTGTTTTAATTTTACTATCTTCAAAGTATTCCCATACTGGTGCTGAAACTATATAATCTCTTCCAAAAACATTTATAATATCTGTAAGTACATTTGATACAACATTTATATCATATATGGTTTGTGATATATTTCTCCTAAATCCATAATAATTACAAAAGTCATTTCCACCAACTCTTATATTTAAAACATAATTTGATATTGGTTTTAATATGTTCTGAATTTTAATTAATTCGTCAATTCGAGTTTCAATATGTATTATATTATCACTCTCTATTATTGGCATAATATAAATATTGTTTGTTTTATTTAAAATAATTTCAAATTCATTCAAGTATTCTTTTGCATTTTTAGAATTAAATTTAGGTATTATAAAACCAGTTAATACTTCTTTAAAAGAATTTAATTTATTAAATATTCTTTTTAATTGTTCTACATTTCTAATTCTAATAAAAATTAAAGGTAACTCATTAATTGAAATTTTATTTTGAGATAAATTGTTATATATTTTAGAAATGCTATTAGATAGTACTTCTTCAGCATACTCCAAATTTTCCATTATAGCATCTTCAAGACAAAGTGCTATTGATTTTAAATTTTGAATTGTTTTATCTACTATACTTTTATTAGTAGCTGGAGTATATAATAAAGCACCTATTGCATATTGTAATATTTCTTTATTGGAATTTTTATTCCACTCTATTCCTTGTAAATATAAATTTTCTAAGTCATATTTCATTATAAAACCTGTCCTTCTTTTAAAAACTAAATATTAAAATTAAAGAAAGTATTCTTTTAATTTCCTAACGACTTGAATACTCTCTTTATGATTAAAGGCAATATTGTGATAAATTTTTACATTAATTCTTTTAAAGCTTCTATTTCTTTTTGGTTTAATTTGAACTCTGAAGCTAAGGTGTCTAGCTCAGATATGTTTAACTCATTTAATAAATTAAGAAAATTTTTAATGACTTCTGAATTCATTTCTCTTAAAATAAATTCTATTTCTTCACCTAAAGTATCACCTAAAGTAAATTCTATTTCTTCACCTAAAGTATCACCTAAAGTAAATTCTATTTCTTCACCTTTACACCTAATGATTGCTTCACCTACAGCAATTGCTGCACCTACTATATAACCTTCTTCTTTATATTGTATTTTTAAAGTATTAAAATCATAAAAAGCTTTAAGTCTTGCATCTTCTTCCATCTTTTTTTGTTTATCCTAAGATATTTTTTGCAATGACATTTGAACATCTCCTTTATTTTCGATAACTTTAAAGTTTATTAGTTATTTATTTTTAAAGCTTCTACTTCTTCTATAGTTAATTCTGTTATTTCAGAAATTTGTTCAATAAGTAATCCTAATTTTAATGCTTTTTCTTTTCCGCCTTCCTCTTTATGTTGTATCTTTAAGGTGTTCTGGTCGTAAATTGCTTTTTGTCGTGCATCATATTCCATTCTTTTTTCTTTATCAGTAGATATTTTTTGCAACACATTATATGCAGTGTCTATATATTCACTTTTTTTAGCTAACACTTGAACGACCTCCTCATTTTCAGAGTTTTGTATAAAACTTGCCCATAATTCTAATAAATCATTTATTGTATTTGTGTTTTTTGGTATTTTAGGTAATTCGATTGTATGCCACTCCATCTTATCTGTATAAATTGTATGACTTTCATCATTTCGTATATGGAATGAATTATGGAAATTTTCTTCTTTTAATAAATTAAAATCCAATATACTTATATTTACTATCTTTTTTAATACATTATAACTATCTCCTGCTTCTATCGATTCAATATACATTTTTGAAGTATAAAATAAAGTTCTATCTTCCCAATGTTTAAAAGGTTCAACTTGTATTTCTATATCTATTTCCATATTGTTTAAAGTTACTCTTACATCTAATATTCCTTGTTTATCTTCTATATGTTCTTTTCTCAAATATGTATTTAAAATTTGTGTGGATTTAATATCTTCCATTGGTATTTTTAATACAGCAGATATAAAACTATTTCTCACTATTTCATCATTCATTATTTCTTTAAAAGCAAAGTCTACTTTTAAACTCATCAATTTGTTTTTCATATATGAATTCCTTTCTTTTGTTTGCAAATCTAATTTAGATTCTTTTAAGTTGATTTGAATTTTTCTTGACACTTTTAAAAAAGTGTCAAGATTTTTTACATATATTTTATTAATTTTTTCTTGAATTTATCATATTAATTGGGATTTTATAGGCCTTGAATTTTTGTTGATACTTTTTAAAAAGTGTCAACATATTTTTAATAAACTATAAAACACTTATACATTAACTCCAAAGCTTTGGCATAGTGAACTGAGTCCACCCTGATATCCTGAACCTACAGCACTAAATTTCCATTCACTACCGTATTTATAAATTTCACAAACAACGATTGCTGTTTCTACAGAAAAATCTTCACCTAAATCATAACGTAACGCTTCAACACCAATTGTATCATTTTCACTTTGCATTTTAGCAACTCTTACATAAGCGTTTTTAACCATACCAAAATTTTGTCTACGTGTCATTGCTTCATGAATAGTAACAGTAATTGCAATTTTTTGTACATCTGCTGGCACTTTTTCAAAATTAATTAAAATAATTTCGTCATCGCCTTCACCTTCGCCTGTTAAATTATCACCTGTATGAATAACTGCTTCATTTCTTGAAGTTAAATTATTATAAAATATAAAATCATCATCATTAGATACTTTACCGTTTTGACCAACTAAAAAGGCACATGCATCTAAATCGAAATCACATCCACCATCATACTGGTTAGTATCCCAACCTAAACCTATTAATGCCATTTTCATTGACTTATCTAAACTTACTCTTTGTCCTTTTGATAAATTTACACCCATCATTAATTCCTCCTATTTGTATATTTAATAAAGTAAAAAAATGTATAAATAGAGTTTGTACAAAATTTCAACTTTATATTATTCATAATAAGTAATTATCTTACCAAAGTTATTTCTAAATATTAATTTTATTTATATCTTTTTGCCATATCAGACACACTCTCATCACTTGTTCCTTCACCTATTGCTTGAAATTTCCATTCATTATTATGTCGATATACCTCACCAAAAATCATTGCTATTTTTCCGGCATAGCTTTCAGTTAAATTATATCTACAAAGTTCTTTATTAGTATCACCATCAACTATCCTAATAAATGCACTACTAATCATTCCAAAATCTTGTTTTCTTTTGATAGCATTATATATATTAGCTACAAAAACAAGTTTACTATAGTTTTGTGGCACTTCAAGTAATTTAATATGGATTTGTTCATCATCTTTAGTATTATTGCTATCTGAACCAGTTAAATTATCACCCATATGTTGTACGCAACCTGTTGAATGTTTTAATCTACCAAAATAAATTATATCTTCATTATTAGCTATTTTACCATTAGTATCACATAAAAATACAGATGAATCACAGTCAAAATCATAATTATCAGATGAAAAAACTGAAGCAAAAAAACCTTTTTTTTGGCTATTTGTTTCTTTATTGTTATTCCACCCTAGTCCAATTATTAAATTTTTTAAACTTGAATTTCCTTTTGTTAAGTCCACTTTTTGTCCTTTTTGTAAATTTACTGACATAAAAAACTCCTTAATTATTTATTATTTAAAGAAAAACCTAATTTCATTAACCAACCTTTAAGTCCATTTGGATTCCTTGTTTGTATTAATACAACACCAGGTCCTCTAAATCTACAAACTAAACATTCTCCTGACATAAAACTTGATATCCAACCATTAGACGCTTTTTCTATTTTATACTCCATATAGTCAGCCCAAGCAACTAAATGCCCATTATCAACAATAAATTCTTCACCCTGTTCTAAATTAATAGGGTGTATTGCTCCATAGCTACTAACAAATATTGTTCCTTTTCCAGAAGCTTTTAATATAAAAAGACCTTCTCTTGAAAATATACCTTGCATTAAATTTTGCATTTTAGTATCAATTTCAATACCGGAAGTAGCAGCTAAAAAACCATCTTTTTGAATATTTAAACCATAGCTGCCATCAAGTTCTATATCTAATATACCACCAGGTAATGCATGAGCTAACAAAACTTCACCATTACCACGTGATGCTGTAATATATTGAAAGAAAAAATTTTCACCTGATAACATTCGAGTTAGTCCACGAAGAAATCCACCCTCAACTCCACCTGTTACATCAAGTGTACCTGACATAGCAACCATTGCATCAGATTCTGCTTTTAATTGTTCTCCTTTTTGTAAATTATATTTAATAATAGGAAATGCACCTTCGTATAATATTTCGTAACTCATAAAATACCCACCTCATAAATTTAATCAAACTTCCAAAATTTTACTTATATTATGTTAAATAGATAAGGAACGCTAATAGCGTTCCTTAAAAAGATTATTAAATTTGAATACCAAAATTATTACAAAGAGCTGCTAAGCCACCTTGAAAACCACTACCTATAGCATTAAATTTCCACTCAGAGCCATTTCTATATAATTCCCCAACAACAACTGCTGTTTCTACAGAAAAATCTTCACCTAAATCATAGCGTAAAAGTTCTTCGTTTTTTGCTTCATCTATAACACGAATATAAGCATTAGAAATCATACCAAAATTTTGTTTTCTAGAATCAGCTTCATGAATTGTTACAGTAAAGTCTATTTTATGAATATTTGCAGGTACTTTTGATAAATCAATTAATATTATTTCATCGTCACCATCACCTAAACCTGTTAAGTTATCTCCTTGATGAATAACAGAAGCACTTGAATGTTCTTTATTATTATAAAATATAAAATCAGCTTCAGTTGAAACTTTAGTATTTTCACCAAGTAAAAAAGCTGCTGCATCTAAGTCAAAATCAAAGCCACCATCATATTTATTTGTATCCCAGCCTAAACCAATAATTAATTTAGCTAGTCCAGGATTTGTTTTTGTTAAATCTACTTTTTGTCCTTTTTGTAAACTAATAGCCATTTGTATTTCTCCTTTATAAAATAAGTTTAGTTATTACAACTTTATTATATCATTTTAAGGTAAAAAAACAAGCAATATATAATTAATTTATATTAATTAGTTGATATACCAAAATTGTTACAAAGAGCAGCTAAACCACCCTCAAAACCACTACCTATAGCATTAAATTTCCATTCAGAACCATTTCTATATAATTCAGCAATAATAACTGCTGTTTCTATTGAAAAATCTTCACCTAAATCATAACGTATAAGTTCTTCATTTTTAGTTTCATCTACAACACGAATATAAGCATTAGAAACCATACCAAAATTTTGTTTTCTAGTATTAGCTTCATTAATTGTAACTGTAAAATTTATTTTTGAAATGTTAGCAGGTACTTTTGATAAGTCAACATTAACAACCTCATCATCACCATCGCCTAAACCTGTTAAATTATCTCCTTGATAAATAACAGAACCACTTAAATGTTCTTTATTATTATAAAATACAAAATCAGCTTCACTTGAAACTTTGCCTGTTTCAGATAATAAAAAAACAGAAGCATCTAAATCGAAATCAAAACCACCATCATATTTATTTATATCCCAGCCTAAACCAATAGTTAATTTAGTTAAACCCGGATTTGTTTTTGTTAAATCTACTTTTTGTCCTTTTTGTAAGCTAATAGCCATTTGTATCTCTCCTTTGAATAAATTTAATTATTACAATTTTATTATATCATTTTAAAATAAAAATACAAGTAATATATATATTGTTTAAAAATATTAAATTTTAAGTATATAACTAATTAGTTGATATACCAAAATTATTACAAAGAGCAGCCAAACCACCTTCAAAACCACTACCTATAGCATTAAACTTCCATTCGGAGCCATTTCTATATAATTCAGCAATAATAACTGCTGTTTCTATTGAAAAATCTTCATCTAAATCATATGTTATAAGTTCTTCTTTTTTATCTTCATTTAATACATGAATATAAGCATTAGAAACCATACCAAAGTTTTGTTTTCTAGTGTCAGCTTCATTAATTGTAACAGTAAAACTTATTTTTGAAATATTAGGAGGTACTTTTGATAAATCAACAGTCACTATTTCATCATCACCATCACCTTCACCTGTTAAATCATCACCATGATAAATAACAGAATCACTTGGGTGCTTTTTGTTATTATAAAATATAAAATCACTATCGCTTAAAACTTTACCTGTTTCAGATAATAAAAAAACCGAAACATCTAAATCGAAATCAAAACCACCATCATATTTGTTTAAGTCCCAACCTAATCCAACAATTAATTTAGTTAAACCCGGATTTGTTTTTGTTAAATCTACTTTCTGCCCCTTTTTTAAATTAACAGCCATTTTAAATTTCTCCCTTCATTATTTGAATTAATTTTTAAAAATATTTTATTATTAAAAATTTTAGTTACTATAAATTTTATTATAAGAATGTAAAATAAAAAAACAAGTAACATATGCAATTCTATTAAAAAAAGTGCAACTCTATTCATATAATTCAAATTAATTGTCAATCATATATATAAAATAATTTATTATCCATAGCTTCAATTTTCAGTTACACTTTTTCAAAAAGTGTAACTGTTTTTTAGATATTTTTTATTAATTTACTCTTGGATTTATTAATTTAAATAAAAATGAATTTCGCACTCCAAAATGAAGTGCGAAATTTGAATTTTATTTTATTAACTTTTTTTTCTTTGAAAGAATTTTCTTATTAAATCAATTGGGATAATTGTAATACCCATTAAAATTACTAAAATCCATTCATTTAAAACAAGACCATAACATCTTAATACTGCTCCACCAATTTGAGTTAAAATAACTTGAACAACAATAATTATTAAAATTATCTTTATAAAACCAGTATTTTTATTAATGTTATCAAAAATATTAATACTATCTGTTCTAGCATTAAAAGCATTAAATACTGCTGCAAATATAAAGAATGTAAAATATCCAGTTAATAAATATTCATTATCAGAACTTGCTCTAAATATTGTTTTAATAAATGGTGAAAGTAACATAAACATACTTAATATTAAAATCCATATACCACCTGTTAATATGGCACCCCACATATAACTACTTACTATATTTTCATCACGACGTTTTGGTTTTTCATGCATAAATCTTTTTAATGCCGGCTCTCCACCAAAAGCTAATGCTGCTAAAGTATCCATAACTAAGTTAATCCATAAAATTTGAGTTATAGTTAAAGGATGTTCTATACCCACTAATGGTGATATAAATGAAACAAGAACCGCTGAAACATTTATTGTTAATTGGAATATTATAAATTTACGTATACTATTAAAAATAGTTCTTCCATATAAAATAGCTTTGTCAATAGAGCTAAAGTTATCATCCATTATAACGATATCGCTTGCTTCTTTTGCAACTTCTGTTCCTCCACCCATAGCAAAACCAACATCTGCTTTTTTAAGTGCTGGTGAGTCATTTACGCCATCACCTGTCATACCAACTACTAAATTGTTTTCTTGAGCAACCCTAACAAGTCTACTTTTATCACTTGGTAAAGCTCTTGAAATTACTCGTATTTTAGATAACATAGTTTTTAATTTTTCATCTGGTATTTCTTGCAGTTCATCAGATGTTAAAACAATGTCATCTGAATTTTTTAATAAACCTGCTTCTTTTGCAATTGCAACTGCTGTATCTTTTCTATCTCCAGTTATCATAACTACTTGAACCCCAGCATTTTGAACTTCTGAAATAGCTGTAATAGATTCTGGTCTTACTTCATCTCTTATTCCTAAAACTCCAACTAAAGTCCATTCACCATCTGGTAATGAATTTTCATCAAGTTCTTTATCTGTAACAGCAATTGCTAAAACTCTAATTGCTCTATTAGCTAAAATATCAATTTGCTTTTCAAGCTCATTAAAATTTGAAACTTGTTGCTTATTACCATCTAAATCAAAATAACTTGTACATTTTGAAATAATTTTTTCAGGAGCTCCCTTAATAAGCGTAAAGTTATAATCACCATAAACGTAAGTAGCAGAATATTTATTTTCGCTATTAAATGGAATAGAAACACCTTTCTTTACATTAATACTATTTTCTGAGTCAGTAATAAAACCAACTACTGCTCTTTCAGTAGCATTACCACCAATTATTTTTCTGTTTCCTTTTTCATGGGTGATTACAGCATTTGTATTTTCTTGTATACTAAGTGACAGTATTTTTCTAAGCCCAACTTTAATATCTGAGTATTTGTTGTGGTTTTTACCTTCCCCATCTACAAATACAACTGCTTCTAATTGTCCTTTTGTAATGGTTCCTGTCTTATCACTAAAAAGTATATTTAAACTACCTGCTGTTTCTATTCCTGCAATTTTACGAACAAGAACATTGTCTTTTAACATTTTACCCATATTCAAAGAAGAAACTATTGCAATCATAAGTGGTAGTCCTTCAGGAACTGCCATAACAATAATTATTACTGCAAGGATTATTGCATCAACAATATCTTTTACTATATTAGTCCAATTTGAACAATATTGTACAATTAGTGACATATCAAAACTATTGTGAATTACAATTTTTTGTAGTAAAAATGCAATTGCAATTGATAAACCACCTATGTACCCAAATTTACTTATTTGTTCTGCAAGTTTCCCTAATTTTACTTTAAGAGGAGAATCTCTTTCATCATTAATTTGTAGTTCACTAGCAATTTTACCATATACTGATTTATCACCTACAGTAGTAACTTTCATAGTAGCATTACCAGAACAAACTATAGTTCCACGAAAAACTTTATATTCATTCAAAAAGTCCATTGCTGTATTTTCTTCTACATAATCTTTAGGTATTGCTTTTTTAGTAGCTTCTTTGCTTTCGCCATTTAATACAGATTGGTCAACTTTTATACTACCTTCAATTAAAATACCATCAGCAGGTATTTTATCACCAGATTGAAGTAAAATACAATCTTCCACAACAACATCTTCGATAGCAATCTCTGTAATATCACCATTACGATGAGCTTTAACTTTAATTTTAGAAGCTTCTTCTTGTAATTTTTGAAAAGCATTTTCATTCCTATACTCAGAAAATGTTGATACAAATGTTGCAAGTATAACAGCTACAGCAATTCCAACAGGTTCATACCACTCCGTTTGACCAAGAAAAGCAAATACAACATTTATAGCAAGAGCTACACAAAGAATTTTTATCATTGGGTCACCAAAGTTGCCTTTTAATTTGTCCCAAAAACTTTCAGATTTAACTTCGCTTAGCATATTAGAACCATACTTCTGCCTCTGTTCTACTACTTCCCTATCGTTTAAACCCACTTTCATAAAATTTAACACACCTTCCATTAATCTAAATGTAGTTTTAAATTAAGTATAAATACTAATATATTCTTTACAAATATTTTAACAAGTATACTTATTTACTTTGGTAATTTAAATACAATTCTACAAGTATAAAATAAAATTAATTATTTATAAAAGTAACGTATATTTTTTAAAAACTAACATTTTATTTTCTAATTCTACACAAAGCAAAATATTTTGTCAACGAATATTTAATTTTTAAGTGCAGTTTTTAATATTTATTTAAACAGCCATTAAGATAAAATTAAAAAGGACGGCATTCAACCGTCCTTTTGTTTATGAGATTATTTCTTTTTTATAGATAATACTTTTACAGAACTAAATACGAAAAATGGTAGGGAAATAATCTCAATGCAGCCTAAAATTCTAATAATTACATCAGTAATAGTTATTCCCATCATGTTGCATAATGCAATAATAATTGATATCAAAGATATTATAATTAAACTAATTGCCCACATTTTTATATATTGTATTTTTTTCATTTTATAATCACTCCTATTTTACAATTACATTTTTATTAAGATGATTTGACTTAATATAATTATAACACAAAAATATAGATATTTCAAAAATTTTGAGAGTGATTACATGTAGATAGGTTTTTATAAAATTACGTTCAAAATCTCTTTACACTTGCAACGCAAGTGTAAAGAGATTTTGAACTCAAATATTATTTTATTTTTATTGATTTTACAAGTAATTCGCAGTTCTTAAATAAGGAATTAAAATGTATATTAAAAAATAGTGTAAAAGGAATAGGTGATTTTAAAGCTTGAAAATTACAGGGTTAACCAAAGAATATAAATAAAATAAAATTATTTGACGAAGTTTTAAGAATATTTAAAAATATTTGAGAGTGTTAAGTAAAGAATAATATTTTTATAATTTAATATAAAAAGTAAATTTAAATTATTATTGAATGTAGGGGTGTGCGAAAACGTCCTAAAAAAAACAGGGCGACCGCAGGTCGCCCCTACATTTCTCTACAATTATTTTTGAATCATTCTATAGTAAACACCCTCAAATATTTTTTTATATATCTTTAAATAACCACTCTTAAAATTTAATTATTAATCACTTGACAGAAAGTAATTTTTTTTATATACTAATAACACTCCCTCAGGGGTGTAGGTATTAATATTAAGAGGTGATATTATGAAACAAAAATTTAATATAACTGGCATGACTTGTTCTGCTTGTTCTGCAAGGATTGAAAAAGTGATAGGAAAAAAAGAAGGGGTTTTAAATGTAACAGTAAATTTATTAACAAATAGTATGATGATTGAGTATGAACCTAAAATAATTGATATAGAAACAATTATTAAATTTGTAACTAATCTAGGATATGGTGCTTCATTACATGAAAATGCTTCTAATCCATCTATAAAAACTAAAACTACGAATACTGAAAATCCTATGATACAAGAAATAAAAGAAATGAAGAAAAGACTAATTATCTCTTTTATTTTTTTAATTCCTCTACTTTATATATCAATGGGACATATGTGGGAATTTCCGTTACCAAGTTGGCTTCATGGAATGCATAATACAATAACTTTTTCATTCACTCAATTTCTTTTAACATTACCAATTGTATATGTAAATAGAAAATATTTTAAAGTTGGATTTAAAGCATTCTTTCAAAAATCTCCTAATATGGACTCATTAATAGCGATTGGTTCATCTGCTGCATTAATTTATGGAATTTTTGCTATTTATAAAATTGGCTATGGTTTAGGAACAAATAATATGGACATTGTCATGAAATATGTAATGGATTTATATTTTGAATCAGCAGCTACCATTTTAACACTTATTACCTTAGGAAAATTTTTAGAAATACGAGCTAAAGGAAAAACTTCAGAAGCCATCACAAAGTTAATGGATTTAGCTCCAAAAGTTGCAACTATTTTAAGAGATGGGCAAGAAATAGAAATTCCTATTGAAGAAGTTAATATTGGTGATATAGTAATAGTTAGACCGGGACAACGTATACCAGTAGATGGAGTTATTACAAAAGGAAGTTCTTCTATTGACCAATCAATGCTTACAGGTGAGAGTATACCTGTTGAAAAGCAAGTTGGAGATAAAGTTATTGCTGCTACAGTAAATAAAACAGGGTTTTTTGAATTTAAAGCTCAATGCGTTGGAAATGATACAACACTAGCACAAATTATACAATTAATTGAAAATGCTAATGCTTCAAAAGCACCTATTTCTAAACTTGCAGATAAAATTAGTGGTGTTTTTGTACCTATTGTAATTGTTATTGCTATAATATCAACTATCACTTGGTTATTAGTAGGTCAATCATTTGAATTTGCACTTTCAATTGGTATAGCAGTTCTTGTTATTTCTTGCCCTTGTGCATTAGGACTTGCAACTCCTGTAGCTATTATGGTGGGAACTGGTAAAGGTGCAACAAATGGAATTCTTATAAAATCAGCAGAAGCTCTTGAAATAGCACATAGTGTAAATACGATTGTGCTTGACAAAACAGGTACAATTACTGAAGGTAAACCAGTAGTTACAAATATAATACCAGTAGAAGGTATATCTGAAATACAACTTTTAGAAGTTGCTGCATCTATTGAAAAACCATCAGAACATCCTTTATCTGAAGCTATTGTACAAAAAGCTAAAAATGAACAAATATTATTAAAAGATATCAATAAATTTAAAGCTATCTCTGGTAGAGGTATTGAAGCTATAATTGATGAAAAACAATATATAGCAGGTAATTTAGCAATGATGATTGAAAAAAATATTGATGTATCTAAATTACAAGCTATAGCAAATGAATTTGCTGAAAATGGAAAAACACCATTATATTTTGCAGATAGAGAAAATTTACTTGGTGTTATTGCAGTAGCTGATGTTATAAAACCATCTAGTTATGAAGCAATTAAATTATTTAAAAAAATTGGATGCGAAGTTATTATGCTTACAGGTGATAATTTAAAAACAGCAGAAGCAATCAAAAAAGAATTACCTATAGATAGAGTTGTAGCAGAAGTTTTACCACAAGATAAAGAAAGCGAGATTCAAAAGCTTCAACAAAACGGAAAACGTGTTGCAATGATTGGAGATGGCATCAATGATGCTCCAGCTTTAGTAAGAGCTGATGTAGGGATTGCTATTGGTGCTGGAACAGATATTGCAATTGAATCAGCAGATGTTGTGCTTATGAAAAGTACTCTTATAGATGCTGTTGACTTTATTCAATTAAGCCATGTAACTATGAGAAATATAAAGCAAAATTTATTTTGGGCATTTTTTTATAATAGTATAGGTATTCCTCTTGCATCAGGTGTATTTTTTACATTACTTGGTTGGAAACTTAGCCCAATGTATGGTGCAGCGGCAATGAGTTTAAGTTCAATATGCGTTGTATTAAATGCATTAAGGTTAAAATTTTTCAAACCAACTAATATAGTTAAACATATGGGAGATAATGTATGAAAGCAGACAAAGACAAAACTACTCGACTTTTAAAAACTGCTAGAGGGCAGGTTGATGGAATTATTAAAATGGTTGATGAAAACCGTTATTGTATAGATATTTCTAATCAACTTATGGCTACTATAGCTATTTTAAAAAATATAAATAAAGATATACTTAATGCTCATTTAGAGCATTGTGTTAGTGAAGTATTAGATGATAAAGAAAGAAAGAAAATTGAAGAAATTATGCAAATTATTGATAAATTATCAAAATAAGATTATTACTGATACTTATAATAAAATTAAAACCACCAGCGTAACTGGTGGTTTTAATTTTACTTAAATTTTTTTCTTATTTGATGTTCTTCATCAAGTATAGTTTCTCTTGCAGGAATTCCTGTAAGTGTCACTAGTTCGTTTTGTGCTTCAATTACTCTTTCTAACCATAATTGTTTGTGATTATCAAAATCGCGACAATCTTTTGGTATAAAAATTGGTTTTCCAAATATTAAACGATTCTCACTTCCTTCAACAGCTTGTTCAATAAAACCGGGTAAAACAGGAATACCAAGTAATTTAGCTAACCAGAATGTTCCTCGTTCAATATCTTCTATTTTATCTTTATTTATATCAAAAATTGTTCCTTGAGAAAATATTAGAAAATGCTTAGGTTTTTTACCTTCAGCAAACCACTTTTGAGCAGCTTTTATTGCTGTCATTGACCCAGCAAAACTTTTACGGTCAACTGCAAAAACTTTTTCTAATTCTAATATTGGTATTAATTCTTTAGGTATAGAAACACCATTAAAGCAATTTTCTTTAGCGAAAACAAATAGCTCAGGATAAGTATCTATAACTTGATGCATAATCTCATAATAATAACTTGCTATTAGTGGTGCATCTGAATCAGTTAAATGATTAGTTGCTATTATATAAGAAGTAGTAGTAAAATCTTCTGGTAAATTATAAGCTTTAAAATTATAAGCTTTTAAAATCATTTTCTTTCCTTCAGTTAATCTATTTCTTAATTCTTCTGGATTATTTATAATATTTAATATTTCTTTTATTGTATTTTCATTAAATAATGAACTAGCGTTAAATAAATTCATAATATTCCTCCTAAGTTAATTAAAATTTAATTTATCAGTGTATATGATAACAAAATTTTTCAATCTTCACTTCTATATTTCCCTAATTCAAAAATTAGATTACAAAACATACATTCTGTTGATAAACTTGTCTTTTTCATACTTAAAACAGCATTTAATTATGGTATATAAGTAACTGCTTGATGCCCCATCTGCTCCCAAGCTTCTATAAAATCTTTTTTATTAACTTTTCGATTAGCATTACTATATAAAGGGTCATTTATATATATATATTGTTCATCATAACCTACTATCAATACAGAATGTTCTTTATTAGTAGCAGTTATAGTTTTGGAAGAAGGGGTTTGCCATGTATAAAATTCAGATGAATTCAACTTTTTTAAATCAGTATTAGTTATAACCCATACAGGAGCATTTTCATTAAGAAAATAATATATATCTTCAAATTCTGAGCCTGTTATATCAATAGCTCTATCTTTAATATATTTTTGTAATAATCTATATATTGGGGCATGATTTGCTCCATAACCTGTTTTATTTTTATCAGTCATACTTCCCAAAAACCCAAAACTTGGGTCACCAAAATATATAACACCATCAACAATCCTATAAGGTGTCATATCTTTTTCTATTTGCTCTGCTAATGTCATTTTATCTACATTTATATTTATATATTGTAATAACATAGTAAGACTTGTTACTTCACAACCTCTAAGTAATTCGGGTAATTGGTGTATAAAAGGTACACTTAGCAATATAGTTTTTTCAATTTCTATATTACTCCAAACGGTTATACTTTGCTTGGAATCATATACTTTTCCATTTGAATATTCTTTGGCTAATTTTACAGAATCACTATATGTTTTAAATTTCTTTTTAAGTTTATCACCATCATAAACATGGTATTTAGGAATGTTGTCCCATAACCATTCTGTTTTATCTTTTTCCTTTATGTAAATTTCACTATTTTTATATAAATCACCAAAATCTATAGCTTCATTTAATTCTTTAAATGATTTTAATAGTTTATCTGTATTTACTTCATATAAGCCATATATTTTTTGTTCATCTTGTGATTTTACCCATTCCTTTTGTTTACTTATATCTATTGTTATTCCTTCGGTATACACTTCTTTTACAGAACTTAAATAAAATATAATTGCAAATAATATTGTAGTTGGGATTAAAAATATAATTAAAAAATTTTTGGGTTTTTCTAATTTCTTTTTGTTCAAAAGTTTATCTCCCTTCTATTTTTTATTACAACATTATAACATATAAATTACATATATAGCAATTATAAATTATTCTATTGAACAATAATAATGTAAACAAATATCATTATTCTTAATTTGGTTGTGTATCAAAACAAATGAAAGTAGGGGCGACCTACGGTCGCCCCTACTTTCATTCTCATTTAATTAGCATTATTTTTATTTATCTTACTAATTTAAATTCGTTAATTTTTTTAAAAAATCTAGTGATTTAAATTTATGTTCTATATGTATGGAAATATAAGCTTTTGTTATTTTAGATAATTCATTTAATACTTGTTCTGATACAGAAAAATTAAAAATATTAGATAAGTCAGCAGACAATATATATTGTATAGCACTTAAAGAACCATGAGAAATTTTTATAATATTATTATTAAGTTCTTTACACTTACTACATAATATGCCACAGACTTCTGCACTAAAATATATATTATCTTCAATTGAGTTACCACAATTAACACACATAGTTGTTTCTGGCATATATCCAATTAATTGCATTAATTTTAGTTCATATATTTTAGATAGAAGTTTTTGGTCGTATTCTGTTTTATTTAAAATTTGTAATGCTTTTAGTGTGAACTTTAATAATTCTTCCGATGATTCTCCTTCTAAAACTGTATTTTCAATTAATTCCATAAAATAAGTTGCATATGAAAGTTTAATTATATCATTTCTTATATTATGAAAACTCTCAATTAATTCTATTTGATTTATATTAGCTATATTTCCATCATATATATAAAAATCACAATATGCAAATTGCTGAGTTCCTGCTATAAGTGAACTTTTAGGTCTTCTTGCTCCTTTTGCACTCATTGTTTTTTTACCTTTTTCTTTAGTTAGAACAGTTATAATTTTATCTATATCTTTTGAATTTGCTTCTCTTAATACTAATCCTCTTAATTTTATTATACTCATACAATTCAACTTTCTGATAAAAATTCATCTTTTTCTATATCTATAGTTAATACTTCTTCTAATTCTTTATAAATTATATATGCTTCTATACTTCCTGTACTTTCAAATGTATTCCATGCTAATTTTTCTAACATAACAAAACCCCCTAAAATATTTTGTTTATTTCATTATGTTTTCCTAATCTAAATTTTATATGTTATATAAAACTTACCAACACAGAGTATAGTCAACAAATTTTTTAAAATCTATTAAATAAACTTTATATTTCTTTTATATTGTAACCGAAATTTTTTAATAAAAAGTCACTATCACGCCAATCTTTTTTTACTTTAACCCATAACTTTATATTTACTTGTGAGCCTAAAAGATTTTGAATGTCTATTCTTGCTTTTGTTCCAATTATTTTTAATTTACTTCCTTGTTTTCCTATTATAATTCCTTTGTGACTTTCTCTTTCACAATAAATATTTGCTTCTATATCAATTAAATCTCTATCCTTTCTTTGTTTCATAGACATTATTTCAATAGCAATACCATGTGGTATTTCATTTTCTAGTAATTGGAGTGCTTTTTCACGTATAAGTTCAGATACAATTTGTCTTTCTGGTTGGTCAGTTATCATATCACTAGGAAAATATTGCGGTCCTTCTGGTAAAGTTTCTTTTATATTTTCTAATAAGTTATTTACATTTTCACCCTCTAATGCTGATATAGGGATATAACTACTAAAGTTATAAAGCTCTTTATAGATATCTATTGTTTTAAGTAACTTAGATTTATCTACAGTATCTATTTTATTAATTACTAATGTTACTGGTGTCTTGACATTTTTCAATTGTTCTATAACATACATATCAGATTGTAATACTTTTTCGACTGGTTCAATCAACATCAATATCATATCTACTTGATTAAGTGTAGTCTCCACAGATTTTATCATATATTCACCTAGTTTGTTTTTTGCTTTGTGTATACCAGGTGTGTCTATGAATATTACTTGATAATCTTCTTTAGTTAATATACTTTGTATACGATTACGAGTTGTCTGTGGCTTATTTGACATAATTGCTATTTTTTCACCTATTATTTGGTTCATTAATGTTGATTTTCCTACATTAGGTCTACCTATTATTGTTACAAATCCTGATTTAAATTTCAAATTTCTTTCCTCATTTCTTCATATTTTTGTTTTAAAACTTTTAAGTCTTCGTATGTTGGTCTTTTTTTACTTTCATCTCTTAAAAGTGCTGATGGGTGATATATTGCTGTCATAAGATAACCTTTTTTTTCATACCAATTACCATGTTCTTTTGTTATTTTAAAAGTAGGTGATATTATCATTTGTGCTGCTATTCTACCAAGACATACTATAATTTTAGGTTTAATTAATAAAAATTGATATCTTAAATAATTTATACAAGCATCCATTTCCTCTTGTTTGGGGTCTCTATTATAAGGAGGTCTACACTTAACTATATTTGCTATATATACATCTTCTCTTTTTATATCTATTGATTGAAGCATTTTATCTAGTAATTGACCTGCTGGTCCAACAAAAGGTATTCCTTGTAAATCTTCTTGTTCTCCCGGACCTTCTCCTATAAACATTATATTGGCATTTTTATTTCCAACTCCAATTACAACATTATTTCTAGTTTTACATAAATCACATTTATCACAAGTATAGCAGGCATATTCTAATTCTTCCCACTGACGCATAAAATCACCCACTAAAATTTTTATTTGTAAAAGCATTTGGTAATAGTTCTTTTACTTTATAAGTTTTAATTTCTTTTTCATTGTATAAGATTACTTCACCCTCTGGCATAAATTCTACCATAACTTGTAAGCATAGTCCACAAGGAAATGTAAAATCATTTGATGAACTTACAATTACTATTTTTTCAAAATTTCTTTCTCCTTCAGATATAGCTTTAAATAATGCTGTTCTTTCAGCACAATTTGTAACACCATAAGAAGCATTCTCTATATTACAACCACTATATATTTTTCCATCTGTTGTTACAACAACAGCACCAACAGCAAAATTTGAGTATGGAGAATATGAATTTTTCATTGCTTGTTTAGCTAATTCAATAAGTTCCATGTTATCAACTCCTATTCAATAATAATTTGTGTATCTTTAGAAAAAACATTTATCCATGTTTTGCCCGGATTAAGTTTTAATATATTTCCATCTAAATCAGTCCAAACAGTTTTTGAACTATGACTTTCCTTATTCCACTTTATTTCTACTACCTTACCACCTGTTATATATAATCCTTTTCCTTCTCCTATAAGCTTTACTTCACGTCTTCCAGCATCATCAGATGGTAGTACTTTTATATCTGTAAATTGAACTATAACATTTGTTACAGAAAGTTGTTCTCCTGTTAACTCGTCTATATGTACTTGTGAATTTTGAAATCTATTGTATATATTATTTTCTTCATCATATTCATAAACAGAGATTTGTTCATTTGAAAAAGGTAATGTTATTTTATTTGCTTGTGTTTCAGACTTTAAAATTACAGGTTCGTCTGAAAATCTAAACATTGATGAACCACTATTTTCTTTTCTATATCCTGATTGTTCTAGTGTATTATAAAATTTTATAGCATCTATGTATGAACTGTGTTCATACATTCCTTTTTGTTTTAAACGTTCTGAGTCACGAAAGAAAAATCTTTCTTCTTTCATACCATCAAAATTATTAATTCTTAAATCTTTTAAATTAGCATAAGCTTGAGGACTTCCACCATGATGTATATAAATAGCATCATTATCAAGTGCAAAATCTAAAAAATAATCTCTAGCACTTCTTACAGGACCAAGTTTAGTAGCATCCGCATTTTGAAATATAGCTACTAATCTAGTTATTCCACCTTCTGCTAATACTTCATAATAAATATCTGCTTGAGATATTCCACTTTGAGGTAATGCTTTAGGAAGGTTATTTATAGTCACTGCAAATGGTCTTTTATCTGCAATATCTTCATCTATGTATAAACCAGTAAGTAAACTTTTAACTTTAAAATTTAAAATTTCTTCTACAATTAATTCTTCTGTTGTTTCTTCTATAACTTCTTGTGTAGTTTGCTGTTCTGTACTCTGGATTGTAATATTTTGTGTGCTTTCTACTTCTTTAAAACTATTTAATTGATTATTAGACTTAAGTGAAACAATAAAAAAACTTATTGAAATCAAAACTACTACACCCCATAATGTAGTTAAAATTATTAATGGTGCTTTATAATTTTTTCTCTTTTTATTACTGTTATTATTGTTGTTACCAACCAAGATAAGACCCCCTATTATCTAGTCAAATTAATACTTGTTAAGATTTTTTCTTGCTTTTGTTTCATTATATATTCATCTTTATCATTTTGGTGGTCATATCCCATTAAATGAAACATACTATGAGCTGTTAGAAATGCTATTTCTCTTTGTAATGAGTGCCCAAATTCAATAGCTTGTTCAATAGCTTTTTCTATAGATATTATTATATCTCCTAATATAATTTCATTTGTATCTATGTTTAAATTAAAATTATTATTTTCAAATTCAATCATAGGAAAAGAAAGTACATCTGTAGGTTTATCTATATTTCTAAATTCTTTGTTTAAAGCTTGTATTTGTTCATTATATACTATAGATATACTTACTTCAATATTTTCAGAATATTTTTCTTCTTTAATACATAAAAAAACTATTTCCCTTAAAAGATTTTCATAATCTTCAAAAATACAATTATCTGTTTGATTATCTATCCATACAGTCATTAAAATTCACTCCAATTTAGATTATTTATTATATATTCTTTAATATATTTTAACTCAAATCTAATCAATTTACTATATCCAAATTTAAAAATCATATAAAAAAAAATAACATAATTCATTTAAAATATTATTTAGTGTTTATAAAGATAGATTTTATAAAATTAAATTTAAAATCTCTTTACACTTTTGCAAAAGTGTAAAGAGATTTTGCCTCTTAATATTTTTTCGTTGATGTTATTTTTATTGGTTTTACAATGGATTCGCAGATTATAAATAAATAATTAAACATGAGAGCATTTATACTTAAAAAATAGTGTGAAAGTAATGAATGCTTTTAGAGCTTGAAAATTACAGGGTTAAGATAGAATTGTAAATAAAATAAAATATTTTGACGAATTTCTAAAATATTTCAAAATATAAATGGAATATAAAATGAGTTCGATAAGTTAATTTTATCGAACTCATTTTATATTCCGTTTATAAAGAATTTGTTTTAAGAAAAAAATAATAAAGATATGTATAATGCTACAAATATTCCTGCTATATTTGATATTAATGCACCTTTTAGAGTATGTCTTGTTTTAATAATATTTACACTTGTAAAGTATACAGACATAGTATAAAATATTGTTTCTGTACTTCCAAGCATAACAGCTATGTATTTACTTATAAATGCATCTCCTCCATACTTTTTTAATATATCTATAAATAATCCTGTAGCAGCAGATGAGGAAATTGGTTTCATTAAAGTTATTGGTATTGCTTCAGATGGAAAATGAATTAATTTTGCTATTGGTTCTATAAGTTTAGTTAATATATCTAAAACTCCTGAAGCTCTTAAAACTCCAACTGCTAACATAAGCCCTATAAGTGTAGGTAAAATATTAAGTACAACACCTATTCCGTCTTTAGCACCATCAATAAAAGTGTCATATACATTTATTTTATTAGAGTATCCATATAAAAGAATTGCTACAAATATTACTGGTATTAATATGGTTGAAAATGTATTTATAAAATTCATTGTTTATATCCCCTCTCTTTAAGCTTAGCATATATAATTCCTATAAATGTTGAAATAGATGTAGCTATAAGAGTAGGTAATATTATATCTGTAGCATTTTTAGCTCCATATTGTGTACAATAAGCTATGATGTTAATTGATATTAATTGTATTGAAGAAATATTTATTATTAAAAACATACACATAGAATTACTAGCAGTATCTTTAATCTTATTAAGTTTCTGCATTTCTTTCATAGCCATAAGACCAGCAGGGGTAGCAGCCCAACCAAGTCCTAATAAGTTTGCAATAATATTTGTTGCTATATATTTATTAGCAGCGTGTTCTGTTGGTATATCAGGAAATAAGAATTTTAATATTGGTCTCATCTTTTTAGATAAATCATCTATAATTCCTGCTTTTTCTGCTATTTTCATAATGCCCATCCAAGTAGATACTATTCCAAGCATTGTTATGGACAATTGTACAGCATCTTTAGATGAACTTATAATAGATTGTGTTATTTCAGCCGTTTTACCTGTAAATATTCCCACTAATACTCCAATTATTATCATAAATCCCCAAATATAATTTAGCATTAAAAAAACCTCCTTTTTAATCAGGAATATATTTAAAATAGTTCAGAAACATTTTAAATAATTTCAGAAATATTTTAAATATCTTCCGATTTTCTAATTATATTTTGATTAAATTATATATTAACATTAATTATATAATATACTCTTTTTATTCTTATTTAATGCTTAAATGCTTGAAATATCAATTATATATGGGATTGTTTATTTTTGACATGTGTAAAAATTAAAATAAAATATAAAAAAATTTTAATTTTATTAAAAAAAGGTTTGACTTATATTGTAAGGAATGGTATTATAGAAACGAAGAAAAATGTCGAAATATGTATCAAGATATTAATTTAAATCAAATTGAATTGCAAATAATTAAAAATTTTATTCAGTTATTAAAATATTCAATAAAGTTAAATTAATAATTCTCTATTTATATAAATAAATTGTATATTTTCGTTAGAGATACTAACTAAAATAATTAAATAGATAAAAGATAATTTAAATCTATTTAATCTTAGTAGAGACTTAAATTTATATATTAGACATATAAATCTTTTTATTTAATTAAATGTGAGAATAATACTTAGTAATACTTAATAAATACTATTAAGATAAATTTCTCATAGAAAAATATCTTATATGAATTTTCCTTATTAATTAAAAGGAACATTCAAAAAAATTAATTATAAAATTTAGGAGGAATATTAAATGAAATCTACAGGAATAGTTAGAAAAGTTGATGAATTAGGAAGAGTGGTATTACCAATCGAATTAAGAAGAAATCTTGACATCAAAGAAAAAGATGCATTAGAAATCTTTGTTGATGATGAAAGAATTATACTTAAAAAATACGAACCAGCTGATATTTTCAGTGGTAGTATGGATGACCTTATAGATTATAAAGGTAAAAAAGTATCTAAAGCTTCTATACTTGATATGGCTAGAGTAGCCGGCTTAAAAATCAACGAATAATTTTAACTATATTAAAATATAGTTTCTTTTAAGAACTTAAGTTATAAGAATATCTACAAAATTTTGTAGATATTCTTATTTTATATAGCATCTGTCATATTTATAATTTACTATCAATCTAGTTTTCATTAATCCCTGTATTATATTAAATATTGATTGTCATAAAAGTTAAATATTTAGTCTTTAATGCATTAATATATAATAATAAGTTAATATAACATAAAAATATTACAAATGCAATAATTTTTATAAATCAAGTTATAATATAGTTAACAGCCCTTATCCATATTAATTTTAATTTATAAAAAAATATAAAGTAGCTTGATTTTTAGTTAAATCTTTTCTTTTTATAATTTAATCTTTTTCTTACATCTATTTGTATTAATTTATAAACTGTTGCTGCAAATGGAACACCAATTATCATACCAATAACTCCAAATAAACCTCCTCCAACAACAACTGCTGCAAGCACCCACATACCCGGAAGTCCAATTGATGTACCAACTACTCTTGGATAAATTAAATTATTTTCAAGTTGTTGAAGTATTAAAATAAATATAAGAAAAAATAAAGCTTTTATTGGGTCAATCATCAAAATAAGAAATACACCAACACCTGCACCTAAATATGCACCTACAATAGGTATTAAAGCTGTAATACCAACAAATACACCAATTGTAAGAGCATAAGGAAATCTTAATATCCACATGCCAAGACTACAGAGCGTTCCCAATATAACAGCTTCTGTAACCTGTCCTATTATATAATTTGAAAATGATTCATTAGCTAATGACAAAACCATATTAAATTTATCTATCCAAGATTTTTTCATATAAGCCTTTTGCAAACATTTAAGTTGACCTATTAATCTTTCTTTACCAAAAACTAAGTAAATTGCAAAAGCAAATGCCATTACAAAGTCAAATATACCTCCCGTTATACTAGAAACAATCGTAAATGAAGAATTAAATAAGCTACTAATACCTTTTGAAGCATAATCAGCAATATTTTTACCTATACTGCTCCAATCTATATCAAGTGACCATATTTGTTCTGCAATAGCAGGAAAATAATTTTCATACTTAATAATCAATTTATTGATATTATCAATAAATTCAGGCAAACTAGATGTTATTGTAGAAAAAGTTTTAAATATTTCAGGTAAAACAATATTTATAATAGCAATTAAGGTAAGTAATATTATAATAATAGATAGAAGAAACACCATTATTTTTTTTGTTTGATTTATAATTTTGTTCCTTGATTTTGGAAAATAAACTTTTTCAACCTTAGTTATAATTATATTCAATATATAAGCAATAACAAAACCTAAAATTAAAGGAAATGTAATACTAAATAACAATGTAACTATATTCATAATTGAGCTAAAGTATATTATAAAAAGTATAAATCCTGTTGCATAAAATAAATATTTTAATATTTGTTTATCAAGTTGTTCATGACTCATTTTTCAACCACCTATAATTTATTTTTAATGAAACTAAATAATCCTTTCGATTATATCACACTTTTTGGTAAAATCAATAGTAAACAAAAAACAATGAGGTAATTATAAGAGAAAAAGTAAGTGTATTTACAACGTTTTGTAAATACACTTACTTTTTATTTAAACCTTCCTATTATAGAACCATATTGAATAATATGCCCTTCCATGCTTTTTAATAATTCCTTTTTACCAGAAGTGCTATTTAAATTTAATTCACAATCCAAAACATATACATTAAATTTATAACGATGACTTCCAAAAGGAGGTTTTGGGCCTCTATATTTATGTTTCCCATATGAAATTCCTTGTATTGCATTTCCTAAAGACTCAACAACATCTCCATATGGTATTTTCTCTGGTATAATATTCTGTGCTGGAATGTTCCAGATTACCCAGTGAGTAAATATTTTAAAAGGATAGTCAATATCGTCCATTATTATAGCAATTGTTTTGGCTTCTTCTGAAAGTTGAGATAATTTTAATTCAGGTGAAATATCTTCACCCCTACCTGTATATTGAATTGGTATTGTTCCTCCATTTTTAAAAGCTTCACTTGTAATAATTAAATTTTCAACTTTTGTTGTATTTCTATTATCTATAAATTTTAATATTGATATTATTACAACTCCTAATACAATTATACTTGATATTATAATAAAATATTTTTTTATCTTCTTAATCATAATAGTATACTCCTTTTATGTATTTACAAATTAAATTCTAATATTGAGTTGCTGAATTTATTCCAAGTATAAGCATAGTAACTCCTAAAATCATTATTAATATTGAACAAACTTTCATTATTTTATTAGTAAATGTATTACTTAATAATGAACTAATAGCACCAAATCCAAACATTAAAGGAACTGTGCCTAAACTAAAAATAAGCATTGCTAATGCACCTGATATAAAACTTCCTGTACCTAAAGCATATATCTGCATACTTTGTAATGGTCCACATGGCATAAAACCATTTAATAATCCTATAATAAATGGACTACTTTTACCAATTTTATTATATAATTTGTTTCCAAGTATTTTAGGAAACATAGGAATTAATTTATTTAATATTGGGTAAATATTTAACATATTTAAACTCATTAAAATCATAAAAATACCAGATATAATAGCTCCTATTCCTTTAATTCCTGAACTTATATTAATTACAGAACCTATTATGCCTACAATTCCACCAATAAGTGTATAAGAGATAACTCTTCCACAATTATAAAATATACTTGGTAATAAATTAGAAAATTTGTTTTCGTTTTCAGATTTATGAGCCATACATATTGATAAGTTAATTCCACCACACATTGCTATACAATGTAAAGAATTAATTAATCCACTAACAAATAAAATACCATATGTCATATTTGAATTAATTAGTGATTGAGAATTAAATTCAACAGAATTTCTTATAAGAAAAATAATCATAAGTATAATAATTGTAATTATTGATAATTGTATAATCTGAAAATATTTTTTATTACTTTTACTATGTACATTGATATTTTGTTCATTTATAGATTTTACTGTATAATTAATACTTTCTATAGTTTTAATAATTTCTGAAATACTTATTTGATTAGAATTAAATTTAATATCAATACTTCCCTGTGTATAGTTTGCATTTACATCTATTACTCCTAATAAACTCTTGAGTTTATTCTCTATTTTAAGTTCACAACCTTGACATGTCATACCGTTTATAAATAATTCTTTTTTACTTTCTGTTTCCAACATATCATCACTCCATTTCAGTATAATATTATTAAGTTATTTGATATAATACATAATTGCTTTATAACAACAATAATATGAATTACTTTTATACGAACCTACGTAAATAGCACTAGAACAAATTATTATGGTTAGTATTATAGTAAATATAATTATAAAATTAGAACTCTTTTTATATCTTATAATAGCTTCAAGCCTTTCTTTTATTTGTTTTATATCATTATAAAATTTAAATGGTATAGGATGTTGATTATGTTTTATATTAAGCTCTAAACTATCAATTAACACCGAACCATATTTTTTTCTGTTATGTTCATCTAAGTTTCTAATAACTATTTCATCACATGATAATTCGCAATATGTATTAATCATATTTGTAATAATAAAAATAAAAGGATTAAAAAAGTGTATACAAGCAATTAATTGAGTAAACCATTTATAAATGAAATCTAATCTTCTATAGTGAGTTAATTCATGTAATAAAATATATTGTAGGTTATCAGCTGTTGTAAGTAATTCCTCAGGTAATAGAATATATGGTTTAAAAAATCCTACTAACATAGGTGAATTTATTCTCTTATATGAGTAAAGACAAGGTTTTCTCTTAATACCCATTTGATTACATATTGTATAATAAATTTGTATAATATTTTTATCAGTTATAATTTTTCTGTTTAGTTTTATAAAATAAATATAAATATTATAACTAATTATTTTTTTTAGTAATAATATAAAAGCAATAAATAACCATCCAACCCATAAATATTTTTGAATATTAAGTAAAAAAATATTTTTATTATTTAATAAAATATCTGTTGTAAAATTACTGTCAAATAAATTATATAAATAGCTTATTAAATTACTCTTGGGTGAAAATGGAATTATTAATCTTAAAATAACTATAATCCAAATATAATACTGCCACACTTTAGATATTTTAAATTTAAAAAATGATATTATAGCGAATAAAATAAACGCTATAATAGAGCCTGAAAACGATAGAGAAACAAATTTTATAAAAACATTATTCATTTTTTTCCTCCCAATATTTTCTCAAATTATCTATATCTTTAGATTTGATTTTTTTATTCTTATAAAGCATAGAAACCAACTGAGTTGCGTCACCTCCAAACAATTTATCAATCATTTCTTGTGTTTGTTCAAGTGTGTATTCATGTTCAAATATAGTTGGAGAATAACAAGAAATTTGTTTTTGTTTTTCTTGTATTAAAAATCCTTTTTCTACAAGTCGACTTATTAATGTATAGATAGTTGTATCTTTCCAACCTTTTAGTACTTTTAACTCTTTTACAATATCTGAACTTGTTGTTTGTTTATTGTTTCTCCATACAATTTTCATAACTTCAAGTTCAGTTTCTGAAATTTTATTTTCCTTATTCATAATATTCCTCCACTCTACAATTATAGTGTATATTTATATTCTACATACGTAGAGTTAGTTTGTCAATATCTTTTTATTAATGTAAAATAAATATTAATTTATTTTTAATATAAATTTAGAAATAAAAATTAAAAAAAGCTTGAAATTAAATTTGTATTATGGTAATATCCTTGTAGTAAACACAAATGTATATTGTTTAAATACATTGGAGGAGTTCAATAATGAAAGAAAAAGATAATTTTTTTATAATAGACAAAAGTGTTCTTCCAGAAGTATTTATAAAAGTAGTAGAAGCTAAAAAGATTTTAGAAAAAGGTGAAATTAAAACAATACAAGAAGCAGTTAATCAAGTTGGTATAAGTCGAAGTGCTTTTTATAAATATCGCGATTATATTTTTCCGTTTTACGAAAATACAAGAGGTAAAACAATTACTATTTCATTACAAATTGAAGATATAGCTGGTTTATTATCAAATGTACTTAATTTAATAGCGGAAGCAGGTGCTAATATATTAACTATAAATCAAAATATACCCCTTAATGGTATTGCTATTGTTACCATAACAATAGAAACAGGAAAAATTAAAAACGATATAAAAAATTTAATTGATACCTTTGAAAGTTTGCAAGGAGTTCAGAAAGTAGAAATAATAGCTAGAGAATAAAATAAAGAAAGGATAATGTTAATGACTAATATTGCAATTTTAGGTTATGGAATAGTTGGTTCAGGTGTAGTTGAAGTTATAACTACCAATCAAGCAACTATTGATAAAAAAACAGGAGATAATATTTATATAAAATATATATTAGACATACGTGACTTTGAAGATGATTTTATACAACAAAAAATAACTCATAATTTCGATGATATTTTAAATGATGATACAATTAAAGTAGTAGTAGAAGTTATAGGAGGGATTGAACCAGCTTATACATTTGTAAAAAAATCTTTGTTAAAAGGTAAAAGCGTAGTTACATCAAATAAAGAGCTTGTTGCAAAACATGGAGCAGAACTTATTAAAATAGCTCAACAACAAAGTATAAATTTTTTATTTGAAGGAAGTGTAGGCGGAGGTATACCTATCATACGCCCTTTAAATCAATCATTAACATCAGATGAAATTGTAGAAATAGAAGGCATACTTAATGGAACTACGAATTTTATACTTACTAAAATGTCACAAGATAGTAGAGAATTTTCTGATGTTTTAAAAGAAGCTCAAGATAATGGATATGCTGAACGTAACCCTGAAGCTGATGTTTGTGGATTTGATGCTTGTCGTAAAATTGCTATATTATCTTCTTTAGCTTTTGGCTTACAAGTTGACTATGAAGATATTATAACTTGTGGTATAACAAATATTACAAAAGAAGATATGATATATGCTAAATTTATGGATAAACAAATAAAACTTATTGCATCATGTAAAAAAATAAATGATAATATATTTGCTAGAGTATCACCAAAATTTATAGGTAATGATAATCAATTATCAAATGTATCTGATGTATTTAATGCAGTTATTGTAAAAGGTAATATGGTTGGTACACTTATGTTTTATGGAAAAGGAGCAGGAAAACTTGCTACAGCAAGTGCAGTTGTTTCGGATATAATAGATGCTATAAAACACGGAAATACAAATATAATTCAATTTTGGGCAGAAGAAAAAGTTCATGTTGCATCTTCTGATAAAGAACCAGTAGCGTTATTTATACGAGTAGCGTATAATACATTAGAAACAGCAATTAATGAAGTTAACAAAATATTTAAAGACATTAAAATAATAAATCTTGAACAATTTCCAGATGAATTTGCATTTATTACAAATACAGATGAAGAAGGAATATTGAAAAATAATATCGAAAAATTAAAACAAAGTATTGAAATTAAAGAAATAAGAAGTATAATAAATTATGAAAAATAAAACCTAATAAAGGAGGCTAATTCTATGCTGATTGTTCAGAAATTCGGGGGAAGTTCTGTTGCAAATGCCGAAAGAATATTTAATGTCGCTAATCGTATTATTGAAACTTATAAAAAAGGAAATAATGTTGTGGTTGTTTTATCTGCACAAGGTGATACCACAGATGAACTTATAGAAAAAGCTGGTGAGATAACTAAAAATCCACCAAAAAGAGAAATGGATATGTTATTATCTACAGGAGAACAACAATCTGTAGCATTAATGGCTATGGCTATAAATAGTTTAGGTTATCCTGCTGTATCTTTAAATGCTTATCAAGTATCTATGAATACTACTTCTACCTATGGTAATGCAAGACTTAAACAAATAGATGAAGATAGGATAAATACTGAATTAGAAAGAAAAAACATAGTTATTATAACAGGTTTTCAAGGTATGAATAAATTCGACGATATAACTACACTTGGTAGGGGGGGTTCAGATACAACAGCTGTTGCTTTAGCAGCAACATTACATGCAGATTTATGTGAAATATATACAGATGTAGATGGTGTATATACTGCTGACCCTAGAGTAGTAAAAAATGCAGTAAAACTTAATGAAATAAGTTATGATGAAATGTTAGAACTTGCTTCATTAGGAGCAAAAGTACTTCATAATAGGTCTGTAGAACTAGCAAAAAAATATAATGTAAAACTTGTAGTAAGGTCAAGTTTAACTACAGCAGAAGGAACACAAGTTAAGGAGGCTAATAGTATGATGGAAAAAATGTCTGTTACAGGAGTAGCAGGAGATAAAGATGTATCAAGAATATCTTTAGTAGGATTAAAAGACCAACCGGGAATAGCATTTCAAATATTCTCATTACTTGCAAAAAAGAAAATAAGTGTTGATATTATACTTCAATCAATAGGACGTGATAATACAAAAGATATATCCTTTACAGTTGGTAAAAGTGATTTAAATGATGCACTAAAAGTATTAGAAGATAATAAAAATATAATAAATATGCAAAAATTAGTACATGATGATAAAGTGGCTAAAATATCTATAGTAGGTTCTGGTATGTCTAATAATTCAGGCGTGGCATCAAGTATGTTTGAAGCTCTTTATGATGCAAATGTTAATATAAATATGATAGCTACATCTGAAATTAAAATTTCTGTATTAATTGATGAAGAAGATTTAGAAAGAGCTATGATAGCAGTTCATGATAAATTTAATTTAGCAAGATTAAAATAAAAAATATCCACCCTTTAAAAGGGTGGATATTTTTTTAAAATCCATTTGGGTTTGATTTTTGCCAATTCCATGTATCAATACACATTTGTTCAATTCCTCTTGTTGCCTTCCAATTTAAAACTTCAAGTGCTTTCTTAGGGTCAGAATAACATTCAGCAATATCACCTGGACGTCTTTCAACTAGTTTATAGTTTATTTTAATTCCTGATGCCTTTTCAAATGCGTTTACAATATCAAGTACAGAGTATCCAACGCCTGTTCCTAAATTGTAAGCATCAACTCCAGTATCTTTACGTATTTTTTCAAGTGCTTTTAAATGTCCTATAGCTAAATCAACAACATGAATATAATCTCTAACACCTGTTCCATCATGTGTAGGGTAGTCATTACCAAATACATTTAAACATTCAAGTTTACCAGATGCAACTTGTGAAATATATGGCATAAGATTATTTGGTATTCCGTTTGGATTTTCTCCAATTAATCCACTTTCATGGGCTCCAATAGGATTAAAATAACGCAACAATGCAATACTAAATTCATTATCTGCTACATATACATCTCTAAGGATTTGTTCAATCATAAGTTTAGTTGTTCCATAAGGATTTGTTGTAGATAAAGGAGAATCTTCTGTAATAGGTACTTTAGCCATACCATAAACAGTAGCTGAAGAACTAAATACAATTTTCTTAACATTATGTTTTTGCATAACTTTTACTAAGTTAAATGTACCTGTTAAATTATTGTGATAATACCATAATGGTTTTTTAACAGATTCTCCAACTGCTTTTAATCCTGCAAAATGTATAACTGCTTCTATATCATTTTCTTCAAATACTTTATTAAGACCTTCTTCATCTAATAAGTCCACTTCATAAAACTTAAAATCTTTTCCTGTTATTTTTTTAATTCTATTTAGTGCTTCAGGTTTACTATTTAAAAAATTATCTAATATAACAATTTCTTCACCTGCATTTAAAAGTTCTACAGCTGTATGAGAGCCAATATAACCTGCACCACCAGTAACTAATATAGACATAATATCATCCTTCCTTAAGTGTTTAAAGTCAATAAACTTTTTTAAAATTTGTTGACTATATATATTAAAGAGTTTATCACTCTTTATACCTATTTACAATGTTTTGCATAAGCTCCATTTTACTTTCCATATCAGCAACCAATTTAAATTGAGTTCTTGCTCTATCTAAATTTTGTCCATCTCTATGTATTTTAAAATATACATCACCATTTATATAATCAGTAAGGAAACGTATTCCACATTCAAGAGTTAAAATTTTAGCACTTAATGCTAAGTTTTCAATTTCTACAGATGTAAGAGTATTTTTTGCTTCACTTAAATACCCTTTTGTATATTGTTCAAATAAATCTATAACCATATATACTTTATCTAAATCTTTTTCATCTTCTTTAGCTGAAGATGCACCGAAACGAATACTATCTCCAAAATCATATAAAATAGACCCCGGCATTATAGTATCTAAATCTATAATACATATACCTTCATCTGCTTTATTATCAATCATAATATTATTTAATTTTGTATCGTTATGAGTTACTCTTAGTGGTAATTTACCTTGTTCTATAAGGTCAACAAATATACTACAATCTTTTTCTCTATCTTTAACAAATTTAATTTCATCTTTTATTAAATCAACTCGTCCTGCTAAATTTTTTTCTAAAGCAGTTATAAAATCTTTATAACGACTTTTAGTGTTATGAAAATTTGGTATGACTTCAAATAAACTTTCAGCAGGAAAATCTGCTAAAAGGCGTTGAAACTTACCAAAAGCTCTAGCAGCATTATAAAATAAAATTGGTTTTTCAACTAACTGATATGAACTAGCATTTTCAATAAATAAATAAACTCTAAAATAGTTATTTTCGCTATCTTTATATAATAGCTTACCCTCTTTAGTTTTAACTATAGTTAATGTTTCTTGTTCAGGATTTCCGCCATATTCTTTTATTTTAGTTTTAAGATGAGTTGTAACAGAATTAATATTTTCCATTAATTCATATGGATTTTTGAAAATATTAGTATTAATTTTTTGTAGTATATATCTTGTTTGAGGTTTAAAATAAATAGCATAAGTACTATTTATATGTCCACATCCAAAAGGTTCTATTGATTGAAATTCTCCTTCAAATTTAAATTGATTTATAATTTCATCTAAATTATGAAGCATTAGTTCCACAACCTTTCAGGATAAATATTATCATATACCATTTTGTCAATAAATTCAACTATTTTTTGTTTGTCCTCTTTATAAGTTATACCATACCATTTTGATAGCGTAGGAATTACTTTTACATCGCATTTATTTTTATTAATTAAATCTTCTACAACAAAAGGTAAAAAATATTCCGCTTTTTCTAGGTTGTTAATATTATCTTCTAAAAATTTATGAAAACCTTCTTTAATTTTTTCAAATATTTTTGGAGTAAATGCCCAACAATTCATTGATACAGTAGTATTTTCATCTAAAGTGACCCAATTATTATTATCTTCATATTGAATATTTTCTCCATTAAGTTGAATTTTTGTACGTTCTGTAATATTGGTAAGATAATTATTACTATCTACTTCACATACACCTCTTGAAACATGGCCATTTTCTGTAATTGTATTTTTAATAATAAATCCTATCATTCCAAAATGTAATTTACTATCATTAACATCAACTTCTTTTAAAAATTTATAAAGTAATTCAAAAGATTCTTTGCCATAAAAATCATCAGCATTAATTACAGCAAAAGGTTCATTAACTACTTTTTCACAACATAAAACAGCATGAGCAGTTCCTAAAGGTTTAATACGATTTTCAGGTAATTTTATATTTGTTTGTATATTATCTAAATTTAAAGATTGAAATACATATTCAACATTAATATTTTTTTCAACTCTATTACCTATAGTTTCTTTAAAAAGTTCGTAATTTTCTTCTTTAATTATAAAAACTACTTTATTAAAACCAGCTCTTATAGCATCATATATTGAATAATCAATAATAAATTCTCCGTTTTTATAAATAGGGTCTAGTTGCTTTAAACCTCCATAACGGCTTCCCATTCCTGCTGCTAAAATTACAAGTGTCAAAATATCAAATCCTTTCTTAACTATAAATTATTTTAATAAAAATTTTACCAAAATATATTATTTAATTTTATATCTACAGTATACATTTTTATGTTTAATAAGTCTATATAATTTT
>CAZWZB010000002.1:9571-13808 GCA_964638835.1 uncultured Eubacteriales bacterium | reverse complement strand
TTATTTATATTAAATAACTATTCAATTTTTGTTAACACTTCTTTTAGAAGTGTTATTGAAATTAGGCATGTTCGAGGGCAATTTACCCCTATATTTACTGAGTTTGGGCTTATTTTGTAGGCCTTAAATTTTTGTTTACACTTCTCGAAGAAGTGTTATTGAAATTTCAAAATTATTTTTATTCAAAACCTAAATAAATTATAAATTTTTTATTTCCATATCTAAATTTAAATTATTTATTTAGCACTTGCTAATTTTTAATACTTTCAAAGTTAAAAATAAACATTAATTTAATATTCACAAAAAGTTCACAATTAAAACATTGACAATAATTCAAATTAGTTTTAGGATTAAGTAATGAAAATTTTACCACAAAGTTATTTTATACTTAATAAATTTGGAAAATATAAAAATATGTAATTATTTATATATTCTCATATACTTTTTAGATTTATGCTCCTTACTTAATACTCAACAATTTAAAAAATTTGTTGAGTATTAAATGTATAAGGAATTAAGTTTTAGGTAAATGATATTATAGTTAATACATATAACTTAAACAATATAATACATTGTAGGTATAAAAATAAAGCTATTATGTAAAATTAAAAGAAAAAGAAAAGGAGAGTTTAAATGATTAAATTAACAAAATATTTAAAGCCATATACTAAATCAATTATTTTAGTATTCGTGGTAGTTTTTTTACAAGTAATGTCTGAACTTTATTTACCAAATTTAAATGCAGATATTATTAATATTGGTATTGTTAATGGTGACATAAACTATATTTTAAAAACAGGTAGCATAATGATGCTTATAGCAATAGGGTCTACTATTTGTGCTATTATATCAAGTTTCCTATCATCTAAAACAGCAATGGGATTTGCAACTAATCTTAGAGAAGAGTTATTTACTAAAGTTGAAAATTTTTCTCAAACTGAATTTGAAAAGGTAGGAACATCATCATTAATAACACGTACAACAAATGATATAACACAAGTTCAAAATGCTGTTATGATGATATTACGTATGATGATTAGTGCCCCTATTATGTGTATTGGTGGTATTATTATGATTATGGGTAAAGATTTAAAAATGACTTTAATACTTCTAGTAGTTATACCAATTATAATTCTTATTTTATCTGTACTTATAATAAGAGGTATGCCTTATTTTAAATCAATGCAAAAGAAAATAGATAAGCTTAATCAAGTAGTACGTGAAAATTTAAATGGTATAAGAGTAATTCGTGCTTTCAATAGAATAGATGACGAAAAGAAACGTTTTAATGTTGCTAATAAAGATTTAATGCATACAGCATTAGTTGTTAATAGAATGATGGCTTTACTTATGCCTGCTCTTATGTTAATTATGAATCTTACAAATGTAGCTATTATGTGGTTTGGTGGTATAAGAATAGAAGAAGGATTTATGCAAGTTGGAGATTTAACAGCTTTTACAACATATATGTTTCTTATACTTATGTCTATTATGATGGCTACTATGATGTTTGTTATGATACCTAGAGCATCAGCATCAGCAGAAAGAATTAATGAAGTTTTAGATATAAAACAAGAAATACTTAATCCCGCAGAAGAAAAGAAATCTACTTTAAATAAAAAAGGTCTTGTAGAGTTTAGAAATGTAAACTTTTCTTATCCAGGTGCAGAAGAATGTGTACTTAATAATATTTCATTTACAGCAAATCCAAATGAGACTACTGCTATAATAGGAAGTACTGGTTCAGGAAAATCAACAATATTAAATTTAATACCTCGTTTTTATGACATAACAAGTGGTAGTATATTAGTAAATGGAATTGATATTAGAGAAATGAATCAAGAAAATTTAAGAGATAGAATTGGTTTTGTTCCTCAAAAAGCATTTTTATTTAGTGGTACTATTGCTGACAATATAAGATATGGTAAGGAAGATGCAACAGAAGAAGAAATATGGCACGCTCTTTCAATTGCTCAAGCAAAAGACTTTGTTAGTGAAATGAGTAAAAATATAAATTCAGAAATTTCACAAGGTGGAACAAATGTATCTGGGGGTCAAAAACAAAGACTTTCAATAGCAAGAGCATTAATAAAAAAACCTGATATATATATTTTTGATGATAGTTTTTCCGCTCTTGATTTTAAAACAGATGCAAAATTAAGAAAAGCATTAAAATCAGAAACAGTTGGAGCTACTGTAATTGTAGTTGCTCAAAGAGTAAGTAGTATAATGCACGCTGATAAAATAATTGTACTTGATGAAGGAAAAATAGTAGGTATGGGAACACATACTGAGTTGCTTGAAAACTGCCCAATATATCAAGAAATAGTTGAATCACAATTAAATAAAGATGAGGTGAAATAAATGAGTGACGATAAAAATACCACAAGACAACAAGGAGCTATGGGTGGAAGACCCGGTGGACCAATGGGAGGAATGCATGGAGCCGGAACAGGGGCTAAAGCTAAAAATTTTAAAGGTTCTCTAAAACGTCTTGTACTTTATTTAAAACCACAATCTACATTTATATTTATAATATTAATTATGGCTATACTTAGTCAAATATTTAATGTTATAAGCCCTAAAATATTAGGTAAAATTACAACCGCCATTTTTGAAGGTGTAATGGGAAAAATGCAAGGAATATCTTCTGGAATAGATTTTGATTTAATAAAAAATATAGGAATTCAGTTAATTGTTATTTATATTATTAGTGCATTCTTCAACTATTTACAACAATATTTAATGGCTGGAGTAGCTCAAAGGGTAGTTTACAATATGAGAGAAGAAATAAACGGAAAACTTGCAAGACTTCCTTTGAAATACTTTGATAGTAATTCAAAAGGTGATATATTAAGCCGTGTTACAAATGATGTTGATAATATAAGTAATACATTACAACAAAGCTTAACTCAATTAATAACAGCTGTAGTTACTATTATTGGAGTTATTTTAATGATGTTAAGTATAAGTCCAATGCTTACAGTAGTTTGTTTATTTACATTACCATTTTCATTAATTGTAACTGTAAAGATAGCTGGTAAATCTCAAAAATATTTTACAGACCAATGGGCAATTACAGGAAAATTAAATGGGCATGTAGAAGAAATGTTTTCAGGACATAAAATAGTTAAAGTATTTGGACATGAACAAAAAGCTATAGATGAATTTAAAGTACAAAATGAAGAGCTTTATAATGTAAGTTGGAAGGCACAATTTATATCAGGTATTATAATGCCTCTTATGATTTTTATAAATAATTTAGCTTATGTAATACTTTGTGTATTAGGAGCTATAAGAGTTACACAAGGTAAAATGACTGTTGGAGATGTTCAAGCGTTTGTACAATATTCTAAACAATTTACACAACCTATAAGCCAAACAGCAAATATAGTAAATATTATGCAATCAGCAATAGCATCAGCCGAAAGAATATTTGAACTTTTAGATGAAGAAGATGAAGTAAAAGAAACTGGTAATGCTGAATTAACAAATCCAAAAGGAAATGTAAACTTCCAAAATGTACGATTTGGATATAAAGAAGATGCTATACTTATAAACAATATGAATATAGATGTTAAATCTGGTCAAATGGTTGCAATTGTAGGACCAACCGGAGCAGGGAAAACAACAATAATAAATTTACTTATGCGTTTTTATGAATTAAATGGTGGTAAAATTACAATTGACGGAGTTAACATAACTGATTTAAAACGTAGTGATTTAAGAAAAACTTTTGGTATGGTATTACAAGATACATGGTTGTTTGAAGGAACTGTAAGAGATAATATTGCTTATGGACGTGAAGGTGCAACAGAAGAAGATATAATAAAAGCATCAAAAGCAGCACATGTTGACCACTTTATAAGAACTTTAGATAAAGGTTATGATACGGTATTAAATGAAGATGCAACAAATATATCACAAGGACAAAAACAATTATTAACAATAGCAAGAGCAATACTTTCTGACCCTACAATATTAATATTAGACGAAGCAACAAGTAGCGTTGATACAAGAACAGAAGTATTAATTCAAAAAGCTATGAACAACCTTATGAAAGGAAGAACAAGTTTTGTTATAGCTCATAGACTTTCAACTATAAAAGGAGCTGACTTAATACTTGTTATGAACAAAGGGGATATTATCGAACAGGGAACTCATGAGGAATTATTAAAACAAAAAGGATTTTATGCAGATTTATATAATAGCCAATTTGTATTGGAAGATGAAGAAG
>CAZWZB010000002.1:6751-9471 GCA_964638835.1 uncultured Eubacteriales bacterium | reverse complement strand
AAGCAAGTTAATACTTGCTTTTTTTTATTATAAATGTATTAAATATTATAAATGATATTGATAAAATCAAAGTAATATTACAAAAAATTGTAGATAACCCCATATAATTTACACCATATAATGGGGTTAAAAGAAAAATAACCATAACTATAAAATAAGGCATATCTAATTCAGTTATATTAACAATAATTGTAGCTATTGAAACAATACATGTTAAAGTCCAATATAAATATGTAAATTTATAATTAATATTAAAGTAAATAAATAAACACCATAAAAATATATAAATAATAGTTGCTAACATATTTATTATTGTTACATTATGACCCCAAATAACATCATTAATATTAATTACCATTGTTATAACATAAAAAATTAAAACTAATCCCCATATTATCCATAACTTTTTGATAACTTCATTTTTAGTAGTCATGTGTTTATTTAGTGTAGTAAAATATAATATAAAAACCAAAAACAATATTAATAAAAATAATAATTCCATTGAATATTCTAACTCCTTTCCTTATATTTTAACTTAGTAATGTTGCTATCTTAATTCGCCTTTCAATCCATCTATTAATGTTAGTTTTTCTAATAGTGATGATTCATTAATCAAAATACTTCCCATTACCGCATGTGCAGTGCTTGTCATCAAATAAGTATCATCAATCAAAAATGATAAATCTTCTGGAAATTTTGGGTGAACCCAATCATATAAGCTATTTGAATAAGACAACAAAATCTCCATTACTTTTGGATTAGTTCTAAAATAATAAACTTTAGCTACATCACCACAATAAAGTCTTGTTTCCGCAAAAAAACTTTGGTTTTCAATTTTATATTGATATTCAGATAATGCATCTAGTATATCGAATAAACTTTTATATTTATAAATACCATATCTAACTACCAAAATAAAGGTATCTGCTATACTAAACATTAATTCTAATAATTCTTTATAAGCATTACCCATTGGATTTGAAAGAAACTTAAAATATTGTTTGTACTCACAATTATATTGTATATTATCTTTTTCCATATTCATCGATGGTCATCTCCATTTAAATTTAATCAAATTGCATAGTACTTAGCACTCTCAAATATAAATAATACAAACTATTTTAGCACCAGTATTATCCTTTGTCAATTATTTATTCTAAAAATTACTAAAATATTACATCATATAATATTAAATTTTATTAAAACTTAACAATATTTTATATTTATAATATTGAGATTAACACATGAAAGAACAAAATAAAAAAGCAAATTAAAATTTGCTTTTTTATTTTTATTATTAATCTCTAATATTTTCTTTTAAAAACTTTTCTAATTTTCGTTTAACTCTTTGCAAAGCATTATCTATTGATTTTTCTGGTTTTTGAATTATGTTAGATATTTCATTATAATTTTTACCCCTAAGATATAATTCTAAAATCTTAAATTCAAGTTCAGTTAATATTTTTTTTATATGTTCTTCAATGAACTCTTTATTTTCTTGACCAATAAATAATTCTTCCGGATTTAATACTTTATTTGAAGTGATAGCTTCTATGTATGTTTTTTCAGAATCATCTTCAAATATAGGTTTATTTAACGATATATAAGAATTAAGCGGTATATGTTTTTGTCTTGTTGCTGATTTTATAGCAGTAATTATTTGCCTTGTTATACAAAGTTCAGCGAATACTTTAAATGATGCCTCTTTTTCTGATTGGTAATCTCGAATAGCTTTATATAAACCTATCATTCCTTCTTGTATTATATCCTCTTTATCAGCACCAATAATAAAATATGATCTAGCTTTTATTTTAACTAAATCTTTATATTTATTTAGTAAATAATCTAAAGCTATTTTATCATCATTAGATGCTAATTTAACCATCTCTTCATCTGTCATATTTGTAATTCCTTCTTCCTTATTGCCTTCTAAATTCCTCCATCCATTTTTTAATATCTTCAGGTAAATTATCTTCTAATAAGTTGTTTTTAGGAGGACGATTTTCTATATATTTTTTTCTTTGTTTGCTTTTTGAATGTTTAACCTCTTCTTGTAATTCTTTAGCTGAAACTCTAGTGGCTCCATTACCTAAAATTATTATTTGTTCTACTTTATCCGAAGTAGCAACTCTTATTTTATTAGTTCGTCCCATCTTATGAGTTATTTTTTCTATAAAACGGTCTGCCGTTTCAGCTTCCTTTGTATAAACAACATTAACATTAGGATTACTATTTTTATTTATTATTCTTGTATTACCTTTTATATTGTAAGCATCAAAAACAACAATAATGTTTATTTGTTTGTATCCTTGATAATCAGACATAATATCTATAAGTTTTTGTCTTGCTGAATCTAAATCATAATTTGCAATAGCTTTTAATTCATCCCACGCATGAATGATGTTGTAGCCATCTACAAGGAGATATTCATCATTCACCTGAAAAACCTCCTATATAAATCTTCTTTGTCTTACAACTTCATAAAGAAGAAGTGCTGTTGCAACAGAAGCATTTAAAGATGATATTTCTCCATACATAGGGATTTTTATTGTGAAATCGCATTTTTCTTTAACTAATCTACTAACTCCATCGCCTTCATTACCAATTACTATACAAATAGGTCCTTTTAAATTGGATTTGTAATGAACTTCTCCATCCATATCAGCACAAGCTACCCATATATTTTTTTCTTTTAAATCTTCTATAGTTTTTGATATATT
>CAZWZB010000002.1:3753-6651 GCA_964638835.1 uncultured Eubacteriales bacterium | reverse complement strand
TATTCATGTTCGGATACTAAAGCTATAATACCTTGATGATTTTTGGTTTGTGAAAGCTCATCAAGTTTTTGTTTTGCTACTTCTTGTACTATTATTCCTTTTTCTTTTGCTTGAAATACTATTTTTTTTAAAGTACCATCTGTACCTTTTTGTACCATTATTTTTTCTATTGTCCTATCAGAACGCATTGCTTCTAATATAGAATTTCTTCCCTCTAAATATGTATTTATTTCTTCTTTATCCATTAAAAAAACCCCTTTCAATATTATGATATTCCCAATTTTAATAACTCCATAAGCCTTTCTACTTGTCCATCAATATATAAATAACCAACTAAAGCTTCTAGCCCTGTTGCATAACGATAATCAGAAACTAAAGCATTTTTTGGTATAGTTTTTGATTTTGCATTTCTTCCTCTTTTAAATATAGTTACTTCTTGTTCTGTTAAAAAGTTTTCTATTTTATGATAAATTTTGGCTTGTTCAGATGCTTTTACATATTTTTTAGCTTCTTCATGCATTTTATTTACTGACATATTGCCATTTGATATAATAATTGTTCTAACATATACATCGTAAATAGCATCGCCTATATATGCTAAAACAAGAGGAGAATATATATTTACATCAATATTATTTTCTAAATTTTCTTTAAATAAACTTTTTATAATTTTATCCAATCTTATACCCCTTTGTAAGTAAAGCGAACCCCTTGTCTTGTGTCCTCAAGAATAACCCCTTTTGCTTTTAAATCCTCTCTTATACTATCAGCTAAAGCAAAGTTTTTTGCTTTTTTTGCTTCTTGGCGTTTTTGAATAAGTAATTCTATTTCTTCTACATCTATATTTAATTTTGTTTCTTTATTTAACCCTAAAATATCCATTAATTTTTCTAATTCTAATTTTACAGTTTTAGCAAAGCTTTTTGATTTTACATTTATATTAGCAAATTTAACAAGCTCATAAATAGCCGTTATTGCTAATGGTGTATTAAAATCATCTTCCATAGCTGTTTCAAAATCCGTTTTAAATTCTGGTAATTTATCTAGTGCATTTTTTTCTTCTTCTGTTATATCTTCTATATCAGAATTTTCTATAATATGATTAAGGTTTGTAATACAATTCTTTATTCGTTCTAATCCATTTTGTGATGCTTGTAAAAGGTCTTTACTAAAATTTATAGGCATTCTATATTGTCCATTTAACATAAAAAATCGAATAACTTCATAAGAAAATTCTTCTGCTAATTCTCTAAGTGTAAAAAAATTACCTTCCGATTTAGACATTTTTCTATTATTCATATTTAAAGTTCCATTATGTAACCAATAATTTGCAAATGGCTTTCCGTTTGCTGCTTCACTTTGTGCTACTTCGTTTTCATGGTGAGGAAAAATTAAATCTTCTCCACCTGCATGAATGTCTATAGTGTCACCTAAATATTTTTTTACCATAACAGAACATTCAATATGCCAACCTGGTCTACCTTCTCCCCAAGGTGATTGCCATTTAGGTTCATTTGGTTTTGCTATTTTCCATAAAACAAAATCCATTGGATTTTTTTTATTTTCGTCTAAATCAACTCTTTCACTTGCACCAGCTTTTAATTCATCAAGATTTCTCTTTGATAACTTACCATATTCATTAAATTTTTCAGTATTAAAATAAACTCCCGTATTTGTTTGATATGCAAAACCTTTATCAACAAGAGCTTGTATCATATTTATTATTTCTTCAATTTCTTCTGTAACTTTTGGATTATATGTTGCTGGTTTTATATTAAGTCCTTCGGCATCTTTTAATGCTTCATTTATATATCTATCCGAAATTACTTTCATATCTACATTTTCTTCATTAGCTTTTCTTATAATTTTATCATCAATATCGGTAAAGTTTTGAATATAAATAACTTCTAATCCTTTATATTCTATATATCTTCTTATTGTATCAAAAATAATATATGGTCTTGCATTACCTATATGCATATAGTTATATACTGTAGGTCCACAAACATACATTTTTACTTTACCATCTTCTAATGGTTTGAATTCTTCTTTTTTTCTTGTAATTGTATTATATAACTTCATGATTTTCCTCCTTATATTTATATATAGGGTAAGTTAAGCTTACCCTATTTTTTTGATTCTAATTCTTTTACTTGTTGTTCTAATTTTTTAATCCTATTTAAAAGTTCATTACATTCTTTTTGAACTGGGTCTACTACTCTTTGATTAAGGCAATCAGAAGGATTGCATTTTTCTTCTTTGAATGTTTCTTTTGCAGGAACTCCTACAACAGTAGTAAATGGTGGTACTTCTTTTAAAACTACAGAACCTGCCCCTATTCTTGAATTATCTCCGACTTTAAAAGGTCCTAAAACTTTTGCACCAGCTCCAATTAAAACATTATTACCTATAGTAGGGTGTCGTTTTCCAATATCTTTACCTGTTCCACCAAGTGTAACTCCTTGATATATTGTAACATTATCGCCTATTTCACAAGTTTCACCTATAACTACACCCATACCATGGTCTATAAAAAGACCTTTTCCTATTATTGCTCCTGGATGAATTTCTATACCTGTAAGCCATCTCGAAACTTGTGATATAAATCTTGCTATAAAATATAATCTTTTCTTATAAAGAAAATGTGACATTCTATGAGATAATATTGCCCAAAAAGTTGGATACAATATAACTTCAATACTACTTTTTATTGAAGGGTCTTTTTGTTTTATTGCTTTTACTTCATCACTAATTATACCCATGAATTACCTCCTTTCTAATAAATAATATTAGGTGTATTCATACAAATTTTCGTAACCTCAAATTTGTACTCATATAATATAAATTGCTTTGCAATTTAAGCAACTTCGTTGCTTGTTCGACGTAGTCGAACTTATC
>CAZWZB010000002.1:0-3653 GCA_964638835.1 uncultured Eubacteriales bacterium | reverse complement strand
TAGTCGAACTTATTATAAAAAAATAACTCCTTCTTTAATAAAGATATAGGAGTATACCATATTTTATGTATTATAATATAAATTGTTTACAATACTTGTAATAAACAAACAGCTTGTGCCGAAATACCACTACCATCACCTGTAAAACCTAATCCTTCTTCTGTTGTTGCTTTTATATTTATTTGATTAATATTTATATTTAAAATTTGAGATATATTTTCTCTCATTTCTTTTATATAAGGTGACATTTTAGGTATTTGAGCTATTATTGTTGCATCAATATTTAATATTAAATAGTTTTCTTCATATATTATCTTACTTACACGTTTTAGAAGTTCTAAACTAGATATATTGTAAAATTCAGAATTATTATCAGGAAAATGATATCCAATATCACCTTTAGCCATTGCTCCTAATAATGCATCCATTATTGAATGTAATAATACATCAGCATCTGAATGACCTAAAAGTCCTTTTTCATAAGGAATATCCACACCTCCTATAATTAGCTTTCTATTTTCAACTAATCTATGAACATCATAACCATTACCTATTCTAAACAATAATTACACCTTCTTTTATATTAATCTAATATGAGTTGGATTGAATTTTTACAAAGTTAAAGTTTACATTAACTTATTAGGTATTATATTTAATAATTTTATAAATACTTTAAATAGTATATTATCTACTTTTAATTGCTTGCCTTTTATAGTTGCTTTTAATGACAATTTAACAAACTTATCTATTTTAGTTTGTGGTATTATTTTAAAAATATAGTAGTTTATTTTTAATTTTAATATATCAAAAATTTCTCTAGTTGTAGGTGTAAAACAAACAGTAGTTACTTTAATTCCTTTAGATTTAAGTTCTTTTGAAAGTATTTTTGAAAATTTTAAAATAAAAGATTGAGTACTAGAATATACTGCTAATTTAGGTAATGACATAAAAGCTAAACTAGATACAACATTAGTAATATAACTTGTTGAATACATATGTGGTATGGATAATTTAGTTATAGCTATTATAGGTTTACAGTTTAAATCAAGTATATTCATTTGTTCATTATAAGATGATTTATCAAAATCTATGATTTTATTATAATCAAAACAATTTACAAGTATTTTTATTCTTGCTTTATTTTTTGTTAAAAGTAATTTATATTGTTCATAACTTTCATCTAAATTCAAATTTAATTGTATAAGTATTACTTTCTTATTATATATAATTTTTTTAGTTTCTTTTAACTTTTCTATATCTTCTGTTATAACCCAAATTTCTTTTAATGTACTAAAATGTTTTGATATTTGAATTATATATTCTTCAATTAGATTTGATGATGAACCTACAACTACTGCTATTTTCATGCCTACACTTCTTTCCTAATTTGTTAATACAATATAATATATTATTTTTCAAATATCTCTATAAAATATATAAATAACAAAGCCCATATAACGTATGGACTTTGTTAGACTTTATTGTACATAAATTACTAACATTTAATTTATCTCATATTTATTAATTTTTCATAATCTTCTACTGTTGCATCATTTAAACAAGCTTCTATAATTTGTTTTCCTAATGGGTCAAGTTCATCTGTGAGATATTCTTTAAGTTCTTTTTTGAAGAAGTCTGTAAGAATTTTAGCTCCAAAATCGTAAGCTTCTTCCCCAACTTCTGGTTGTGCATGAACTTGTAAAAATCTTTTTGGAATATCTGCTCCATTTACTTTCATATGTTCAAGTGAATATCCTAAAAGTGAGCAACGTGATGGAACTATCGCACCTTGTTTGAAGTTAGTTCCTCCTCTATTTGCTAAATATTCTCTTGTTACCATTTCTGCAGAAAACCCAACATGATATGCACCAGAATATTGATTAGGTATAAGTACATATGCTGTATGGCTTGTATTTAATATTTGTTTTAATAAAAGGTTAGCTTGGTCAACTTTTTTGCCTGTTGCAAATGGCCAATAAGAACCAACGCCTTCACTCTTTAAATCATTTAGCTTAGATGTATCATTAATACTTGGATTAGCAAATCCTCTAGGAGCAACTAATCTCCATAACCAACCTAAAGCAGGAGGTAGTATATGGAATAATCCAACAATCCCATAACTTGGACGTTCTTTTGTGTTAGGAGGTGTTCTAACTCCAAAGCTTCTTATATCAACCTCTGTTGTGCCATTTACAACACCATCTATAAAGCTTCTAGGCATAATTACTCTTGGATTTGAACAAGGTGTATTAGGTGCATCCATTATAGGTTCCCAAATTAAACATGTTGAACCCGGTGTAACTTCCATATTTAAAAATATTAAAGGTTTTTTAGGGTGTAATGTACGTTTTTCGGTTGCTGGTTCCATACCATATTCAGTTATATGATTAACTCTTAAAAACCAACCATCTTCAGCATCAGCTATTACAAGCTTTTTACTAAAGTTTTGTATAGATGGTGGTGCCATTGCCATATCATCAGTTACTGGTAAAAGGTCACATAAATCACTTATTGTTATATGATATTTTTCACCTGAAACTGTGTTTGTAGCTAATAAAATTTTACCATCTGGTTCTCTATGGATAGGTTCAAGCATTTCACTTTTACCTCCTCCACTAGCTCCTTCATGCATTATAACAAATGTTCTTTCATATGGAGTTACAACTCTTACAGTTGAAGCGTGTAAAGTAAGCCAATTTTCTTGTTCTCCTATATCAAGTAAAACTGCATAGATACCTTTTTTAGCACTTGGTCCTAAGTATAAGTTGTATGAGAATACTTCATGTATATCAAATAGTCTATTATGAACTACTACTTGTTTTTTATCAAAATGAGTATGTCTAAAAGGTGGTGCTACATATACAACAGCTCTTGGTTTAAATTTATTAGGTAATTTTGAAACTGGTATATAACCTTGTAAATCTGCTAATGCTGCACAGAAAAATGCTGCATTTGCTGGACACACTACTAATGCAGGATATCCTAAGTTTGCAGTTTCATTTCCAGCATAGAAAGGCATAACAATTAATTCTTCTTGATTAGCAAGCCATTCAAAAGTTTGATTTCTTGTTTCATCAAATGTTTTACCAAAACGTTTTTCAAAAGTCGGTTTATCTGTAGGATGTTCATCGCCTATAACCATAGCATCTGGGTCACGTCTTCTCATTGAAGTATCATAATAATTAGCCACTATACCATTTTTACATCTAGTCATAAATACTTCTTTAATAGTTTCATTATTTACATCAAATGATACATCATGAGTCATGTTATTAGAACCACCCATAGCCAAATCCATAAGTTCTTCACGGCTATTAGGAATTATGATTTTTGATTTTCCTGATTTAATGATTTTTTCAAGTTTTGATGGTAACATAAACTTTGAAATAATACTTTCTAAATTTATATCTGTCAATTTGAATTCCTCCTTTGATTTATTCTTAATAAACTTGAAAAGAATTTGATTTTCAAATTTATACTCCTTTTTGTAGTTAATAAAATTTTCAAAGTTTACTAATTACAAAAGATATAATTAGTTTATCAGATTTTAAATAAAAATACAACTACATTAAAAATAAATTTAAGATATAAAATTTAAAATCAAAGTCGTGTCGCACTCATTTATTAGTGCGACACGACTTTAAATTAAAAAA
>CAZWZB010000001.1:227509-237965 GCA_964638835.1 uncultured Eubacteriales bacterium | reverse complement strand
CTATAATTTAATCTATAAAAATTAAATTAGTATACTCTTTATGTATATTGTCAACCAGAAGCACCTCCGCTTGTAGTAAAAACAGTAACTGTCTGACCAATATATCTACATAAATCATCTACTAAATAATTTCCATTTTCCATAATAAAAATCCCCTTTCTTTATGATAAGCTTTTTGTTATCATTTAAGTTATAATTTATAATATGGTAAGCATATAATAAATGTTCTTAATAAATATAAATTTATTTAAGAGATTTTTAAAATAGTAATATAAAAGTAGAAAAATGTTTATTATACTATAAAATTTGTGAGGACTAGATAAATAATTTAGATATATCAATAATATATGATTTAAAACTTGCAATAAACATACTTTCAAGCTTAAACATAAAAAGCAGTAATATTTTATGTAATAAAGTATATAAAACTTTTGAAATATATAAACAGAAATGTCCTAATATAATAACAAGTTTATATATTACTTAAGTTAAATTAGTAATATATAAAATTTCTATTTATAATTTTTATTAATTGTAATTAAATAATTTAGAATAAAGTTGGTTCGCACTCATTAATGAGTGCGAACCAACTTTATTCTAAACTAAATATTATTGTTATCAATTATAATGTCATAATTATTTATTTAATATTTAATTTTTTAAATTCATTTAAATATAAATAATAAAGAATTTATTTCATTATGTCGATATAATATTTACTATTTGATTGTAACATAAATGTTATTGCACAGTAAAATCGAGTATGCTATAATTTATAGTATAACTATAATTTAAGATAGGAGGAAATAAGATGTTTGCAAAAAGAAAAGCTATATCTAATGTTCTTGTTTTTTTACTAATTATAAGTACATTTACTTATTTTGGTGAAGTAGATATTTTTGCATCAAATACAAAATTTTCTTTTGTATGGCAGGAAAATAAAAGAATAAGCGATGTTATAGATATAGCAGGCAGGAATTTAACAGATAATGAGTTAGTCCTTAATTGGTCGTATGGTAAGTTGGTAGGAGGTAATGATGATTATAGGGGAGATTATTTATTTGAATATAATTTAAATAATAATGAAAGAATTGAACTTAAAGTAAAAACTGCAAGTGATACATTTGCAGAGTTTGAGTATAGAGTAAAAAGTATTAATGGTTCAACTGTTACAGATAAAAAAGCTCAACTTAGTGCCTATGATGCAAACATGAGAGAACTTTACTTTATTTATGATAGTTCAATAAAAAGATGGTATGCAGAAAATAACAAAAATGATTTATGGCAAAATGGTGTTAGTAACACAGGACCTCAAGTAACAGATGATATATTTGCTCCAGCTGGAATTCAAGTTGCAATGCAAGATGACAATAATGGAACAGGAGTTAATATATCTATTGAAAAAGGTAAAACGGTAGCATTTAAATATGATGGTAAGTTAGTAGTATTAAATTGGGATGCAAAAGGAGAAACTATAACTCTTGGTATTGATAATATAGAAAGAAGTAAAATATATAATTTTAAAATCAGTGCTAATAGAAATAATGTAGTATATTCAGATTATTTAAATATATACAAATTAGTAGAATTTGACACACAACCAATCGGTGAGCCTGTTATAAATAAAATTATAAGTCCAAATTCCCAAGCTGGTGAAAATCCAACTATAGAAGTTTCTATTGCTCAGCCATCTATATGGGATAATACAGTTTCCCAATTTGTTTATAACAAAAGTTATCAAGATATAGGGTTTAATGGACTTAAAGCAGTAGTAGATTTAGAAACGTCCGTGTCAGGTGCTAATAAAGAAAGTATACAGATTAATGTACCAAATATTTATGATGCAACTACACTTCCTAATATATCTGGAACAAGTATTACTAATGGTAAAATAGACCCTACGTTTGGTGTACAATTAAAAAATGTTGGAGGAAAAATATATTACACTTTTAGATTAATAAATTTGGAATCAAGTAGATTATATACGATTGCAAATATAACAATGGAAGCAATACCAACTAACACAACAGATGAAAATAAACTACATACAAAAATATGCAGTCTTGCATATGGAGATAATGCTTATACATATTTAGAGTTTAATACAGAAACAAAAAGTACAGGTGAAAGAATATTAAAAATTAAACCTTACAATGTTAGTGGTACTTATTATGTATATAAAGCAAGTGCAAACTTACCAAATATGAAAACGGAAGGTAATAGATTATCAAGAATTGATTATAAAGTAAGTGCAGGCACAGAATATTTAGAAATTCCAATACCAAACGATTTAAATTATTATTATTTAATTGAATTTGTACATGAGCTTGGAACTTTAGATTCTCAAAAGCTTGTGGATAATCCAGACCAAGCAGCATATCTTATAACTCCAAAATTAGAAGTTAAGAATTATAAAATTATTACAGATACTACTACTGATACAAAAAAATTAAGATTAGTTTTATCATGGAGTGGTGGTACAAAATCTACATTTGATAGTTTATTAGCTAATGGTAATAGTGTAACTTATTCATTTGCAAAAACACCATTTAGTCCAAGGGAAGGTCAATATGCCGATTTCTTTGAAATAGATATTGCAAAAAACGGTAATAATTATAGCTTTACTAAAAATACTACTAAAAACCCATGGGAAACAGGTGTTATATTAAATGAAGGATTAGGATTTAAAACAGGTCATGCTGATAAAATTAATACTTTATCTGATGGTAAAACAGAAGTTATTGAAGTTGTTTTTACTACAGTATTAGAATTTGATTTGTTTGATGAAGAAAATTTAGAGCTTAGAGATGAACCTTCTCTTGTATTTTATTATCCTTCAGTTTATTATTTAAAAATGAAAGGAAGTTATATAAATTCTGTAGGAGATTTAAAAGAAACTGCTTATTGTAATCCAGTAAATGTAACATTAGATGCAAATACTAACATAGTATTACCACCACCACAAAATATAGCAGTAAACAATATAACTTCAAAATCTTTTAAAATAAATTGGTCAACATTAACAGAAAAATTATTTGGCGAGTATTTAGAATCCAATAATTATACATTAAAAGATAAAAATTCTGCTTTAGTAAATATATTTGTAACTCAAAAAAACGTTATGACTGAAACAGATTCTGAAAAACAACTAGCATACTTCAAAAATGAAGATGTTGTTGCAATTGATTTTCAACAAGTTGTAGATAGAAGTATAATAGATGAAGTTACTATAGATTTATCTTCAATGATTGATTATTTAAGAGATAATAAAATGGTTAAAATAACTAATGCTCCACAAAATTTAGATTTAAACACTCAGGTTGTTAATATAATAGGTTTAGACAGAAATACTGTATATTATACAGCTCTACAAACTGCTTTAAATGTTGTAAATATAGCTGATGGTAGTGAAGAACAAGTAGTTTCAGATGCTGTATCTCAGATATTAAATGTAACAACTAAAGCTGAAGATGATTTAATATCACCAAAACCAGAAGAGATACCACCAATATCACCAAAAGATTTCAAAGAAGATACAGCGGCAGAAAAAGCTCCAACTAGGATAAATCTTACATGGACTGATGTAAAAGAGCCAGAAAATATAAATGGTATTGAAGTTACAAAAGAATATGAATTAATAAGATTAGATAAAAAATTAGATGAAAATTTATATAATGAAAGAACTCCATTTAATGACTTTTGGAGGACTAGACTAGGAGATTTATCTGCATCAGCAAAAGTTGCATGGCAAACAGCATCCTCAAAAGCTAGTAATGAAAATTTACTTATATATAATGGAAGTAACTTTGTTTTAGATACAAGTAAAACTAATGGGAAACATCAGTATAAAACTGACAAACATCCTAAATTAGACTTTGTAGATGATTCTGTAATGCCTAATAGAATTTATTACTATTATTTACGTACAGTAAGAATGGCTAAAGATAGTAGTGGTAATTTTAAAGAAGTAGCATGGTCTTCTTGGGAACCTGTAGCAGTAACTACTGTTCCAATAGTAAAACCTGAAAATCTTAAAGTTGAAAGAGATGAAACATATTTTACTTATGATAAAAATACAGAAATGGTTATTAGTTTCTTTGCTGCTATACCTAAAGGAACTACTTTTTCAGAAATAGCTCAATTATATCCTTTAGAATATTCTATTATGGAAGATGGGGGAGAGTGGAAAACATATACAATGGATGTTACAAACACTTCACGTTTTAAAAATGGAACAGAGCAGAAAACGGGATATCAACAATATGTATATAAAATAACAGGTCTTAAACCGGGTACAGGTTATACAGTAAAAGTAAGAATGAAAGCAAGAGTTAATTCATTAAATGAATCTCCTGCAATATTTGATACTTCATTAGATTCAAATACTGTTTATCATCGTACAAATTTAGACCAAGGTGAATATGATCAAGAACAAGATATGAAGAAATGGTTAGACCTTTTTGATAAAGAAGTATTACTTCTTGCAACAAAACCTTATTGGACAATTGTAAATACTACTAGTGATTATGAAGTTATTTATAGAACTAAAACATTTGGTGGAGAATTACAAAAAGCAGTATCTAAAGCATATGAATTTGAATCAACAGACCAAACAAAACAAACTTATTATTTACCAGCTAGTGCTTTAACAAATAGTGATGAATTAGGAATAGGTTTTAAAGTAGTTAGAAATGATATGGAAGTGCTTATAAGACCTGATAGCTTTGATAAAAATCCATCTGAAGCTATTTCAAGTGTACTTAGTAAAATTAAACAAGGTGATGTAAAAGATTATTATATTAAAGTAGAAGTAACTTTTAATAAGTCAACTCAAACTATAAATAATGCATCTCCATTAACAGAACAAATACAAGTAAAAATTAGTGCAGTTGGCAGTAAAGAAATGGAAAAAACAGTAGATGCTAATTTTGTTGATTTATATAATAAAGCTATAAATGGTAATACTGTAGAAACTGCTATAAGAGAAAAATTAAAAATAGATTTAAGAGCAGCACTAAAAAAGAATGCAACAAATGAAGAACTCTATCAATTAGTAATGAAAGCTGTAAAAGATGTCGATACTAAATTAACTAAACAAATTGGAAATGATTTTGACTATAATACTAAAAATAATTTTGTTATAAATTCATTACCACAAAAATTACTTATTACAGCTAATGTAAATTCTACAAACAATGTATCTGGTTATAGAAAAAATAATACAACTTGGGAAATTCAAAATACTTTTAACTATGGTAATAAAAAAGGATTTGAAACGTCATTACTTGGTATATTTGTTTTTGCTGGTAGAACCGTAAATCTTCCAGATATAAGTGGAATTCCAAATTCTAATGATATAAAAGATTTAATAGCTAAATATGGCTTAGATGATTATTTAGGAAAAGATATTATAGATTCTAATGCTTATACTACAAAATATATGATAGTAGGTTCAATCGCAAGAATATTAGGTGCTACAAATACTCAAGATGAAATAGCATTCTTAAATAGCAAAGGTATAAATGTAAATAGAAACAAATTATATAATAACATATCAAATCAAGAAGCATTATATTTGGTAATGGCATTATATGAAAAGAAAACAAATACAAATTTATCATCAATAAAAATAACTAATTATAGTATTATGCCTAATATGTCCAATGTTAACGAAGAATATAAAAAGAGTTTACAAGCAGCAATACAACTTGGTATTTGGACTGATACTTCTATTAGTGTTAATGATAATATAAAAATAAAAACTTTCTTAGAATATTTAAGTAATCTAAATAAGAAAGTTAAACTATAAACTTATGAAGGGTAGGTGTTAAATCTACCCTATAATATTAAATATCTTAAATAATTAAAAATTTATAGGAGGCAAAAATATGAAAAAAAGAATGACATCTATTGTTGTTTTAATAGCCATATTTATGGGAATAGTTCCTACAGATATATTCGCAAATAGTCAGAGTCCTATAACATCGGGGCTTACACTTACTAGTAATGCTGGTTCAGCCGGATATACAGTAACAGTTGAATGGATGTCGCCTAAAACAGATAATACAGTTCCAAGTGTTACAGACCATCCTACAGCTAAATTTGATATAAATATAGAAAATGTTACGAATGGAAAAAAAGAAACACCAGTTGAAATTGATGCTAAAGCAAATGACCATGGTGGAATAAAATATGTTGAAAATGTAACTAAAGATTTAGATGATGGTTATCTATATAGATTTTCAGTAGAACCATATCATTTCCATTCTATAGTAGATAAAGATGGTAATGTAACGATTGTAAAAGCTCCAATGGGTCCAAGTGCTGCTATTGATAATCAAGCTTTCTTTTTAACAGATATCAAAGTAAATGGTACTGGTGAAGGTAATAGCTTAACTATTACATGGGATAATCCTTCTGATTTAATAGATAAATATTTAATTTCATACAACAAAATATTAACTGATTCTTCTGGTATAGTTGCACAAGGAAGAAAAGAAGTAGAAATAACAGACCCTAATTTAACTATTATAACTGATAAAGATAGAGCTAATGTAAGGTATCAATATACAATTACAAATGAAAGTGTAATTTCACCTGCAAATATGTATGATATTACAGTAGAACCAATATTTAATGGTGGTACATATGAAGTGGTTAAAAAAAATGCAACCATAACAGAAAAGGGTAAAAAAATTCCTGTTACCGTAAAAGATAGAGGTGCAGATAGTGGAAAATATAAATGTGTTATTACAACAGATTTACCTCTTTTCGTTGAAGAAATAGATAGTACAAATCTTAAATTAACTTGGGTTGGACTTGATGAAGCTACAATAAACAGTACAGAAAAATTAGAAATATTACAAAGTACAGACCCTAAATTTGATAGCTATACAGTAATTGGTACATTATATAATGATGGTTGTAGAATAGGTTCTTGGATAACTGCCAAACCCAAAACTACAGTTTATTACAGAGTAGTTGTAACATTTAAAGATACAGATAAAAAACGCCCTCCTATGTATTCTAAAATAGTTACATTTAATCCAAAAATTATTCCTTATGTGCCTAATAAGCCAGATATATTAAAAGTAACACCTATTGTTGAAAATAAAAATTATTCATTAGACATGATATGGAGTGCATTTATAAGACCTCCTTATGATGAGGATGAACGTGAAATGACAGTAGACCCTGATGGTAAAATTTATGTTGATAGAGATATAAAATATGATATATGGCTTTCAGATGATATAACAGGTTTATATAATAATAAGATTTCACCAATCCTTGCAGATGCAGAACCAAGTAGTCTTAACAATCTTGTATTTATGAATGAACAAAATAATCCTATAATAGCTTATAGTACTATATTAAAACAATATTATAAAAAAACAGAAGAAACATATGTAAAAGAAAATTTAATACCAAATAAATTATATTATATAAAAATAGTTGCTAAAAAAACATTTGATACTATTGTAAAAGAATCTGAACCAGAATATCTTTTAATATACTTTAATGATTCAGGTAATATATTTTTACCTCCAATGATGTCTAAACCTCCGTTAAAAGTTAGAAAAGATGATAATGGTAAAGAAATGATAGGTAAAAATGAAGTTACTATTGAATGGAAAACAAAATGGTGGGAAATATTCAATAAAGTTAAAGATGAATGGGCAACAAAATTTAAAGCAGAAAATAATGCATTAGTTTTTGACTTGAAAAAAGACGAAGATGGTGTATTAATAAGAACAGAAGAAGATATGAAAAATAAAATTGTTGCAAATGTTACTGAAAAAGTATACTATAGACCAGTTATATTTGATGAAGAAATAAAATATGAATATATGGTTGTTCCTTATGTTGATATTGAAAAATTTGCTAAAGATAATTATATGTATGTAGAAGGAATGGAAAGAGAAAAAATATATGATGAATATGTTAAAAAACACTTACTTCCAAAAGAAACTCCTACAACATCTTTATTTAAAGATATAACAAATCCAACAATTGACCCTAAAGATACAGAGAAAGTTACTCTTTTTACTGAAATAAAGGAATTACAATCAAACACAGAGTATGTTATATTATTTAGAGCATATAGAGTTGTTTCAAATGATATAAGATTAAAATCTGACCCAGCATATTTAACAATAACAACATTACCAGAAGAAAAAGATTTGACTGAAATTCCAACTGTTCCAAGTTTATATTTAAAAGATAAAGACGATATAAACATTACAGTAAAATGGAAAGATGATGGTTTTAAATATGAATTAGTAATAAGTGAAAAACCATTAGAAGACCCAGCAACTGGTACAATAATTCCTATTGATGAAATAGAAAAAAATGGTATAAGGGATAAAGAAGACCCTGACTTAAAAGCAAATGTAATGAGCTATAAAATAACTGGTCTTTTCCCATCAACACAATATCATATATGGATTAGAGCTATATCTGATACTGCACCAAAACCATCTGCATGGAGCACTCCACTACAAGTTACAACAGACCCCCTTAAAAAACCATTACCACCTGATGGCTTAGGTTTAGTATCAAAAGAAAGTTTACTATATGTAAATAGTGCTGATAGTACAAAATATAATCCTGTACATGAAAAATATTTAATAGTTGAATGGCTTAAAGACCCTAAAGATAATTCTGGTGGTTATAAGACAAAACCAGCAGAAGGAAAAGATGAAAATAGTATAGTAGGTAATATGTTAGGTGCTCCTGAAGTTAAATCATCAATGATTACTATGTTTAATAATCTAGTTCCATTTAGATATTATTATATTAGAGTAGCTACAAGAGTAACAGTTATAAAAGGTAATGGAAAAGATGGAGTAGAAAAAAAATATAGTTATATTATACAAATAGCAGATAATGATTTATTTGTTGATGCTATACAAATAGAAATTCCGGAAGAATTTACATTAGGTGAAAAAGATACATTTAGAACTGAAATATCTGATTTTACTAAACCTATAAGAATTCGAACTGACCCAAATGATGGTGAATATGATAGTGATAAAGACCCTGACTTATATCCATTACCAGACCAAGACTTTGAATTAATATATGACCCTACTACAAATACATTAACATATCGTTTACGTTCTAATGAAAAGGATAAAGACGGTATGCCAGATAATAGAGTAGACCAAAGATTTATATCTAAATTAATTAGAACAGGCGTATATATTTATGATATAAATGTATCTAATTATAGTAATAAAAAAGTTGATAATAGAGTTATAGAAATACCATATACTATATTAGAAACTTTTAAACAAAGAGATATTGATGTAAAAGTAGTAGCTGATAATTTAACTATGACATTGCCAGCAAATTGGTTAAGTAATGAGGAAGAAAGACTTGCTACAAATTATGGAGATTCATCAAAATTAATTATAACATTAAATCAAGGACATAATGGTTTAAGTAATTTAGTTAATGGAAATATGGTTGAATATATTTCAACACCTCAAAAAGTAAGTATGCAGTTAAAAACTCCTCAAACTACAACTCAAATAACAAGTACTGCTGAACCTATTGGTATACAAATGAAATTAGACCATCGTTATGATATTTATGATAAAAATATATCTCCATATATTTATGATAATTCTTCATCTGAATGGGAAAGAATAGATGCTGATTATGATAATGAAGAAGCTGTTTTAAAATTTAAAACTAATGATGTTTCTGCATATACATCTTTAGCTATATCAGCTCCTTATTCTGATAATGAAAGTAAATATTTTAAATCATTAGCTAATGAAATAAATATTACAGATATGAAATTTTATAATGCAAATGATAGTGTAACAGCTAATCAATTAAGTAATTTATTATATGGTATAGCTAATAATAAAAAAGATATAAAAATTAATGAACCACTAGGTCAAGTAGAGTTGAATTCTCTTTCAAAAGCTGGATTAAGTTTAAGACAAATGGGAGATATCAATGTTGAAAGACAAGAAGCTATAAATGCTATAGCTAAACTTTATGAAATAAAAACAGGTTCTAAAATAAATGAAGGTAGTATAGCAAATAGTGCTTTATCAGATATTAATAATGTATCTGCTCAGTATTTAACAGGTATACTTAAAGCAGAAGAAATTGGACTTTTAAATGCTAGTTTTGTAAGACCTAATGAACCTATAAATATAGATGAGATGTCATATATGTTAGATATGGTTATAAAAAATTCTAAATAATAAAAAAGGAGCGACAATTTTATTTGTCGTTCTTTTTTTTATTATTTATTTTAAAATAAACTGAGAATTAAGTTATACAATTTTTATTAATTGTAAAGTTAAAAATAATTTAGTTTTAATAAATAAAAATAAATCCTTAAATTTTTTAATAATTGGTTTACATTTTTTATTAATAGATCTCTTTATTAAGTGAATTAGCTAATTCAAAAAAAATAAAATTTAAGGAGATG
>CAZWZB010000001.1:192132-227409 GCA_964638835.1 uncultured Eubacteriales bacterium | reverse complement strand
GATCTCTTTATTAAGTGAATTAGCTAATTCAAAAAAAATAAAATTTAAGGAGATGTAATTATGGCAAGTTTCCAAATACAACAAAAATTCGATAGTCCTTCATGGGCGGCAGGTGACAACTTTGGCACTATGCTAATGTCAAAGTTTGAATATCAACGATATAGTCAACAAACACTTATTTATTGTAATCATCCAGAAGATATCACCCAAACATATCTTGGTGATAATGGATATTGTATTAATCAAGCAACTGTAAGTACTAGAGAAGCTCTTCTTTATGCTTCATGTAATTCTTCATGTGGAATAGAAACAAAGTTTGTAGTTCATGCATATAATCCTGGTTCTAGCAATGTAAGTATACAGAAAGTAAATTCTGGATTTGAATGTACAACAAATTGGAGTGCACAGATTGGAGCATATGAAAAATTTTTTGCTCAACAATCTAAACCAGCAATAGATATACCCCCTAAAACAGGTGTATGGATTGAAAATGGAAATAATTCCGTTGTATTACCAAAGAGTAAATTTGAAGCATTAATGAAATACCAATTAACTGGACCGTTAGTTATAACGGTATATCTTTGTACAGATATAAGAAAAATTACTGTAGGTCACAATCCTAAATATGTGCCTTTTGTCCCTGCACTTAAAGTATACTGTGGAACGGCAGATGCTTTTTATATATCAGATGCCAAGACTTTAAAATCTGCAAATTTATTTGTTTCATATTATAACTCAGCATTTTATGGCATTTCTCAAGAAACATTTAGCCAAAGTAAATATGAAAGTAATCCAATCAAAATATTACAAGGTAAGACAGCTTCTGAATATGAACTTGATGAAAATTATTCTAATGTAGGAAATTGGGGATTACAATATGCATTTTCAATGACCCTACAAAATAATCAGCCATCAAGTAATGTAAAATTTAGAGGTTATATTATTTCTAATAAGAAAAGCCATTGTGCTGGAATAATGTCTGGTGGAGTAGCCGTAGGTAAATTTTTAGGTCCTGATGGAGATATTACTGGAAGACCTATTCGTTGGATGTTTTGTGAAACACAAGCAATTGCACCTGGTAATAGTATCACATTAGATTATCAATATATGCATTTATCACGAGGTAATGCACGTGGTATAATTCAATGGGAAGCATGTAGAGTATAATTTTGATAAAAACTTATAAATACTAAGTAAACTTTAGAATTATATATATAGTTTAAGTTTATAACATAATTAGTATAAAACAGACTTTTTTAAGTTTGTTGAATATAACAATAAAACCTGTGTAGTATTTTATTTAAAGTGCTACATGGGTTTTATTTTTAGGCTTGCTAATAAAATAATTAAAATTAAAAATAGTAATAAAAAATTAGATTTTTAAATTAATATTGATTCGCACTTAATTTTAAGTGCGAATCAACTTTAATCTTAAATTGCATAATAATTAAAATTATATATCTATAAAGTTAAAAGTATTTAATTTTTTATCTAGTTTTTAGTTTTAATTATTGTATTAATACTATCACCCTTTTAAATAAATATTTTAAATGAAAAAGTATATATTTTTTGAATAAAATAGTTTAAAAATACTTGAAATGTAACTCCTAAATTTAGTATAATAAAATTTAATAATAAATTTAGGAGGTTTGCTTATGAAGAAAGTAGTTAGTTTATTTATTTTAAGTATAATAGTTATATTTATGAGTGTTTGTGTATCTGCAAGAGATTTACCCAAAAACATGTTGTTTAATGAAGCACTAGGAATACAATCAATTGATGATGTAAAATACGGAACAATTGTATTTTTCGATGGATTAAATTATATTTCCGCCGATATAGATATTGAAGATTTAAAGAATTTCTTAGAAATACATTGGAATTTTCCTATGGATAGAGTTACAAGTGGATATAATGATGAAACTCCTCGACAAGGATATATAAATATTTGGACTGATGAAAAATGGACTGATAACAGCCATAATAAAACAAGATATACAATCTATAATAGAGGCGATTTAATTTATTGTGGTTATGGTGCGTTTCCACCAGATGAAATAACAGGAATTTCCTATAGTGTTAATTATGTTTGGTATAAACCTTGTATTAATGATGGAAAAGAGGAACTAGATGCAATTTGGGCATTTTTAGAAGAAAAATATAGAGATAAGGCAAGATGGGGTAATGAGTATACTGGTAATTTTTATCCTAATAAAGGTAAAAATTATTTAAGATTGCCCACAGATGAGTGGGCTATACCTGAAGTACAACAAGCAGCAACATACAATATATTACCTTATGAGCTAACAGAAAATTATGATAAGCCAATATCACGTCAAGACTTCTGTAAGTTAATAACTCAAATGCTTGCACAAAATTATTCAGAAAAAACAGTATCTTATTCTACGGTATATGCTGATTCGCGAGAAACTCTTACTTATATCGATATGCTTATTAAAGAAGTAAATCCTGATTTTAATTATGAAGATGTGGTTTTTTTAGATGAAGTTACAGATGAAGTAAAAATGTTAACGACTTTAGGTATATTAAGTGGTAGGGATAATGGTATGTTTGACCCTGAAGGAAAAATTACAAGAGAAGAAGCTACAAAAGCTCTTTATGAAACAGCAAAATTTTTTCATAATTCCGAAAAATTATTTACCGATGTAGATATAAATAATGTTGCTTTTGAAGATACTAATTTAATTTCAAAGTGGGCTTTAGAATGTGTTGCTTGGGCAACACAAAATGAAATTATATATGGTGTAGGTGAAAATAAATTTGACCCACAAGGTACATATACAGTTCAACAAGCTATTGCAACAGCAAAAAGATTATATTATAAATCCAGATTAATTTATTATTTACAGTAAACTATAATAACTAAAATTCAATCATATAAACATAGTTTTCATAACAAAAACAGATTATCAAGAATCTATGAACGATAAATAAAGTAGTTGTTCCTTATAGCTAAATCAAAAATTAAATGCAAATGAGGTATTTAGTATCTAAAAGTACATTTCTAGTAATAATAAAATAGGAAACAACAAAATGTTGTTTCCTATTTTTATATAATTATTAAAGTTTAAAAATTACTTCCATTCCAACCCCAATATTCAACTTCTTCATAAGTAATATAAATTTTATTTTTAGGTATACCTAATTCTTCTAAAAATATATTACACACCTCATTAGTTAATTTATTATAATTCTCTGGATTAGACTTACCAAATAATTTTATGTTTATAAATGCACCTTTTTCTAGTTCTTCACCTGCTAAATATAAAGGATATTCATCTTCAAAACCAATCATAAGATATGTTTCGCTCTTACCAGGTATTAATTGTATTGCTTCTCCTAATTTTTGTTTTAAAATTTTTTCTTTATCTTTAGATATTTTTAATGTTACTTTTGAATCAATGTATGGCATATTAACAATCCTTTCGTAAAATATTTTTATATCGGTTATTATATAATATACATTAATTAAAGTAAATATAAATCTTATTAAAGTTGAAAAAAGTTTGTTGATTATATATCATATAAATGTACAAGTTATAATATAAATATTAAGAATAACTTTAAACGGACAAATTTATTTTAAAAGGAGTGTTTTTATGAAGTTGTATTTTATAATTATAATATCAGCTTTAACATTAATATTTTCATCTTGTTCTATAAAAAAAGAAAAGGAAGTAGTAAACGCAAATGAAGTTAGTTTGGAAGAAACAACAACTCAACCAATCCAACAAATAAACGTACAATCTGTAGATAGTATTCCTATAACACGAGCTTCTGTTGCTAAAATGATAGCTCTTACTTTTAATGATAAAAATACTATAGATACTACAGATATAGAAATAAATTTTGATGATGTATCTAATGAGTGGTATACTCCTTATATTAATATAGTTGTATTGCAAGGTTATATGAGTGGTGTAGATAAAAATTTCCAACCAGATGGAACTTTAACATTAGAACAAGCACAAATGCTATTAGATAGATTAAATTCCAATAATAAAATTAAAATAAAAATGACGGATGAAATTAAAGACAAACCAATATCTTATGCACTTTGGACAGAGCTTTATATTAAAATGCTTGAAGAGCTTTCAAATGAAAAGTCATTAAGTGATGCTTATTCAATAAATATTGAAGATTTAATTGTTTTAACAACTCCTGCTAATGACTCAAATCAAAGTGCATGGACTATGACAACAGATAAAGGTAATTACAGTTTTACAGGTTTAAATATTGATACATATATAGATTACAAAATAAAAGCATATACAAAAGATAATGAACTTATTTCATTTATAGATATTGTAGATAAAGAACCAATTTTAACAAATGCATATATAGTTGAAGCCACTGAAAATACATTAAAAGTTTTTGTAGCAGGAGCAGAACGAACATATAAAACAGTAGATATGTTATTAGATACTTCTACCTATATAACACCTATTATAGATATAAAAATTAGTCAAGGAACTATATTAGGAGTTAAACCAGCAGTAAATAAAATAAATGAACGTTTTATGCGTTATGATAGCAATTATATAGAATTAGCTAGTGGTAAATTAGATATGTGGGAAGATATAAAAGTATATTCAAATGTTGATAATGATTTACAATATAGGTTATTGTCAAATGTAATTTGTGGTTCAGATATAGCAGACTTTATATTAAAAGATAATAAAGTTTGTGCTGTTATAATAAACAAAGAATTTAAACCTCAAAATATTCGTGTAGTTTTGGGTACAACTGGTTTTGAAAAACTTGTACATTCAAATGTTAAATTAACTGCTACTACAGATTACAATGTTATTACTGGTAGTGAAATAAAAAAATATAGTAAAGGTGAAATATTTGAAATTTCTAATGAAATAAATTCAGATATTTTAAATAATTATGATAGAATATATATTAAACCTATAGGTGGACAAATAGAATTACAAAGTATAACTAGAAATAATGGTAAATACCCTCAATATCGTGGTACAATAGAAATAGCTAAACAAGGTGATGGCTTTAGTATAGTTAGTGATGTAAATTTAGAAGAATATCTTTATTCTGTAGTACCAAGCGAAATGCCAACTTCTTATGGTATTGAAGCAGCTAAAGTTCAAGCTATAACAGCTAGAAGTTATGCTTATAATCAAATATTTGCAAATAAATATTATAGATATGGTGCTAATGTAGATGATAGTATACAATCACAAGTTTATAATAATACACCTGAAAATCAAAATTCAACAGAAGCTGTCAATGCTACTAAAGGAATGGTATTAACATATGATGGCGGGGTAATAAGTGCAAATTTCTTTTCAACTTCAGCTGGAGTAACTGCAAATAGTGGTGATGTATGGATGAATACTGCTACAAAAGCTTTTCCAGCAACAACACCTGCTTATTTAACTATGGTTAAACAATACCAAGGTGACTTATATGGTAATTTAAGTAATGAAGAAGTCGCTAATAAATTTTTTAGAGATTTAGACATAAATTCTTTTGATTCACAATTTTCATGGTTTAGATGGAATGTTACAATGACTGCACAAGAATTATCGGCAAGTATAAATGCTAATATAAAAGAAAGATACAATGCCAATAAGTTTGCTATAAAAACATTAGTTTCTGAAAACACATATAAAAGTAAAGATATAAATTCAATAGGGCAGTTAAAAGATATTCAAATACTTAAACGTGGTGAAGCTGGTAATATTATGGAACTGTTACTTGTGGGTAGTGAAGCAACTGTAAAAGTATTAACTGAATATAATATTCGTTTCATTTTAAAACCATCAAAGTATTTAAGTGATGGTAAAGATATAATTTTAAATAGAAAAGATGGCAGTAAACTTTCTAATTATAGTTTGTTACCAAGTGCATTTTTTACACTAGATAAAAATTTAGATGATAGTGGTAATTTAGTTTCTATAACATTTTACGGTGGTGGGAATGGTCATGGTGCTGGTATGAGTCAAAATGGTGTAAAGGCTATGTCAGATATGGGATATAATTATGAACAAATCTTATTACATTATTATAAAGGTACAGAAATAAAATCAATAGGATAATTACTTAGTAATATTAATTTACTTTAAAGATACATTTTGTGTATTTATTTATTTCTAAATCTAAATGACATTCTTATATTTACTGTGCTGAACTTTAATCTTTATAACTTAATTCATTAAAATATTATTATCTAACAAAAAGCCTTGAAAAATGGAAATTTTCAAGGCTTTTTGAATTTTTAAGATATTATAATTTATTCCTACTTGGTAAATCATTTATAAAATTAAATATATTTAATTTAGTTTTTGATTGTTTTTTATGTATTTATTATATAAGATTGCCGAATTTTTGTTATTAAAAGTTATAAATATAACTCCATAGTTCCAACTGTATAAGAAACCGCTTCATATTTTCTTAGTCGTACAGTATTAAAGCCATATCTTTCATACCATTTTTTTAATTGCAAATTGTCATTTATCATTCCTAACCTAATTTTGACACAATTTAATTCCTTAGCTTTATTCTTTGCAAAAAACAAAAGTTCACTGCCAAATCCTTTATTTTGGAAAGTTGGCAAAATGGCTATGTCGTTTATTCCTAATGTATCACCAAAAATAGATAGTGATAAAAATCCAACCATTTCATCATTTATCAAATATGCATACATTAAACACTCATTATTAAATTCTTCTTCTAATTTTTCTAATGGAAGTCGTGTTCTTCCTCTGTAGGGACAATTTTGCTCTGTTTGTCCAAAAGCTATAGCACCAGCTTCATAACTTAGAGTCAGAACATTAAGACATGTTTGTAATAATTCTTTTGTTATATTAATTATCATTAATTAATACCTCCAATTATATAAAAGCCCATAATCCTTAAAACTTAACACTAAATACAAGATTAGAGCTTCTATCTTTACAGCCAGTTCATTTAAATATTACCATCTAACAAAAAAATATTGAAAGTCTCGATTTTTTAAAGGATTTTATAACTTTCAAGACATTATAATTTACTTCCACTCGGCAAGTTCGTTGTAATACTAAGCATATTAGTTTAGTATTATTACCGTTTTACCGACATTTTTACATCATTTCGCCATAGTTTCTATGATTACTGATATTTTTGTTGTCAAAATGTTGTCACGATTTATGGTGTAATTATAGTAGTATCAGGTGGATTTGTCAAGATTGTAAAAAACTGTTATCGGAAATTACAGTTGCTTATTTCGGATTGTTTTGGTTATCTTTGGTAAGATTTTTTTAATGTTAGTATAGGGTTTGCTCATTTGGCGGGGTTATACATAGGGTCTTTCATCTTTGATAAATGCCAAATGCCCAGTGTTTTGTTTTAATCCAATAGATTTATATACACTTTCCTCCATTCCCTCGACAATGTATGCAGTAACAAATGTATTGCCGAGTTTTTTCAATTCATTAATCAACAAATTACCCATTTGTTTTGCAATTCCATATTTATCACATTCAATAATTGAGCCGTTTTCATACTTTAGGTCATCACTTTGCAATTCACATTCCAAACAAAATTCCATTATATCAGCCGACAAACCGTCAAACATTGCACGAATAATTCCTACAAGTTTCTCTTCAATGAATGCACCGACAATATATGGATTAAATTTAAGCGGTTTTACAGCAGCTTCCTTTCCGTGTCCTACTTCGCAAATATCATTTCTAACATAAAAATCCCATAATTGGTCATCATTAATTTCGGGCATAAATTTTATTGTAATTTTGTCAATATCCATAAAAAACACCTCCCATTATATAAAAACTCTCCACCGCTAAAACTAGGCACTTAATGTAAGTTTATTTCTATAATCTTGAAATAAACTTGCTTCTATATCCATATTATCACAGATATATAGATTTTTCAATAGTTCATTTATTTATCTCAAATATTCGTTATGGCGGGCTTCCCGTTGCCAAAATATTCAAGTGTTTTAGAATTTTTAAGATATTGAAACTATTTCCATTTTACAAATTAGTTTTAATATTAAACTTATTAGCTTAACCTTTTATTATTAAAATACCATCCATAGATTAGCATGATATGATAATTATAATATTTCATTTTTAATTTTTATTAAATAATCCATCATATTATTTTCTTCTTTATTATTGTAAACAAAGCCAAAATAATCGCCAACACTAGAAGCAATTTTTCTAAATAATTCACAACTAGAAAAAATAGAATTCCAAAAATTCTCATAATCACTATCAGAATACGTTTTTATATATAAATTATAAATATCTATTGATAAGTATTTTTTATAATACTGCCCTTTTTTTCCTGTTGAAACAGAGAAATTAGTTTGTACTCCTATGTACCAATCTATCATATGATTTAAAATATATCTAATCAAAGAATTAAATTGTTCTTTGGCATATGGTAATTGATCACGAGCAATAGCCTTTGCAACGTCGTTTAAAAACCACCAAAAATAGGTGCAACAAGCTGTGTATTCATCCTTGTAAGGTTTCTTAACATAGTAATCTTCATCACTTGATGGAGCTATTTCCGGTAATAATCCATCTTTATCAAGCAACAATACTATTCGTTTATTATCAATAAACTTATCATTCATAGCTTCTTCTTTAATTTCTATAATTAAATCAATACGGCTTCCATCTTTAAATAACATACACCAAACATAACGACGTGAGAAATCGTTTACTTCTCTCATAAAAAATTTGTTTTCATCTCTACGAGCTTCAAAAACAAAAGCAATATCACCAAAATTATTTATCCAATCTTTATTTTTTATAAATGAACTAGTTTCTGTTACAACAAATACAATATCATAATCCGAATATTTATCTTTTTCAACATTTGGATTTGCACGAGAACCATGCATATAAACAGCTCTAATACGTTCATCCTCTTTAGCAATTTTCATAATTAAATTAAGTATTTCTTGTTCTGTCCTCATTTTCACTATACACCTCTTTATTAAAAATTAAATATCTTACTAAATGATTTACAATTTCTCAGTATCTTACCATATGTCTTATTGTTCAACGGTAAACTTATCATTATATAAAGATAGTTTACTTATAATCTTCAATCATAGCTTTTGGAAAATATCTAAAGTATGGTTTGAAACTCCAACCAAATTTTGATTTTCACAAATAGTAAGAGTGTATTGGATATATTTCTTATACAAATCTTTATCCATATTATCAATAGCATCTCTCATGTAATATGAAAACATATCTGTTTTATAAAGTTCCTTTGACTTTTGAATAAAACTATCACAAAAATCTATTCCAATACAATCAAAACCCTTATTACAATAATAGTTCACATCTTTGCCAAGTCCAGCACCAATATCAAGAACTTTTGATTTAGGTTGAATCATTTCAATAAAGGTTTCAATTTTACCATTATCAATTATATTAGTATCTTTCCATTGTTCAATAAAAACCTCACAATTTTCTTCATAACAATTCCTCCTACTATGTAGATATTCCATATCCCTAAAATAGTGTGTTTAATTTTACTAGAACTTAGGAGACTTGTTCTTGTAGTCCTGTTGGCAAATCTACTTCTTTATAAGTATCTATAATACGTTGAATTGTTCCGTTAATTTTGTTGCTTCCGTAAATGCTAAAACCAATCATACTTCCTTGGTTGTATAAAGTATTCCACTTTTCTGATAAAAGACCCCAATAACTGTTTTTATCATAAACCATGTTATGGATTTCTTCATAGGAATAATCATTAGTTGTAAATTTTTCGGTTTCTTGAAGTTTATCATCTATGAGTTTTTCAATGGTATATATCCAAGCATTTTCATTTAAATCTTCAGCTTCAGTCAAGCAATCTGTCATTACAAATTCATTGTTTTGAAGTGTAAATATTGCCCAGCTATGAGATGCAGCCCAATTACGCCAGGTACTTAATATTTTTTTATTTTCTGTATCAATTGATGGATTAGGTATATTTGAAAAACTATCACATTTTATATAATTACCATTGTCATTTATAAAACATGTATATGTAACAAAACCTTGTGTACCAAAATGTCCGTTATCCACTAAAATATCAAGTATTCCATCAAAATTAATATCAATTAATTGCAAACTATTTTGAGGAACTGCACCCATTTCAGCACTTGCATCTAAAGCTTCTTTGAAAATAAAAGAATCGTTTTCATATACAAATATGAAACGTTCCTGTGTTTCCCATAATTCACCTTCTGTATAATAATCTGTGACAATTAGTTCATAAGTAATTCCATCATTATTCTTTATTCTAGCTATTTTTTTAATATTACCTTGTAAATACTCACTTAAAAGAGTTTCATCACTTATACAAACTTTTGATAAAACATTTTTATAAGGTAAATTATCATCATTAGAATAAGCGATTTCAAAGTATTCAAAATCGTTATCAAATTCAGTAACTGTAATTGAGTTACAGTATAGTGTTAAAGCTTTTAAAGACCTTAAATTTTTTATAGATTTATATAGTTCAGGAGATAAAGTATCTACATTGATATCTAAATACTTAATATTTGGGAAAAACTTCACTATATCATCAACTGAAGAAACAGTATTTTCAACTACTAAATAATTAAATTGTGACATTTCTTTATAGTCTTCGTCAGTTAATCTTGTAATATCTTTTTCAAAGTATTGTTCAATAGTTTTTTTTACGCCATTGTCAATAGTACTTAGTTCAACAATATCAGTTGTTTCAACTAATTCAGAAGTATCAATTGGTGTATCTTTTAGAATGTCATTTGGATTATTCACATTTTGACATGAAAGTAGCATAAATATTAATAAAAAAAAGACTATTCCTTTTTTCATTTAAATCATCCTCACACATTATTATATTATTTTATAATTACAGGAATAGTTATCCGTGATATTTCCATCAATAATATTCAACTCCTTTGCTCATTAAACTCTTGTCTATATTATATCGTCATTTTAAGGAAAATACAAATGATATGATGATAAATACACAAAAAATTTTATACATTATTTGATTGCTACATTTTCTTTATTTTGAAGTTGTAGTACAGTTTTCAAAATAACAATAAAAGAGGCGACCTCCGGTCGCCCCCCTACTCTCTCAAATCATTAAATTATTCAATTGCTTTCTTACTCATAACAATTCTATTTATATTCTTTACACTATCAAATGCATCTCCTGAAAGTGTAGCAAAAACATTATTATCTGCTATATAGTTACCTAAAGAAATTACTTTTTGATTATCTATTGTATCTTCTGATAGTGGATTATTTATATTAATACTAGAGCTTTTTAAATTTTCTGTTATAAACTCCATCTTTAAATATTCTTTTATATCAGCCATTTAACCCGCCCCCTAAATATCCATTAACTCTGTTTCAATTATTCTGTAAATTCCTGTAACCGTTGGTGTTATTATTTCGTCAATATAAAGTCCAACCGCAAATACCTGCTCATCTGTTGCGGTTTCACTTAAATTATAAGTTTGGCTTATTACTTTATCATTTTCTTTGGTTTTGATTCTCATTTTACGACCAGTAACTTTACTTATAACTCCCATACAAAGCACCCCACTTTAAATTAGAATCGAATACCATTCATTGATATATTTATGCTATTTGTATTCATATTATGAATATACATTATTGTTGTACTAATACTTTTATGGCCTAATATCTGACTTAACACTTCAATAGAATTTCCATCTACTTTCATATACTCCGTCGCAAATAAATGTCTTATCTCATTAACATGGCATTTATTTTCTTTGATTTTAACTATCTGCCCACATTCCTGCATATGTGCAGTCAATATCTTGGGAGCATATGGAACTTTATAATCATTATATGAATAAAATAAACTTAATCTTGGTTTAAATATTTTTATGTATTTTTCCATTTCATTACGTAAACTATCACTTATAATTATTTCACGTTCAGACTCTTTATTTTTCACCATAAATTTACCCCTATAAAAATCATCGATACTACAATATTTTAATTCCGAAGACTTAATCCCAGTTAAATAAAAAAATATCATTGCATAATATTCTCTAGTGTATCCCCAATTTTTCATACATCTACAAAGTTCTTTAAACTCATCAAATGTCAAATGTTCAGTTTTTTTATAATTTACTTTAATTAGTTCAAACCTGTTATTATTTACTCCATCTACATCTAAAAAATCAAGTAATTTATTAAACATTGAAAGATACAAATTTATTGTACTTTCTTTATGTTTTTTTCTTAATCCATACTCTACAAATTCATTAAATATATTCTCATCAAATTGAAAAATTTTATTATCTATACAATATCTCTCAAACACTTTAAATTGAGAATTAATTCTTGTAGCAGTATTATAAGAAGTTTCATTATTGTAATAATTCATTAATTCACCTTTAGCTTTATAATATTGATTTACATTATACATAACTTAACGCCCCTTTAGATTTATTGTATTCAATTTTCCTTGATACTTTTAAAAAAGTGTCAAGGTTTTTTATATATATTTTATTAATTTATCCTTGAATTTATTATATTAATTGGTATTTATAGGCCTTAAATTTTCTTTGACACTTTTTAAAAAGTGTCAAGGTTTTTAGAAGACTTCTCTTATTTAATTGATAAAAATAATTACCTAACGAATTTAAAATTTAAATAGAAAACTTTTTTTATGTAAATTTATTTCAAAAAATAAATTAGGACGCCCTTCGTTCTATGATATTTCTTATTTTCATAATGTAAATTTAATTTATAAGTGTGTTAACAACTTTATATCAAGATAGTAGGGATAGATTAAATGAAATAGTAAGTTTTTTAAAAATAAATTAAGGTGGTGTGTTATAAAATCTATGAAAAGAAATTCGATACTAAAAATTGTTAGAAATATGTATGCATTTGTGCAAATATATGCTATTATATTTAAAACTAAATTTAGTAAAAAAAACATAGAGTTTTTATATTTTCTGCTATGGAGGCTAACAAAATGAAAATCATCTTAAAAAACATTGTGCCAATACTTATGTTTTTTGTACTTCTTACCGCTTGTTCTGTTAATGAGGAAATAGATAGTGCAAACTCTTATACACCAATAGAATCATCACATAAGTCAGTATTATCAAATGATGTAGATATATCCACATCTAATACAGTAAGTCTATATCAAGGGGACATATTATACAAAGGCATTCCAATATTGAAGTTGATGGGTGATGATATATCTAAGGCTATTGACGTTTTGGGTGAACCTTTAGACGTTGCTTCAAGACCACCTTTAACGGAAGTAGCTGGGGTATATGTATATGATAGACTATATTTGCATATTGACGATAATACCCCAATAGGATATATTACTATGTCGCCAGATGTATGTGAGATTGACGGAATATCACTTGATAAAAACCGCAATGAACTAATTTCCATACTTGGTGACCCAAAGTCTGAGAGATTCGATGATACGGGTCAGTATGCCTACGACTTATTGTTAGATTTTGAGATACAAGGCTGCTATGTAAGATTTTGCTTAGAAAATTCAGATACAAAAGCAAATTGGATAGAAGTTTTCGAGCTTGTTGAATCTACAACTACATCGTATTTTAATAGTGAAACAGATACGCTTAAAGAAGATACAGGAATAACAGAAAACACGACTCCCACCCCAATAAAACCGAATCAAAGTCATATTGGAGAATGGTATTTCAATAAGGATAACCTAGATTATTTGATAATCTCAGAAATTAATGATGATACTATTGTTTTTGAAATGGGACTAATAAGAATAACTATTTTTTGGGCAACAGCAGTAATTGAAAATAACAAAATAAAATTTGGTGAAAATATCTCATCAAATTATTCTGGTCCTGCTTTGAATGGGATACTTGAATTTTATGAAAACAGTATTTCAGTTATAATTACTGAATCAGAATTTGAATATATAAAAGCAGGAACAATTTATGATTTCACTGTCAAAAATGAGAACTATATATATCCAGAATTAGAAGCGCTAAAGTTAGTGAAAAATTATATTGCAAGGGGAGATAATTCAACATTTGAACCACTTAATTCTCAAATTCCATTAAGTTATAAATTTAAAAATAGTAACTACATGATACAATATGACTCAAAAATAAACAATCAACTCCATTTAATTCATCAATATGAATTTGTAATTGATAATCCTGAAACAGGAGAAGGTCATACTGCAACTAGTAATTGGTATAAAGTAGATATTGTTACAAATGAAATTACTCCAATGTTTAATGAGGATGGTAGTTTGAATGAAAATTACTAGAATATTAAGATAATAATTAATCATTTAACGAATTTAAAACTTAAAGACAAAACCTTTTTTATATAAATTTTCTTTAAAACCTATACTATAGTAGAAAAATTATATAAAAGTTTTTAAATTTTAAATATTAATATTATAAAAAGTGTAGATGAAAAATTTTATATATGATTGTTGTGATAAATTATTAAAAAAAAATAAGTTGACAAATAAAAAACTTTAAGCTATACTTTTAAACATAAACAACAGCAAAGGCGCTGTGAACTAACTATAGTTCACAACGCCTATTTTTTTTATGAAGGGATGATAATTATGAGTAAACTGTTAAAACCTACTGGTTATAAATCTGTATTACCAATTTATGAAACTCAAAAAGCTATCGGAATTTTAAAAAGAATATTTGAGGATAATTTATCAAATAATCTTAATCTTAAGCGAGTATCAGCACCTCTTTTTGTTGAACCACAAACTGGTTTAAATGATGACTTAAATGGTTTTGAGCGTCCCGTTGAATTTGATATTTTAGAAACTAAATCAAATGCACAGATTGTTCACTCACTTGCAAAGTGGAAACGTATGGCGTTATATAAATATAGTTTTCCTGTTTTAGAAGGTCTTTATACTGATATGAATGCTGTGCGTCGTGATGAAGAAATGGATAATTTACATTCAATCTATGTTGACCAATGGGATTGGGAAAAAGTAATTGATAAACAAACTCGTACAGAAGCGTATTTGAAAGACACAGTTCAAAAAATTGTTAATGCAATCTGTGATACACAAGAAAAAGTAAAATTACTTTATCCAGGTTTAACAACTACTTTAAAAAGAGAAGTATCATTTGTTACTACACAAGAGCTTGAAGACATATATCCCGAACTTTCACCTAAAGAACGTGAAAACAAATATTTAGAAGAAAAAAAGACAGCATTTATTATGAAAATTGGTGACATTTTAGAATCAGGAATTAGACATGATGGTAGAGCCCCTGACTATGATGATTGGAAGCTTAATGGAGATATTGTATTTTGGAATGATGTATTAGGTTGTGCTTTTGAAGTTTCATCAATGGGTATTCGTGTAGATGAACATTCACTTGATGAACAGCTTACAAAAGCACAATGTGATAACCGTCGCAGATTTCCTTTCCATCGAATGTTACTTGAAGGGAAACTTCCACTTACAATGGGTGGCGGTATTGGTCAATCGAGATTATGTATGCTTTTACTTGAAAAAGCACATATTGGCGAAGTGCAGGTATCTGTATGGGATAATGATACTATTCTAAATTGTAAAACCGCTGGTATTGAATTATTATAAGGAGGCATTGTAATGAAAGATATTCCTAGTCTGTTTGGTAGTCAAGTATTTAATGATACAGTAATGAAAGCAAGATTACCAAAAGATACTTATAAAGCACTTAAAAAAACTATAGCACAAGGAATACATTTAGAACTTGATGTTGCAAATGTAGTTGCTAATGCTATGAAAGATTGGGCTACCGAAAATGGAGCTACTCATTTTACACATTGGTTTCAACCTATGACAGGAATTACTGCAGAAAAACATGATAGTTTTATATCTCCAAGCAGTGATGGCAAAGTTATAATGGAGTTTTCAGGTAAAGAACTTGTTCGTGGTGAACCTGATGCTTCAAGTTTTCCATCTGGTGGACTTCGTGCAACTTTTGAAGCAAGAGGTTATACAATATGGGATACAACCTCATATGCATTTATAAAAGATGGAACTTTATATATACCAACTGCTTTTTGTTCTTATAGTGGGGAAGCACTTGATAAGAAAACACCTCTTTTACGTTCAATGGAAGCAATAAATAATCAAGCACTTCGTATATTAAGACTATTTGGGAATACATCTGCTAAGAATGTAATCACAACAGTAGGTTCTGAGCAAGAATATTTTTTAATAGACAAAGAAGTCTATTTAAAACGCCAAGACCTAGTTTATTGTGGTAGAACATTATTTGGTGCAAGGCCTCCTAAAGGTCAAGAGCTTGAAGACCATTATTTTGGTAGCTTAAAACCTAGAGTATCTGCATTTATGAAAGAGCTTGAAGAAGAATTATGGAAACTTGGTATTCTTGCTAAAACAAAGCATAATGAAGTTGCTCCATCACAACATGAATTAGCACCAATTTTCACTACAACTAATATTGCTACAGACCAAAATCAAATTACTATGGAATTAATGAAAAGTATCGCAAATAAACATGGATTGGCTTGCTTGTTGCATGAAAAACCTTTTGCTGGAGTAAACGGAAGTGGTAAGCATAATAATTGGTCAATTTCAACTGATAAAGGTGTAAATCTACTTGAACCGGGTGACACACCATTTGAAAATGCTCAATTTCTTTTATTCTTAGTAGCAGTTATTAAAGCAGTAGATGATTATCAAGATTTACTTAGATTATCTGTAGCAAGTGCTGGTAATGACCATAGACTTGGAGCAAATGAAGCACCTCCTGCTATTGTTTCAATGTTTTTAGGAGATGAATTAACTGAAATTTTAGAAGCTATTGAAACAGATTCTATTTACCACGGCAAAGAAAAACATCAAATGGAAATAGGGGCAACTGTATTACCACATTTCCCTAAAGATACAACAGACCGTAATCGTACTTCACCATTTGCATTTACAGGAAATAAATTTGAGTTTCGTATGCTTGGTTCGGCTTTTTCTATAGCTGGCCCTAATATTATATTAAACTCAATTGTTGCTGAGGTTTTAAGTGAATTTGCAAACCAGTTAGAAAAATCAAAAGATTTTAAATCTGATTTGACAGCACTAATTAAAAAAACAATTAAAGAACATAAAAGAATTATATTTAATGGGAATAATTATTCAAATGAATGGGTTGTTGAAGCAGAAAGAAGAGGACTTCTCAATTTAAAGACAACAGTAGATGCACTTCCTACATTTGTTTTACCAAAAAATATAGAAATGTTTGTAAAACATAATATTTTTAGCGAAAGTGAAATACACTCACGTTATGAAATCTTACTTGAGAATTATTGCAAAACACTACATATAGAATCTCTTACAATGATTGATATTGTAAAAAAAGAAATACTCCCATCATCATTTAGTTATCAAAATGAACTTATTTCTTTACTTAATAGTAAAAAAGTTTGTAATATAGATGCTTCAGTAGAAGAAAAAATTATTAAAAGGTTATCTACACTAACTATATCACTTTATAAAAAATTAGAAGAACTTGAAAATATAATATTGAATGTAAAAACAATATTAAATAGTTTAGAACTTGCACAATATTATCGTAACTATGTATTTACAAATGTGACAGAGCTTAGACTTATTGTTGATGAGCTTGAAACATTAATAGCAAAAAAATATTGGAATTTACCTACTTATGCAGAAATTCTTTATAGTGTGTAGATTATAGGGAACGGATTCATCCATTCCTTAATTTCAATAATTTAATATAAATCAAACACAAAGGCGTGTATCTTATTTGAAAATTATTTTTCAATAAGATAACGCCTTTTATATTTTTAGGAGGAATTTTTATGTATTCTGCAATTGATACAATATGGGTTTTATTAGGAGCAGTTTTAGTTTTTTTTATGCAAGCTGGTTTTGCTATGGTAGAAACAGGTTTTACAAGAGCTAAAAATGCCGGAAATATTATTATGAAAAATCTTATGGATTTTTCACTTGGTACAATTGTTTTTTGGTTTATTGGCTTTGGTATTATGTTTGCTGGAGATGGAGCGTTCTTTGGAGGTTTAGATTTTTTCATTCAAAAAGATTATGGTTCTACATTTCCATCATCAGCTTTTGTTATATTTCAAACTGTTTTTTGTGCTACTGCTGCAACTATTGTATCAGGTGCAATGGCTGAAAGAACAAAATTTTCATCATATTGCATTTATAGTGTAATCTTAAGTGCTTTTATTTATCCTATTTCAGGACATTGGATATGGGGTGGTGGATGGCTTTCACAACTTGGTTTTCATGACTTCGCTGGCTCTACTGCTGTTCATATGGTTGGTGGTGTTGCTGCATTAATTGGTGCAAAAATTTTAGGACCTCGAATTGGCAAGTTTTCTAAAAATGGTGAAGTTAGAGCTATACCGGGACATAGTTTAACGCTTGGTGCATTAGGTGTATTTATATTATGGTTTTGTTGGTTTGGTTTTAATGGTTGCTCAACTGTTTCTATGACTGGTGATGATACAATTAAATCAGCTTCTAATATTTTTGTTACTACAAATATGGCAGCAGCAGTTTCAACAACAACGGTTATGATTATAACTTGGATTAGATATAAAAAACCTGATGTATCTATGACTTTAAATGGTTCATTAGCAGGACTTGTAGCAATTACTGCTGGTTGTGATATGGTATCACCAACAGGAGCATTTTTTATTGGACTTATTTCTGCCTTTGTTGTTGTATTTGGAATTGAATTTGTAGAGAAAATATTAAAAATAGATGACCCAGTAGGTGCTATTGGTGTTCATGGTATGTGTGGTGCTGTTGGAACAATTTTAACAGGTGTTTTTGCACTTGAAGGAGGTGTTTTGTATGGAGGTGGTTTTCAATTTTTAGGAATTCAAATATTAGGTGTTGTATCAGTAATCGTATGGGTAGCTATTACTATGATCATTGTATTTATTGTAATTAAAAATACAGTTGGACTTCGTGTTTCAAAATCAGAAGAAGTGGCTGGACTTGATATAGAAGAACATGGACTTACAAGTAGTTATGCAGATTTTATGCCTGTGCCTACAGGAACTGATTTTAAACCACAAAGTGATTTACAGATTGTAAATCCTGATGTTGCCATTCCTATAGTTAATAATTCTCAACCAAATGCAAAAATAACTAAGGTTGTTGTAATAACAAAACAGAGTAAATTTGAAATATTAAAATCTGCACTTGATAAAATTGGAATCACTGGTATGACTGTAACACAAGTTTTAGGTTGCGGTATGCAAAAAGGAAGTAAAGAATACTATCGTGGTGTTCCTTTGGAAACTACACTTTTACCAAAAGTAAAAATAGAAATTATTATTTGCAAAGTACCTTTAGAATTATTCATTAATACAGTTAAACAAGTTCTTTACACAGGTAATATTGGCGATGGTAAAATATTTATATATGATGTTGAAAATGTTATAAAAGTTAGAACAGGTGAAGAAGGATATGATGCTTTGCAAGATGAAAACTAAAAAATTGATAATGTTATCATTCTTTAATTAATACTCTCAAAAAAATAATAGTGCTAATAAAATAATTAAATTTAAAATCAATCCTGTGTCGCACTTATTTTTAAGTGCGACACGATATTTAATTAAAAAAAAATAATAACAATAATTTTTACTACTTTATAATTATTTATTTAGCACTACCAAAAAAATAAACTCATAACATTTTGTTATGAGTTTATTTTTTATAATTATTGAACGATTTCTACATTATAACCTTTACTTATTAATAAATCTACAACTGCATCATTTGATATTAAATGTGCAGCTCCTATAACTACAAAATAAGTAGCTTCACCTTCTTGGTCTAAAAGAAAACTTAATTTATCAGCCATATTTCTATCTCTTTCACCAAGTAACATTTGTGATAATTCATCACCCTCATCTGCTAATTGAAAAGATTGTCTGAAATCTTCAACTTTTCCTTCATTCCATTGTTGTTGCCATAATGCTATTGGGTTAACAGAATCATCATCATCTTCACTACCAATATTTAAAATATTATCTAATGAGTTATTTAAATAATATTCTTGATATTCTTTTGAAAGATTATTAAAAAGTTCTGCTTGATATTTTAATCCTTCTAATTCAATAATTGGTTTATTTATTAAAAAAGAAGTTGTCATATAATACATATCTATTCCTAAACTTGCAGCAGTTGCAGCATTTTCAGCACTTACTTCATCTGTAGAATTATTTGAACTAGATGCCATAACAAGTAAGTCATTTGCTATAGACCATGGTTTAAAATAAACATATTGTTCCGTAGGTAAATTAAACATTTCAAGTGTTTCTATAGTTTTATTATATAATTCTTCTGATACATGGTCTTTTAAAGTAGTTCCATCAGTATACATAGCTATAGTTAAAAATTCTTGTAGCATTTCAGGATTACTTAAATTTGAAATATTAGCTTCTACAATTAAAGCATCTGATTCATAAAAAGCATCTTTTAATCTTTTATTAAACGGATATAAATCTGTAGTTCCAATGTGAATAGAACCTAATAAATACATTGTATTATTTTCATTTGTAGCTTTCCATAAAAATCCCTGTGAACCAGCAGATGCTTCATTACAAATATCCTCAACTAATTTAGTTGCTAATACTGCAGTTTGTTCTACTGTACAAGGTTTATCTAATTCAAGACCATTATTTGTTCCTTTTAATATATTTCTTTTTTGAAAATATTCAACAGGATTATAATTAGCTACTTCTAAACTTTCAGGTAATATGTATTGTGAAATTGCATTGTATAATACTGTAATAACATGTTGTCTTGTGATAGTTTCAGTATTTGCTTTTGGTAAATAATTATTATCTTCTTCAAACCCTAAGCTTGATATTTTGTTTGAAATATTCTCAGCTATATAGTTTAATTTTTCTTCAGTTATAGGATTTTGAAAACCATCATAATACCATGTTATAGGGAATATACCATATTTTTCGCCCTCATTTAAAGTTCCCATTGCCCAAGTACTTATTTGTGGTAATTGTTGTTCATTTGCAAATGTATTAGCTATTGTAGAAACGGTCATAATAGCAGTAACTAATAACATTGAAATATATTTCTTTAATTTCATAAGATTCCTTCTTTCTTAATATTAAATATAGTAGCATTATAGCAATTGTTATTATAGCATAGAGTGTTGTTAATTACTAGTACTACCAAAATATACTTAATAAATTTTAGTGTAAATTTATAAATATATTATACTTATGCATTATAATACAAAATAAAAATATTTTCAATAAAAATTTATTAATTTATATCTAAATTATTCTTAATAATTTATACTTATAGTATAATATCAAAAAAAAATAAAAAAAAGGATAAATAAAATAGTTATTAAATATATTGACGAATATCCTCTATAATGCTAACATATATTCAATGATTTAATGAATTTCAGTATATATAAGATTTATTAAAAAAATGTGTAGAACTTTTAAGGAAATATGAAAGTTTAAAAATAAAAAACGAGGAGGAAATGCTACTAGATAAATTATCCATATAAGTTTAACGGATAAATTTTTCCATATTTTAAGTAGCAGATTATTATTATGGATAGATTTTCAGAAATAACGCAAGAAATTTTAGATTTAACTGAATTATGTAAAAAAAATAGTCATATTAATCCTGAATTATATACAAAATATGAAGTTAAACGAGGGCTTAGAGATGTTAATGGTAAAGGAGTTCTTACAGGATTAACAGAAATTTCAGAAGTACTTTCTTACACTGTTGTAGATAGTGAAATGGTTCCTTGTGAGGGAAAATTGTTTTATAGGGGTATAAATATAGAAGATTTAGTTAATGGATTTATAAAAGAAAATCGTTTTGGTTTTGAAGAAATTACCTATCTTTTATTATTTGGAGAACTTCCTAAACAAGAAGAATTGAAAAATTTTAAAGATTTATTAGCTCAATATAGAACACTTCCTACAAGTTTTGTTAGAGATATTATAATGAAAGCTCCAAGTAAAGATATGATGAATACTCTTGCAAGAAGTGTTTTAACATTATATTCATATGATGCAAAAGAAAATGATGTTTCTATTCCTAATGTTTTACGTCAATGTTTACAATTAATTGCTTTGTTCCCTTCACTATCTGTATATGGATATCAAGCTTATAGACATTATCATGATGGACAAAGTTTATTTATACATACTCCACAACCTGAATTATCAACAGCTGAAAATATTTTATATTTACTTAGACCTAATAGTAAATATACTGAACTTGAAGCTAAAATATTAGATGTAGCTTTAGTATTACATGCTGAACATGGTGGAGGTAACAATTCAACTTTTACTACTCATTTATTATCTTCTTCTGGTACAGATACTTATTCAGTAATTGCTGCTTCTCTTGGTTCTTTAAAAGGACCTAAACATGGTGGAGCTAATATAAAAGTAGTTCAAATGATTGAAGATATGAAGAAAAATATAAGTGATTGGAAAGATGAAGATGCTATAAAAAATTATCTCACTTCATTACTTAGAAGAGAAGTTTTTGACAAAGCAGGGCTTATATATGGTATGGGTCATGCTGTTTATTCTTTATCAGACCCAAGAGCTAATATTTTTAAATCATTTGTAAAAAGTCTATCAGAAGAAAAAGGATTAACTGATGAATTTCAATTTTATTCTACTATTGAACGTTTAGCACCTGAAGTTATATCAAAAGAACGTAGAATTTATAAAGGTGTTAGTGCTAATGTTGATTTTTATAGTGGCTTTGTTTATAACATGTTAAATTTACCAATGGAATTATATACTCCTATATTTGCAATTGCTCGTATTGCTGGTTGGAGTGCACATAGAATTGAAGAGCTTATAAATGAAGGTAAAATAATTCGTCCTGCATATAAAAATGTTGCAAAACATAAAAATTATGTTTCTCTTGTTGAACGTTAATTTAGTTGATGAATTTGAAAAAATATATAAACAAAGTTTATATATTTTTGAAAGTAGGGGTTGGCGTTCACGTCAGCTCCTACTATAATAAAATATTTACAATCTCTTTAAAGTATTGTATACTCAATATAGAAATTAAATTGTAAATATATTGGTAAATTTTAGTATAGTGAAAGGTTATTTATAATGGAGAATTTATATACTTATTTAAAAGAGAAATTAAAGTCTAAAAATATTCGTTCAGATGAACTTGCAAAGATGTGTGGATTTAGTAAATCTACACTTTATCGTTATATGAAGACTATACAACCTATGCCAAAAGAAATAGAACAGAAAATTTGTGAAATTTTAGAATTAAATAATTATGAACAAAAAGAATTTCATAAAATCTTAGAAAATACTAATATTGATGAAACATTAATTAAAGTTAGAGAAGTTCTTTATAAATCCTTATTTAACTTTAATCATGATACAATACCAAAAGATTTTGAACTAATATTATATGATGGTGATAGATATATACGTACACTTGAAGAAATTTTTAATATCATAATTAAATCTGTTTCTAATAAAGGATTTTTGTGTGAAATTAATATGATTGGATGTATAGATGAAAATGTAATTTATAATATAAATAGACTTATCAAAACAAAAGGATTAAAAGAGGACTCTGTAAAAATAGAACACATTATAAATATCTCTAATCTTTATGATGAAGTTATAGAAACTTTCATAACTTTATTTCCTTTACTTCAAATTTATAACTATAATATTTTTTATACTTCACATGAAACAGATAAAAACTATTTATATATCTTAGATAACTTTATGATTATAAAATATAATTATATTCAAAACAACAATACAGAAGAAAAATACATTTTTATTTCTTTTTTTAAAGAAGGCTTTTCAGATGCATATGTTTCTAAAGATAAAAATCTTTACAGTTTTTTTATAAAAAATTATACTCTAATAAAAGATAAATGTAATAATAATCTTATAAAATTAAAAAATTCTAATATATTTAATCCTGACTATGAAAATATAGAAAAAAATAATGAGATATATGTATTACAAACCACCCCTTCTTATCAAAAAATCCCAATGGAAGTAATATATTCAGAATTGAAAAGGTATAATGAAAAACAATTAATTTATTTAGCTAATTTGATATCAGATAAAAAACAAACCATATCTACTATAAAAGATACTTATAGTAAACTGATAGACCAAATTGAAAAAAAATATGAATTTTATAAACAAAATAAAAATATAGATATATATACTAAAGAAGGTATTAAAAATTTTATAACTACGGGTAAATTAGATGATCATATTAATGGGTTATTGCCATTTTCTAAAGAAAGTATAAATATAATAATGAAAGGTTTAATCACTAGAGATACCGACCCAAAAAGTAACTATTATATGTATATACTAAATGATAGTATTCCAAATCAAATATTTTTTAAAATAATAAAAAAATGTGGATTATTTATAAAATATAATTTTCCACCTGATAAAAATATCTTGGTTAAAAATTTATATATAGTAAATGAAATAATTTCAAAAATATTTACAGACTTTATAGAAAATCATATTCTTAAAAATGTAATGTCTAAACAAGAAGCTTATAATTATATAAATAAACTTTTAAATCAAATAAATTCAAAATAATTTTTATACTACTATTCAAAATTTAAAACAAATGTTATAATATTTATATTTAGTAAACTTGAAAAGTATAGTTTTCAAGTTTATGTTCCTTAATTCAATAACTGTTGACTATAAAAATTTTGAGGAGTTTTAAGTATGGGAGTTAAATTTGTTAGAGAGTATGAAAATATTATTTCTGATTTATCAGAAGTACTTATAGGTATAAATGATATTTATACTTTTTTTGAAATGCCAGAAGAGAGTTGGAAATATACTAGTAAAGAGAAAAAGAAAAAATATATTGAAACCCTTTCAGATGACCTTTTTTTTGGATTAGGTGCTGAAAAAGAAATTGAATTGGGGTTGGGTAAAATAATTTATAATGATAAAAATGATAAGTTAGAAGTATTTAATGTTTGTGAGAAAATAGGAGAGATAAATTTAATTTAGGAGGTTGTATTATGAAAAATAGCGGAATATTATTAGAAAGTGGTACAAATGAACTCGAAATTTTGGAATTTACAATAGGTGATACTAGTTTTGGTATAAATGTAGCTAAAGTAGATGCAATTTTGAAATATGAAAAAGTTACTTATGTTCCAAGTGCACATGATGCAATTGAAGGAATATTCAAACCAAGGGATGAAGTTATAACTGTTATAGATTTAGCTAAATATTTAGGTTTACCACCATCTCCTGACAAAAGCAAGGACAACTTTATTATAACTATATTTAATAAGATGACAACCGCATTTCATGTTCACTCAGTAGTTAATATTCGTAGAATATCATGGCAACATATTGAAAAACCAGACCCAACAATATATGGTGGAATTGATGGTTTAGCTACTGGTATTACTCAAGTTAATAATAAACTTATAGTTATAATTGATTTTGAAAAACTTTTAGCTGACATAAACCCTATGACAACTATTCAGTTAAAAGAAATAGAAGATTTAGGCGAAAGACAACGTAACACTAAACCATTACTTATAGTTGAAGATTCAATGTTGTTATCTAAAATGATATTGCAAGCTTTAACACAAGCAGGATATGTTAATGTTACTTGTGCAACAAATGGAGAAGAAGCTTGGGATAAGATACAATATTATTTAAGTAACACTAAATCATCAATACAATCTCAAATTGCATGTGTAATAACTGATATAGAGATGCCAAAAATGGATGGACATAGACTAATAAAATTAATTAGAGATCAAGAATCGCTTGATTACTTACCAGTAATAATATTTTCCTCGCTTATAAATGATGAAATGAAGCGAAAAGGCGAAGCATTAGGTGCAACAGCTCAATTATCAAAACCTGAAATAGGTAACCTTGTTACAATTATCGACAAATATGTTTTTGACGAAAAATAACAATTCCATTTAGATTTTAGTGTAGAATGAGGGTATCTTCAATAGTTACATTAATCACCTTATTAAAAGCTTTGTAATAAAATTGACGCATATAATCAATTAATAGCATATAATAAATTTATTACAATTTATTGTATGTAAGTTAAAATTAATGTTAATAATATTTTTATGGAGGCGATTATTATGAAATACCAAGATTTATACACACTTATGGAACAAGATTCAGAAGCAAAAGAATACTTTAACTCATTACCAGATTATGTACAAAGTCAAATTAATTCCCGTGCTGATGGAGTAAATTCTCTTGCATCTTTACAAGATTATGCTGAAAATTTATTAAGAGGCGATATTTAGTGAAAACCACCAGATTAGCTGGTGGTTTTTATTTATTATAAAAGAGAACGTGAAGTTAAAATCAATATACTTATATTAGCTTTCGACTTTACCAAATATAAATAACAAGAAAGAAATTGTTCTTTTATTTTCATTAAAGCAATATTATTTTCTTTTTTTATGGAAATAGGTATAAGTTTATAACTTAAAGTCTTTTGTTTATAATAATTATTTAATATAAAATGTTTAAGTTTAATATTTGCCAATACATTTTTAGTTGAGGTTTGTTGTGATACATTTTGATTTGATAAATTGTATTTATCTATAGTAACTAATGGTTTAAATTCAAAAGGAATCTTTTCAAATTCTTTTATTTTAACTATATTATTTGCTACATTTTCATTATAACGACTTACACCAGCAGTAAAATCATAATATAAAATTTCAGATGAAAATATAAAACCTTTACTATCTTTTATAAAAAGCTTTATTTCATATTCACCTTCCATACATTCTAATATACCATATAGTTCATCTTTTTCATTATATTTAACATCACTACCTAAATTTGCACTCATTTCTTCACCTGTTACTACTGTTTTAATTGCAACTGGGAAATATGGATTTTCTGTAGGATACATTATTAATGTATATTCATATATATTTCCATCCAATATTTCATCCCAAGCTATTGTATATTTTATATTATTACCAAAGTACACTACCTCGCTATTTTTTAAATATGGTATAGGTTTTTTTGATATGGTAGGTTGATTACTTGTATATCCAGCTAAATTAAGCCAATAATTATATAATCCATCTACTTCAGTAGCTAAAGGTAAATTTAAATTTTCTTGAGGAAGTGAATTATAAGTACTTTCAATATAATATTCCATTATATTTTCTTCTAAACACTCTGTTATATCTTTAAAATCTGTAGATGTTTTTGCTAATGGAGAACCAAATAATTGAACATAATCTTCCGCTAATATTTCAGTTATATCCCATTCATGGCGATATGTATACTCATTAGTAGTTCCATAATCTACATCTTTATATTTATGTAATTGTCTTATTCTTGCATATTCTGTATTATACCATTGATTATAATATTTGTTTTCACTGTTTATAAGGTAATAAAAAGTAAAGTGATGCCCATACTCATGAGCAAGTACAGATGCTATTTGTTGTAAATCATATTCATCACCATTAAAAATTTCTATATATGCATTATCACCATATAAATATTTATTATTATTAATTAATATTGAAGATTCATAATATGCTCCTCTTATTCCATAAGGTGAATTAGGATAAATATATATATACTTTAAACTATTTATTTCATCACTATGAAAATTATTATATAGTTCATCAAAAATTTGTTTTAGTTTTTCTTGCGTATTCCATTTATCAGAATAGCTTATTATATCTGGTCCAACTTCACTAATATATATTTGAACTGGATTATAATTTACTTCAGCATATATGGAGAATTTAATTACTATAACTGTTATTATTAAAGTTACAATATGTACAAATTTTTTCATATGTTTTCACCTACAATCTAGTGTTTTATTTTATAATAATTGTAGCATTAACATATTTAATTATCATTACATACAGATTAAATCTTTATTAATTTTGTCGTATTAACTTAGATATATTTTAAATAATATAAAACACAAAATTTTAAATCACAAAATCAAGAGGAGTACTAATTAAATAATCAAATTCTAAAATTAATACATAATGTAGGAAGGGAGAGCATCGAGATGCTCTCCCTTCCTACATTTAATAAGACTTATATTTGTTTTTCACATACTGATAATAATTTAGAGTATTTAATTAATTCATCTAACTTATCCATTGCTTTACCAGAATCTATAGCTTCTTTTGCTTTTTCTATACCTTCTTCAATACTTTCAGCCCCTCCACCAACATATATACCTGCACCAGCATTAAACAATACAATATCTCTCCTTGCTCCTTTTGTTCCTGAAAGAATATCTTTTGTAATTAATGCATTTTGTTTAGCATCCCCTCCTGTTAATTGTTCTAACATTGGTTTTTCAAAACCGTATTTTTCAGGGTCTAATTCATAATTAAATATATGTCCATCTTTTATTTCAGACACTACTGTGTTGGTAGTAGTAGTAATCTCATCCATGCCATCTTTACCGTGAACTACTAATGCACGTGAAACTCCTAATACTCTCATTGCTTGAGCATATGGTTCCGTAAGAGCTTTACTAAAAACTCCTATTACTTGTGCTTTTGCTCCAGATGGATTTGATAATGGCCCTAAAATATTAAATATAGTACGTATACCCATTTCACTTCTTACAGTTGAAACGTATTTCATAGATTTATTAAATGTTTGAGCAAACATAAAACCTATACCTATTTCATCAACTGCTTTTTCAACTTCTTCTGGTGACATGTGTATGTTAATACCTAATTCTTCAAGTACATCTGCACTACCACTTTTACTTGAAACAGCTCTATTACCATGTTTAGCAACAGCTACACCACAAGCAGCAGTTACAATAGAAGCTGTTGTGGATATATTAAAAGTATTTGTACCATCTCCACCTGTACCAACAAAATCTATATAATTACCCCTTTTAGGTTTAATATGTTCTGCTTTTTCTGATAATACAGATGCACAACCTATTATTTCATCAAGTGTTTCACTTTTCATTCTAAGAGCAGTAAGAAAACTTGCTTCTTGTGCTTGAGTAGCTTCACCACTCAATATAATATTCATAACTCTTTTAGCTTCTTCACGAGATAAATTTTCTCCTTTTACAACTGTTGCTATAGCTTTTTTCATAAACTTTTCCCCTTTTTGTTATTTTATATTAAAGATTATTTCAACTTATTTTAAATATTTAAGTTGTACTTATATTAAGTATATCAGCTAACTATTAGAAATGCAATTTCAAAAATACTTGAACCATGTTGTATTATGTGATAAAATCATTGTCAACAAATTAAAATACACTATAAAGGATTGATTTAAATGTTAGATATCAAAATAGAAAAAACCAATATAAAGAAACAAAAACCCGATGAAAACAATTTAAGCTTTGGTAAATTTTTCACTGATTATATGTTTATTATGGATTATAAAAAAGATAAAGGTTGGCATGAACCTAGAATTATTCCTTATCAACCGATAGAACTTGAACCATCAGCTATGGTTTTTCATTATGGTCAAGAGATGTTTGAAGGACTTAAAGCATATAAAACCGAAGATAATAGAATATTACTTTTCCGTCCTAACAAAAATGCCCAAAGAGCAAATAATTCAAATGCTAGACTTTGTATGCCTCAAATACCAACCGAAGATTTTGTTCAAGCTATTGTTGAACTTGTAAAAATGGATAGTGATTGGATACCAACAAAAGAAGGTACTTCTTTATATATAAGACCTTTTGTTATAGCAACTGACCCTTTTTTGGGTGTTAGACCATCTGACACATATAAATTTATAATAATACTTTCCCCTGTTGGTGCTTATTATCCAACTGGATTAGCTCCAGTTAAAATATGGGTTGAGGATGAATATGTTAGAGCAGTAACAGGTGGAATTGGAGAAACTAAAGCAGGTGGAAATTACGTTGCAAGTTTAAAAGCACAAACTATAGCACATGAAGCAGGTTATTCTCAAGTATTATGGCTTGATGGAATACATCGTAAATATATTGAAGAAGTAGGTGCTATGAATATATTCTTTAAAATAGGTGATACGGTTGTAACGCCTAAAATTAATGGTAGTATACTTCCGGGCGTAACAAGACTTTCTTGTATTGAACTGTGTAAAAAATGGGGTATACCTGTTGAAGAACGTTTGATAACTATAGACGAAATATTTGAAGCATATAAAAAAGGTACACTTTCTGAAGTTTGGGGAACAGGTACAGCTGCTGTAATATCTCCAGTTGGTGAACTTAAATGGAGCAATAATATAATGTCAATAGGAAATAATATTGGTGAATTAACTAGTAAACTTTATAATACTATAACAGGAATTCAAACAGGAAAAATAAAAGATGATATGAATTGGACAATAGAAGTTTAATATTCATTTTATAAATAGTTATATATAAAAATCATGCATATTTGTGTAGGGGACGTTGTAGATAACGTCTCTTTTATTTATAAACAATTCTTATATTAAATCATAAATTTAAAAGTGAAGTGTTGACTAACACCAGCCCCTATATTATATGTTAATTACAAAATTTAATTATTTAATTAGCACTCTCTAAAATATAAGACTTCAAAATCTCTTTACACTTGCAACGAAAGTGTAAAGAGATTTTGGCCCTCGATAATCTAAACGAATATAGTAAATTCAAGGATAAATTAATAATATATATAAAAGATAGAGCTCTTTAAAAAAAATAGTGTAAAGAAAAATTAAAGCTATGTATAATGCCAATCGCTGTAATAAAGCCAAAAATTAATTAATGAATTATTACAATGACGAAAAATCTTGTAATACTGCTATAAGAATTAAATTTCAAATTGGAATAATAATATTTCTTAATTTGATGAAAATATATTTAATGGATTTTAATTAAAAAAGGGAATGCTAAATTATTTATTAGGAACAAATTTATCTGTTGCTTTTCTTTTTATATTAATGTAATAAAAAGTTAAAACTTGGTTTTAAATGTAAATCAATAAACTGCTAAATATGAATTAATATTGTATATAGTTTAATAATCTATATAAATGTACAAAATATAAAAGTTAAATTTTAATTAAAACGTTATTATTACAATATACAAAGGAAAATGCTTGTAGTATAATGTGATGGGAGTAATTTTATTATTACTTTTATTTTTATAAAGAAGAAGGGATGACTTAGAATGAATGCTTTAAATGTAGATAAAAATGAATTGAAAGCTAACATAGCAGAAAACGTAAAAACTCTTTTTAGAAAAACAATAGATAATGCTAGTAAACAAGAAATATATCAAGCAACAGCATTTTCTATAAGAAACATAATAACTGATATGTGGATTAATACTCATGAAACATATGAAAAAACAGATGCAAAAACCGTATATTATCTTTCAATGGAATTTCTTATGGGACGCTTTTTAGGTAATAGTATTATTAACTTAACATTAAATAATGTAATTAAAGAAGTATTTGAAGAACTTAAAATAGATTATAATGAAATAGAAGACCAAGAACCAGACCCAGGACTTGGTAATGGTGGTCTTGGTAGACTTGCTGCTTGTTTTCTTGATTCTTTAGCAACATTGGAATTACCATCTTATGGTTGTGGTATACGTTATCGTTATGGTATATTTGAACAAAAAATCGTAGATGGAAATCAAGTAGAAAAACCTGATAACTGGTTAGAAAATGGCGACCCTTGGGGATTAAGAAGAGCAGATTATGCAGTTGAAGTAAAATTTGGTGGTAATGTACGTCCTGTAAGTAATGGTAAAGGTGGATATAAATTTATACAAGAAAATTATCAATCTGTAAAAGCTATTCCTTATGATTATCCTGTAGTTGGTTATAATAATAATACAATAAATACATTAAGACTTTGGGATGCTGAAGCTATCAATAAATTTGATTTAAGCTCATTTAATAAAGGTGATTATAATAAAGCGTTAGAAGAACAAAATCTTGCTAAAACAATTGTAGAAGTATTATATCCTGCTGATGAACATTATTCAGGAAAAGAATTGCGTTTAAAACAACAATATTTCTTTATTTCTGCAACTGTTCAAAGAGTAGTATATAAATATAAACAAAATCATAGTGATTTTTCACAATTTGCTGATAAAGTAGCTTTCCAATTAAATGATACACACCCAACAGTAGCTATTCCTGAACTTATGAGAATACTTGTTGATGAAGAAGAACTTTCATGGGATGAAGCTTGGGATATTACAACAAAAGTATGTGCTTATACAAACCATACTATAATGGTGGAAGCTCTTGAAAAATGGCCTATAGAATTATTTAGTAGATTATTACCTAGAATATATCAAATAGTAGAAGAAATAAATAGAAGATATTGTATTTTACTTAACGAACGTTTCTACAATCAACATGATAGAATAAGACGTATGTCAATAGTTGCTGATGGACAAATTCATATGGCTAAACTTGCAATAGTAGGAAGCCACTCTGTAAATGGTGTTGCTGCACTTCATACAGAAATATTAAAAAATCAAGAATTAAAAGATTTTTATGAATTATATCCACAAAAATTTAATAATAAAACAAATGGTATAACTCAAAGAAGATGGTTATTACATTCAAATCCTGAACTAGCTAACTTTGTTACAAATAAAATAGGTGATGGTTGGATAACAAACTTAACAAAAATTAAAGAGATTGAAAAATTTGCTGATGATGAAAATTTCCAAAAAGAATTTATGGATATTAAATATAAAAATAAAGTATTGTTTGCTGAACATATAAAAAGAGAATTAGGAATAGATGTTGACCCAAATTCTATGTTTGATGTACAAGTTAAAAGATTACATGAATATAAAAGACAATTACTTAATGTATTTCACATAATACACTTATATAATGAAATTTTAAGAAATCCTAATATTGATATACATCCAAGAACTTTTATTTTTGCTGCAAAATCAGCTGCTAGCTATAAAAATGCTAAAATGATAATAAAGCTTATTAACAATGTTGCGGATGTAATAAATAATGACCATATAGTAAGTCAAAAAATTAAAGTTGTATTTATGCCAAATTATCGTGTATCTATGGCTGAAAAACTTATACCAGCGGCAGATGTAAGTGAACAAATTTCCACAGCAAGTAAAGAAGCTTCTGGTACTGGAAATATGAAGTTCATGCTTAATGGTGCAGTTACAATAGGTACAATGGATGGTGCTAATGTAGAAATATTTGAAGAAGTAGGTAGAGATAATATTGTTATATTTGGACTTAAGTCAGATGATGTTATTATAATGACTAAAGACCGTTCTTATAATCCTTGGGATGTATATAATACAAATCAAGATGTAAGAATGATTATGACACAACTTATAAACGGAACATTTTCACGTCAAGACCCTGAATTATTTAGAGATTTATATAATTCTTTATTAAATGCTAAAAATGGCAGGTCAGATGAATATTTTGTACTTAAAGATTTTGACGCTTATGTAAAAGCTCAACAACAAATAGATTTAGCATATAGAGATAAACATAGATGGGCTAAGATGGCAATAATTAATACTGCTAATAGTGGTAAGTTTTCAAGCGATAGAACTATAAAACAATATGCAGATGAAATATGGGACTTAAAACCAATTAAAGTTGATAATACAAATATAGAACTATAATTACTGTAGGGGCGACCTTCGGTCGTCCGAAAAAAAACCACGACAACCGAAGGTCGCCCCTACTCTCAATAATTTTTGTTAATGAGAATGCAATTTTATTTATTGGGATTGTTAATTAAATAATCAAATTCTATATCTAAATTATTTATTTAGTATTTTCAATAAATTAATCTAATTTTTCTATGTGTCATTAGCTCAGAGGATAGAGTACTCGGCTCCGACCCGAGAGGTCACAGGTTCAACCCCTGTATGACACATCCAAATTGATATAAAACTTTTTTCAAATATATATTCTAAGTATCTTTTATATTATAGATTATGATTTAATAATTCGCTTACTACCAAAATAAGTTGCAAAAAAGTATGAACCATATATTACAATAAGTATTATCATAGTTAAAATACTATTATTAAAAATATCAACTCCAACTACAATATTAAGTGTGGTATTTACAACAAAGATACCAATTATAGAGTGTATTATAGCTAAAATAAGTGGTAATAGAAAGTAAATAGAAATTTGTATAAATAGTGCTTTATTTATTATTTTTTCATCTACACCTAGATTATATAACAATTTATAACGTTTAATATTATCAGCAGATTCTGAAAGTTGAGTTATAGCAAGGACTGTTGTTGAAATAATAAGAAATATAATACCAATATATACTCCTATGTAAGCAACTGTAACAGAAATTGTTTTTGATGTTTCAAAAATCATTTTACGTGTTTTAATTGCAGTTGAAAATCCAAAAGAATCCCTTGCATCAACTGTATCATTATAATCTCTAATTGCCTTCAAAACTTCATCACATACTTGTTTAAATAATCTTTCATTGTTAGATGTATGATAATTTATTAAAATTGATGTTTTTGAAACATCTGCATTATCAGAAATCAATTTATCATTAACTATAATAACACCCTTATCACTCATAGAAGAATTAGAATTTTCAATGACATTATCTAAAACACCCATAAATTGTAATGGTGTTTCAAAAGTATCCAAATTATTTGTTGAAAAATAGTTAATATATAATTGATTAAGTTGTTGGTTAATACAATTAATATAAAATTCGCTTTCAGATAAAATAATAGGTCTTTTACCTTGCATAGTAAGTAATTTATTATACTCAGACAATTTAATAAGTTTAGGTGAATACCATCCTGTTATATAACTATTTTCGCTTTCCAACATAATTTCTATATTAAAATCATAATATTTTGCTACTGTAAATTCTTTTGCATATTCTTCAATATTAATCGAAGTTTTATTAAAGTATTCTTGCAAGTTAATATCTAATAATTTATTATCAATAAGTTCATTATTTTCATTGTATATATTTTTTGAAGCACTAAGGGAATAATTAGCATCATAAGGTGTTAAATATGCTAATTCATTAGTTAATGCTTTTGAAATTCCAATACCTGAAGATAATGCTCCTATACATAAAAATAACATTAAACAAACCATTGTTAATGATAGATAAGTTGTATTAATTTTACTGTTTAATTGTTTTAATATGAATATATTTAATCCTTTTAAATATATTTGTTTGTTCT
>CAZWZB010000001.1:109033-192032 GCA_964638835.1 uncultured Eubacteriales bacterium | reverse complement strand
CCCCGAAAGCGAAAAGAAAAATAAAAATGTCCCAATTATACCAAATAAAATTGATTGTAAAAATGGTAAATTAAATTCCACAAAACTATATTTAATAATAAGGTAATATGCAATTATAAGACATATTATAGAAATAATAAATAAAATCAGTGATAACCAAAGATGAGGTATTCTAAATTTTTCATTTTTACGTTCAGCATTTAATAAATTAATAAGCTTTTGCATTCCAATAGTAACACTACTCCATAATATTACACAAATAAAAGCAATACCAAAATATAAAATAGTTTTTATTGTTGATGATATAGAAAATATAAATATAAAACCTTTTAGTTTAACTTCAAATAATGAAGCAGTAATTACAGCAAAACCTTGTGATAATGCTATACCAAGTAAAAGTCCAACAATTAAAGATATAATTGCAACTAGAAAGGTTTCTATTATAAGTATTTGTGCAATTTGTCCTTTTTCCATTCCTAGTATTTGATAAATTCCAAATTCTTTTTTACGTCGTCTTATTAAAAAATTATTAGCATATACAATCAAAAAGCCTAATATAACAGATATAAATATTGAAACAAATCCCATAATTTTGCTAATTTGTTTGATAATCAAATTTTGAGATTCAGTAATAACCATCATAGATTGTTGGCTTTCAATAGAATTAAAGATATAAAATATACATACACCAAACATTAATGTAAGAAAGTAAATTGTATAATCACGAAAACTTTTTCTTACATTATATATAGCTAATCTACAATACATCACAATCACCCCCAAGCAAAGTTACAACTTCAATTATTCTATCAAAAAATTCCCTACGGCTATTACTTCCTTTAATAATTTCAGAAAATAATTTCCCATCTTTTATAAATAAAATTCTATCACAATAACTTGCAGAAAAAGCATCATGTGTTACCATTAAAATTGTTGTACCTATATCTTTAACAAGTTTTTGTAAGCTTTCTAAAAGATAACGTGCTGATTTACTATCTAATGCTCCTGTGGGTTCATCAGCAAGAACTAAAGATGGTTCTGTAATAATTGCTCTAGCAGCAGCAACTCTTTGTTTTTCTCCTCCTGATAGTTGGATAGGATATTTTTGTAATATTTCAGTAATACCTAAAATCTTTGAAACAGATTTAAGTTTTTCATCAATTTTATTAGGATTTTCTTTGAGAATTGTTAAAGCAAGAGCAATATTTTCATATGCTGTTAATGTATTAAGTAAGTTAAATTCTTGAAATATAAAACCAAGTTCTTCTCTTCTAAACTTTGCAAGTGCTTTTGATTTGAGTGTTGTTATATCATGTTCATTTATAAAAATATGCCCACTTGTTACATTATCAATAGTAGATATACAATTAAGAAGTGTTGTTTTACCACTTCCCGAAGTACCCATAATTCCTACATACTCACTCTTTTCTACAACAAAACTAACTCCATCTAGTGCCTTTGTTAAATTATTTTTATTCCCATAATATTTTTCTATGGATTCAACTTTTAAAATACTCATATTTATTCCTCCATTTGTTTTTAATTTTATACTAATTTGTATTGTTATAATTAAAATAAAAAAATAATAACGTTTCGCTTAATTTTCGGAAACACTTTTTTATAAAGTGTTTCCGATTTTTGATTTTAAATTATTATACTTAACACCTTTTATATTGTAATTGGTATAAAATTAAATTACCATTGATTTAGCTTACATTAACCTTACACTCTTGTAAGGTTAGATATACATATCACTTTTAGGAAAAATAATTTCAATGTTAGTGCCTTTGTTCTGTTCTGAAGTTAATTGTATATATAGGTCTAATTTTTTACATAGCTTTTTACAAAGGTATAAACCTATACCTGTAGATTTTGCATACTTACGACCATTTTCACCCGTAAATCCTTTATCAAATACACGATTAATATCTTGCTTTGGTATTCCAATACCATCATCACAAATAAATAAAGACACACTATTTTGTTTAGTTGTAGTATATATTTTTAATTTTTTAGCTTCATATTTTACAGCATTATCAATCAGTTGTTGTAAAATAAATTCTAACCATTTACTATCAGTAAAAACTGTAATATCAAGTTCTATAGCTTCAATACTAATTTTATTGTTAATTAAGTACTTAGAATTTTTTCGCAAAATATTATTTATAATTTCTCGTATAAGTAATTTTTTAATAAAAAAATCCTTTTCAACATGATTACTTCGGCAATAAAAAAGTGCTTGTTCTACTAAGCTATCTATTTTTTGAAGGCTACCAAGTATAGTAGTAGTATTATTATTTTCACAAATAAGTTTTGCTCCTGCTATTGGTGTTTTGATTTCATGAACCCAAAGTTCAATATATTCACGATATTCTATAAAAGCTTTGGAATGTTTAAAGATTTCATCATTCATAGTTTTATTTTGCATTTTTAGAATATCAAATAGAATATAACCTTCATAAAAATCAGGTTGCGTTATAATTTCTGAAAGTAATGTTTTTCTATCAAGGTTATCAATTATATTATAAAGCTGTTTGTAAAAATTATTTTTTATAATAAACTCAATAAAAAGTGTAATTACACAACCTATTATATATATACAAGGTATAAACAACATAAAAAATAATTTTGCCTCAACCATATATAAAAGGAAAGCACTGAAAGCAGAAATACTGACATTCAGTGCGATAAAAATAATTTTATCTTTTATAAATCTTACTAATTGCATAACATATATCCCTGTCCTCTCTTAGTCTTAATAAAATCTACTATACCAATTTCAGAAAGTTTTGAACGTAAACGATTAATATTTACAGTGAGTGTATTATCATCTACAAATTCATCTGATTGCCAAAGTTCATTCATAATTTCATCACGTGAAGTAACTGCTTCATTGTTTCTTATAAGTAAAGATAATATACGTAACTCATTTTTTGTCAATTCAATTGTAAGTTCTTTGTTTGTGATAGTACTCTTTGATATATCAAGTGTTAATTCTTTATATGTAAGAGTATTTATTATCTCTCTATTATACACACGGTTTAATATTGAAGAAATACGTGCAATTAAAATTTGTGTGTTATAAGGTTTGGTAATAAAGTCATCAGCTCCAAGATTCATGCTCATTAATTCATCTATATCATTATCACGACTTGTTACAACTATAATTGGCACTTTTGATTTTTTTCTTATTTCACGACAAATATGGTATCCATCATAAAAAGGTAAATTTAAATCAAGTAAAATAAGATTTGGATTACTGCTTTCAATAAAATTTATTATATTAACAAAATCATTTGTAATTGTAACTTTATACCCATACTTTTCAAGTAAGATTTTTAATTCTGTGCGAATTACTATATCATCTTCGATAATTAAAATATTCATTTCCATGTATTCACCATTATTTATATTATATTTTGATTTGTTTAAAACATTTATTATTATATAACTCAATAATAAATAGTGCAAGATATTAATATATTGAAAATTTGATATTTTTATATTAGCTTTTAGTAGTAAAAATGAAATTTAAAAATCAAAACTGGTTCGCACTCCGTACGGAGTGCGAACCAGTTTTAATTTTAAATTAAATATAATTGTATTTCTCACAATTAATAAATTATTTAACACTTTCTAATTTTCATTTGAAAATACTAAAATTTATAAAAAAAATATTGCAAGTAAATTATATAAATGATATAATATATAATTGTGAATACAGACGGTCCTCTGATATTAACAAGAACGTCTTTGATAGGAGGCAATACTTACTTATTATTTATTTAGAAGAGTTCATTTGATTAATTGGGAATACTTTTATAGTGAATAAGGTTTGGAATTAAAAGTTAACCTAAAAGAAAGAACTTTTACAGCTTGAATATTATAAAAATTTGACACGTGGAACTATAAAAAGAAAGGAGTATAAGTATGAATTATACAATTATTAGAGAAATTGAAAAAGAACAATTAAAAGCTAATGTACCAAGTTTTAATGTTGGTGATACAGTTCGTGTATATGCTAAAGTAGTTGAAGGAACAAGAGAAAGATTACAAATGTTTGAGGGAACAGTTATAAAAAGACAAAACGGAAGTACACGTGAAACTTTTACAGTAAGAAGAGTTTCTTATGGTGTAGGAGTGGAAAAAACATGGCCACTACACTCACCTAGAGTTGACCGTATAGAAGTAATAAGAAAAGGTAAAGTAAGAAGAGCTAAATTATTCTATTTACGTAATAGAGTTGGAAAAGCTTCAAAAGTTAAAGAAGTTGTAAGCTAAAAAGGGCTTTTAAGTCCTTTTTTTTATTTAATTTTAAATTTTAATTAGGTGATAATATGAATATACAATGGTATCCGGGACATATGACTAAAACTAAAAGAATGATGACTGAAAATATAGCTTTGGTTGATATAGTTATAGAGTTAGTTGATTCAAGAATACCTTTTAGTAGTAAAAACCCTGATATAGATAATCTAGCAAAAAACAAGTATCGTATAATTGTTTTAAATAAAGTAGATTTAGCAAATGAAGAAGCAACAAAAGAATGGATAAAGTATTTTGAATCTAAAAACTTTAAAGTAATAACTACTAATTCTATAAATGGTAAAGGTTTAACTGATGTAACTACAATATCACGTGAACTTATGAAAGAAAAAATAGAAAGAGATAAAGCAAGAGGTAGAATATATAGACCTATACGTGCTATGATAGTAGGTATACCTAATGTTGGGAAGTCTACATTTATAAATAAATTTGTTGGGAAATCAACAGCTAAAACAGGTGATAAACCGGGAGTAACAAGAGGTAAGCAATGGATAAAAATAAAAAAAGATTTTGAGCTTTTAGATACTCCGGGAATATTGTGGCCTAAATTTGAAGATGAACAAGTGGCTTTTAAGTTAGCATTTACAGGAGCTATAAAAGATGACATTATAGATATACAAACTTTAGCATATGAATTTATAAACTTTTTAAAAGCTTTTGACTTAAATATTTTAAAAGAGCGTTATAAAATAGAATTTACAGAAGAAGCAGAAGTAAGTGAACTTTTTGAAAAGATAGCTAGAGCAAGAGGATTTATAACAACAGGAAATAATATTGATAGTTCAAGAACAGCTAAAATTTTATTTGATGAATTTAGAGCTGGTAAGCTTGGAAGATTAAGTTTAGAGTTACCAAAGGATATAATAGAGTAGAAATCTCTAAAATGTAATTATATTATTAAATAAAAAAAGGAACGGATTTATCCGTTCCCTACATTATGTTTTTTTATTAAATTTCTGAAATATATCTTCTTAAATTCGCCAATCCTATTTTAAGAGCTAAAATATTTTCTTCCATACCTTCAAATTCAAGTGCTAAATAACCATCAAAACCAGCATTTTTTAAAGCTGTTAAACAATGCTTTACTGGTACATCTCCATGACCTATTATAGCACCTCTTAAATAATTTCCGTTCCTTGACCTAAAAAACCCTGCACCCGGATTTGGTGCCATACAACTTTTAACATGAAAATCTTTAGCATGAGCATAGAAAGCATATGGAGCAACTCTACCAACTGCAATACTTGGGTCTTCATCAGCACAAAGGAAGTTACCCATATCAACAAGCAAACCAAAGTTTTCATTAGCTACAGCATTAACAAGCTTTTCAACTCTGTCACTGTCTTGACAGAAGAAACCATGATTTTCAACTGTAGTTCTAATACCTTTTGTTTTAGCATATTCTGTTACTTGACGACAACCAGCTACTAGTACAGGAAGTACATCATCAAATCCACGATATTTTCTATCTTCTTTTGAATAACCAGTAGTTGCGTCATGGCGTACATTTTTAGCACCTAATATTTCAGCTATATCAATCATTTCTTTTATACGTGTAACTTCTGCGTCAAAATCTCCATTTGAACCATTTAAAAAGTCAGCACCAAATGTAAAACTTGAAATAGGTATTTGTACTCTGTCTGCTTCTTCTTTTAATTTTTTAGCATATTCTTTAGGTGAAGAACCATCATGTGCTATTATATCAACTATTTCTATTGCATCAAAACCTAATTCTTTAGCTTTTTCAATACAACCTAATTGAGTTATTTCTCCAGAAATTATCATTCTACTAAAACTATAACTACTAACCGCTACTTTCATCTTATTACCCCCAATATTTTATTTCATATAATTACTTTTTATAAAATTACTTCATGTCCTGTTTTAGCTGATTCATAAACAGCATCTAATATTTTCATCATAGAAACTCCATCACAAGCCGGAGCTTTACACTCTGTACCATTTATAACGCAATCAACGAAGTGATTAATTTCTTTTGCAAAAAGACCATTGAAATTTAAAGCAGTTGAAGATACTAAATTAATATTAGACATATAACCATTTACATTTGAGTATATCTCTACTTCCGGGTCTATTTTAGCACCTGCTTTTGTTCCGAACAGTTCAATTTTTCCTTGGTCACCTTTTATATTAAGACTGAAACTTGCTTCAATAGAAAGTACAGTACCATTATCAAATCTAATCATAGCACTTGCTAAATCTTCTACATCACAAATATCTTCCTCAGTTTTTGAAACAGAAGCATAACCAATAGAATCTTTTACATCTTTTCTATTATAAAGTTTTTGGAATGTTGCACCATAAACAGAAACTGGTTTAGGATTTCCTACAAGATATTTTACTAAATCTATTACATGAACTCCTAAATCAATAAGAGGTCCACCTCCAGAACGTGATTTATCTCCAAACCAACCACCCGGATTTCCGTTTCTTCTTAAGTATGTTGCTTTTGTATAATATATATCCCCAAAATAATCTTCTCTTATAAAATCTTGTAGTACATCACAATCATTACCAAAACGTCTTACAAATCCAATCATTAAAAGCTTTCCATTTTTCTCTGCTGCTTCTTTCATTTGTTCAGCTTCGTAAGCAGAAGTAGCCATAGGTTTTTCACATATAACATGTTTACCTGCGTTTAATGCTGCAATTGTACAAGGGGCATGAGCTGAATTCCATGTACATACACTAACTGCATCTATTTCTTTTAATTTTAACATCTCATTCATATCTGTAAATGTTCTTTGAATGTTGTATTTTTCAGACATAAATTTAAGTTGTTTTTCATTTATATCACAAAAAGCATATAGTTCAACATTTTCATTTGCTAAATAAGCTTTAATATGTTCATGAGAAATTCCACCAACACCAATTATCCCCACTTTTATCATAACAATTCTCCTTTTTAATTTATGTAAGTAATATTACATTAATCCTTTTAAAAATTCTACTGCTAATTTTATATCTGATTCTGGATTATCTCCAACTTCACGTTCGATAGTTAAAAAGCCTTTGTAACCAATTTCATCTAATGCTTTTAAATAGTTTTTAAAGTCAACATCACCTTCACCAAGTGGTAATTCAATAAATGATTGTCCTGCTTGTATTTCATCTTCAATTAAACCATAAACTATTTCAGGGTCTTTAATTAATAAGCGTCTTCCATCTTTAGCATGAGTATGAACAATATAATCTTTTAATGTATAAACAGCAGCTACGGGATCATCACCTGTTACCATAACAAAGTTAGCTGGGTCAAGATTTACAGCAACACCTTTAGAATTAAGACTATCTAAAAATGTTTTTAAAGTAATAGCTATTTCTGGACCAGTTTCTATTGCAAAATGTGCTTTTACATTATCTGCATATGCACTAAGTTCATAACAAGCTTCTTGCATTATTTTATATCTATCATGATTAACATCTTCTGGAATAACTCCAATATGAGTAGTAACAATATCGGTTTCTAAATCTTTAGCCAAATCTAAAATTCTTTTTGAACGTTCAATTAAATCTTTATTTTTAGCTTGATTACAAAAGCCTTGACCTAAATCTCCACAAAGTGCTGATATAACAAGTCCATTAGATTTAACTTTGTCAAGAAATTCTTTTCTTTTTTGGGCTGTTAAGTTTTGTGGTGCAAGTTCACCATTTGTAGAATAAACTTGAATACCTGTTGCACCAACAGAAACAGCTTTTTTTAGTGCTGTGTCAATATCTGTTCTAAATGAGTCCAAAAGCACTCCTATAGAGAAATTATACATAATCAAACTTCCTTCCATAAGTAATTTTTGTTGACTATTGTTATATTTAATTATATAATTAATTTTAAAAATGTAAAGGTGAGATTTTGCTTTAAATTAATATTATATTGCTTTGGAGGTGAGTTTATTTCTTATTATGAAAGACATACACATAAAGACCCTAATTTCCCTATAATTTTTCACTTTGATATTTGCTTTGGATATAAAAAGGATTTTGTTATGCATTGGCATGAAAATTTAGAGTTACTTTATTTTGTTGATGGAGTCGCAAATGTAACTTGTAATACAGAAGTAATTCAAGCTAATGAGGGAGATATTGTATTTATAAATTCAAATTATCTTCATTATATTGAATCTATGACTGACTATTGTAAATATCATTGTTTAATTGTAGATAAAAATTTTTGTGAGAGTTTTGACATTAATGTTGATAATACAATAATACAATCACTAATAAACAATAAAATGTTAAATGAGTTTTTTAATACAATAATAACTGAAATGTCAAATAAAAGCCCTTACTATAAATCTATAGTAAAAATAAAATCTATTGAATTATTATTACATATATATAGAAATTTTGTTATAGACAAAAATAATTTAATTGATACATCAAGTAATAAACTTAGAATGGTGAAAGAAGGTATTAGTTATATCAGAGCTCATTATAAAGAAAACATAACTATAGATGATATATGTAAAAGTATAGGCTTTAGTAAATATTATTTTTGCCGTACATTTAAAGAAATAACAGGTAAAACCGTTATAGATTATGTTAACTTTCTACGGTGTGATAATGCTCGGAAACTTTTATGTAGTGGCAATTATAATGTAAGCGAAAGTGCTGAAGTATGTGGTTTTAAAAACCTTTCTTATTTTTCTAAAACATATAAAAGTTATATGGGAAAATTACCTTCAACTGAATATAAATCATAATTACTTATTTATTGATAATTTTATAAAGTAAATCTATTTCAGAAAAGATTATTTATAGAAAATATATTTTGAAGATAAAAAAAGATTCTATATTTATAGACTCTTTTTTTGTTTATAATAATAGATAAAATAATTTAAAATTTAGAAAAGATTAATTAAAAACAATAAAACGTTATTCTTATATTTTTTTATTTAAAGTCGTGTCGCACTCATTTATGAGTGCGACACAGGTTTTCATATAATTTTTATACTCCTAATTTAAAATTTGAATAAATATTATGCTAAATATAAAAAAATAAAATCACGATATTTTCTGTGATTTTATTTTTATTTTATACTTTATATACTTACTCCATAACCATAGTAAGACCTACAATATCCCAGTCATATTCGCCTGTAATCTGTACTGATTTAATTGAATTGTTACAATTAAATGATAATGTAATTGGAAATGACTCCATTTCAAAAGAGTTTATCGCTTTTGGCAACAATTTCATATATGGCCAAAATCCAATAGCATAAAGTGTATCATTTAATGAATCATATCGAATTTCAATATTTCGTTTTTCATCATTAACTATTTTAGTATATACTCCACAATATTGTTGAGGATTTTCAATAATAATAGGTGGTAAACTAAGGTATGGAAGTTCTAAATGAAACATAATTTTTTGTGTATGACCATTCCATGAACCAACGGGTGCATCTATTTTCAATTTGCTACCTGAATACATTTCAAAAACATCATTAGATATTTTTTGATAAAGTTCCCATGTTTGATAAGCTGTATGTTCATCTGTATATTGACACATATGAAAATATTTTTCTTCAGGTTTTAATATTAAGTTCTTCCACCATGTTCCACGTATTGGATAAAGGTGTTCTAATGTAGTTTTTACATTAGGTGACCATAAGTATACAAATAAAGTATTTGCTTTTAAAAGAATATCTAACACACATTTAAAATAGGAAAGAGTTTCTTCTATAGAATATACACTTCCTGAAAAATATCGGCAAATTGCTTGTAAAAAGCATCCTTCCATAATATATATTTCACCTGAATTTACAATAGTTTCTACAAGTGCTTCCCAACTTTTAATCATATCATCAACATTAATTTTCATACCTTCTGGAGTTTGTAAATCTCCCTTTGTAAATTCACCATTACGTATTGGATGTTCTGTAATTTCTTCATGCATCCATCTGTGTGGTATAGAACATAATGAAAATTGTTCATTTAGTTTTTGTGCTGTTGTGGACTTACCAGTTCCACACATACCATCAATTAAAATAAGTCGTCCATTTTGATTAGATTTCATAATAATATCTCCTTTATTATATTTCCCTATATTCTGAAAGGATAGTTTAGGATAACTCTTATAAACTGCATTTGATTTTTTAACTTCCATTGGAGTAACACCATGATAAGCAGCAAATGCACGAGCAAATGATGTTGGTGAATCATAGTTATATTTAATTGCAACATCAATAACTTTAATATTTGTTCTTGCAAGTTCTTCTGCTGCAAGTGTTAATCTACGATAACGAATATATTCTGCAAGTGTAACATCAGACAAAAAGCTAAACATACGCTGAAAATTATAAGGTGAACATAATGTTTTCATTGCAAGAATATTTAGGTCGATATAACTATCAAGATTTTGTTCAATATACTCCAATGCATTTTCCATTTTTTCTTGCCATCCCATACAATTCCCCTCCTTTCATTAAAATAATACTATAAAAAAGAATCAAATAAGCAACTATTTGTGCCCAATATTGTAAGCTTAGTTTAATTATAAAGTAATAAATTACAACTATATTTAATATAAAATTTAAATAAGGAACAACATAAATGTCATTCCTTATAATTTAATTAATATTTTAAATTTATATTATTCAAGAAAATCAACTTTTCCATTAGAAATATTATAAACTGCTCCAACAACTTTGACCTTTTTATTTTGTTCTAAATGTTCAATAATTTCACTTTCTCTAATTTTATCAATACTATGTTGAACATTTAAAATTTCGCATTCAGATGGATTTTTATTATCTGAAATACCAATTAAAATTTCATCTACTATAGATTGAATATTACCATCTGCTTCACCACCAATTGCAGCAGCAACAGCACCACAATTTGTATGACCAAGAACTACTATTGACTTTGCATGTAAATGTTCAGCACCATATTCTATACTTCCTAATTCAAAATCTCCTATAACATTACCAGCAGTACGAATTACAAATAATTCTCCAATTCCAGCATTGAAAATATGTTCAGGAGGAACTCTTGAATCTGAACAAGTAACTACTATAGTGTGTGGTTTTTGTCCATTTTGTGCTGTATCAGTTCTCACACTTTGTGATATGTCAGCAGTATTTTTAACTGCATCTTGAAAAAATTTGTTACTTGAAATTAAATAATCAATAACTTCTTCTGATGTATTTAAAACAGGAGCTTTTTTTGTTGTATCTAAAATAACCGTTTGTTCTTCTTCAAGCCAATCAATATTTACACCAATAGCAGATGTTACTGCTCTAAGTGGTAAATAAATATTTCCATTATAATTTAATGGTTCTATAATTTCACCATTAGCATCTTTAGGTGTAATAACAGTATTATTAACTTTAATTTTAATATCTGAAGATGTAACAGAAATATTTTTTTGAGTAGCAGCTACAACGCCAGAAGCCATTGCAAGTACTAATAAAGATGTACTAACTCCTGCAAAATAATCTTTAAAATTTTTCATCAAAAATTCCTCATTTCTTTCTATAAAAATTAAATAAACTATATCATAAATTATTTTAACATTCAATAAGTATTTTGATAAGATGGAATTAAAGAATTTATACTATTTTTTATAGTAAAGAATTAATTTTTATTGTATAATTATAGTATTATTATAAAACAGGAGAAAATTTATGAAAAGAAAAGCTAATAACTATAAAACAATGATGAAAACTTTAAAATCACTTCATAATTTTAGAGAAAAAATGGACATAGAAAAACAACGTAAAAGTCAAGAAACATTAGGGCGTTTATTTAGTACTACTAAAGAAATTACTTGGGAAACATTATATATTGATAATCTACCAGCCCAATGGGTATATAAAAATAAAACAAACAACACAAAAAATGTTATATTGTACTTTCATGGTGGAGCTTATATTACAGGTAATCTTACTTATGCTCGTATACTTGCTACAAAACTTGCTTTTAATACAGAATTAAATGTATTATCTATAGATTACAGACTTGCACCTGAAAACCCTTACCCTTGTGCCTTAGAAGATGCAATAAAAGCTTGGGATTATCTTTTAAGTAAGGGATATAGTAATGAAAATATTGCTTTAGTTGGAGAATCAGCAGGAGGAAATTTAGTACTGGCATTAGTACATTATTTAAAATTAAATAGAAGAAGTTTACCTAAATCAATAGTATGTATGTCACCATGGATTGATTTAACACATACAGGTAAATCTCATGAAACTAAAAAAAATATAGACCCAATGCTAACAACTAAGTTTTTAAGTGATTCTGCTAAAATGTATGTAGATGAAAATGATTTAACTAGTCTATTAGTTTCACCAATATATGGTGATTTCTCAAACTTTCCAAAAACATTTATACAGGTTGGTTCTAATGAAATTCTTTTAAGTGATTCTCTTACTATGAAAAATAAACTTATAGCAGAACATTGCGATTGTACTTTAGAAGTATGGAAGGGAATGTGGCATGTATTTCAGATGTTTCCATTAAAAAAATCAAATAAAGCAATAAAAAATATAAGTATTTTTTTAACAGCCACTTTTGCAGATGAATAAATTTTAAATAATTAATATTGACAAATATAATTGTAGATTATGCAGATAATATGGGAACATGGTGGGTCAATTTTAGTTTCTGAACTATTAGAAACTATTTTAGTTAAGAATAAAAATTGGAAACGTACAACTGTTCAAACATTTTTATCAAGAATGGTTGAAAAAAACTATCTTACTTATAAAAAGAATGGAAGGAATAGTGAGTACTCAGCTTTAATTTCAGAAGAAGAATATATAGTTCAACAAACAGAAGTATTTGTACAAAAGATGTATAAAGGTAGCCCTAAAAATTTAGTATCTGCTTTATTAAAACATGATAGTTTAACTACAAAAGATATAGATGAACTTAAAGATTTTTGGAATAGAAAGGAGTAAACATATGAATGAAATATTTAAATTATTTTTATTTCTTTCTATTTCAGGTTCAATAATTGGACTTGTTATTATATTTATAAAATTATTACTAAAAAATAAGATTGGTAAAACATGGTATTATTATATTTGGCTTGTTGTTATTATACCAATGTTAATACCGTTTTCAATGGAAGTTAGTATTGTTAAACCTTTATTTTATAATGTTGAAAACAATACTAATATTGATATTCAAGATTTTAATTATGAATTAGATATATTGGAATTAAGTAATATAGATTATTCTGAATATACCTATACTGATGAATTGCCAAAAAAACAATAGTACTTCAAGAAATTTATAATTTATGGGAAAACATTATAAAATATTTATGGTTATTTTGGATAACAATTGTTTTTATAAAATTTATAATTAAAATTATGTAATATTATAGATTTATTAAGTTTATACATATTGGAAAATGTAAAATTACTAAATCACATATTACAAAAATTTATCATAAAGTTTGTTTAAATTTAAATATAAACATACCACTACCCATATACACAAGTTCACAATCCTCAATTGCAACAATAACATTAAGTCAAGATGGAAAATTAATAAAAGAAAGGTTAGGAGCTATTATGAATTACAAAAAACATTCAAAATTATTTTCTATATTTTTAGCAATATTTATAATATTAAGTGCAAATGAAACAGGAGCTTATGTACATCCACTAAATTCGTTATTAGTAAATGATAGTTCAGAAATTCAGTTAAAATATAATAATACAAATCTTCTTAAATCTATACCAAAAGATAAAAAAATATCCACTAAAATACCTATTGAAATATCTTTAAACGATGTTAAAATTGAAATAGATGCTCAAGTTAAAGGTAAAAGTTTGAGAACATTAAAAATTATTTCACCAGAAGGTGAAATAATTCGTAACTATCGTTTTAATGAAAATGGGTTTGATGATAATGGAAGTCAAGAATGGTTAACAATTAGTAATAACCTTATTATGGTAAGTAAAGAAGTATATCCCGGTACATGGTGGATTGAATTAGATATGCCAAGTCAAAATGAAGAAAAAACTTTGCTTTCAGCTAAATTAATTGATTCATATATGTATAGCTTTGTTACAGATGAGGAAGAAGAAACTTATAATCTAGAATCTAAAAAATATATACAAGAAAAAACTTATAATCAAGAATCTGAAAAAGATATACAAGAAGAAACTTATAATGAACAAAATCAAATTAAAAGAAATGATAAAATATATGACTACTATAAAACATATGATGAAGCTAAAGTAGATATTGAAAATGGATATATTTTTAATATGGATAAGTTTTTTTCTTATAAAGTAATGCCAACTGTTACTAATCGTGGATATAATAATTTTGTTTCTAATCATAATAATAAATTAAAAGTATCAATTAAAATGGAGAATTTACTTAGTAATACTGATTTAAAAGATATATTTGCAGGAAATTCACTTATTCTATTTGAATTAATCTCTCCAGAAAAAGAAGTAGTATATTCATTTATTAAAACAAAAGAAGAAATTGAAAACAATCAAGAAATTGAAGAAGAAATTCTTATATATCCAGGTAAATGGACTTATAGAATAAATTTTGCATATATTAGTGATGGTATTAATACAACAAATCTAAAAGTAACTTTACAATATCAAAATATTTATAAAGATGATATAGATTGGCTTATAAAAAATAAATTATGAGTTAAATAATAAAAATTTATTAAATTAAAATATATAGAAGGTGTAGTTATATGAATAATAATTTAAAATGTCCAGAATGTGGATGTGAGGATATTGGAGAAGGAATATTAAAAGATTATACAAGATTACTTCCAAAAGATAAAATATTTTCAGGTGGTTCTTTCATTATTGCATATGTATGTACAAATTGTGGATATATAATAAAATTTAAAGCTGAAAGACCTCATATCTTTAAAAATTGAAAACTTTTATTTTCATTAAGTTAATAGTAAATTTATTGTGACAATTTTTACAACTATTGCATAATATATATTAGTATTTCAAGTTTTATTGTTAATTTCGTTCACGGCATAGTTAATAGGCTCTTTTAGATGTATTATTTCTTGCACGAATTTAACCCTAACTACCCTACCCTGTATGCTATTACATTGAATTACAAATATCTTGATATACTACCAAGTTTATATTTTAAGTTGTTAATAATGATTATTTCTATTAAGGCATTGATAAAATCAACAAATTCTAGATAATGTTGAGGTTATCAATAAAATAATAATTGTGTAAATTGAATGCATGCATCACAATTATTATGTTAAAGATATTTGATGTAAATTTTATTTACAAGAATTCTTTACTTAAAGAATAAGTTATTATTAATATTTTTTATACTAAAGAAAAAGGAACACAAATTACAATTTGAAAGCTCCGGAGTTAAATTTAAAATCCTAAGTGTTTATTATAATAAAATAATACATAATAAAAACATACAACCAAAGGTGTTTTCTACTTAAAACTATACTTATAAATAAATTACAATAGTTTATGAAAATAAAACATACTATTATTAAACAATGATGATTTAGAAGTGTACAACCAATATTACTCCTACTTTTAAAATTATTTTTTACTACTTTATAGTAAACACTAAAAAAAGAACCATTATAAAAAATGGTTCTTTTTTTAGATACACTTTGGTAAATTTTTCAATAAAGCTTTTGCTCTTATTATATGCATATTAGATTGTATTAAATAACTTTCTGGTTTTTCTAAATCACTCAATCTTTTTTTAACAGCACTATCCAAAAACCAATCCCATTCTTCATTTGAAAACTCTAAACTGTGGATATTAGAAATTTGTTCTTTAGTTTTTAAATATAACTCACTTAACATAAAATCCTTCTCCTTATAATTGATTGATATAAAAATATAATATATCATAAATATATATACGTCAATACAATTATTTAGTTACAATAAATAAAATTTTCATTATAAAAAGATTAAAAAATTGTATATATTATTATGCAATATAGGTGAGGGTATCTTTGACGTCCTTGTTTTTTATAAGGAAAATTCAAAAATTAAGTGATAGTCATCATTTAATAATATATATAATATAACAATTATTTCTGTACAAATAATTTTTGATGGATATCAGGACATTGTTCGCTACTCTCTTAACTATCTCATCTATTATAATTTAATTTTATTTTTGTAAAAATATTGGATTTTGTTTCACTTGTTCATAATCATCACTTTTATTAGCCCATTTTTGAATTTCAACTAAAATAATAGGAATTAATGAAAACAGGGCAACTATAATCCATTGTTTTAAATCTAATGCTGTAACTTTAAATATATCAGCTAAAGGTTTAAATAATATAACTATTGCTTGTAATGTTGTTCCTGCAATAAAAGCACCAACTAAATATTTATTACCAAATATATTGATTGAAAATATAGATTGTTCACTTCTCATATTAAAAGCATGAACAAGTTGAGATAAACTTAATACAGCAAATGCCATAGTTCTACCAATTATAGGATTATTGCCATCCACATCAAATACATTTCTACCAACACTAAATGCTAATAAAGCTAATGCTCCGATCATACAACCTTCTATACCTATTCTCCACCATAATCCATCTGCAAATAAATTTTTCTTTGGGTCTCTTGGTTTACGTTTCATAATGTTTTTATCAGCAGGGTCTAAACCTAAAGCAATAGCAGGCAGAGAATCTGTTACAAGATTTACCCAAAGTAAATGTATTGCTAAAAGTGGAGAAGGCCAACCTAACATTATACCTACAAATATAGTTAATATTTCTCCTATATTACTGGATAAAAGAAAATGTACTGATTTGATTATATTAGAATAAATCCCTCTACCTTCTTTTACAGCTGAAACAATAGTTGCAAAATTATCGTCTGTCAATATCATATCAGCAGCACCTTTTGCAACATCTGTCCCATTTTTACCCATAGCACAACCTATATCAGCAATTTTAAGAGCAGGTGCGTCATTAACACCATCACCAGTCATAGCAACTACAGCTCCTTTACTTTGAAAAGCTTTTACTATTCTAACTTTATGTTCAGGAGTTACTCTTGCAAATACTGAATAATTATATATATTTCTTTTTAAATCTTCATTTGACAATTTATTTAATTCTTCACCTGTTATAGCTTTTTCTCCTCCTTTTAATATACCTAATTGACGAGCTATTGCAGATGCTGTTACAACATGGTCACCTGTTACCATTACAGGTTTTATACCTGCTCTCCTACAACAGGTTACAGCTTCTTTTGCTTCTTCTCTTGGAGGGTCCATAATTCCAAATAAACCTACAAAAATAAGGTCTTGTTCTATACTTGAATTTGAAATTTTGGCAGGTAATATATCTATATCTTTATATGCAACAGCTAGAACTCTTAATGCTTTTTCTCCCATCTGAGTATTATAAATATTTATACGAGTTTTAATTTCATTTGTTAAATCCATTACCTTATCATTTGCATTAAAGAATGAACATTTTCCTAATAAAACATCAAAAGCACCTTTTGTTATTACTCTATATTTACCATTACTTAATTTATGTATTGTGGTCATAAGCTTTCTAGTTGAATCAAATGGTATTTCAGACACTCGTTGAAACTCTTTATCTAAAGTTGATTTTATTTTTCCTATCTTTTTAGCAGCATTTATTATAGCTGTTTCTGTAGGCTCTCCACTTACTACATTATTTTCTATTCTACCATTATTACATAAAGTTCCTAATGTTAAAATAAATTCACTTTCTTTAGATGAAAGATTATATATACCATCTGATACTTCTAAAACAGTCATTTTATTTTGGGTAAGAGTTCCTGTTTTATCTGAGCATATTACAGAGGCACTACCCAAAGTTTCAACAGCTGGTAACTTTTTAATTATAGCATTTTCTCTAACCATTCTTTGTACTCCTATAGCTAACATTATTGTTACTATAGCTGGTAAACCTTCAGGAATAGCAGCAACAGCTAAACTTACAGAAGTCATAAACATTTCAAAAGCTGGTATACGATGTAGTGTTCCTATTATAAAAACAGCAAGGCATATTATTATTGCTCCTGTGCCTAACATCTTTCCTACTTCAGCTAATCTTTTTTGTAATGGTGTTTCTGTTTCTTCATCAACTAATATCATTTCTGCTATTTTTCCTACTTCTGTATTCATACCAGTTTCAACTACAATAGCAACACCATGTCCATAACTAACACTTGTGGTTGCCAATACCATATTTCTTCTATCACCTAATAATGTATCTTTTGGGAGTTCGCCGGTTGTATTTTTTTCAACGGGTACGGATTCACCTGTAAGAGCTGATTCTTCTAATTTTAAATTTGTTGAAGATATTAATCTAGCATCTGCTGGTACAAAATCCCCTGTTTCAATTATTATTATATCTCCTGGTACAACATCGGCAGTATTTATTGTTACTATTGTATTGTTACGTCTAACTTTTGCCATAGGAGCCGACATATTTTTAAGTGCTTCTAAAGATTTTTCTGCTTTGCTTTCTTGTGTTAGTCCCAAAATAGCATTTAATATTACTATAAAAAGTATTATTATAGGGTCGGTAAAATCTGTTTCACCTTGTATTGTTGATAATACAAAAGATATCCCTGCTGCAATTATTAAAATAATAATCATAAAGTCATTAAATTGGGCAATAAGTCTTTCAATAAAACTTTTCTTTTTCTTTTCTACTATTGTATTAGTACCATACTCTTTAAGTCTTTCCTCTGCCTCTTTAGTAGAAAGCCCTTTTTTTTCATCAACTTTTAAAGTTCTTAGTACTTCAGAAACAGATTTATTATGCCAATTCATTTGTATCACTCTCCATAAAATATTTTTTTGTTTGGTAATGTTGATAAATATATATTCAATAAAAACAAATTTATTCGCTTTCATTTATACAAAAAATTGTAAAACTGTAGGGTCACCCTTACTAATTAAATTTAAAATGAAATCTGTGTCGCACTCATTAAGGAGTGCGACACGACATTAAACAATAAAGGCTTGACTTATTAGCATAATATGTTATCATATTAAATTATAACTATATAAAAATTTAAAGAATTCAGAAATTGGAGTTGTTATATTATGGATTACAAAAGTCAATATTTAAATTGGTTGAATAACAATTATTTTGATATCGAAACAAAAAATGAACTTAAAGAAATAGAAAATAATGATAAAGAAATACAAGAGAGATTTTATAAAGATTTAGAATTTGGAACTGGTGGTTTAAGAGGTATTATTGGTGCTGGTACAAATCGCATGAATAAATACACTGTTAGTAAAGCTACACAAGGGCTTGCAAATTATATATTAAAACAAGGTGATGAAGGTAAGAAAATGGGAGTTGCTATAGCATATGACTCTCGTAATATGTCACCTGAATTTGCACAACAAGCAGCATTAGTTTTAAATGGTAATGGAATCAAAACATATGTATTTGATGAGTTACGTCCTACACCAGAATTATCATTTGCAGTAAGACATTTAGGTTGTATAGCCGGTATAGTAGTTACAGCTAGTCATAACCCACCTGAATATAACGGCTACAAAGTTTACTGGTCAGATGGTGGTCAAGTTCCATACCCTAAAGATGAAGAAATTATCACTGAAGTTAATAACATTTCTGATTATTCACAAGTAAAAGTAGCTGATAAGTCCGAAGCTGAAAAAACTGGTTTATATAATGTAGTTGGTAAAGAAATAGATGATGAATTTATTAAAAATGTAAAAGCACAAAGTATTAATTCTGATATAATTAAACAAGTTGCAGATACTTTTAAAATAGTATATACTCCTTTGCATGGAACAGGAAACAAGCCAGTTCGCCGTGTTCTAAGTGAAATAGGATTTAAAAATGTATTTGTAGTTCCTGAACAAGAGTTACCAGATAAAAACTTCTCTACAGTTGATTATCCTAATCCAGAAGACCCAAAAGCATTTACTTTAGCTATGAACTTAGCAAAAGAAAAAGAAGCTGATATAATAGTAGGTACAGACCCTGATGCTGACCGTGTTGGAGCAGTAGTTAAAAATAGTAATGGTGAATATGTAATACTTACTGGTAATATGACAGGTGTACTTATTTCAGATTATATACTTTCACAGAAAAAAGCTAATGGAACATTGCCATCAAATGGAGCATTAATAACTACTATTGTTTCAACAAAAATGACTTCTTCTATAGCAAATTATTATGGAATAGATATGTATGAAGTATTAACTGGTTTTAAATATATAGGTGAAAAAATAAAAGAGTTTGAACAAACAGGAAGCAATACTTATTTATTTGGTTTTGAAGAAAGTTATGGTTGTTTAGCTGGAACATATGCAAGAGATAAAGATGCTATTGTTGCAACAATGCTTATATGTGAAATAGCTGCTTTTTATAAAACAAAAGGTATGACTTTATATGAAGGATTACAAGAAGTTTATAAAAAATATGGTTACTTTAAAGAAACTATAAAATCTGTAACTTTAAAAGGTATAGAGGGAGTAGAAAAAATTAAATATATTATGAATACTCTTAGAAACAATACACCAACTAAAGTAGCAGATATGAAAGTAGTTGAAGCAAAAGATTATAAATCCAGTGTTACTAAAAATTTTGTAACAAATGAAGAACAAAAAATAAATCTTCCTGTATCAGATGTTCTTTATTATGTACTTGAAGATGAATCTTGGATTTGTATTCGTCCATCAGGTACAGAACCAAAAATTAAAATTTATTTTGGAGCAAAAGCAAATTCAGAAGAAGAAGTTGACAATAAACTTAAAGTTGTAGTTGATGGTGCTATGAATATTATTGATAAATTAATGTAAGCTTAAGATTTCAAATGATAAATTCAAATAGTTTTGTTACTGAAAATATTCATAATCCTAGAATACTTGTAAGTTGTCCTAACGAATTGGGGGTATCTTGTGAAAAAAGAAAAACGAGTTAGCATAATTATTACTTCATTTTTAGTGTTTGTAGCATTATTCGTTATAAATTTATTTATTCCTGTAGTTGCAAATATAAGTCACACCATCAGAATGTGGCTTATACTGGATTTATGTGTTGTATTGATTTCAATATTCTTGCTAACAAAGTTTAATTTACCTAATAAAGTAAAAATTATCTTTGCACTAATTTTAGGACTGCTTATGTTTGTGGCTTATCAAGGATTTTCTTTTTCGGCTGTTAAAGGCTTTATTACCACTACACTATGTTCATTAGCTTCGTTTAGCGTTTTTGAAAAATATCAAATGAATGCTATATTGGAAATAAAAACAAAGAAAATTAGTTCAATTGTATTAAGCATAATGTTATAGAACTCTTGTTTTTGCTTATTGCATATATCTTCTAAAAGGGGAGATTAAGACGAAACAGGAGAACTTCTGGTGCTACTTTATGATGGTAATTCCACACGTTTTAATTCATATTCCAGATACATTTTTAACTTATGGCATAGTTTCAGGGATAGTAAATATTGTTATGTTATCCTTAATTTTTGGAATACCATTTGCAATTTTACAACGAAAGAGAGATTTATTATCTGCAATGATAGCACATGGCACCGTAGATGTAATTAGATTTTCCTTTTTAGGTCTGCCATTTTGATAAAGATTATAAGAATAATCTTTGAATTTATACAGAATCTTTCTGTATAAGAAAATCCATATAATGCCTAAGTTATACAATAAGCCGTCATTTAATTTTGACGGCTGTTTTTATCGAAAAATATTTTAATTTGTCCTTGGGGTGATGTCAAGTTGGAACTAAGACATTTTTCTACAAAAAAAACAACCCACCAAGTTATAACAAGGTGGCTGCTATACTTCAAGATTACTTTATTTTTCTTATTTGAAAAGTTGCTATTTAAGTATAACTATTATGCTCATAATCTCATGTCAATCTAATGAGATTAACATTATCAATTTCCACGCTATCCCATTTCACCGTTTGCATTTTTAATTCATCGTTTTCACAAAATGTGAAAGCGTGAAAATTGTATTTATTATTTATACTTCCGTTCTACAAAAATTACTCAAACATATTTGAATATGCTCACCCAAGTAACTTCTGCTCAAAAAGTATCATCTTTTTGATTTAATTCATCTATACACATATTTCTATTTTGTATAGCCTACAAATAAGACTTTAATTTTTCTAAAATCCTATTTTACAGTATATTTTAATGCAATAAAGAAAATAATGATTATCTTGTAACTTTGAACAAGTGAACAAAAATAGAGATTAATTATGACCCAAAAGAGTCATATGTTCAAATGGTTAAACAATTTACAATACCATATCCTGAGAAATTAAGAAAGAATATTATATCTTAATAATATGGAACTGATGGATGGTATAGGACCTTTGTTTTTCATCAAATCGAAAAAGCTGTCAAACGAAACGATATTATTAGTGTGAATCATAGAATAGCGGAGTTTGTGAAAAGTTATTTTGATATTTTATTTCCAATTAACAAAATTTTTCATCCAAGTGAAAAGCGTTTAATCGAATTTGCCAATGAATTGTGCGAACTACTACCTGTGGATTTTGAAAAAGATTTACGCAATTTGTTCATTTCAAATGGCAATAACGAAACACCAATTATAGCATGTAAATTATTACATAATTTGAATGACCTTATAAATAAACATTGTTGCTAACATATCATAACCTTAGATTACAAGCATAATAACAGAATTCTTTTGCACATGAAAATCAATATAATACAGAAGTTATAGAAAAACCATCACTTAATTTTGATGGTTTGTTTTATCAAAAAATATTTTAATTTATCCTTGATAAGGTTAATAACAATAAGATTTAGTTACAACAAAGCAAAATTATTTATAATATCTGTACCTATATGGTAGGGATATTTTTTTGTATTGACAAAAATTAAATCAATCAGTATAATATATTTATTCGATATATTTAATGGAGGGTTTAAAATGCTTGACTATATTATAATTGGAATGATACTTAATAAATCTCTTACAGGATATGATATTAAAAAGCATATTGAAGACGGCATAGGTATATTTTACAAGGCAAGCTACGGCAGCATTTATCCAGCACTTAAACGGCTTACTGATAAAAGCTTTCTAACAATGACAGAAAAACCATATGGAGATAGACAAAAAAAGTATTATATAGCCACAGAAAAGGGGGAAAATGCTTTCTTAGATTGGCTATCATCACCAATGAATTTGAATGACGGAGCAGATAGTCACTTAGTAAAAGTATATTTCTTTGACAAACTTCCTGTTGATATTAGAGATAGACAACTCAAAGAATATGAAATACGTAATATTAATTATCTGCAAAAATTACAATCACTAGAAAATAATTTCAATAAGATGGAAGATAAAGATTGCTTTTATTTTAAGTTATCAACACTATACTATGGAATTTGTATCGTGCAGGAAAATATAAGATGGTGCAAACATTTACAGTCAAAAAAACCACTATCAGAATTATTGAAGGAGAATATATGAAACAGGAAATTATTCGAATTGATTTAGGTGGAGTCAACAGTTATATATTAAAATCAGACAATCAGTTTATTTTAATTGATACTGGTGGTCATATAGTTATGGATAAAGAATTTAAAAATAGGAGCGAATTATTGGAACAAGCTCTTGAAAAACATGGCTGTAATTCAGGAAATCTAAAGCTTATTTTATTAACACATGGGGATAATGACCATGTTTGCAATGCTGCTTACCTACGAAATAAATATAAAACAAAAATCGCCATTCATAAAGATGATTTTTATTTAGTTCAAAATCCTACCATAAATGACTTTATGAACTCATTTAATTATCAGTCATTTTTATTTAAAATAGTCTTTAAAATAATGAAAAATACAATTCATAAAGTAACTGTAAAGACGCTTAAAGATTTCAAAGTATTCAGTCCTGATATTTCGATTGATGAAAATTTTAATCTAAATGCCTTTGGTTTTGATAGCCATATCATTCATATTCCGGGTCATACCCCTGGTTCAATTGGTATTTTTACAAATGATAGAAACATAATAGTAGGTGATACTTTTGCAAATATTAAAAAACCAAGTATTGCACCAAATGCTATTAATTTTAAACAACTTTATGAGAGTGTTGATAAGTTGAAATCTTATAAAATCAATACGGTTTATCCAGGACATGGTGAACCATTTGCTTTTAAGGATTTATGGACAAAATAATCATATTAAAAAAGGGTGGGAGAAGCAGATTGAATTACATGAACTGCGTACACCAATTTCCATCATTCAAACCAATTTAGAAGCAGTGATGGACGAACCAAATGCCACTATACAAGAACAGATGCGATGGCTTAAAAATATCCCATATGAAACATTGCAGATGCCAAAACTGGTAGACCATCTTCTAACCTTATCAAGAAGTGCAGGTGTGCAAAAAACGTTAAACAAAACAACTTTTGCATTGGATAAGTCTTTCAATTGCAAAATTGATTGTAGATGAACATCATGCTGAAATTACTGTAACCAGTACGCCCGGGGTAAGAACCCAGTTTACAATCACGTTGCCAACAGATAGAAAATGATATTTTTTTAAGGGTTTTCAAAGATTTATCCTCTACAATTAGCTATGAAATAAATTAAGGAGTAATTATCATGAGCTGTAAAATATGCCCTTGGTGGCTTGGATATGTTTTAAACAATCCACTGTTCAAAAGATTGTACAACCTAGATGAAATACTGGTTCACTATGTGAGGCCTGGCATAAACATACTTGAAGTTGGCTGTAGCATGGGTTTTTCAGTATTCCTTGTGCAAAAATAATGGTAAACGGTGGTAGTCTTTATGATATTGACATTCAACAAAAGATACTTGAAGTACTTGAAAAACGTGCCACAAAAAATGGGGTATCCTATGTGATTGTACCAATAAAATGCTCGGAAAACTGCTGGAACTTTCAAAGCTAAACTTGCATTCGACTCTACTTTTTTTGTTTGCGGTGGCACATGAAATTCCTGATCAAGAAAGGCTTTTCAGAGAAATACATGATACGAATAAGCATTTTCTACATCGCATTAAAATAGGCTATTGTACTAACGCTCTTTACTTCTGTATTTTATAAGTTTAGTCCTACCCTTACATCACCTCAAGTTAGGACTAAGTTTTTTGAATAAAAAAATTTGGTAAGATTATTGTACATTTAGTGGTTTTCAGTATACTTGAATACAGTAAAGAAAATAATGATTATCTTGTAACTTTGAATAGGGTAAAATAGAGATTATTTATATAATATCAGGGAGGATTTATGCCAATAATAAAAGGTTTAGAATGGACTTTTAACACAGAAGCTGAAAAATATGAAAAAATGCGTCCGGGGTATGTTTCAGAATTATATGAAGATATTTTTAGTTACATTCCACTTGATAAGTCAAGTAATGTTGTCGAGGTTGGTATTGGTGGCGGACAGGCAACATTGCCGATTTTGAAAACAGGTTGCAAACTAACTGCTGTGGAATATGGGGAAAATTTAGCTGAATTGTGTCGTCAGAAATTCAAAAAATTTTCTAACTTTTCAGCTGTAACAGTAAAATTTGAGGACTTTGAGTGTGCTGATAATGCATATGATTTAATTTATTCTGCTTCTGCATTTCATTGGATACCAGAAGAATTAGGGTATGCAAAAGTTTTTCAAATGTTGAAAAGTGGTGGTGCATTTGCCCGTTTTGCCAACCACCCATACAAAGACAAAGGTAGAGAAGAAATTCACGAGGCCTTGCAGAAAATTTATGCTGTTTATATGCCGGGAACATTCGCTGACAATGAATATAGTGAAGAAAATGCAAAAAAGCGTGCAGAAATCGCACTAAAATATGGCTTTACCGATATATCCTACAAACTATACTATCGGACAAGAACATTTACTTCAAGCCAGTATATATTGCTACTTGCTACATATTCTGACCATATTGCGATTGAAGAAAATACAAGAAAGAAATTTTTTTCAGAAATTGAAAAAGCCATTGATAATTTAGGTGGTCAAATTACAATATATGATACTATTGATTTACAGCTTGCAAGAAAACCTTAAATACCTGTTATAAGCATAATACTTGCACTTAGACAGAATTTTTTTGTACATGAAAATCAATATAATCTGGATAATCTGGAAGTTATAGAAGAGCTGTCACTTGATTTTTATGACTGTGCTTATCGAAAAATGTTTTAGTTTGATGCTGTCAACTTAGGACTAAGTTTTTTAGTAAACTATTGTACTTTTATAAACTATGTAGTACTATCTTAAGGAGGAAATAATGACTGTATTATAGTTTTGAATATTTTAAATACAATAAGGATTTTTTATGTAATACACAAATTATAAGAGAGGGTAATTATATGGATATCAGAATTACAAAAGGAAGTTTAGAATATTTAAATGATTGCGAAGAGGCACTCTTAGACTCTGAATTAGGTAGAAAGTATTTTGCCAGTGAAGGAAGTGGCAAAAAGACCATACAAGAGGGGTTAGAGCAGGGAAACCTACATATTGCTTTAATTAATGATATATGTGTAGGCTTTTTATGGTACCTGCCAAAAGGTGCTTTTCATAGTTTCCCTTATTTACACATAATTTCGATAAAAAAAGATTACAGAAGTAAAGGCATTGGAAAAAATTTAATTAATTTTTTTGAAGAGGTAATTTGTGCAGATGCTAGTAAAATTTTTTTAGTTGTTGCAGACTTTAATCCAGATGCGAAACGATTTTATGAAAAAATTGGATATCAACAAGTAGGAACGATACCAAACCTTTATAGAAAAGGAATAACTGAATATTTGATGGTGAAAGAAAAATAAATGTAATTCCAAAAGAAGTCAATACTTAATTTTGACGGCTATTATTGCCGAAAAATGTTTAATCTTGATTTAGAGTTCTGTCAAGTTAGGACCAAGCAACAAGGTGGATTTTTAAAATGTTGTCTTATGATTATAACAGAATTAAAATTATTTATATAATACGAAGGAGCATAATATGGAAAAATATAAATATATAAAAGTAGATGCTTTTACATCAGATAAATCATTAGGCAATCCAGCAGCTTGTATATATTTAGAGAACAAACAAAACTTAACAGATGAGGATATGCTAAATATTGCAAAACAACATAAGGGATTTGTTTCCGAAGTTATTTTTTGTAAAAAAAATATGGACTTTTTTGATTTAGTATATTTTTCGTCAGAATGTGAAGTTAATTTTTGCGGACATGGTACTATAGCATGTATGTATAGTTTAATCCAAAACAACTCACAATTATTAAGCGAAAAAGAAATCTATATACAAACTCGTAAAAAGGGTAGATTAACAATTTATAATTCAATTCCCATACATAATTCAGTATATATTTCTGCTCCTAAGCCTATCTACTTAGAAATGAATTTATCTAAAAAAACAATTTGTGATAATATTGATTTAAAAGATTTTGACATATCTAATGATTATCCAATTGATTTAATAGATGCAGGGAATAAGACGTTAATTTTACCAGTAAAAGCATTTGATACAGAAATCAATATTTTTCCTAGTGAACAAAGATTGAGAGAGTTTTCATTACAAAACGATATTGATGTTATTTTGATATTTTGCATGGACGTTCAAAACAAAACACATTACGCTCACACAAGAGTTTTTGCTGCAAAATATGGTTATTTAGAGGATCCTGCAACAGGCTCCGCAAATGCTGCATTTGGATATTATATGTTAAAAAATAATATGTGGAATGGCAATATAATTTCTTTAGAACAAGGTGGGAATGATAGAGTTTTTAATACAGTAAAATTAGAAATAAAAGATAATATATTACTGTTTGGTGGTTCAGCAACTACCCGTATTGAAGGGGTTTATTATTTATGATAGTTTTCCCATACCATACATAATGAGCATAATAGTCACTCTTAAACAGCAAATTTTTACATAATAAAAGTAAGATAATCCAAAATACTGTAGCAACTTTGTTATAACTTGGTAGTTTTTTTGTTGAAAAATATTTTAATCTGTTACTAAGGTGTTATCAAGTCAAGACTAAGTTTTACTATTGAAGATTAATTGATATTAAGTAAAATTTATTGTACAATTAATAGAAAAATAATCATTATTTTGTAATAAAAACTTTGTTTTAAAAAGTGAGATTATTTATATAATCTTTATAAAATAGAAAAGGAGCTTTTTTTATGCCACAACCAAGAACAATGAAAATACTTGAAAGAAAAATGCATCAACAAGGATTTTCGGAAGACATAATAACTCAGCTTAATTTCTCCGAAGCAAAAACGGGAGATGGAGTTATTAAATTAATGAATAAATATGGATAAGTTATTGTCTAAATAATAATGTCTTGATACTATGGGAGAACATGGTTGTTTTAAGTCAGGAAAAATGGATGAAGATTCAAAAGCTTTAGGTAGAGAACTAAAAGGTAAAAGCCTTGCCGAAAAACTTGAATTTTTGAAAACACACAATTATGGTTTTGATTGGAAGCCATATTTGAATGATAAAGGTGAATTAGTTAATATTTTTTGCACTACTGTTCTGAAAAGTGATGATGAAGATGGAATGTTTTTAGCCCCATTACCATTATGTGCCTGTCCTCCAATCAGAGAAGCAAAAGAACCAATTTGGGTATCAAATGTGTATTGTTGTTGTTGTGCGGGTCACACTAAACATCATTTCCAGAATATTCTTGGGGTTAAATTACGTTTAAAATCTGTCGGAACAATACCTAATGAAAATAATGAATTATATAGCCGAATATTTACTTACGAAATAATAAATTAATTTTATTCCACCCCACCAAATAAGCATAACATATTTTCTTATACAGAATTTTTCTGTATAAGAAAATAAATATAATTCCAAACTTATATAAAAGCTGTCACTTAATTTTGACGGCTTTTTTTGTTTAAAAATATTTAAGATTGTTTATGGGGTGCTGTCAATAAGTTTTTTGAGTAAACTATTTTATCTCTATAAAGTTTATAGCACTACCTCATTAAAGGAAGTAATTACCTTGTATTTCAGAATAATTAAAGTTTATATTACTATAATTTGTATATCTCAGGATGATTGACAGTTAATAAAAAAGCTCCTATAATAATCAAGAACAAAAATAACAAACACAGGAGGCATTTTCATGTTAAAGAAATTAATTATAGGTATGATGGTTATATTAGGGAGTTTAAGTATGAGTATTACAACACTAGCTACCGTGCCATCATTTGATGTTCGAGAAACGATAACTGAATTTCCGGAATTTCATTTTTCGCCTGGAAGTTTTGATGAAATTAAGGCTGGAAAATTGGTTTTTTCAGAGAAACCTTTAAGAGTAGAGAAAGGAAACTGGGATTATAGTGGGGAATATTATGTTTTCCCTGTTGGAACAATTGTTTCATTTGTAAATGACGAAAAACCTAATACCAATGTTTGGCTTGAATGGTATCCATATGATGGTACTAAGGAATGGAATGAGGCAAATAATACCAATGCCCAACATGCGGGAGGAGATTAGGGAGCGTCTGAAATTGAACTGACTAAAGAGATGGTTGGGGCTAAATGGGGCGTATCAGTATATGTTACTATTGGTATGAGTGACCCATTACCACTTATCACTATTATTGTTGATAATACAACTTCAACAACAAATTCAGTTCCAAAATTAACAACAACTCTTGCTACCCAAACAGCTTCAAAGGTTTACATAAATGACAAAGAAGTTTCTTTTGATTCATACAACATTGAGGGCTCAAATTATTTCAAATTAAGAGATTTAACCTATACTCTAAGGCGTTCAGAAAAACAATTTGATGTTTCTTGGGACAAGGAGGCTAATGCAATAAATCTACTATTAAACCAAGCTTATACAGTTACAAGCGGAGAAATGACAAAAGGCGATGGCACTGATAAAAATGCCAAGGCAACAACAAGCCAAACTTTAATACATGGTAAGGCAGTCCAATTAACTTGCTATAATATAAGCGATAGCAATTACTTCAAACTTCGTGATATTGGCAAAGAGCTTAATTTTGCCGTTGATTATGACAGTACTAAAAATGCCATAATGATTGACACATCTAAACCTTATACAGAATGAGATGACACATTATATTAACATAAAACCCCTGTTAGATATTATAGCTACTTTGTAAAATTAGGTAGGTGTTTATGGAGGATTAACAAAGGAAGAAATAATAAAAAAATATCCTGATTTATGGGAAAGAAACTGTACTCGTCAATGAAATGACGCACCTACAAACGGTGAAACCTATCAGCAATTCGATAAAAGGATAACAAAAGCACTATTAAATCTGGGAAAAGAATATACCGAAAAAAGTGTACTTTTAGTTACTCATGGATATATTTCACGAATAATTAACCGACATTATAAAAACTTATCATTTGATGAAATGCATGGTTTTGATTTAGGAAATTGTGAAATAGCTGAATACAGAAATTGAACAAAACAAGAATGTAGCTCGAGAAATAATGCTCTTACAAAAATAAAACCAATCCCCAAGAACAGCCACCTTTTTAAACAGAAAAAGTAGCTGTTCTTGTAGAAAATTATTTTAGTTTGTCCCTGAGGGCTAGTTAGGACTAAGAGAGAATAAATAAAATTTATTTTATAAAAAATGTATAGTTACAGCAAACAAATATTATTTATATTTTTGCAAAGTAAGAAGAGATAAGTTTATGGAAAAATGTATAGTTACCGAAATATATTCTCCTTTTTATTGTGGGTTCACTTGTATAGATAATACACCTATATATTTCGAATGTATTGATCGCGATGAGAATTTAATTTCTACAGTTCAACTATACAAAGTTGAAGGAATGGAACATTTAATTGAAAACGAAATACAGAGGGACGCTTATTGGAGATGGACAGTAGAGTCAAATCAGCCAGATGTTGTAGCAGATATATCTGAATATCTAAAAAAGTTTAGGATTGAAGAATTAATAAATCAGTATCCCAAGATTGAACAAAAAACATGGGAAAAAGCACTTCAACAGAACCAAAGATGTATAATATGGGAAGAATTTTTAGAGAGTATTGATGCTCGAAGACCTGACTTTTATAAAAAAGCACGGTTTTTACTCACAACAACCAATCCATATCATCAAGGAGAAATTGAGTGGATAAGATAAGTAACATAATATTTATATTAACCTAAATGATTACTGTTATTAAAAAATAAAAATAATCTTGAAGCACAAGCTGTATTAGAAAATTTTACAAAAGTTTCTGTTGAAAAATATTTTAGTTTGTTACTGTGGTGCTATCAAGTTATGGCTAAGTATGAATATTTAAAATTATTGTTTTAAATAGAATCTACTATAATATTTGATAAAGAAAATAATGATTATTGTGGAGGCATTAAATATTTACAATAAATAAAAATTACTTATATAACAGGAGGCAAAGAGTTATGGAAAAAGGTAAAATAATATTATTTAACGGAGTATCAAGCTCAGGAAAAACAGCATTGGCAAAAACTTTGCAAAACAGATTATCGGAAATTTTCTTTCGTTTTGATATTGATATGTATGCTCAAAAAGGTTTTGACATAAACATGCTTACTGAGATAAGTCCGGAAAGGTTTAAAAACTATTCTCCTAGTCTGAATAATGCTGACACAATTTCAAATTTAACAGGATTTTACAACGTAATTAAAATATTTTCGGATTTAGGAATGAATGTTATAGTGGACACTATGTTTGCTAAAAAAGCTTTGCCTCTATATATTTGTCTTGATATACTTGATGAGTATCCTGTGCTGTTCGTGCATGTAACATGCTCACCTGAAGAACTTCGACGGAGAGAAAAGAAACGTGGTAACCGCGAGATAGGACATGGCGAAGCTCAACTAACGTTAATAGAACCTCAGGATACCTACGATATAACAGTAGACACGTTTTACGAAACAAACGAAGAGTGTGCAGATAAAATTATTGAATTACTAAAACATACAGAAAAGCACACAGCATTTAATACTCTTTGTTTTCAGCGTGAAAAATGGGTATAAAACTTAAACAAAAATATAGTTTTCTGTTTTCTCAGTTTAATAACTTTACGTTATGAGTACAATATTTTTGCTAAGCCAAGTAATTACTATATAAGAAAACAAAAATAATACCAAAGAACAGCCACCATTTTATTTTAGTGGCTGTTCTTGTCGAAAAATATTTTAGTCTGTCACTAAGGTGTTGTCAAGTTAGGACTAAGTTTTTTCAGTGAACCTTTGTGTTTTTATAAAATATGTGGTATAACCTTAATAAAGAAAATAATGATTATTTGGTGGAGTGTATTATGGAAAAAGAAAGACAATACTATGAAGCTTACGACGATAGATACAAGCAAGTTCATCAAAAATCTTTGCAATGGTTTTCAAATTCACCATCAAAGATTGTCGAAGAAACTTTATCTAAATACAAAATAACAAATAATTCTAAAATCATCGAGATTGGTTGTGGGGAAGGCAGAGATTCTGTTCATTTATTAAGAAGCGGATACAATGTATTGGCAACAGACATTTCTCCCATAGTAATAGAGTATTGCAAAGAAAAGTTCTCTGATTTTTCTCATTGCTTTCATATTTTAGACTGTCTGTCACAACAGCTGAATGATAAGTTTGATTTTATTTTTGCTGTTTCGGTATTGCATATGTTAGTGTTGGATAGTGATAGAAAATCATTTTATCAGTTTCTTTATGCACAATTAAAAGATGATGATGTAGCGTTAATATGCACAATGGGTGACGGAAAAGAAGAGTGGCATTCAAATATTAAAGATGCTTTTGAGATACAAAAAAGAAATTATGAAACAACAGGTGTGGAAGTTCTCATAGCAGGTACATCATGCAGAAAGGTTAATTTTAGTACATTCCATAAGGAAATAGACGATAATGAACTTGAATTACTCGAAAGTGGGACAACGTCAATTATCCCCGATTTTCCTGCGATAATGTATGCCGTTGTAAAGAAACGTAATTTCTCATTATGAGCATAATATTTGCACTTATACAGAATATTTGTGTATATGAAAATCAATATAATCCCGAAGCTATAAAATAGCCGTCAAGTGATTTTGACGGCTGCTTTTGTCGAAAAATATTTTAGTTTGTGGGTGAGCTGCTGTCAAGTTAGGACTAAGTTAGAATAATTAAAATCATTGATATTAAATAAAATCTAGTATATACTTGATGAAGAAAAACGGTTATTCTGTTATTAAGATTTAGTTGTAAAAAGTTAGATTACTTATATAATGTTCAAAGATAATGTGAAATGAGACAATGAAAATGGTAGAGTGGATTAGAGTATTACTAAAAATAATCATGTGGGTGCTTGTTGTTGGTTTTGGTTGTAATTTAATTATGCAGATAATTAGTTATTCATTTTATAAAAATGCCAAGAATATGGAAAACTTAAGTGGTTCATCTACAGCCCTTCAATTTGGAGATAATCTGAGTGGCTTTGGTGCAAATTTAGATGTTAAATCTGAATATATTATTCTTTTCTTTGGAGGTTCAAATTATATTGCTTACAATGCTGTTGGACGTTTCAGCACTGGCTTCAATGTTCCTTTTCTGTCAGCAGATTATTATGGAAGCCAAGACAGTAAGGGAAAAATGAATTTATCTTCTATGCAACAAACAGCAACAGACCTATACGACTGGGCAAGAAAAAATTATCCAACACAACATATTGTAGTTATGGGACACAGTTATGGCGCTGGAATTGCAACATATCTTGCAAGTGTTCGCAACTGTAAAGGTTTGGTTTTGTTGTCGGCTTACAGAGATATTTCTGATTTGTACAATAAAATCACGCCCATTTTTTGGGGTCCTGCAAAAATATTCATTTCAAACAACATTTGTTTATCAGAATATGCAAAGAAAGTAAATTGTCCTACATATATTATAGGTTCAAATGCTGACACAATTTTAAGTTCAAATCTACAGTACAAAGTACAGGAATGCTTTGAATCGGCAGATATAGTAATTTTTGATGATGTACCCCATGAAGATTATCTGATAAACGAAAAGGTGTTGGATTGTATAAAAGAAAAATTATTATCTGTATTGTAGATAATGAGCATAATAAGTGCACCAAAATAATATATTGCCATGTTAGGAAAATAAAATAATTCCGAAGAACAGTCCCCAAAAACATGGAGACTCTTTTTGTGGAAAGATGTATTTAGTCCATTCCTGAGGTGCTGTCAAGTTAGGACTAAATTTTTTCTAATGTGTTTTTTATATGAAACAGCACAAATAGCATTACTTGCTCAAATTTGATTTTACCACAATCTGCACGCAAAAAAATCTTGCTTTTGTAATAAATAACACAAGGAGTGGCTTTATGAAAATAAAATCTTTAATACTTAAATTAGCAGTGCCTTGTTTGGAAGAGCATGGATTTAATTTATGTAAATCCTATGCAGGTTATTATGAATTTAAAAGTAACGATGAAAAAAAATATATTATGTTTGATATTAGCCATTTAGGTCTTGGTTTTAGAGTCCGTTTTAGTATAGTTGGTACTAGTATGTATGGGCATAATAATTTTACACTTAATTCTATCAATCCTTACAAGTTTCCATCTGATTTTAAAATGTATTCTAATAAAGAAGAATTTGAAGATATTTTAAGATATTCTCTTCAATTTATAAAAGAACATGCCATACCGATTTTTGACAAGCTGTCTGAACCTCTGCCTAGTTTAACGGACAAAATGTATGAAAAGTTAGAGGTAGATGTTGTACAAAAAGCAATTGATTTTGCTAAATCACATAATTTACCAATTGAATATTCTGTTTCAACTATGGAATATCTTGAAAAATATCTTGATTTTTTAAAAAGTGGTGATGGCAACCTTGCTGAATTATTTGAAGCAAATGAGAAAGAAATTATTAATATGTCGGCTTATTTAGGTGAATCGATTTTAACTGTAAAACCTGGTGGTAAATGGATATGTAGTAAATCAGAGTTTAATAATGCACAATATTATCTTGTTAAAATGCTCAGCAAGGGTCCCACAGAGTTTAATGCTTTAGATGACATAAGAGCATATTGGGTAGATTGTCCAGAAATAACTACTAGCAGACTTACCTATAAGTGTAGATTCAGACTAGAACGTAACTTTGTTTAAAAAGAATCATTACTTGCACAGTGGTGCTAAACGCAATATAATCTTATCATCATTAATAAGCTCAAAAAGGATGATGATATAACAAAGTTGTCTTGTATAATTAGATGGTTGCCTTTTTATCGAAAAATATTTTAGTTTGTCCTTGAGGTGCTGTCAAGTTAAGACTAAGTTTTTTCAGTAAACTATTGTACATTTATAAACGTATATAGTATTATCTTAATAAAAAAAATGACTATATTATGTTTTTGAATGATTTAAAGGTAATAAGGACTATTTAAATAACGTGAGAATGGAGGTAAATTAAGACAATGAAGAATACCAAAGATTTCAAATTTGATAAAAGAGCCTCATCCTATGATGAAGGATTTGAAGGCAAATTATCAAACAGATTTTATAAATTATTGTTAAGGCAAGTTCAGTTGTATCCTGGAGCAACTGTGTTGGATGTTGGTTGTGGAACTGGCACTATTCTTGAAAATTTGAATAGAATTAACCAGATTAACGGCTATGGTATTGATGTAGAAGAAAATATGATTGATGAAGCTAAGCTGAAATGCCCCCAAATGAATATATCGGTTTCAGATTGTACAAAAACACTCTTTGATGACAATAAGTTTGACATAATAACAGCCTGTATGGCTTATCATCATTTTTCAGACAAAAAGGGTTTTGCAAAAGAAGCATCAAGGATAATTAGACGTGGGGGGCATTTATATATCACAGACCCTTGTTTTCCTTGGATTGTTAGAAAACCTTTAAATTTAGCCTTGAAATTGCACAAAATAACTGGTTTTTTCGGTACACCTGAAGAAACAAAAAAAACCTTTAGTGAATATGGTTTTGAGCTTGTTGCTTCAAGTTTTGATGGGTACGCTCAATGTATCACGTTAAGGAAGGTATCTTAGGATATGAGCATAATATTTGCACTTAGACAGAATTTCTCTGCCTAAGAAAAACAATATAGTCCCGAAGTTATAGAAGGGGCTGTTGCAAAACCACATAGAAGTGGTGCAACAGCCCCTTTTTTGTGGAAAATTGTTTTAGTCTGTCGCTGAAATAAGCTGATGAAGAACATAATGTTAATAAGGAAAAGAAACTAAACGTAAAGTTTAATACTTCCTTAATATATAATATTAAAAATAAGTAAAAGTATTTAAATATAGAATTAAAACTTACACATATAGTTTTTTCATAATTTAATGTAAGTTTAAAATCTCATTATCTAATTTAAAGATAATGAGATTTTCATATTATTTTTAATATTTTTTTAAATTTGTGGAGTATGTGTAAAATTATATTTAATTTAAAGTTAAAGTCGTGTCGCACTCCTTAAGGAGTGCGACACAGGATTAATTTTAAATTTTAATTATTATTTTATTTCATTAGAGCTATCACTTTTTTTATTATAAACTTTAGTGTATAATATCATATAATTAATAAATTTTTGGAGGTTAACAAATGGATATTAAAATAAATAAAAGTGAATTTTCTTTCATGTCATCTGATAATATAACACAAATACATTCATTAAAATGGATTCCAGATACAAATAATATTAAAGGGATTATACAAATAGCACATGGTATGGGTGAACATATACAACGTTATGATGACTTTGCAAATTTTTTAGCTTCAAATGGTTATATAGTGTGTGGGAATGACCATTTAGGACATGGTAAATCCGTTTCATCAGAAAATAAATATGGATATTTTTCAAAAACCAATGGTTGGCAAAATGTAATTAAAGATATGCATAATCTTTCAAATATAATAAGAGAAGAATATAAAGATTTGCCGTATATATTAATAGGTCATAGTATGGGTTCTTTATTATCAAGAGAATATACTGCTATTTATGGAGATGAATTAAATGGTGTTGTATATTGTGGTACAAGTGCAGGAAGTTTATTTATTGATTTAATTATAAAATTATGTGAAAAGCGTATAATTGAAAAAGGTGAATTAGAAGTAGGAGAAGATATTAATAAACTTGTTTTTGGTAAATATAATCGAAAAGCTTATCCTAGAAATAGTAGGTTCGATTGGTTAAGTAGAGATGTAGAAGAAGTAAATAAATATATAAATGATAGTTTATGTGGTTTTACCTTTACTTATAGTGGTTTTTTGGATTTATTTAAGCTTACAAAACAAGTATCTGGTAAACAATGGGCATCAAGAATTCCTTTAGACCTACCTATATTTATTATATCAGGTAATATGGACCCTGTTGGTAATTATTCACATGGGGTTATGAAAGTTGCTGATTGGCTATTTACTACTTCACATAGAAAAGTAATTACTAAATTTTATGATGATTCAAGACATGAATTACTTAATGAAATAGATAAAAAACTTGTATATAAGGATATACTTAAATGGATTGAAAGAATAAATAATGAAAAGAGTGGGAAATAATGCTTATATTAAGTGTTTCACCTATGAATTTAGGCAAACCTTATTATTTTAATTCAACGCGTCGAAAAATATATTCATTGGAAGAATTAATTTATCATTGTTATTATTATTGGAAACAATCAATAGATGATTTTTTGTCAGGTAAAATAGAATTATGGATAGCAGAAGAATTAAAATTGACATATTTAGCTACAAAAATTGAAAAGATAAAACTTAAAGAAAGTACAATTACAACTCAATATGTAGCTTTTTTAAATATAATAGATTACTTTGAAATAGATGAAATAAATAAATTAAGTAAAGAAATATATTCTTGGGAGAATATTGACCAATGGAGAAAATATAAAGAAAAAGGCGATTTTGCATTAGAAAATGGGCATTATATAGAAGCAGAATTATTTTATATACAATCACTAGAAATTACTGATGATTTAACTGTTTTAAATAATTTAGGTGTAGCATATATGAAACAAGAAAAATATTCAGACGCTATGCTATATTTTGAAAAAGCTTATAATAAAGAACCAAATAATGAAAGTATAATGATGAATATGTTAGAAACACTTATGTTAAAAGGTGAATATGAAAAAGTTAAAACACATCTTAGAAACTTTAATTTTAATAGCTATAAAGCATATAAAATGTATGGTGAATTAGAATATATACAACATAATTATGAACAAGCTTTATATTATTTTCAAAAATATATTGAATTAGAAAATGATTTATTAACTATTATAAAGTTAGCAGATACATATACTAAGCTTGATAGATATAAAGATGCTGTAAATATTATTGAAAGTATAAAAGATACTGAAAATATAGAATATTATTATAAATATGCAGAAATAAATTTTAAACTTGGCAAGTTAAAAAATGCAATTGAGCAAGCAAAAAAAGCAGTTGAGTTTGATAATAAAAATATAAAGTCTTGGTTACTTTTAGCACAAATCTATAAGAAAAATAAAAATATATCTGAAGCTGAAAGAGCATTGTTAAAAATTTTTGAAATCGACCCTGATAATGAACAAGCAAAATTAGAATATGCCAATTTAAAAAAGTCACAAGGTTTTATTAAAGACTATCAGAAAATTTTAATGGGAATATTAAATAAGTGGAAACAACGATATAGAGAAGAAAATGATTAAACTTTTCGGAAAGCATAAATGCATTCCCTACAATTGTATTCTTATCTTGAATTTATTAATAATATTTTTATTACCTTTAAATCATTTTATAATTATAATAAGGGCAACTTGAAGTTGCCCAAGAATTATTTTAAATTAGCTAATCTTGCTTTTGCATTTGAAAGTTGACTAGCTTTAGGATAATTATCAATTACTTTTTGATAATTTTCTTTTGCTCCTTCTTTGTTATTATTTATTTCATCTATTCTACCAATAAAGTAAATTACATCTCCTGAAAAACTTTCTCCTGATGACATTGAAATAGATTTTTCAAGTAAAATTTTTGCTTCATCATAATTTCTTGAATTATATTTAGACATAGCTGAATTATAATATGTTCTAGCCATATCAGGTAAAATTTTTCCTTTAAGTGAACTATATAAAGTTTTTGTTTCTTCAGTAAAGTTCGGAATAAAATCTTCTAATGATAATAGAAGTATAGTTGCATCTTCTTTATTGCCATTATTATATAAAGAAGATACTTGTTGTACTTTTTCAGTTAATTCTTTTTGATATAATTGTTCATTTAAAATTTTATTTTCATTTTCTATATTTTCTTTATCTAATGAAAGCTTTGCAATTGCTTCATTATTTTTTTCTATTACATCATCCAACTTTTTTTCAAGAACTGCATTTTTATCAGCTAACTCTGTAATTTTTATATTACCTTCTTCTTTAATTGATGGAATAATTAAAATATATATGAATATTGCTATACTTACAGCTCCAACAATAAAACTAGTTATTCCACCAAATATAGTATTTATCTTTATTCTTTTTTCTATTGGATTTGGAGAATATTTTGGTGTAGTGCTAGGATTATTAGATGTCTTAATTGGTTTTTCTACTTTTACTGGTTTTGGAGTAGAACCTTTAAGTTCATTATAATATTTTAATGCCTTAGGATTTGAATTATCTATTTCCAATACTTTTTCTATACAGTTTAATGCTTTATCATTATTTTTAGTACTAATATAACATAATGCTAAAAGATTATAAGCTTCAACAAAGTTGTGATTTAAATCGATAGCTTTTTTTAACTGTATAATAGCCATATCTTCACTTTTTTGATTTAAATAAACTAACGCTTGATTGAACATGGAAATTGAGTTTTTATATTTTTCTAATTTACCTTTATTTTGTGCAATTTCAAGATAATCTTTAGCTAAATTATTTTCTTTAACAAAATAATCACTTATTATCCACTCTTTAATAGCTTTAGAAATTTCACCAATTTCAAAATATACAAGTCCTAAAACATTTCTAGCATAATGATTTTTTTTATCAAAATTTAAACTTTTATTTAATAATTCTACTGCTGAAGAAAGGTTTTTATTATTTGCTTGCTCAAGTCCTTTAATATATAGTTTAATAGATGTACCTTTAGACTTCATATATATTTCTATATTAATTCCACACTTCTCACATTTTATTTTATCTGTGAGTTCGCATCCACAATTTGGACATTGCATAGCAATCTACTCCTTTTCAGTTTTTATCGTTTTAAGTAAAATTTGTAATAAATCTTGTATATCTTCTATTTCATTAGGTTTAAGAGAGGTTTCTACTTCTTCTAATTCTAATATAGGATTATATTTTTTTAGTTCTTCTTTAAAATCAATCATCTTTATTTTCTCCTTTAATTTTTATGTAAATTTTTTATATTTAGTAAAGTTGGAAAATTTTCAACTTTACTCATTTGGTTATAGTAAATACATTAAAAAAACGACTATAAAAATTTTTTTAATTCTCCAATAAGATATAATGAACCCACACACAATATTATTTCTTTTGGTTTTGTTATTTCTTTTGCTATAGTTAATGCTTTATATATTTCTGTTTCTGTATATATCGGCAAATTATATTTAATATTATCCTTGATTGTATTTACATTTAATGCTCTTGTACTATTTGGTTGTGTTATAATTACATTTTTAACTAATGGAATTAAGATATCAAGTATATTTTGATATTCCTTATCCTTTAAAAGACCTATAATTAATGTAATGTTATTTCTCAAATATTTTTTTATATATTCAGAAAGCATCTTTATGCCATCTATGTTATGTGCTCCATCTAATATGATATATGGATTTGTTGAAATTACTTCCATTCTACCTTTCCAATAAACTTGATTTAGTCCATCTAAAACATTACTTTTAGAAATATTAATACCAACATCCCTAAGAGCCTCTATTGCTAAAAGTACAGTAGCTGAATTATAAATTTGATATTCACCTATCATATTTAAAATAATACTATCATAATTGTAATAATTCGTTTTAATCGAAAAAATTGTTTTATATAAATCTTGGTGACTTATAATTATTTCACTATCAGTATAATACAATTTTGAATTTTTTTTATTACAAATAGTCTTTATAATATTATAGACATTATCTGATTGAAAATATAATACTGTAGGACAGTTATTTTTTATAATACCTGCTTTTTCCATTGATATTTTTTCTAATGTATCTCCTAAATATTCTACATGGTCAATACCTATAGATGTTATTATTGACAAAATCGGTGAACTTATAATATTTGTAGCATCATATCTTCCTCCTAAACCAACTTCAATTATAGCTATATCAATATTATTATAATAAAAATAACAAAAAGCCATTGCTGTTAAAAATTCAAAAATTGTTGGATGTTCTTCTCCTAAGTTAACCATTTGCAAACATTCAAAAGCAACTTTAGATGCTAAATTTGCAAATTCCTCATCATTTATATCTACTTTATTTATTCTAAATCGTTCATTATATTTTATAAGATGAGGAGAAGTATATAAACCAATATTATATCCTGAATTTATAAGTATACTTTCAAGCATTGCACAGGTAGAACCTTTACCATTAGTACCAGCAATATGTATAATTTTCAACTTATCTTGAGGATTATTTAAACGATTTAATAAATTTTTTATCCTCTTAAGTTCATGTTTAGAACCAAACATATTAATGTTATTAATATAATCTATTGCTTCATTATAATTCAAAATTATTCTCCCCTAATAAACATAGCATCACCAAAACTAAAAAAACGATATTTTTCTTTTATAGCAATGTCATATGCTTTTAAAATATTTTCTCTACCTGCCATAGCAGAAACAAGCATAATTAATGTAGATTGTGGCAAATGAAAATTAGTTATAAGTTCATCAACAACTTTAAATTTGTATCCGGGATATATAAATATATTAGTCTGTCCACTTTGTGCTTTAACTAATCCGTTATCCATAGCACATGATTCTAATGTTCTTGTACTAGTAGTCCCTACAGAAATTATTCGATTACCATTAATCTTACTATTATTTATTATATCCGCTTGAGATTGTTCAAGAATATAAAATTCTGAATGCATTTCATGTTCAAATATATTATCTACTTTAACAGGTCTAAATGTACCAAGTCCTACATGTAATGTAACATAAGCTATATTTACACCTTTTAATTTTATGTTATTTAAAAGTTCTTCTGTAAAATGTAATCCAGCTGTTGGTGCTGCTGCTGACCCTTCATTTTTTGCATATACGGTTTGGTATCTATTTTTGTCTTGTAACTTATATTTTATATATGGTGGTAGTGGCATCTCCCCTAATTTGTCTAATATTTCTTCAAATATACCTTCATACTTAAACTCAACAATTCTATTTCCATTAGTTAAACTTTCTAATATAGTAGCCTCTAATTCACCATTGCCAAATAAAACTTTAGCATCAGGTTTTAATTTCTTACCAGGACGAACTATTGCTTCCCATATATTTTTATCCTTTCTATTTAGTAATAAAATTTCAACATTAGCTAAAGTATCTTTTTTAGTGCCAAATAATCTTGCTGGAATTACTTTAGTATTGTTAATAACCAAACAATCCTCCTTATTTAAATATCCTAAAATATCTTCAAAACATTTATGATTTATTTCACCTGTGTTTTTGTCTAAAACTAAAAGTTTTGAACTTGAACGATTTTTAAGAGGTTCTTGTGCTATAAGTTCTTCTGGTAATTCAAAATCAAAATCATTTTTATTCATTAATAAAATTTCCTTTCTTTTATAATAATACTAAATAATTAATAAATCGTTAAGTTTTAATTAAATAATGTTAACTCCGAAATAATAATGTTTTAATATGTCTATATATGAAAATCCTGACTCAGCCATTCCTTTTGCACCATATTGACTTAATCCAACGCCATGTCCATAACCTTTACCATTTATTATAAATGTATCTATAGGGATAGATTGTGCTTTTGGAGCATATGGGAGAATTTTTCCACTACCATTTAAAACATATATAGAATTATTAGAATTAATTTGATTTAATATACCATTATTTTGAAAAATTCTTATATCACCAATATGTTTATTAATTACTGAAAAAACATCTTTAATAGATAAGATATCATCTATTGGAGAATTATTAGAAAATATCTCAAACATTTTACTATCAAGTGATGGTTCAAAAAATATTCTTATACTTTCTTTAGTTAATATTTTTGTCCCTAAAGTTCCAATTATCAAAAGTTCATTTACTCTACCACCTTCGGTATGAGATTTTATTTTCATATCCACAGCATTACCTATATTTGAGTGGCTATCTGTTAAAAACTTATTTAAATCATTTAATGTTACAGTTCTGCTCCACGTTTTATGTTCTTTTTCATATGAATCATTAACTCCTCTAAGATAAGGTATAATACCTTGCCATACATTTTCAGAATTATCAGTATATCCGCCACTACTAGAAAAGTAAAGAGCATCAATAAGTTCATTGTTATAATATAATCTTTGTCCTGATGTTGATTTTACAGCTAAATTTGTACTTTCACTTTCATTATTATAACCTATGTAAGCTTGACAGTGTACACCATCACACAAATCATATCCTTGATTTGAATGTTTATTAGTTTTATAAGCATATGTTCTAGCAGCAACAGTTTGTGCTTTTAAAGCTTCCATATGCCACCTTGCAGGTATTTCTGATGGAACATTTCCACACAAATAATCCTCTACATCTAAAATATTTATAGCAGTTATTGAACCTGACATTCGATTAAATTCTATTTGTCCTCTATATTTTCTATCAGAAAGTATAACTACATTATCTTTTGATGCTCCAATTCTAGGATAAGAATTTGAATTATCACAAATTAAAATAGTTGAATTATTACTTATTAGTTCTGTCATTTTATTATTTGGATTAATTACTTTAGCACCTTGACCAATTTTTTGTGCTACAGAATTAGCTTCATTAATAGAACTATAACCCCCACAATAAACAGTCCATAAAGCATTTCCTAAAGATGCCGGATTTGCTTTTATAGCTAAATTATTAAGTTCATTAGATTTTTGTAATGCTTTTTCGTAAGTATTATATGTAGTTACTATACTAACATAATAGCTATTTGTAACTTTCATAATAAAACCTTGTTGAGAACTTAAAGTTGTATCATGAGTATAAATACCATTAACCCCATATCCAAATGTAATTTCCTTATTGTTAATAGAAACACTTTGAACATTTTTATACTTGTACTCAAGACCTACTCGTACAATTTTGGTATTTGTGTTAGCTAAAATAATATTATAATTAGCTATGCAAAATAACACTAAAAATAAAATTTTAACAAATTTTTTCACAAAAAAATCACCCCTTATAATATTATTGAGGTACTAATTAAATAATATCAAATAAAAAATCTACGATTAAGACATAAATTTAATTAATAATCTCTACTTTTATATATTATAAAAGATGATTAAATAAAAATCTATATTTATTTTTATAATAATTTAAAATTTTCGGAATGCATAAATGCATTTCCTACAGTTTTTGTATATTTATCATCTGTTTTATTAATAGTGTTGAATTATTCTTATAAATTTATATTTGTTTTTATTCCTAATTCTTGTTTATTCTGCTCTAAAATAGGCTTTATATTTTCTTCTATAAATTCTACTACTTGTTGAGATGAGCGTCCTGTAAATTTTTCTGGCTTAAGTATTTCATTAAGTTCTTCTATTGTTTTAGAAAAAGCTTTATCATTTGCTATTCTTTCAATTAAATCATTTTTCTGACCTAATTCTTTAACCATTTTAGCAGATTCCATAGAATGAATACGTATTCTTTCATGGAGTTCTTGACGGTCGCCACCATCTTTTACAGCATCCATCATAATATTTTCTGTAGCCATAAATGGCAATTCAGCCAAAACATGTTGCTTAATAACATTAGGATATACAACAAGTCCATCTGTTACATTTATATAAAGTTCTAATATAGCATCAATTGCTAAGAAACTTTCAGGTACACTTATACGTTTATTAGCAGAATCATCTAATGTTCTTTCAAACCATTGTGTTGATGCTGTTATAGCTGGATTAAGTACATTTACTATAACATAACGTGCGAGTGAACCCATTCTTTCACTTCTCATAGGATTCCTTTTGTATGCCATAGCAGATGAACCAATTTGATTTTTTTCAAAAGGTTCTTCAATTTCTTTTAAATGTTGTAAAAGTCTTATGTCATTACTAAATTTATATGCACTTTGAGCAATATTACTTAATACATTAAGAACTTGAGTATCTAATTTTCTAGTGTATGTCTGTCCAGATACAGCAAAAACATTTTCATATCCCATTTTCTTAGCTATAAGTTTATCTAGTTGTTTGACTTTTTCATTGTCACCATCAAATAATTCTAAAAAGCTTGCTTGTGTACCAGTAGTACCTTTACAACCTAATATTTTAACTTTTGATAATAAATATTCTAAATCTTCTAAGTCCATAAGTAAATCTTGTATCCATAAAGTAGCTCTTTTACCCACTGTAGTTAATTGTGCTGGTTGGAAATGAGTAAAACCAAGTGTAGGTAAGTCTTTATATTTTAATGCAAAATCAGATAATAACTTTATAGAGTTAATTAATTTTTTACGAACAAGTTTTAAGCCTTCTACCATAATTATTATATCTGTATTATCTCCAACATAACATGAAGTTGCACCAAGATGAATTATACCTTTAGCTTTAGGACATTGAACACCATAAGCATACACATGGGACATTACATCGTGACGAACTTCTTTTTCTCTTTGTTCTGCAACTTCATAGTTTATATTATCCTTATTAGCTTTTAATTCGTTTATTTGTTCTTCTGTAATATCTAAGCCTAATTCCTTTTCAGCTTCTGCTAAAGCAATCCAAAGTTCTCTCCATGTTTTAAATTTTTTATCAGGAGAAAAAATATATTTCATTTCTTTACTTGAATAACGTGAATTTAATGGACTTTCATAAATATCTTTCAAAATTATCTTCCTTTCAGAATTGTTTTTACTAGATTAATTTTATACTATCTAATATTTAAATTCAAGAAAATTTTATTCTTATAATTAAATTCTTTAAAGTTTATATTTTTATAAATAATAAAAATTTACATACTTTATTCTAAAAACTACATATTTTTTATTTATCATTTAATTTTATATAAGGATAGTTAATAAAAAATATATAAGAAAACATTTTGAAGGATTTTAAAAATAGCTTCTGTAGTTAAACATAAACAAAGTTTTATCAATAACAATCAGGTATATAATTTCTAAAAGATATTACTTTACTTTTAACAATTAAAATTATGAGAGTTGTTAATTAAAGATAGATAAATAAATATTCTAAGAATTCGTCAAATAATTTTATTTTGTTTATATTCTTTGCTCAACTTTGTAATTTTCAAGCTTTAAAAGAATCCATTACTTTTACACTTTTTTTAAGTATAAATTTTAATTATTTATTTAAGACTTGTGAATTCATTGTAAAATCAACAAAAATAGTATCAATAAAATAAAATTAAGAGTCAAAATCTCTTTACACTTGCAACGCAAGTGTAAAGAGATTTTGAACGTAATTTTAAAAAAACCTATCTGTATATAACCACTCTCAAAATTATATTTAATTTTAAATATTTTATTGGCATTATAAGTATTCTTTTTTCTATTTAACATTAACTGTAATAAATATATAAATAAATCAAATAAAAATTAAATAAAATATAAGAATTTTAAATTAATTTTCTGATGTTTCAAAAAACATTCAAAAAATATTCAAAAAATATTCAAAAACATATTGCAAATATGTATAAAATGTGATAGTATAATAACAAGCAATAGCAATATATAAAAATTTAAAGTAGGAGGAATATTTTATGATTAAGAAAAAATTATTAGTTACCTTTATGACCTCAACTCTTTTACTATCATTATTTACAGGATGTGGAGGAAATAACAACACTAAAGAAACTACTAATACTACAGCACCAAATAATAATAATGCTACTACAAGTAAAACTGAAAATAAACAACCAGATAAAGTTGTAGACCTTGAATTTTGGGGCTGGTGGAGTTCAGAAGCTAGAAAACCTCACATAGAAGAAGCCGTAAATAGATTTAATCAATCTCAAGATAAATATAAAGTTACATATGTTAATTTACCATTTGGAGATATATTCACAAAAAATATTGCTCAAATTGCAGCAGGAAAACCAACAGATGCTATAGCAAATACTATGGAAGAAGTTATATTCCGTGCCGACCAAGGGCAAGTTGAAAGTATTAGTAAATTTTTAAATAATGACCCTGAAACAGCTAATGCATTTTATAAACAATACATGGATGTATTAACTGGAGATGATGGAAATATATATGCATTACCATTCTCAGTAGATACAAGAGTTATTTATTATAATAAAGACCAATTTACTGAAGTAGGCTTAAACCCAGAAAATCCTCCTAAAACATGGGATGAGTTAAGAGATGCTGCTTATAAATTAGATATAAAACAAGGAAATAAATTTGATAGAGTTGGATTTTTACCATTGTTAGGTAATGGAGGAATAGATTCTTGGATATGCAATGCAAATAAAGGTCAAATATGGTATGATAAAGATGAAAACCCAACTGTTGATACACCAATAAATCGTGATGTATTTAAATGGATAGATGAATTTGTACAACATTATGGAAGAGATGTTGACAATGAATTAAGTGCTGTATTTAAATCTGGTATGCAAGACCCATTCTCATCTGGTAAATTATCCATGATAGTTCAAACAAGCTCATATACATCTTATTTAACACAAACAAATCCAGACTTAAACTATGGGGTTATGAAAATGCCAGAATATAAACCAGGTAATGGCCATGCAATTAATGGTGGTGGATTTGTTCTTGAAATTCCTAAAGGAGCAAAGAATATTGAAGGGTCTTATGAATTTATTAAATTTATGACAGGTAAAGAAACTCAAGAATTTTTAAGTTCAAAATTAGGTGACTTCTCTGCAAGAAATGATTTTGATAAAAACAGTGAATTCTTCAAAATTCCAATTAGACTAGATATTGCAAAAGCATTAGAAGAAACTCAAACAAGTATTAGGTCTAATAGATTGCAAGGATATAGCGATGTTATAAAACCACTTATTGATGAAGGTGCTTTAGGTATAAAGAGTACAGATGATGCATTAGCTAATGCACAAAAAGCTTTTGAAAATTTTCTTAAATAGATATAATTATAATAACGTGAAATAATATTTAATAACATTTATTTCACGTTATTATATAAAGTTTTTCAAAATAAATCATAAGAGGAGTGAATTTATGTTTGAACAATTACTGAAAGTATTCGGGGTAAAAAAACTCAAGACAAGAGAAAATATATATGGTTACATTTTTATTCTTCCTTGGATTATTGGTATACTTTGTTTCACATTAGGTCCAATGATTTTTTCATTTATAACAAGTTTTACTGACTACAATATATTAAGAATGAAATTTACTGGATTAGATAATTATAGTAAAATGTTTTTCAAAGACCAAATATTTTGGAAATCATTTCAAAATACTTTGGTTTATGCAGTATTTAATATACCTCTTGTAACTGCTGGAGGTGTAATCGTAGCTTGTATATTAAATCGTTCGGTTAAAGGATTAAGAGTATTTCGTACAATCTACTATTTACCTTCTATTATGGTTGGTATAGGTACATATTTTTTATGGATGCTTTTACTTGACCCTGCCAATGGGCTTATTAATACAGTATTAAGATTTATAGGAATTCAAGGACCAGGATGGTTAACTGACCCTAAATGGACGAAACCTGCAATTGTTTTGATGCATCTTTGGGGATTAGGTGGTCAGATGTTGTTATATCTTGCAAGATTACAAAGTATTCCTGAAGAATATTTTGAAGCAGCAAGTATTGATGGAGCTAATGGATTTGAAAAATTTGTTAAAATTACAGTTCCTTTATTATCTCCAATTATATTTTATAATTTAACAATTGGTATTATTGGAGCATTTCAAGTATTTCAAGAAGGTTATGTATTCTCTGGTGATGGTTCAGGAAATCCTGCTGGTTCATTGTTATTCTACAATTTATATCTATGGAATCAAGCATTTAAAAACTTTAAAACTGGTTATGCAAATGCAATGTGTTGGTTCTTATTTGCTGTTATTATGATATTAACAACATTTAATCAAAAGGTATCTAAAAAATGGGTTTACTATGATGGAGGTGGCAATGATAATGATGAATAAAGAAAAAGTTGGAAGTGATAAACCTACATATAAAAAAGATAAAATTATAGATATAATATTATTCGTTATATTATGTGCTGGAGCAGTAATTATTTTATTTCCTATTGTATGGATGGTTAGTACAGCATTGAAATCTCATAAAGAAATTGCTCAATATCCTCCTGTATTGTTACCAAGTAAACCTATGTTTGAAAACTTTGCTATTGCTTGGACTAAAGCACCATTTACTAAATATACAATTAATACATTAATAATTGTATTTTTTACGGTTATAGGAAATGTTTTTGTTAATTCCTTTATTGCTTATGGGTTTGCCAAGATTGACTTTGCAGGTAAGAAGTTTTTATTTAAAATTATTTTGGCAACTATGATGATACCGGGATTTGTTACATTAGTACCTACATATGTTATATTTTCTAAAATAGGTTGGGTTGGTACCTATCTTCCATTAATAATACCTGCTTTTTGTGGTAATGCATTTCATATTTTTATGATGAGACAATTTTATAAAACTATACCAAATGAATTAACAGAAGCAGCTAAAGTAGATGGAGCAGGACATTTTTATATATGGGGTAAATTAATGACGCCATTAGTAAAACCAATTTTAGCAACAGTTGCACTTGTATCATTTAAGGGTGCATGGAGTGATTTTCAAGGTCCATTATTATATATAAGTACTGAAAAATTATATACAATTCAACTTGGATTACAAGTATTTAAAGGGCAAGGTTTTACAGAGTGGAATTATTTAATGGCAGTTTCTTTTCTTTCTATGATACCAATTTTACTATTATTCTTCTGTTTCCAAAATTACTTTATTCAAGGTATGAATGTTGGCGGTTCTGTTAAATAAACTTAAAATAAAGGAGCAAAATAAATGAAGAAAATAGGTGTAATTCACACAACTCAAGCTACAGTTGATAGTTTAACAAAATTAATCAAAACTAAAATAGAATATATTGATATAATTAATATTTTAGATGATTCTATTTTAAAAGATATGATGACAGAAACAAATATTGATTTTGTTGAAGAAAGATGGCTTAAGTATGCTAAAACATTAGAAAGACTAAAGGTAAATGCTATATTAAGTGCATGTTCAACCGTTGGTGAGATTGCAGAAAAAGCTAATCAAATTCTTAATATACCAGTATATCGTATTGATGAAGCAATGGCTTTAAAAGTTGTAGAAGTAGGAAGTAATATTAGTGTTTTAGCAACATTAAGAACTACTTTAAATCCTACAGTTAATTTAATTAAGAAAAAAGCTCAAGCTATAAATAAAAAAATTACAATTAATACTATATTAGTTGATGGTGCTTATGAAGCTTTAATAAATGGTGATAAAGAAACTCATAACCAAAAAATTATAAACAAAATAAAAGAATATATTAATTCAGATGTTATTGTATTAGCTCAAGCATCAATGGCATCTGCTATACCATTAGATATAGATAAAACAAAAATTTTAACAAGTCCTGAACTTGGTATTGATAAATTAAAGAAGGATTTAGATTAAATATGGAATCAATTATTGGAATAGATATAGGCACTACACATATTAAATCTGTTGCTTTTGGAATGAATGGAAATATTATAAGTCAACAAAAAGCTGAAACTCCAATTGATGTAGATGAATATGGAAATGTATATAAGCCACTAGTTATATGGGAAATTGTAAAAGAACAAATACAACAACTTTTAAATATTGATAAAATAAAAGTTAAAGGTATTAGCGTAACTGGTATGTCAGAAGCAGGATTAATTATAAATAAATACACAGGAGAAGAAGAAACCGATATAATTCCTTGGTTTGATAAAAGAACTATTTCTTATTCAAATAAAATTACAAATAAAGAAGATATGGAAAATTTTAAAACTACAGGTTTAAGAAATAGTTTTAAATATGGTATTTATAAATTTCTATGGTTGTTAGATAATAAAAATATTAATAAACATACAGCAATATGGCTTTCAATATGTGATTATATTGTATGGAAGCTAACAAATAAATTTGTTACCGACCCAACTTTTGCAGTAAGAACCTATGTTTATAATATGAAGTTAAAAGATTGGGATGAAAATAGACTGACAACTTATGGTTTAACAAAAGATAATTTTCCTAATATCAAACCATCAGGAGAAGCAATTGGAAAACTTATTTCACATAGTGTTATGGGGGAAATTCCTATAGTAGGAATTGGGGGGCATGACCATGTTTGTGCAGCGTTCGGACTTTTATATAACAAAAGAGATACTATTTGTAATAGTGCTGGAACATCTGAAACTTATATTGGATTATTAGAAGATACCAATATAGAATTTAATTTAGATAGTGGGTTAACATATGGACCATTTGTAGATTGTGGATATTTTTGGATGGCAAACATTCCTTCTTCAGGGCATTCTATAGAATGGTTTAGAAAAAATGTTCAATATAAAGAAATTAGTTATGAGGAAATGAATAAAAATTTAGAGTCTTTAACAAAAGAACCAACTGAAATTTTATATTTTCCTTATTTAACTGGAATAGGAACACCATATTATAATCCAGAATTTAGTGCCTCTCTTTTAGGATTAAAAAAAGAACATACAGAGTTTCATATAATGAAAGGTATTATAGAAGGTATTCAATATCAAGCAGTTTGGATTATGGACATTTTAAAAAACTTACATAAAAACAATCCAAAAAATATTATGTGTGCAGGAGGTTCTACAAATAGTAAAGTGTGGATGCAAACAAAGGCAGATGTACTTGGACTTAATGTAAATGTTCCATTTGTAACAGAAGCTACAGTCTTAGGAGCTGTAGCATTATTTATCAGAAAAAATTTTGAAAATTATTCTATTTTAGAATTTTTAAAGCAACCTTTAAAATCATTAGTGTATACACCTGATGAAAATAATTATAAAAAGTACTCACACATACAAAAAACAAAATATATGCCATTCATAAATATGATGATGCAAATTAATAAAGAAAATTAAAAGATTGAGGGGAATAATATGATAAGAATAGAAAACTTAACTAATTTGTTAAAAGACGCAGTAAATAACAAATATGCAGTAGGGTCATTTTCAGCAAGATACACTAAATTAATTCAACCTATTATTGAAGCAGGAATTAACACAAATTCACCAGTAATTGTACAATTGTCTGAAAAAGAAGTTATTAGACATAAAGTAACTGTATTTGAATTTGCAAAGGAATTTTATAATGTAATAGAAAAATTACAACCTACAATACCAATAGCACTTCATTTAGATCACACAAAAACATTAGATGTTATTAAAGATGCAATAGAGGCTAAATTTACTTCTGTAATGATTGATGCTTCAGAATTAAGTTTTGAAGACAATGTAGCTATTACACAAAAAGTTGTTGAAATGGCTCATAAAAAAAATATAACTGTAGAAGCTGAACTTGGTAAAATTGGGACTACTGATTTTGTAGAAACAGATAAAGATGAAGAATTATTTACAGACCCAGAAGAAGCTTTAAAATTTTGTACTTTAACAAATGTTGATTGTCTTGCTGTATCTGTAGGAACAGCACATGGAGTTTATACGGTAAAACAACCAAGTATAGATTATAATCGTCTTGAAGCAATTAATAAATTAACAAAAACTCCTCTTGTACTTCATGGTGGTTCTGGTGTACCAAGTGATATGGTAATTAAAGCAGTACAAATGTTAACAGGTGGAGTAAGTAAAGTAAATATAGCTACAGACTTAGAACTTCAAATGTTAGCAGTTGTAGGGGAAAAGGGACATTTAACAGAAGCACAATTAAATAATTATTCTGAGGATATAATCAGAAAATCAAGAGAAGCCGTAAGAATTTTAGTAGAAGATAAAATAAATAATTATCTTTTAAGTAGTAATAGAGCATAGAGCAAACTTACATGTTTGCTCTTTAACTTTACTAAATATAATTTTTTATTAGTAGGAGGAATATTATGCAATTACATATGATTGGTAATGCACATCTTGACCCGGTATGGCTTTGGAATTGGCAAGAGGGATTTCAAGAAGTAAAAGCAACATTTAAATCTGTATTAGATAGAATGAATGAAGATGAAAATTTTATATTTACTTGTAGTTCAGCTATTTTTTATGAGTGGGTAGAAAATAATAATCCTAAAATGTTTGAAGAAATTAAAAAGAGGATTAAAGAAGGAAGATGGGAGATTGTTGGAGGTTGGTATATTCAACCGGATTGTAATATACCATCAGGAGAATCATTTATAAGACAAAGTTTATATGCACAACGTTATTTTAATAAAAAGTTTAATAAAATGGCTGTAACAGGCTACAATGTAGATAGTTTTGGCCACAGTGGCAATTTACCACAAATTTTAAAAAAGAGTGGTATGGACAATTATGTATTTATGCGACCAATGCCCCTAGAAAAAGGACTACCATCTCGAATTTTTTGGTGGGAATCAGATGATGGTTCTAAAGTTCTAACATATAGAATTCCTTATGAATACTGCACATGGGGAAAAGATTTAGAAAAATATACTAATCGTCTAAAATGCGAATTAGAAGATGGACATGATGAATTAATGATGTTTTATGGTGTTGGTAATCATGGTGGAGGACCTACAAAAGAAAATATTAAAAGTATTTATGAATTAAATAGTAGACAAGATATGCCGGAAATGGAGTTTAGCTCTACAGAAGCATTTTTTAATTCAATTAAATCAAATGAAAAAGAATACCCTAAATTTCATGGTGATTTACAACATCATGCAAGTGGTTGTTATAGTGTTCATTCTAAAGTAAAGAAACTAAATCGCCAATCAGAAAATTTACTTACAACAGCAGAAACTTTTAGTGCTATTTCTAATGTAGTAGAAAAGCAAAAATATCCAGATGACTTTATAACAGCATGGAAAGGTGTATTATTTAATCAATTTCATGATATTTTAGCAGGTACAAGTATACCATCTGCTTATGATGATGCATCATATTTGTATGGGCAAGCTATGGCGATTGGACAAAAGAATTTAAATTATGCAATTCAAGCTATCTCATGGGATATTGACATTGAAGAAGATGTTACTATGAAGCCAATTGTAGTATTTAACTCTCACGCATGGGAAGGTAAAATGGTAATTGACTTAGAAGTTAGAGGGCTTAGTAATGATAATTTTAAATTAACTGATGAACAAGGTAATATAATAAAAGCTCAAAGAATACCATCAGAAGCTACAGTAGGTGGTCAATCAAAACTTTTATTTGTTGCAAACTTACCAAGCTTAGGTTATAGAGTATTTAAATTATATACAAACATAGATACAGTGCCAAAATTTGAACATGTAAAAGTAACAGAAAACACTTTAGAAAGTGATAAATATTATCTTGAATTTAATTCTAAAACTGGTGGTTTAAAAAGTTTATATGATAAAAAAGCAGATTTAGAAGTTTTAAGACGTGAAAGTAGATTAGTTGTTATTGAAGATAAATCTGATACATGGTCTCATAATATTTTTAAATTTGATAAAGAACTTGATAATATGAAAGCTGTTAGTATTAACATATTAGAAGATGGGACAGTTCGTTCTACATTAAGAGTAAAAAGTAAATATAATAATTCTTATGTAACTTCTGATTATAGATTATATAAAGAATTAGATTATATTGAAGTAAAAGTTACTGTTGATTGGAGAGAGCCTCAAACAATGTTGAAAGTTAAATTTCCTGTAAAATTTAATTTTAGAAAACCAACATATGAAATACCATTTGGTTATATTGAAAAAAGTGCAAATGGCGAAGAAGAACCCGGACAAACATGGATTGACTTTACAGGTGAACATTTTGAAAAAGGTAAAATGTATGGATTAGCTATTGCTAATGATTCAAAATATAGTTATGATTTTAATGTAGATGAAATGGGTATTACTATACTTAAAAATTCAGTTTATGCTCACCATGACCCAAAAGTATTAGAAGAAGGTGTAGATTATAAATTTGTTGATGATGGCATTCAAGAATTTACTTATTTATTACTTCCTCATGAAGGTACATGGAAAAATTCAAATATAATTAAACATTCAAAAGAACTTAATCAAAAACCAACTGCTATTATTGAAACTTTCCATCAAGGTAAATTACCTCAAAAACAATCTTTTATACAGTTTGAAAGTAATCATATAATTATTTCATCAATGAAAGAAGCAGAAGATAAAGATGGTATTATTATTAGAGCTTATGAAACTAAAAAACAAAAAGGTATGGCAAAACTTTCAATTCCATTTATGAGTAGAGAAATTGAATTAGAATTTACACCATGTGAAATTAAGACTATTAAAGTTCCATATGACAACTCAAAGCAAATTGTAGAAGTTAATATGTTGGAATATGAAGTTTAGTAACCTATTAACCATAACAAAGGAGGCTAACAATGATTGCTGTAATAGCAGATGATATTACTGGTGCTAATGATATAGGGATTATGTATGCAAAATCAAACTTAGATACAATTGTATATGATTATAAAGCAACGTCATATCAACAAAGCGATGTTATAGTTGTTGATACTAATTCTCGTTTTGATTCTTATGAAGTAGCATATAAAAAAGTATATGAAGCTGTAAAAACTTTTAAAGATAAAGAAGTTAAACAATATGTTAATAAACAATGCTCAGTATTTAGAGGAAATATCGGAGCAGAATTTGATGCTATGTTAGATGCATTAAATGAAGAATTTGCAGTTGTTGTACTTGGTTTCCCTGATAATGGTAGAACAACAATTCATAGTAATCATTATGTTCATGGTGTATTATTAGAAGAATCTCAATTTAAACATGACCCTGTTCACCCAATGAATAAATCTAATCTTGTTCAAATATTACAAGAACAAACAAAAAGAAAAGTAGGTTCTATCCATTATGAAATAATTGAACAAGGTAGTGAAGTTTTAAAAAAAGAAATAAATTCCTATAAAAACTTAGTTAATTATGTTATCTTAGATGTGAGGGACAATAAAGACCTTGAAACTATTGCTAAAGCTGTATATGATGAAAAAATTATTTGTGGAAGCTCTGCCTTATCAAAATATTTAGCACAACAATATGACAAAACTACAATATCAACAAATGTATTAAGCGTAGAAAACAAACAAAATAAAATACTTTGTATAGCAGGAAGCCTTACACCACAAACAATATCACAAATTTCATATATAAAAAACTCTGGTTATAAAACTATTTGTTTAAATACTAAGTTATTATTTAGAGAAAGTGAAACAGCTACTGAATGTAAACGAATTTTATTAGAAGTTTCTAAACTTTATGAAACTGAAAATTTTGTTATGGTTCATTCTATGAATAGTAATGAAGATGTAAATGAAACAAAACAAATTGCTAAAGAATATGGAATTAATAATACTGAAGTTTCTAAATTAGTATCTGAAACATTAGCATATTTATCTGAAACTATTATTAAACAATATAATATAAACAATATAATTGTTTGTGGTGGTGATACATCAGCTTCTTTATGTTCAGCATTAAAAATTAAAGGACTTAGGATATTAGAAGAAATAGAAGCAGGACTTCCAACATGTCAAAGCATTGATTATCCATATTACAAAATGGTATTAAAATCAGGAAGTTTTGGAACATGTGAATTCATCAAAAAAGCAATAGATTTATTACTAATCAATTAAATAAAAAATAATATAGTGTTAATTAAATAATTAAAACCAAAAATAAAAAGTAAATTTTTAAATCAATATTGGTTCGCACTCCGTACGGAGTGCGAACCGGTTTTAATCTTAAATTTAAATACTTATTAAAATAATATCTGTTAAAGTTAATAATTATAATATTGCAATTATTTACTTAACACTTTCAAAAATAATATTAGCCCTCAGAAGGAGTAAATTAATGTTTATACCAGATGAAGCAAGAAATAAAATTATTAGAATTTTTGGTGAAAATGGAATTAGTTTTTTTAACAAGTTAGATGATTTATTAATTAAATACAAAGAAAAATGGAAACTTAGTAATTTATGCTATTATAATTCCGTTACAGTTAATCTTATATTTTTTTGTACATGTGAAGAATATGGGGAAGTTGTTTTAAAATTTGGTGTGCCAAGTAAAGAAATTTCAACAGAAATAAATACTTTAGAATTTTATAATAACAAAGGTATGTGTAAAATATTTAAAAGTAATATAGAAGATGCAGTTTTTTTATTAGAAAGAATATCACCCGGCGATATGCTAAAAAAGTTACCAAACTATATTAATAGAGCTAATATAATGTCTAATATTATTAAAAACTTTCATATTGAATGTAATAGAACAGACATTTTTCCAACATATCAAGAATGGTTAAATAAAATTTATATCTATATGGAAAAAGTACAAAATGAACATCCAAAACTATTTAAATATATAAGTATGGCAAAAGATATAAGCTTAGAATTAAATAAAACTTATAATAGAACATACTTATTACATGGTGACTTACATCATGAAAATATATTACTTAATAAAAACAATAAGTATATTGTTATTGACCCTAAAGGTGTAATAGGTGACCCAATTTTTGAAACATCACGTTATATTGAAAATGAATTTGAGTTTGATGGAGAAGATAAATATTCAATAGATAAAATTAATCACATAGTAGATATATTCAATTATAATCTTAAAACTCCTAAAGAAGTTATACTTAAAACTTTATTTATTGATAATATAATTAGTAACTGCTGGTGTATAGAAGATAATTGTCCCCAAGATGAGTATATTGAACTTAATAAAACCTGTGATTTTGTTTACAACTTATGTTTAATTAATAACTGTTTTACTACTAACTAGAGAAAGGAAATTTAACTATGAAACATTTAGATAATTTAATTAAAAATTATCCTATATTATTAGAATGTAAATCTCAAATTTTAAAAGCGTATGCGTATATAAGAGATAGCTATAAACAAGAGGGTATGTTGCTTGTATGTGGTAATGGCGGGAGTGGTGCTGACTCTGAACACATTGTTGGGGAATTAATGAAAGAGTTTGCAATTAAACGCCCATTACCTGAAGAAATGAAAAAAAGATTACTTGATGTCTCAAAAGAAAATGGTGAAATATTAGCTAAACATCTTCAAGGGGCATTACCAGCTATAACATTAACAAGTAATATTGCCCTATCAACAGCATTTGCTAATGATGCAGTACCTGAATTAGTATTTGCTCAACAAGTTTATGGTTATGGTAATAATAAATCAACATTACTTGGAATTAGTACATCAGGTAATTCTAAAAATGTTATTTATGCAATTGAAACTGCTAAAGCTATTGGTATGAAAGCTATTGGTATGAGTGGGCATAATGGTGGTAAGTTAAAAGATATTTGTGATGTGTGTATTTGTGTTCCATCTGATTTTACACCAGCAATACAAGAACTCCACCTTCCAGTATATCATGCAATTTGTTTAATGATTGAGGAGGAATTCTTTGGATGAGTTATTTAGGTGGTATTGATATTGGGGGTACTAAATGTGCGGTAAGTATTGGAAAAACAAATTTAGATAATATAGAAATTTTATATAAAGAGAAATTTCCTACACCTAAAGAACCATTAGAAGTAGTACAAAAATTAGTTACTACATTAAAAGAGATGTTAAATAAACATAAAATTAAACTTGATGCTATTGGTATTAGTTGTGGAGGTCCTCTTAATTCGGAAAAAGGAGTTATTTTAAGTCCTCCTAATTTATCAAATTGGGATAATATTGATATAATAACACCTTTCAAAAATGAATTTAATATCTCAGTAGCTGTACAAAATGATGCCAATGCATGTGCTTTAGCTGAATGGTTATGGGGAGCAGGTAAAGGAACTAAAAATATGATTTTTCTTACGTTTGGAACTGGAATGGGAGCCGGTTTAATACTTAATGGAAAATTATATTCTGGTACAAATGATATGGCTGGCGAAGTTGGTCATATTCGTATAGCTGATGATGGACCTAATGGTTACGGAAAGAATGGTTCATTTGAAGGTTTTTGTAGTGGTGCAGGTATTGCAAAACTTGCTAAGCCAATTATTCGTGAATGGGTATCCAATGGTAAATCAACAAAAATTCTTGATTACCAAAATGATATTTCAAAAATAACAACAGAAGATATTGGATTGGCTTGTAAGTTAGGAGATGAACTTGCTATTAACATTTTAAATAAAGCAGGTAAAAACCTTGGTAAAGGCATATCAATACTTATTGATATATTAAATCCTGAATGTATTGTTATTGGTAGTATATATAATAGACAAGAAGAATTTTTAAAAGAATCCATGTGGAGTGTTATAAAAGAAGAAGCTTTATTACAAAGTAGAGAAGTGTGCAAAATTGTACCAGCAAAACTTTCAGAACAGCTTGGAGATTATGCAGCACTTTCAGTAGCAAGAAATTTAACATTATAATAGGAGGAAAGCAAATGAAAGTTAAAGACCCTCATTTCATATTAGAGAAGATTGAAAAATATATTAATGAAGATATTAAAGGTACTAGATATAAAGAAGTAGTAGAAATTCCAAATTGGAGATACTTTGAAACTGATATGGACAATCATATTAAGGACGCCTATTTTGTAAATTATGATGATAGTAAATTTACAGATTTTAAACTAAACGATACATGGGGTGGATATGATAAAGTTGCTTGGTTTCGCAGTACCGTAACTATACCTGGACATTGGAATAATCAAGTAGCCTTAAAACTTATAGTAGGTCCAAGAGATGGAGGAGATAGTACAGCAGAAACTTTGCTTTATATTAATGGTAATCCAATTCAAGGTATAGATGTGTGGCATGATGAAGCACTTCTTGATAAATCTATTTATAATGAAAATAGAACTATGAATTTAGCTTTAAAAGCGTGGAGTGGTGTATTAGTACCTCCTAAATTTAGAACTTTTAAAATAGCTCAATTAGTTTTATTAGATATGAATGTAGACAAGTTCTGTTTTGTTATAGATACAGTAGTTCGTTGTGTAAAACTTTTAGATGAAAATGATTTAAGAAGTATTAAATTAACAGAAGTATTAAATGATACATTTAAGAAAGTAAATTTTTTGAATTTTAAATCAGAAGCTTATTATAACTCAATTAAAGAAGCACTTCATTTTATTCAAAGTAAATTAGATGAATTTGCACAAATTGAAGAAATTAAACCAACTGTATATGGAGTAGGACATTCTCATATAGATATGGCATGGTTATGGAGGTTATGTGCTACTAGAGAAAAAGCATCAAGAACATTTTCTACAGTGCTTAATCTCATGAAACAATATCCTGAATATAGATTTATGCATTCATCACCACAATTATATAAATTTTTAAAAGAAGATTATCCAGAAATCTTTGAACAAGTGAAACAAAAAATTGAAGAAGGCCAATGGGAAATTACTGGAGGTATGTGGGTTGAATCTGATACAAATGTACCATCAGGTGAAGCTTTAGTACGTCAATTTATTTATGGTAAACGTTATATAAAAGATGAATTTAATAAAGATACTAAATTAGTTTGGTTACCTGATGTATTTGGTTATTCAGGGGCATTACCTCAAATAATGAAAAAATGTGGAATGAAATATTTTATGACTACAAAAATTAGTTGGAATCAATATAACCATTTCCCATATGACACATTTAATTGGAAAGGTATAGACGGAACAGAAATATTTACTCACTTTATTACAACTCCTGAAGATGGTTCTTGGTTTTATACTTATAATGGTCGCATGAGTCCAGAAGATGTTGTTGGGGTATGGAAAAACTATAAAGATAAAAATAAAAATGATAACTTATTAATTTCTTTTGGTTGGGGTGATGGTGGTGGTGGTCCTACAAGAGAAATGTTAGAACAAAGTCGTGTTATGAAAAACATTCCTGGTATACCAAAAGTAAAAATTGATACCACTGAAAATTATTTTGAACGCATTTATAATAACATTAATCATAATAAACTAGAAACTTGGGATGGAGAACTTTATTTTGAATATCACAGAGGAACATACACATCACAAGCTAGTAATAAAAAGTATAATAGGCAGTCAGAAATATTATTACATGATATTGAATTTATGAGTTTTCTCTCAAATGTATTAACACAATCAAATATTTATCCAAAAGAAGAATTAGATAATATATGGGAGCGAGTTTTATTAAATCAATTCCATGATATTTTACCGGGTTCGTCAATTCGTCAAGTATATGAAGATACAACAAAAGATTATGAAGAAGTTAAAGTACAAGGTACAAATTTACTTTTAAAAGCACAAGAACAAGTATCAAATTCTATTTCAATAAATAAAAATTCAATTGTTGTTTATAATACAACAGGGTTTTTAAGAGATGACTATATATGTATTCCATATAAAGATAATATAACAGAAACAACTGTATTTATAGATGAAATGGGAACTTTAACTTCACAACCAACAAAAGATGGGGTAATTGTAGTTGTTAAAGATATTCCTCAATATGGTTTTAAAACAATTTTATTTGAAAACAAAGAACAAACTCAAGAAAATATTATTAAAGTAACAAATAATACAATAGAAAATAATTATTATGAAATTAAATTTAATAATAATGGTGAAATAAGTTATCTTTTTGATAAAGAGTATAACAAAGTAGTAAGTATAGACAAACCTATGAATGTATTTGTAGCTTATGAAGATAAGCCACAACGTTTTGATGCTTGGGATATAGATATATATTATAAAGAAAAACCTTATCAACCATTTGAATTAATTGAAGCTAAAGTTATTGAACAGGGAGCAGTTAGAGGAGTATTACAATACATCTTTAAATTTAATAATTCTTTAATTACACAAGATATAATTGTTTATAACCATAGCAGAAGAATTGATTTTAAAACAACTGTTGATTGGAAAGAAAAACAAGTATTATTAAAAACTTATTTCCCTGTTGATATACACAATGACTTTGCAACATATGAAATTCAATTTGGTAATATAAAACGTCCAACTCATACAAATAACGAATGGGATTTTGCAAAGTTTGAAGTATGTGGTCATAAATGGGCAGATTTATCTGAAAGTAATTATGGAGTATCTATTTTAAATGATTGTAAGTATGGCTACGATATCCAAAAAAATACATTAGGATTATCTTTAATTAAATCACCTATTAAACCAGATGAAACTGCTGATAGAAAAATTCATGAATTTACTTATTCAATTTATCCCCATTCTGGTGATGTTACAAATTGTGATGTACAAAAAGAAGCTACAAATTTAAATATGCCTTTACTTTGGAGTCAATTAAAAGCTAATATAAATTCTAATGAAAAAATATTTAACTCTTTTTCAATAGTAGAATTAAATAGTAATCATGTTGTTATTGATACAATAAAAAAAGCTGAAGATGAAGAAGCTTATATTATTCGTTTGTTTGAATATAAAAATTGTAAAGATAATAATGTAACTTTAAAGTTTAATATAGAAATAAAATCTATTGTTGAAACAAATTTATGTGAAGAAGAAATTCAAGAAATAGAATTAAATAAAAATGAAATTAATTTTAATATTGGATGTTATGAAATTAAAACATTTAAAATAAAGACTGTTTAATCTTATTATAAAATTAACTTACACTTTCTAAAAAAGTGTAAGTTAATTTTGAACCGCTACATTAATTAAAATAGGGACTTCAAGTTTTAACTATTCATATTAAACACTCTCTTAAAATAAAATTAATATAAATAATATTTTGTAGGGCGACCTTTGGTCGTTCATTTTAATAAATTTTTTATCAAAATATTAAAATTTTTTTAATAGAAGGATGTGTTATTATAGATATTTTATTATCAAATTTAAAATGGGAATTAAAAGGTTATTGGCCATATGTCCCAATAAAAGAAAAAAGCATGGAAACAGGTCAAACACTTCATGGAGTAACTCCGTGGATTAATGCTACTGTTCCTGGTGGCGTACATATAGATTTATGGAAAGCAGGTTATATTGATTATCCTTACTTTGGGCAAAATAGTTTAAAATGTGAATGGGTTGAACAAAGATGGTGGATGTATAGAACTTCTTTTAGTAATTTTATAAATGAAGTTGATTTAAAACAAGAAGAAGTTACAATTATATTTAAAGGATTAGATTATGAAGTACTAATTTATTTAAATGATGAACTTATTGGTGAGCATAAGGGAATGTATGAACCAAAAGAAATTAACTTAACAGGTAAAATAAAAGACCAAAATAAATTAGTAGTTATTTTTAAAAATGTTCCTAATGAAATGGGACAGATAGGTTATACATCTATGACTTCAACTCAAAAAAGTAGATTTAATTATAAGTGGGACTTTTCAACTCGTCTTGTTAATATAGGATTTTGGCAAGATGTCATATTACATATAAAACAAAAAGTAGAAATTAAAGATTTATATATTTATACAAACTATAGTGGTAATCAAGGAAGTATATCAATATCAGGTTTAATTGAAGATAATCGTAAACAAAATAAAGAAGATTTATTTGTAGAAGTTATAATAAACGAGCCTACTAACAAAAATTTAACAGATATTAAATTGATTAAAAAGTTTACTAACATTAATAACAATACAAATAATATTTGTGTTAAAGAAAGATTTAAAATTACAACTGAATTTTCAAAAACACTTTATATTAAAGAACCAAAATTATGGTATCCTAATGGAAGTGGTGAACAACCACTATATGAAGTAATGATTTTTATTTATGAAAATAATGATTTGCTATATGAATGTAAAAGCCAAATTGGAATTCGCTCATTGAAATATACACATAATGAATTAGAACATAAAAATGCCCTACCATATACAGTTATGATTAATGATAAAAAGGTTTATATAAAAGGTGTTAATATTACACCATTAGACCATGTATATGGAAATGTGATAAAAGAACAATATGAATATATGGTTACTGCTATGATTAATTTAGGAGTAAATCTTGTTCGTGTTTGGGGTGGAGGTTTAATTGAAAAAGAAGAATTTTATAATTTATGTGATGAAAATGGAATTATGATTTGGCAAGAATTTATACAATCCAGTTCGGGAATTGATAATAAACCTTGTGAAGATGAAAATTTTCTTTCACTTTTATATAAAAATTCTGTATCAGCTGTAAAAGAAAAAAGAAATCACACTTCATTAACTATTTGGAGTGGAGGTAATGAACTAATGGAAAAAGCAAATACTCCATCTTCCTATAGTAATAAAAATATAGCTATGCTTAAACAAATTGTAGCTACTTTTGATAGACAAAGAATATTTTTCCCAACATCTGCTTCAGGACCAACAGAATTTATAACAAAAGAAAAAGGTATTAGCCATGATGTACATGGTGGTTGGAGATATGAAGGAAATCCACAACATTATAAATTATATAGTCAATCAGATAATTTATTTCATAGTGAGTTTGGTGTAGATGGAACATCAAGTTTAAAAAGTTTAAAAAAATTTCTTCCTATGGATTCACTTCACCCAACACCAATGTCAGGAGATATAAATTGGCAACATCATGGAGAATGGTGGGGAACTTATTTTAGAGATTGTGAACTATTTGGAGAAATTGAAAAAACATTTGAGAACTTAAATTTGTTTACTAAATGTAGTCAATATATTCAATCAGAAGGACTTCGTTTTATTATAGAAGCAGATAGAATAAGAGCTTATCAAAATAGTGGAACTATTATATGGCAACTAAATGAACCATGGCCAAATGCATCATGTACAAATTTAATAGATTACTATGGAGAAACAAAATCGGCATATTACCAAGTAAAAAGAGTTTATAATAATAAACATATATCTATGAAATATAAAAAGTTAAATTATAAACCAAATGAAGAAATTAAAGAAAAAGTTTATATCTCTAATTTAGATGAAGCTTTTTTGTGTAATGTAGAAATAATTATAAGAAACTCCTTAGGTGAAATTTTATTAAAAGAATTTTTATCAGAACAAGTAAACCAAAATAAATCAACTTGTATAGGAGAATTAAAATTTAAAGCACCAACAAATTGTGAAATATTCTTTATAACTTTATTATTAAAATCAGATACTAAAATATTGGATGAAAATACATATTTATTTAGTTGTTTAGAAAAAGAAATTTTAAAACCTGTTAGATATTTATTTTCAGAAATACGAATCATTAAAGAAACAACAAAGTATTTAGAAAATAATAGAATTCTCAAAACAGTTACTTTAAAAAATTTAGGTAAAGAAGTAGCAATAGATGTTGGTTTAGAATTAAAACAAGATAATTATTATCTTATTGGAGATGATAATTATATAATTTTATTTCCGAATGAAGAAAAAGAACTTAATTTTATTTTAATTCCTAAAAAATCAGGTGCATTTTTAGATATAGAAAATTATAACGATAATTCAGAAGAACCAAACTTTAAAATTACTTTACTAGGTAATGAAAAAAATAAAAGTATTTAATTTTTAAGGAAGATTAAATATGATATTGGATATTTATAGATGTTCTATTAATGATGGTCCGGGAATTAGAACTACAGTATTTCTAAAAGGTTGTAATCTTAGATGTATTTGGTGTCATAATCCAGAAAGCCATAGTATAAAACAAACTTTAAGATATTTAAAAGAAAAATGTACTTACTGTAAAAGATGTGAGTTAGTTTGTACTAAAGGGGTTCATAAATTTATTTTATCAAATGAAAATTTGATTCATGAAATTAATAGAGATAATTGTTTGCTGTGTGGGGAATGTGAAAATACTTGTTTAACAGAAGCATTAACTATTTTAGGTAAAGAAATGTCTGTTGAACAAGTATTAGAAATAGTACTTAAAGATAAAGAGTATTATAAAGCTAGTAATGGTGGAGTTACTATTTCTGGTGGTGAACCATTAATTCAGCCTGATTTTACACATGAACTTTTAAAACAATGCAAAAAAAATAATATTCATACTTGTATTGAAACTGCTGGAAATTTAAATAAAAAAGTTATAGATAAAATAATAGATGTTACAGACTTAATACTATATGACTTTAAAGCATCTAATCCAAATATGCAAAAAAAATATACAAACGGAGATTATAACCTTATTATTAACAATCTTAAATACTTAAATGAAAAGAAGAAAAAAGTTTGGTTAAGGTGTCCTATAATCCCAACTATTAATGACACAGAAGAACATTTTAATAAAATTGTAGAGATAAGTATTAAGTTTAACAATATTGAACAAGTTGAATTAATCCCATATCATAATTATGGTAAAGATAAATGGGAACAAATTGGTTATGATTATAAACTTAAAGAACTTAATACAGTTTCTAAAGAAAAGAAAGAAGAATGGATTTCTATTTTATACTTAGCGAAGTTAAAAACTAGTATGAATATAAATTGTGTTTGTATTTATAAATAGTTTTTAACTTTGCGTCCCTACATATAGTCAATAACGGAATTGACTATAAAACATAAAGTAAAGGAGATTTATTAATGATAGATATATCACAAATTAAAATGGAAGTTAATCTTACAAAGGCAGGCAAGTTTGAATTAACTTTATTAGAAACAAAAGAATGTGAAGACAAAGTAATTTATGTTTTTAATAATGATGAACACAAAATAAAAGCTAACTTTACATTAGATGAAAAAGATAATATAACAACTGGTTCTATAGATTTAATGATACAAAACGAACTCTTTAGAGAAAATGACAATTTAGCATTAGTTAAACCAATAGTAATAACACTTAAATTAAAAGAGCAAGCAGAAGCAATAACAGCAATGTATCTTTATAGAGATTGGTGGACTAGACCATCATTTATAAGTTCATTTAAAGACATACCAGATAGAACACAATCTTTATATTTAAAATATAAAAACTCCAACAAATATTTACTTCCTATAGCTTGTAATGAATATAAATCATTAATAGAAGGTAAAGAAGATAATTCACTTACAATTAATATGACTGCTTATATGGGAGGAATGAATAAAGTAAACGAAACTGTATTTATTCTTACAGAAGCAGAGAATATATATACTGCAATTGAAAAAGCTTTTAATGTTGTTAGTTCATTAAAACAAATTCCAAAAAAGAATTCTAAACAATATCCTGCTATTTTTGAATATTTGGGATGGTGTAGTTGGGACGCATTTTATACAGATATTACAGAAGAAAAAATTAAAGCTAAAGCATTTGAATTAAAAGAAAAACAAATACCAGTACGTTGGTTTTTAATAGATGATGGTTGGTTATCTGTACATAATCAACAATTATATAGTTTCAAACCTGAAGTTAATAAATTTCCTAATGGATTTAAACAAATGATTGAAGATATTAAAGCTGAAACTAATATTAATTGGTTTGGTGTATGGCACGCTTTTGGTGGTTATTGGGGAGGTGTTGAACCTAATTCTGAACTTGCAAATTTAGAAAGTTCAAATTTATATACTACAACCAATGGAAAATGCTTACCTTATCCAACAAAAGAATTGGGATATAGATTTTTTAGAAATTGGTATGAATATTTAAAAAGTGAAGGAATAAATTTTGTTAAAGTTGATGGACAAAGTGCTATTAAGAATTACTATGAAAATAATCAACCAGTTTGTAAAGTAGCTAAAGAAACACACAAAGCATTAGAGGAAGCCGTTTCTGCTTATATGGGTGGAAATTTAATTAATTGTATGGGTATGTCTATGGAAAATATATTATCTCGAAATTCAGCCATGTCACGTAATAGTGATGACTTTGTTCCTGATAATGAAAATAGTTTTTCAGAGCATTTATTACAAAATACTTATAATTCATTATATCATGATGAACTTTATTATTGTGATTTTGATATGTTTTGGACAAATCATAAAGATGCTATAAAACATGGACTTTTAAGGGCTATTAGTGGAGGTCCTATATATTTTAGTGATAAACTTAATGATACTAATTTAAAAACCATTGAACCTTTAATTTATAAAGATGGTAGTATTATAAGAATGAGCCGTACAGCAAAACCATCTATAGATTGTATATTTAATAATCCATTAGAAAATGGAGTTATAAAACTTACAAATATTTATAAACAAAATGGTGCAATTGCTGTTTATAATATTTCAAATGAAGATTTTAATACTACTATATCACCTAAAGATATTTATGACTTAAATAAAGAAACTTTTTTTGTATATAATTATTTTACAAAAGAGTACAAGATATTAGATTGGGATGAAGAATTTAATATTAATGTTCCTATTAATGGATATCAATTATATTTATTAGTTCCTTATAAAAAGCAAACAACTATGATTGGACTTATAGATAAATATATAAGTTTTCATGCAATTGAAGAAATTAAAGAAACCAAAGAAAGAACAATTGTTATATTAAAACAAAGTGGAACAATAGCATTTTATAAAGAAACTCCAATAAATAAATTATTAATTAATGGTGAAGTTACAACTTATGAATTAAAACCAAATAATTTATATGAAGTTAATTGTGAAGGTGATGGAAAAGTAATTGTTACTATAGAATAGGAGGCTTATTGTGTTATATGAAGTACAAAGACAAGAGTTAATAAATATATGTCATATGTTATATTCAAATAAACTTGTAACTGCTTGCGATGGAAATATAAGTATGAAAGTGTCCAATGAACATATTTTATTAACTCCATCAGCTAAAAATAAAGGTTTATTAAAAAAAGAAGACCTTATAGTAGTTGACTTAGAAAATAACGTAATTGAAGGCGTTCATAAAGTTTCAAAAGAATATCCTATGCATTGTGCTATATACAACAATAGACAAGATATTAAAGCAGTAATACATACACATCCTGTATATGCAACTGCTTTTGCTCTAGCAGGAAAAAGTATTCCTACTAATTATCTTATTGAAACTATTATGATGCTTAAATCTGTAGAACTTGCTGAATATGCAACACCGGGAACAAATGAAATGGTAGAAGTTATATTACCATATATCAAAACAACAGAAGTTATTTTATTAAAAAATCATGGTGCATTAACTTATGGAGTTGATATAATAGATGCTTATAATAAGATGGATGTATTAGAAAGTATTTCCCAAACTATTATTATGTCTAAAGTAATTGGTGAGCCTTGTATTATATCTGATGAAAATATGAACAAGCTTAAATCAATATAGCGAGGTTGATTATGGAGCAGTTAATTAAAATAGATGAAAATGATATAAAACTTGTATTTAAAATAACAGAAAACAAATCTGTATATTTGTTTCATTGTCAAATAACAGACTTTATTGAAACAGATATTAAACCTAATCAAGAAGATTGGTATCGTCTTGTTGAAATTCAAACCTCAGGTGAAAACCAAGACGACCATCATGGTTCAAAATATACAGGAACGCTTCCAGGTAGACGACTTGTATATCAAAATTTCAAAGATTATATTAATACACTTGGTAGAAAAATAGAAGTATATCAAAAAGATTTAGTAACAGAAATTATTGTAGTTAGTCATATTCAATTTATAAAAGATACTAATGTAATTGAGACTTTTACAACAGTAGAAAATAAAAGTAATAACATTGTTGGTTTAGAATATGTATCTTCATTTGCTTTAACTGGAATTACTAAATCGGCTTTAGCTAATTGGGATAAATCAGCTCTTTTAAAAATTCCTCATAACACATGGTATGGTGAATTCCAATGGAAAGATTACACTCCATCTGACTTAGGACTTTGTAAAGTATTTCATTATTCTACAAAACGCATTTCAATTTCTAGTACAGGAACTTGGAATTCACATGAATATTTACCTATGGGTTATATTTGTAATAAAGAAACAAATGAAGGGTGGCTATTTTCTATTATACATAATGGCTCATGGCATTATGAGATTAGTGATATTAAAGATAATTTGTACTTACAAATTAGTGGACCTACAGAAGCAGAAAACCATTGGTATAAAGAATTAAAACCAAATGATTTATTTGAAAGTATTCATACAGCAATTGCTATTACTAAAGAAAGTTTTGAAAATGCTGTTATGGAAATGACACGTTATAGAAGAATTGTAAGACGACCAAACGAAGATAATATAAAATTGCCTGTTATATTTAATGACTTTATGAATTGTTTAGAAGGTGACCCAACTGAAGAAAAACTATTACCTTTAATTGATGCTGCTAGTGATATTGGTTGCGAGTATTTTACTATAGATGCCGGTTGGTATGCTAATGGTTCATGGTGGTCAAGAGTTGGAGAATGGGAGCCTAGTGAAAAGCGTTTTCCAAATGGAATTTATAAAGTGTTAAATTATATTAAACAAAAAGGAATGATACCTGGACTTTGGCTTGAACTAGAAGTTATGGGGATTAATTGTGAGATTGCAAATCAAAAACCTGATAATTGGTTTTTTATTAGACATGGCAAAAGAGTTATTGACCATGGAAGATATCAATTAGATTATCGTAACCTAGAAGTTATTGAATTTGCTAACAATATAATTAAACGACTTGTTGAAGATTATGGTGTAGGATATATAAAGATGGATTATAACATTAATGCAGGGATTGGAACTGAATTTAATGCTGATAGTTTCGGAGATGGTTTATTAGAACATAATAAAGCTTATTTACAATGGCTTGATAATATTTTTAAAAAGTATCCAAATTTAATTATTGAAAATTGTGCTAGTGGTGGTATGCGATTAAACGATGCATTACTTAGAAGACATAGTATTCAATCTAGCAGTGACCAAACAAATTATAAAAATTATTCAACAATTTCTGCTAGTTCTTTAATAGCATTACCACCTGAACAAAATGCAGTATGGTCATATCCATTATACAATGCATCTGAAGAACAAACTGTATTTAATATGGTTAATGCTATGACTATGAGAATTCATCAAAGTGGACATTTAGCAAAACTTTCAGAATTAAATTTAAATTTAATTCGTGAAGGAATTGAATGTTATAAATCATATCGCCATTTAATTCCTAAATCATATCCTTTTTGGCCTATTAAAATACCTGAGTATTCAGACCAAACAATTGTATTAGGTTTACAAAATGATGAATGTGCTTATGTCGCTGTATGGAGATTAGAAAACATTGAAGATACAATAGTTATTAATTTAGATAAAATAAAAAAATTAATTAAATCTGTAGTTTTAATATATCCTAGTCACTTACCATGTGAGTACAAATATCATAAAACAACTAATCAATTAATTATTAAACAACCAAAAAATAGTGCTAGATTATTTAAAGTTATAACATAACAATGTTATAATGAAATGATTAAAAAAAGTAATAAAAATATCGTTCTTATTATTTTTTTAATTTAATGTTGTGTCGCACTTAAAATTAAGTGCGACACAATATTGATTTATATTTAAAAATATTAAAGAGTGTTTATATAGAAAGTAATAAAGATATTAAGTGAATAATACGGAGGTATATTATGAAAAATAAAATTATGTTAATTACTTATGCAGATAGTTTTGGTAAGAACTTAAAAGAATTAAAACAAATATTAGATAAATATTTTAGAAAAGAAATTGGTGCAATTCATATTTTGCCTTTCTTTCCTTCAACAGGCGATAGAGGTTTTGCTCCTACAACATATGAAGAAGTAGATGAATCTTTTGGTGATTGGGAAGATATCAAAGCGCTAGCTAAAAATTATGAGTTAATGTATGATTTTATGATTAATCATATATCAAGACAGTCAAAACAATTTAAAAATTTTATTGAAAAGCATGATAATTCAGAATATAAAGATATGTTTATACGTTTTAAAGATTTTTGGCCAAATGGAGAACCAACAGCTGAAGAAGTTGCTATACTTAATAAACGTAAAAATCATGCTCCATGTGTTGATATTAGATTTAATGATGGAAGTTCAGAAAAAATATGGTGCACTTTTAGCGATGAGCAAATAGATTTAAATATGGAGTCAAAAATAACTTGGGACTTTGTAGAGAAATCATTACATCATTTAATGAATAATGGTGCTTCTATGATACGTTTAGATGCATTTGCATTTGCTACAAAAAAATATGGAACATCATGTTTTTTTATCGAACCAGAAATGTGGGATTTAATGAGCAGAGTACAAAAAATTTTAGATGAACAAAATATACCAATGTTACCTGAAATACATGATCACTATAAAGTTCAATTAAAAATAGCTGATAAAGGCTATCCAATTTATGATTTTGCTCTACCTGTTTTAGTACTCCATAGTTTATATACAGGAAGTACTAAACGTTTGAAAGATTGGTTTAAAATATGTCCAAGTAACCAATATACAACACTTGATACACATGATGGCATTGGTACAGTTGATGTTTATGATTTAATAACAGAAGAAGAACTTAACAATGTTATTAATATGACTGAAAAATGTGGAGCAAATTTTAAAATGGATTTCTCTGCTAAAGCAAAAGATAAACCAGTAGTATATCAAATTAACTGCACATATTATTCAGCACTTGAAAATAAAGATAATGCTTATTTATTAGCAAGAGCTATTCAATTTTTTGCACCAGGTGTACCTCAAGTTTACTATATGGGTTTATTAGCTGGTGAAAATGATTACGAACTTATGAAAGCAACAGACTTTCCTAGAAATATAAGTAGACATAATTACACAGTAGAAGAAATTGAAAAAGAAGTTGAAAAACCTGTTGTTAAAGAGCTATGTAAATTAATGCGTTTAAGAAATGAATATGAAGCGTTTGATGGTGAAGTTATTGTAAAGAATACAGAAGATAATATACTTCATATAACTAGAGAAAGTAACGGTTGCAAAGCTGTACTTAATGCCAACTTAAAAACAAAGAAATTTACCATTACTTGCGATGATGAAAAGTATAACTATGTAAGTTTATAGAAAGAAGGCATTTTATAATGAATGACTTTGAATTTGTAAAATTATTTACTCAAACTTATATCAACTATAAAGATAAACCAAAAGAATTTAGAGAATTAGAATGCTTAAAAATTCAATTTCCTGAAATCTTAGAACCAATAAAAGATAATCAATTGATTGTAGGAAGTTGTAAATATAGACAAGTTGGATTTTCTCCAAAAGATGATGAAGAATTTGGTTATTTTCTAAAAGAAAACCGTTTTAAAGAGTTAATAAACCAATCACCAAACGAACAGAAAAAAGAACTTGAAGATATATATAAATTTTGGCTAGAACATAGAACAAAAGTTTTAACAAGAAAAAATATGGACAATGAAACATCAAAAGTACTTCCAAGTGATAATCTAGAAGATGAATACCCTGCTTACCCTCTTTATCGTATGACAGGTTGTATTATTGATTATAATAAATTACTTACTTTAGGGCTTACAGGTTTACAAGAAGAAATTATAAAATATAAACAAAGTAATCAAAATAAAAGCCTTTATATAGCTATGGAAGAAGCTATAAATTTATTAAAACAATGTTTATTATATTACGAAAATGAATGCTATAAAGAAGCTAAACTTTGTACTTACGAAAGACAAACCGATTTAAAAACAATGGCATATAATCTTCACTTTTTAACAGATAATCCACCTAAAACATTTTGGCAAGCAGCACAACTTAGTTGGTTATATTCATTAATTGCCCATACGCTTGACTATGGAAGAATGGATGATTATTTAGGAAGCTTTTTAAAAAATGATTTGGATAATGGAATTATATCACAAGAAAAAGCACAAAAGATTATAGATTGTATATGGTTGTTAATTGCAGATAAAAAAACTACAGTACATGGCAGAGTGATGATTGGTGGAAAAGGAAGAAAAAATATAGAAGCTTCTGATTTATTTGCAATGTATACTATGGAAGCAACAAGACATATAAGAAGAAATGAACCACAATTATCGTTACGCTATTATAAAGGAATGAATGAAGAAGTTTTTAATAAAGCACTACAATTAATAGGAGAGGGAACTACTTTTCCTATTCTATATAATGATGACATTAATATATCAAATATAGAAAAAGCATTTAATGTAACAACAAAAGAAGCAGAAGATTATTATCCATTTGGTTGTGGTGAATATGTACTTAGTCATAAAAGCTTTGGTTCACCTAATGGAATAATTAATTTAGCAAAAGTTTTAGAACTTACACTTTATAATGGTTATAATCCAAAAACAGGTAAACTTATAGGAAAGCAAACAGGAGAAACATTTGAAAATTTTGAACAATTTTATAAAGCTTTTTTAGAACAAGCAGAATATTTTATAAAACCTTTAGCTAAACAAGAAAAACAAGAATATGAAACAGCTAATTCAATATCATCTTTTTTATACCTTAGTATGTTATATGATGATTGTATAAGTAAAGGAAAAGCATTATTTGATGGAGGTATTCGTTACCTTGGTGGTACATTAGAAACATATGGAAATATTACAACATCTGATAGCTTGCTTGTTATTAAAAAACTTGTATATGATGAAAAATTTTTTACACTAGAACAACTTAAAGATATGTTATTAGAAAATTTTAATGGATATGAATTTAATTATAAAAAGGTAATTTCTATTGAAAAGTATGGTAATCAAAATAAAGAAGCTGATACTATAGCTAAAAACATGCATAATGATTTATGTACTATTATTAGTAATCAAGCAAAGCTTAATAATATGAGTACATACCTTCCAGTATTAATTAATAACGACCATAATGTCAAGTTAGGTAAAATGACTGATGCTACACCTGATGGAAGAAAAGAAGGAAAGCCTCTTACAAATGCTAATAGTCCAACGGGTGGTATGGATAAAAATGGTATTACTGCATTATTAAACTCAATGGCAAATCTTACTAGTGATAATAATGCTGGTATGGTTCAAAATATTAAGCTTGGTAAAAATATGTTTAATGAACATATAGATAAAACAAAAAATTTAATTCTAACTTACTTTGATATAGGTGGTACTCAACTTATGATTACAGTTGTTTCTAAAAAAGACTTAGAAGATGCATTAATAAATCCTGAATTATATCAAAATCTTTTTGTAAGAGTTGGAGGATATAGTGGAAGATTTATTAACTTACCATCAGATGTACAGTTGGATATTATAAATAGAACTTCTTATGAAATGTAATCTAAAAATATAAAGGTGGTGTTTAATTTGAAATTAATGGAGCATATTTATCAAATAGCAGGTGTATCTTTATCACATTCTTTTGATGCAACTTCTTATTTAATAGAAGGTGAAAATGGTTTATACCTTATAGATTGTGGTACACCAGAAGGCTTTGAACAAATTGAAAACAATATTAAATCTCTTGGATTTGACCCAAAAGATATAAAATTAATTTTTGGAACACATGGGCATTATGACCATGTTGGAGCAGCAAAATTATTTAAAGAAAAATATAATACTAAACTTTATCTCCATCAATTAGATAGTTTACAAGTGGAAGAGGGCGATTGTATAAAAACAACAGCAAGTTTATTATATGGTAAAGAATTTCCTGCTTGCAAAGTTGATGAATATTTAAAAGATGAACAAACTTTTAATTTTGGAAATGGAATTTGTATGAGTGTTATATATACTCCGGGACATACAATGGGAAGTGTATGCTTTAAACTTGATTGTAATGGATATATTTTTTTAATAGCTGGTGACACAATATGGGGAGGTTATAGCAAAGAAATAGGTTCAGATGAAGATTTATGGAAAGATAGTCTTGAAAAATTAACTAGTATGCATTTTGATGGATATACATTTGGACATATGGGGGCAAATATTATTGCTGATGCCAATAGAAGATTGCTTGATGCAAAAAAACAATTTGCGACTTATTATAACCCATGGTTTAAAGCTATGAAAGATAACTTTAGATATTAAATTTATTAGGAAGTGTTATAATGAAAAAATTATATATGATAGGTAATTCACATATAGACCCTGTGTGGTTTTGGGATTGGGATGAGGGTATGCAAGAAGTAAAAGCGACTTTTTCATCTGCATTAGAGCGAATGAATGAATATCCCGAAATGAAATTTACATCTACATCTTCAGTTTTTTTTGAATGGATTGAAGAAATAAGTCCAACATTATTTGAAGAAATAAGAAAACGTATTAAAGAAGAAAGATGGGAATTAGCAGGTGGCTGGTTTATCGAGCCTGATTGTATTTTACCATGTGGTGAAGCTTTTGTACGTCAAAGTTTATATGGGCAAAGATATTTTAAAGAAAAGTTTGGTATTATGTGTACTTGTGGTTCTAATGTAGATAGCTTTGGACACAATGAAACCTTACCACAAATTTTAAAAAAGAGTGGAATGGATAACTATATATCTATGCGACCAAGACTTGATACACCATTATTTATATGGGAAAGTAAAGATGGTAGTTGTATAAATACTATTAGTCTTCCAGCAGACTATACAACATGGTTTTATGAAACAACAAAACAAAATATAGAACAAACTATTTTAAAAATAAAAGAACTTCATGGTTTACCATGTTGTTATGGTGTTGGAAATCATGGAGGAGGACCTACAAAACAAAATATTGAAACTATACAACAATTAAAAAAAGAATATTCAAATATTGAACTTGAATTTTCAACTTTTAAGCAGTTTTTTGATAGCTTAACTAAAGAAGAAAAAGAAAATCTTCCAATTATTAAAAGTTCCTTAGAAAAAGTTAATACTGGTTGCTACTCTATGGATAGTAGATTAAAAAAGATGAATCGACTTAGTGAAAAAAGATTACTAGCAACTGATATAATGTTAGCAATTGAATTATGTACTACTGAAAAACAAAATAAAAATTTTGAGCGAATGAAAGAGTTATGGAAAACATTATTATTCAATCAATTTCATGATACATTAGGAGGAACAACAATTAAAGAAGCTAGAGATGAAACAATTCTACAATTATCTAAAATTTGTGCCAATTGTAAAGAAATATGGTCTATTTCTATTCAAAATATAATGAATCAAATAGATACAACTGGTGATGGTTTTCCTCTCTTTTTATTTAACCCAAATAGCACTCCATATAATGGTTATGTTAGTGTAGAATTAAATTGGTTTTGTAAAGACTCTTTAAAACTTTTAAATCCTGATGGTATAGAAACTCAATATCAAAGAATTCATACAAAAGCAAAAACAAGAAATTATAATCTTGGTGGACGTAGAGGAATTGTATTTTATGCCAATATACCTGCTTTTGGTTTTTCTATATATCGTGCTTGTGTAGAAGAAACTACTCTTTGTGATGATGTAAGGGAAGTTAATAATAGCAATCCATATATTCTTGAAAATCAATTTATTAAAGCAGAGTTTAATAAAGATGGAATGCTTTGTTCTTTGTATGATAAAGTAAATAATTATGAATCATTAAAAGAAGCCATATCATTTGACATTTGGATAGATGAAAGAGATACTTGGGGTGGAAATCAAGGATTAAATTTTGGTGATACTAAAGAAAGATTTAAATTAAAATCTATTGAAGTAGTAGAAGATGGAAAGATAAGAAAAGCAATTAGAGTTATTTATACACATGGTGAAAGTAAAATTGAACAAATTTATTATCTTTATAATTCTTCAGATGAACTTGTAGTTGAAAATAATATTTTTTGGACTAAAGAATGGCATTTATTAAAATATCATTATCCAATTAATATAACAAATACTACTGCAATTTCTGAATGTTCATATGGAACGGTTTATAGAGATATAACAGACACAGACGAATATTTTATGCATAGATTTTTAGATGTTACAAATAACAATAAAGAGGGCTTGTTTATAGCTAATGACGGAAAATATTCTTTTAATATGGAGGATAATAATTTATTTTTAACTGTAGTAAGAAGTGCTATATATGCACAAGGTAATTCAAAGAATTGGTACAATTCTTTAGAAAGTTATGAATATACAGACATAGGAAAACAAAGTTTTAATCTTATTTTAAAACCACATAAAGAAAGTATGTCACAATATAAAAGATATGAATTAGCAACTAAAGTTTCAAACCCATACTTATACATTTTAGATAATTGTCATAAAGGTTTAAAGAAACAAAATACTTTAAGTATAGCATCTATAGATTGTGAAAATGTTTTAATTGTAGCTATTAAAAAAGCAGAAGATGACAACGACTTAATTATTAGATTATTAGAAATAGATAATAAAGATACTAAGTGTATATTAACAGTTAAAAATAATAACTATCCAATAAATATATCACACAATGAAATACAAACATTAAAAATTAACTTACAAACTAATACAGCGAAAGTTGTAAACTTATTAGAACTATAGGAGGTCTATTATGGATTATCAAAATGAAAATTTATCATTTAAAGAACGTACTAAAGATATGGTTTCACGTATGACAATTGAGGAATGTGCTTCTCAAATGTTATTTAATGCAGGTAAAGTTGAACATTTAGGAATTCAGTTTTATAACTGGTGGAATGAAGCACTACATGGTGTTGCAAGATGTGGAATGGCTACAGTATTTCCACAAGCTATTGGAATGGCAGCAACTTTTGATGCAGAATTAATTGAACGTGTTGCTGATGTAATTTCTACAGAGGGTAGAGCAAAATATAATATGTATCAAAAATATGAAGACTATGGTATTTATAAAGGAATTACTTTTTGGTCACCTAATGTTAATATATTCCGTGACCCAAGATGGGGAAGAGGACAAGAAACTTATGGAGAAGACCCTTATTTAACTTCAATATTAGGAGAAGCTTTTGTAAAAGGTTTGCAAGGAGATGACCCAAAATATTTAAAAACGGCTGCTTGTGCAAAACACTTTGCTGTACATAGTGGACCAGAAAAGTTACGTCATGAATTTGATGCTGAAGTATCACAACAAGATATGGTTGAAACTTATTTACCAGCTTTTAAAGCATTAGTTGATTGTGGTGTAGAAGGTTTTATGGGAGCATACAATAGAACAAACGGAGAGCCTTGTTGTGGTAGCAAAACTTTATTACAAGATTTATTAAGAGATGAATGGGGTTTTGATGGATATATTACATCTGACTGTTGGGCTATTTCAGATTTCCATTTACATCATCATGTTACAAGTACTCCTGTAGAATCTGTTGCATTGGCAATAACTAATGGTTGCGATTTAAACTGTGGTAATATGTATGGATATATATTAAAAACTTTGCAAGAAGGAAAAATAACAGAAGAACAAATACGTAAATCAACTGAACGTTTAATTTTAACAAGAATGAAGCTTGGAATGTTCGACAAAGAAACTCCATTTGATAATATTGGTATGGATGTTGTTGATTGCGAAGAACATAGACAACTTAATGAAGAAGTTGCTAAAAAATCACTTGTATTATTAAAAAATAATGGTGTTCTTCCTCTTAATACTGAGAATATTAAAAAAATAGCTGTAATAGGACCTAATGCAAATTCAATTATTGCACTTGAAGGAAATTATCATGGTACTGCTAATCAATATCACACAGTATTAGAAGGAATAAGAAATGCGTTTCCTAATATAAGAGTAAATTATTCTGAAGGTTCACATTTATTTGAACATAAATTAGAAGACCCTGGATATGATGGTGACCGTTTAGCTGAAGTTAAAGCAATGACAGATGAAGCAGATGTAGTTATTTTAGTAGTTGGAATGGATGAAACTATTGAAGGTGAAGAAATGGTTGGAAAAGATATTTCTGGCGATAAAGAAGATTTACTTTTACCAAAATGTCAAAGAGATTTAATAAAAACAGTGTGCGAAAGAAATACCAAAACAATAATTGTAAACCTAACAGGAAGTGCTATTGACTTTGAATATGGAAATACACATGCTGATGCTATTATTCAAGCTTGGTATCCTGGTGCAATGGGAGGAGTTGCAATTGCAGATTTAATTAAAGGAACTTACAGCCCATCAGGAAGATTACCAGTTACATTTTATAAGAATGAAAATAATTTGCCTGACTTCACAGACTATAGTATGGAAGGTAGAACATATAAATTTATTAAGGAAGAACCTTTATTTCCTTTTGGATTTGGTTTAAGTTATACTAAATTTGAATATAAACAACTTAAACTTAATAAAGAAATATTAAATTCTGATGAAGATATAACAGGTTCTGTTACAGTAAAAAACACTGGTAATTTTAAAGGTGATGAAATAGTTCAAATTTATATTAAAGATAAAGAAGCAAGTGTTAGAGTGCCACATCATAAATTATGTTATATTAAAAGAATTACTTTAGACGTAGGAGAAGAAACAACCATTGAATTTAAAATTAATAGTGAACAATTAATGATTATAAAAGAAGATGGTACAAAAGAATATGAAGCAGGAAAATTTATTATTTCTGCTGGAGGAAGTCAACCTGATAGTTACAGTGAACAATTAAATGGTTCTGCTACAATAAGAAAAGAATTTGAGTTATTAGCATAAATTTAAAAACAATGTACAAATATAGTTTGTGCATTGTTTACTTTATTAAGTATTAAAAATGGAGGAATTTAAATGCTTTTTAAAAATGGATTAATTTTTATTGATGGAGTTTATAAAAAATTAGATGTAAGAGTTATAGGAAAACTAATTACTGAAATTGGTGAAAATTTATTAGAAAACAATTCAGAAGAAGTTATAAATTTAGATAATAAAAAATTATTACCGGGTTTTATTGATGTACATACACATGGGCGAGTAGGTGAAGATTTTTCAACATCTTCTGTTGATGGAATTCACAAAATGTGTTTGGATTATGCAAAACATGGAGTAACAAGTATACTTGCAACAACTATGACAATGGAATATGAATTTTCTAAACAAATGATGATTAGAAATAGAATCGCTATAGAAAGTAAATATAAAGGAGCTAGAATTTTAGGAATTAATCTTGAAGGACCATTTTTAGGTACTGATAAAAAAGGTTGTCATGATGAGCAATATCTTATGCCATTAGATAAAAATATATTTGATGAACTAGATAATTATGCTGGTGGACATATTTTAATGGTAGATGTTGACCCTAAAAAAGAAAATTCATTAGAGTTTATTAAACAATATAGTAAAACTAAAATTGTATCTTTAGCACATACAAGTGCAACTTATGAGCTTGGTTGTTTAGCTGTTAAAGAGGGAGCAAACCATATTACACATTTATTTAATGCAATGAATTCATTACATCATAGAGAACCGGGTTTAATTGGTGTAGTTTCAGATTGTCCTGTTTATGCTGAATTAATTTGTGATGGAATACACATACACCAATCTGTTATACGTTTAATGTTTAAATCAAACCCTGAAAAAATAGTATTAATATCAGATTCTTTAAGTGCTACAGGTGTAGGTAATGGAGTTTATGAACTTGGAGGTTTACAAGTTTACGTTAAAGATGGTAAAGCAACTCTTGAAAATGGAACTATAGCATGTTCAACTATTGATATATTTGAGGCAGTTAAAAATTGTATTAAATTTGGTATAAAAGAAGAAGATGCGATTAAAAGTGCAACTATTTTACCAGCTAAGTCAGTTAATAGTTCAAAAGTAGGACAAATAAAAGAAGGCTTATATGCTGATTTAATTATTGTAACACCAGAATTTGAATTAGAACAAGTATATTTAAATGGTGAAAAATTATAATATATAAAAAAGTAGGGGCGACCTGTGGTCGTCCTTAAAAACTAAATATATATTTAATAAAGGAGAATTTATTATGAATCAAAAAGAAAATATCATTTGGACAGCAGGTGACATGGATAATTTTATTGATACATTTCGCAGTCCTATACCTTCAAAAGTGTTTGAAGTAATAGATGGAAAAATTTTAGATTGGCCTTCATTTCACCCATCACAAGCAGACCCGGATGGGCATTATCAAATACATACTTATTCAGTAAAATTTAGTACAAAAAAAAGTGATTTAAAACTATACATAAAATATATTGCATCAACTCCAAGAATACCTTACTTGCAAATAAAAATTAATAATAAAGATGGTTATTATTATCCTTATCCAATACCCTCCGATGATAAACAAATCAAACCAAGCCATGCTTTACACGCATCTATTTATAATAAAGATGAAATAATAATTTATATCCCTGCTAAATATGTTAATGATAATGAAAATATTATTGAAATTACTGCTATAGATGAACATAATGTAGTTAAAATTACAAATCAACAAGCAGTACTTCGCCTTGACCGTATGGCTGATGCTTGTGGATTTCATTATGGTGCAATAGAACTTGAAGCTATAGATAAACTTCCAAAGTTATATGATGTTAAAATGTATTCAAGTGTAGTTTATATAAAAGATAAA
>CAZWZB010000001.1:107077-108933 GCA_964638835.1 uncultured Eubacteriales bacterium | reverse complement strand
CATGCTCATACAGATATAGGTTATACTCATAGACAATGGGAAGTTGCTGAAAGAATGAGTAGAAATTTAGATACAGCTGTTAAATTGTTAGATAAAGACAAAGAACATTTGTCATATATTCTTGATAGTGCTTGGAGTTTAGATGAATTTTTAAAATCACGTTCTAAAGAATGTAATGAAAAAGTTATTAAGTATATTAAAGATGGTTATATAGGTGTTCCTTGGAACTATGTAGATTTACTTACTCAATTTCCAAGCTTAGAAGCTACAATACACAATGGAGATTTTTCATCTAACTTATTAGGTGAATATATACCAGATAGAGTTGATGTTATAGATGTAGCATCAATATCTTCAAGTTATCCAACTATATTAAAAGGCTCAGGAGTTAAATATATAATTCATGCTGACAATCAAGATAGAGGACCTTTTAGACTCAATGGAGGGCTTCATAAACATAATCCATTTTGGTGGGAAGGACCAGATGGAAGTAAAATAATTATGTGGCTTGCTAAAATGTATTGTGAATTAAAAAAAGTTTGTGGCTCTCCTTTTTCAATTGAAGCAGGAAAACGAGGACTTAATATGTGGTTATTAGATTATGAAAGAGAAACTTATATACCAGATGCAGTTATTTTATATGGTATGGAAGCTGATAACACAGATATTGACGTTAGAGTAATGGATTTTTATAAAGAATGGGAAAAAGAAATTGCTTATCCTAAATTAATATCATCAAATGGTAGTACATTTTTTGAATATATAATGCAGTTTTCGGATTATTTTGAAACATATAAAGGAGATGAGGGAGCATATTGGGAAGATGGAATTGCATCTAGTGTAATAGAATCTTTTGCTGTTAGAGAAGCAGAATCAGGAATTCGTTTAGCTGAAATTTTAGATAGCTTTGCTGTACTTTATGGAGATAATTTAAAGTTTCCATTACAAAATTATAATGAAGCTTGGAAACAAGTTCTTTTATATAATGAACATACATGGGGAGCTTTTCTTTCAGGTAGTGACCCTAATTCTTTATTACAAACAGACCAATGGAATACTAAAAAAAGTATGGCAGACCAAGCAAAAGAATGGAAGAATCATTTGCTTTCACAATCAGCCTCAAAATTAAGTTTAATTTGGAATAATAAAGGTAGAGAAATTGTTGTATATAATCCATATAGTTTTACAGTTGCTGACTATGTAAAAGTAGAAATTGGACTTAATGAAGAAGTTGATGGAGATTATGCAGTAGAAAAACTTTTAACTACACAAAAAATTATAACTTTATATACAGGAGATATACAAGCATTCTCTTATAAAAGATTTCCTCTTAAAGAATGTAATCAATCAAATATTAATTTTAGAAATAAATTGAAAAAAGATAATGTTATTATAGAAAATAATTATTATAAAGTTGAAATTAATACTAATACTGCTTATGTAAAGTCATTTTATGATAAGGAATTAAACAAAGAATTAGCACAAGGTAATACATTAGGTCAACTTTTATATGCACATGGTGGAGAAGGAAGCACTTTAATAGGAAATAAAAATGGATTAAATAAAGACGGTGCTATTATTGAACCATGTTTTAAACCTAATGATTATGAAGAAATTAATTCAAAATGTAGTAGTAAAGTGATAATAAGAGGAGAAGCTTTTTTTGGAAAAGTAGAAGTTTGCTATGAACTATTAAATCATAAAAAAGAATTACAAATTTCATATATTTATGATAAGGAAGATGTTTATAAATTAGAAGCGGTTTATGTAGATTTTAATTTTAATATGAATGAAAATAGTAAAGTTTTATCCGATAGTCAAATAGGTTGGGTTGATTGGGAGAATAATTGTTTACC
>CAZWZB010000001.1:27658-106977 GCA_964638835.1 uncultured Eubacteriales bacterium | reverse complement strand
CTAACATCTAATAAAGAAATAACATTTGAAGAAGCATATCGTTTTGGTACAATTTCTAGGCATGGATTAATAGCGCAAAGAATGAGTTATCAAGAGTTTAGAGAAGATGTTAAAGAAGTATTTAAAGATGGAACTGGTGGAATATTTTTAACTTGGAACTCTGACCACATTTCATTATCAACAATAAGAGGTTCAAAGGATGGAGAAGGATTTATACTTAGACTTATTGAAATAGGTGGTAAGGAAGGTAATGTCATCATTGGTTTTAAAGATAAAATAATTACCAAAGCAATACTTACAGACCACCAAGAAAGAGAAAATGAATTAATTAATATAATAAATAAAAATGAATTAACTATAGATATGAAAGCATGGCAGGTAAAAACAATTAAAATTAAATAAATAATTAAAAATAGTAGAAAACAATATTTTATTGTTCTATACTATTTTTTTAATTTAAAGTCATGTCGCACTTTAAATAAAGTGCGACATGATTTTAAATTTAATTTTTTAAATTTTTATATGTAATTATAAGTATTAAAATTATATTAAGTTATAAATTTTATTTATTGACTTTATATAAATTTCTTGTTACTTTATAGATAGTATAATAATTATACTTTTTGTATTTACTAAATATAAATTAGGAGATTTTAATTATGTCATTGTCTAATGTAGATAAAGTTTCAAATATGTATGTAAAGAAAGATACTTTATCAACTCGTATAGCTTTTCAAAATAAATACAGCGTAAATAAATATGGATTTGGAAATTGGATTTTCGACCAATACAATTTAGAAAGTGGATTTAAAGTACTTGAGCTTGGTTGTGGAACAGGTAACGTATGGAATGGAAGAGATAAAAGAATTCCTGAAGATATAGAAATAATTTTAACAGATTTTTCTGCTTTAATGTTAGAAAAAATACAAGATTTATTAAAAAATAATTCTACTTTTTCATTTAAACAAGTAGATATACAAGATATACCTTTTGATGATGAAACTTTTGATATAGTTATTGCAAATCATATGCTTTATCATGTGCCAGATATTGAAAAAGCAATATGTGAAGTAAATAGAGTATTAAAACCTAATGGAATGTTTTATGCTTCAACTACAGGAGAAAATACAATGCATGAATTACAATTAATATATAAAGAATTTTCTCTTTCTCATAATGTAAATTTTTCATATGCTAATAAAATATCATTTACGCTTGAAAATGGCAAACCACTACTTGAAAAATATTTTAAAAATATAGATATTAAGCAATATATAGATTCTTTTAAAATAACAAGTGTAGATGATTTAATGGAGTACATAAAATCCTACAATGATGTACCTGAAAATTGCAATGAAGAATTTTATTTGTTATTAAAAAGCAAGTTTTCAGAAGATGGAATATTTAATGTGAGAAAAGAACAGGGACTTTTTATTTGTTCAAAATAAATTAAAATTTTATATAAAAAGGGAGTGTTTTTAATGAAAAATATAATAACTATCCAACATACACAATCTATTCATCATACAAATGGAATGATAGGTGCATGGACTGATTGGGACTTATCTGAATTAGGAAAAAAAGAAGCTTACAACATAGGAAAAGCTTTAAAAAATGAGATTAATCCTAATAATTATATTATGTATTCTTCAGATTTAAAAAGAGCTAAACAAACAGCAGATGGAGTAAATATTCATTTAGGAATGACACCAATTTTAACAAAACAACTTAGAGAAATAAATGCAGGTATTGATACACAAACAACCATTAAGTGGTTTAATGAAAATAAAGCTATAAAAGATGAATCAAAATACGACCCTGATTACAAACCTTTCCCTAATGCTGAATCTGAAAGAGAATTATGGAATCGTATATACTCTTTTATGACAGAGATTATAAACTCAAGTGATGAAAATATTATTATAGTTTCTCATGGTATATCTTTAAGTAGGTTTTTTTCTATGTGGATTAATGATGATTTTAGTTGTCTTGAAAAAAGTGGCTTTTGGACAATGGCAGGTGGTGTTTCAAAATTGTATGTTGATGATAATGGAAGACGTACAATAAAAATTTTAAATGATATGTCATATAAAAAGTGACAATAAAACAGCTGCCTAAACTTTATATGGCAGCTATTTTTTAATCTAATTTTTAATTGTCTTTGGTTCTATCAATATTAATTTTTCTTTATCAATATCTTGAAAGGTTATTAACTTTTCTATTAATTCCGTTGCTATCTGTATTTTTTCTTTGTTATTTATTAAAATTTTTTTTGTATTTTTAAGTAATATATTGTTTTCTGAATGTGTAATTACTACTAAGTTTTCACTTTTTATAAAACGTTCTACTTGAACACCTAAAAATTCACCAACCACTACAAACTTTTTATTAGCTTTATCTTTAAGAAAGTTTTCTAAATCTATTGAATTTGAATTTATAATTGTATTTTTTGATTTAAAAAGATTGCTTGTAATATTAGCTTCAGTAATTAAATATATATCTTCATCTTTTAAAATAGAGGTTGCTATTTCAAAAGCTTGGTTATAATTTGAGTTAATTTTAAAGAATAATTCATCATCTATATTGGAATCTATTAAAATGATAGGTTCTATATGTTGCTTTGTAATATTGTGTGTATGTTCTTTGTCTACATCAATAATAAATGTAGTATCAAAAGCCCTTTTAGTAATAATATCTAAGTCTTCTTTTATATCTTTAGTAATACTTATAACAACATCATATCCTAATTTTGAAACGCTTTCTTGAAGCTTATTTATTAAATCATAATAATAATGTAGTTTGCTTTTTGTAGTATTTTCATTTAAACTAATTATAATTCCAATTAAATTAGTTTTTTTAATAGCTAAAGAGCGTGCTGTTAAATTAGGTATATAATTTAATTTTCTAGCAGCTTCAAATATTTTTAATCTTGTTTCATGGCTTATTTTTTGTTTAGTTGAATAATTTAAAACATAAGATACTGTTGCTGTAGAAACATTTGCATAATTAGCAACATCTTTTAAAGTAGCTTTTCCGTTTTTCATTATAATTCTCCTTATATAGAAAGTCATTTTAATTATATTATTTTTAGTATATAAGGTCAAATAAATTATATGTTGTATTATCAATATTGTTATGATACTATTATTTATATTTAGTATAGGAGAGGATAAAAATGAAATTATTAAATGCAATTGATTGGTATAATTATATAGCAAAAAGAAATGGTGGTTATAAATTTAATGTAGCATATAAAGTTGAAGGTGAATCTGCTGAAGATATATTTGAAGAAGAATTAATAAAACTTATTGAAGGAAAAATTGTTCTTGATGCTGGTTGTGGTCATGGTGAATTTACTTTAAAAATGTCAAAGTATGCAAAAAAGATAATTGGTTTTGACTTTGCCAATGAATTAATTAAGATTGCTGAAAAATTAAAAATAGAAAATCAAATTAAAAATGTTGAATTTTTACCTACAACATGGGGGGAAGATTTAACTTTTGAAGATGAATATTTTGATGTTATATACTCTCGACGTGGACCAGGTTCAATTGTGGAACAAAGTAATCTTTTAAAATCTGGTGGTATAATAACAGGAATTCATACATACCCAATTTTAGATGGAGAAATTACAGAAAGAATTAAAAATACAAACAATTATACAAATATAACTACTAGAGTGTTTCAAAATGCTATTATTTATTTTGAAAATGAAGAAGATTATGCAGAATATCTTTCATCATCACATATGGCTCCTGATTATACATTACCAGAAAACAAAGAAGAGTTTAAAAAAATATTGCAAACTAGCTATATTAAGGGTAGAATTGGATTTCGTGAAAGTAAACAAATTTGGCAAGCAACAAAAAAATAATTATTGCATATATTTCTTAAATATTTAACTTTAATTAATTTAGTGGAGGTTAGTCTATGAAGAATAAATTAATCAATATATTATTTTTAGTTTTAATATTAGTTACATTAATAACTATTACTTCTTGTAATAAAAGTAATGGAGAATTATCAGAAAGTGAACAAAAAATTTATAATTTACTTAAAGAAAATAATGATACAACATATCTAAAAGAATTATCCCCAATATCCATAGCAAAATTATATTTTCAAGCTCAGTTAAATAAAGATTATGATATTTTATTTAATTTGTGTATTAAAGATAATAGTACTATAATTACTGTATCTACATCTGAATATGAAAAAGTTTATCAAAATAAAGATATTAGTTTTGATAACTTATATGAAATTATTAACTCAATTTATATAGAAGAAGACATTTCAGAAACCATAAAAGTTATAAGTAATAGTAAATTTACTTCTACTAATAATAACTTAGGATATATAAAATATAAAACTAATTTAAATAATAGTGAAGAAGTTATAATAAAATTACTTTTTATGGAAAAAGATATTAGCTTAGATGTTTGGAAAATAGACTTAGCTAGTATACAAGCTAATATAGATTTTCAAAATACAATCAAACCTTTTAATGTATATACACCTAGTTTTAGTATAATATTATTTATTTGTTCTTTGTTTTTTATATTAATTGGATTTCTTAATTTTTTTATGCCTGAACGTTCATGGAATATTTATCATAAACGTTATGTTGAAAATGGAAAGCCATCTGATTTTGCTATATCAGAAATTAAAACTAAAGGAATATTCTATTTAGTGGTTGCTTTTTTTACTTTATTAGAATCTTTTTCTTTAGTTTCAATAATATTAAATTATTTTGGATTATTAGAAGGTTTTGTTGATATATTACGCAAAATTAAATTTTAAATGACACTTTTTTAAAAAGTGTCATTTATTTTGTACAGAAAAATACTTGATTAGCTATTAGTTATGATTTTATTTTTTATTAACTATAACTTAAAAATTTACTATATTTTTTTATGAAAATATTATATAAAATGCATATTTTGTATTGACATAATAATAATTCTATGTTAAAATCAATTTTATTAAAAGAGGTCGTTTAGCTCAGCTGGGAGAGCACCTGCCTTACAAGCAGGGGGTCATAGGTTCGAGCCCTATAACGACCATTTTTTTATTTCTTAGGAGTTGATATTATTCAAACTAACAAAAAAATTTATCTATATTACATATATGTTTTTTATATTTTTATTTTTTTATCTTTTATACATACAATATTACAATTTACTTTTAATTATTTATTTGTAACAAATATCGGATTTTTATATTTTATAATAAATGGAATAATTGCTTATTTAGGAGCTATTGGTATTTCAAAAAATAATGATGTTAAATGGATTAAAATTCTGCCAATAGTTACTTTACCCATTACTATTATTAGCACTTTTGCTAGATTATATATGATACCTATTTTACTTGCTAGTATAATTATAATATTTATAGTCAAATTAAAAAATTGGATTAAAGCTATTATAATTATTATATTTGCATTGCCTATATTATTTTCAGCATTAGTATATTTTTTTGTATTTATTAATTTTGCCCCAACAAAAATTATAGAGAAGATATATTCACCAAATAAAAAATACATAGCAATTATTCAAGAAGTGGATTCAGGTGCATTGGGTGGAGATGTTTATGTTTTTGTAGGAAAAAATATAGATTTTGGTTTTTTAGGGGCTTATGAACCACGTACAATAAAATATGAAGGTTATTGGGGCGATAGACCTAAAGTTGAATTTAAAGATAATATTACTATTTCAATAGATGAAAAAATTCTTAATATTTATGATAAGGAATTTATAAATGGTCGTAAATTATAATAAAATAATATATAGACCTATTTAATTATGAAAAATAAAATAAATATAGATTATTTGTATGAGTATCTTTAAGTAAGTTAAAAGCACTTAAAAAATATATAGTTGGCAAACTTATTAAGAATGTCTTTAGATTTAGCTAGTAACTATAGTAAACCACCATTTATAGAGGTGGTTTACGTTTATAAAGAAGCCTAATTAATTTAATCTTGTTTCCAAAAGCTCTGCTAATTTCTCAGCTTCATGTTTCATAACTTCTTTATCTTTTCCTTCAATCATTACCCTTATAAGGGGTTCGGTTCCAGAAGGTCGTATAAGTACACGTCCTTCACCTGCAAATTTATCTTCCAACTTCTTAATTGCTGATTTTATTTTTTCATCTGTATTGTATAAATCTTTTTTCTCATTTTTTATTCTGGCATTAACTAATATTTGTGGAAGTACTTCCATAACAGAGGCTAATTCAGAAAGCTTTTTACCTGTTTTCTTCATAACGGTTATAAGCTGTATAGCAGTCATAAGACCATCACCAGTAGTATTATAATCTAAAAATATAACATGACCGGATTGTTCACCACCAAGTTTATAATCACATTCAATCATTTTTTCTAAAACATATCTATCTCCAACTTTAGTTTGTTCTATGTTTATATTCTTTTCTTTACCCATTAAAAAGAATCCTAAATTACTCATTATAGTGGCAACTATTGTATTGTTTTTTAATTTATTTTGGTCTTTCATATATAAACCACATATAGCCATAATTTGGTCACCATCAACAATATTACCTTTTTCATCAACAGCTAAACATCTATCAGCATCACCATCAAAAGCAATTCCAATATTAGCATTTGTTTCTTTAACAAATTCTATCAAACTATCTAAATGTGTAGAACCGCATTTTTCATTTATATTTGTACCATCAGGGTCATTATGAATTACTTTCAAATTAGCACCTAAATCTAAAAGTGCCATAGGTGATGATTTAAAGGAAGCTCCATTAGCACAATCTATTGCAATAGTAAGCCCATCAAAAGTAACATCTGTTGTTTGTTTTACAAATTCAACATAATCATCTAAAGCTTCTTCACAAATTTCTTTAGTACCAACTTGTACTCCTGTAGGAATAGGCAACATATTTGTTTCACTTAAAACAATTGTTTCTATTTCATCTTCTAATTCATCACTTAATTTATATCCATCTTCATTAAAAAATTTTATACCATTATATTCAACTGGATTATGTGAGGCTGATATAACAACCCCTGCATCTAATTTATATTTACGTACTAGATATGCAATAGCTGGTGTAGGAATAATACCTACTGAAACAGCATGAGCTCCAACAGAACATATACCTGCTATAAGTGCAGATTCTAACATATCACCAGATATTCTTGTATCCATGCCAACTAATATTTTAGCTTCATGTTTTTTTGTTTTAGTAAGTACATATGCTCCTGCTTTTCCTAATTGAAATGCAAGTTCAGGGGTAAGCTCTTTATTTGCTATACCTCTAACTCCATCTGTTCCAAATAATCTACCCATTTTTTTACTCCTTTCAGATATTTTATTTATTATATCATCACTCTAAATTATATACAATATGATATAATAAATAACTAATAATATTTTTATATAGATGTATTTTTGATAGTTTAAAATTATAAAATAAAAAATGAGAGTGTTTCCTAAACTTATAGGTTTAAACACTCTCTAATGTTTATAGTCAACATAATTAATTGACTATAAGTGTGGATATAAAGTTGAAAACATAATTATTGTATTAGTTAAATATAATTAAAATTTTAATATACCTGAGTATAAACACGAAATCTAAATACAGTTAAAATAATATTTTGAAAGTATCAAAAGTTAATTTAGCAAATATAATCATAGTAAAAATTAACTTTTGATTTATAAAGTGTAAAAATAAAACTTATATTGAATGATGAGTAAAGCAAGCTATTGCACAAATAGGAATATCAGTTATAGAACCTAACCAATTAGTATTGTACAGATTCTGTTTTCCTCTGCAATTGTAATTTTTACATCTACAATTATTACAACAACTACTACCTATTGGGCAAGCAGGAGGGGCACCAATATCTGTTATGAGTTTTACACAAGTTGGTGTTACTGCTGCAAGAACACCTGTAAAACCACATCCAGAAGCTCCCCCACTTATAGTGAATATTGTAACGGTTTTTCCAATATAACAAGTCATACTTTCAATTAAACAAGTATTTTCATAAAATACATTTGTGTTCATTATTACACCCCTTTCAATTATAACTAATTTATATATGAGTATAAAATACAATATATATTATGAATAAAAACATATAAGAGTTACTAATCATCTATGAAATAAATATATTATTTATTTTACATATTGAAACATTAATAAAAAAACAACCATAGGTCGTTTTTTTATTAATGTTTCAACAATAAATATTTCCAATATAATTATGATGTATGTATTCAATTTTCATTAAAATACTACAAGTTTCAATTTACTATAAAATATAAAGAGTAGATAAAAAATTATTAAATATAGTTTGTTTGTTTATTTATTTGTAATTTTATTTAAAACTAAATTTAAAATCATAATAAATATAAATAATATAACACCTGTGGCAAATAAAGCTTCTTGATGTAATCCAGATGCATAACTCATTTCTAAAGCAATATTTGCTGTAAGAGTTCTAACAGGATCTGTCAAAGATGTTGCTATTATAGTTGAATTACCAGCAACCAATACAACTGCCATTGTTTCACCTATTGCACGTCCAATACCTAATATAACACCAGATAATATCCCAGACTTTCCAGCAATCAATTTTACTTTAAATATAGCTTGCATTTCAGTAGCACCAAGTGCTAATGCTCCTTCTTTATATGATTTTGGAACAGCATTTAATGCAGTTTCAGCTGTACTTATTATAGTTGGTAATATCATAATACCTAATATAATACAAACAGCAAGTAAACTATTTCCTGCTCCTCTACCACCAAATAATTCATTAATAGCAGGAACAATACATACAAGTCCAAAAAAACCATATACTACAGATGGAATACCTGCTAATAATTGAATAGCAGGTCGAATAATATTTTTAACTTTATTATTTGACAAATCAGATAAAAATATTGCTGTTAAAAGACCAATAGGAACACCTATAATAATTGCTCCAATTGTAGCATATATAGAACCAACTATCATAGTAAAAATTCCAAAATAACTTTCAGGTAACCATTTCTTGCCTAATAAAAATTCTACAATACCAATTTCCATTATAGCAGGTGTACCTTTTACTAATATAAAAACTGTAATTGCAAAAACACACAATATTGACACACATGCACAAAATGTAAATATATTTTTCATAATTATTTCTATTAAATTGGTTCTATTTTTATTTGTTCTTTTTTTTAATTTACCATCTGTTTTCTGCATTGTGCTAATCTCCATAAAAACACCTCTTGAAATTTAAGTTTAGGGTAGATTTTAACCTACCCTATATCAATTAATTATATTATTTAACTGTTATATACTTATCTGCTACTATTTCTTGACCAGCATCACTTAAAAAACAATCTATAAATGCTTGTGCTTGTTTGCTTAATTCACCTTTTGTAATTAATAGTAAAGGTCTTGAAATTTTATAACTTCCTTCTTTAATATTACTAACAGTACATTCAATTCCATCAACTTTTAATGCTTTTACTGTGTTATCAAGATAACCTTCTGACATATAAGAGATTGCATTTTCTTTTGATGCTAAATTAACCTTTATAGCTCCATTTGAATCTGCTATAAGAGCATCCTCTTTTAATGAACTTACATCTCTATCTCCATCTTTTTTAGTAAGTTTTAATAATTCTTCAAAAGCTCCTCTTGTTCCTGAACCAGCTTCACGACTAACTACTACTATTTCAGCATCTTTACCACCAACTTCACTCCAATTAGTAATAGTGCCTTCAAATATATCTTTAATTTGAGCTGATGTTAAATCGGAAACGCCATTTGATGGATTTACAATAACAGCAATACCATCATAAGCTACAATATGCTCAGTAATGCCATCTTTTTCTTCTGGTTTTAATTCTCTTGAAGACATACCTATTTCAGTAGTACCATTACTTGCGGCTTTAATTCCACCACTTGAACCAGTAGCTTGAATTTCTATTTCTAATTTAGGATGTGTTTTGTTTAATAATTCTGCTATAGATTCTGCTAAAGGTTGAACAGTTGTTGAACCATTAACTGATACTGTGCCAGATAATTTTTCTTCTTGAACTATAGTTGTGTTAGCAACAGTTGTACTATCAGATGCGTTAGCTGAAGAATTTCCACAACCTCCAAGTCCCATCATCATCATCAAGCTCATAGCTATAGATAAAAATTTTATTTTCATTTAATATTCGCTCCTTATATATGTATGTATTATTTTTTTCACTATAATTACAATTATGATTATAATTGAGGTTTGTTAAATCAATATAAATGGATTGTAAAGTTAATGTAAAGTTGGTTTACGCTTTATTTAAAGTATGAGCTAATTTTGATTTCTAAATTAATTTTTAAATAATTATTTTTATTTATAGTATTGACAAATATATCGTAAAGCGTTATAACGTCTTGATATATAACAGGTGGTGATAATTATGTCAAATAAGCTTGAGGGAGTTCCACTAACAGAAGCTGTTTACTACATTTTAATTTCTCTTATATCACCATTACAAGGAATATAAGATTACACAATTAGGTCTTCAAGTATTAGAAAACGAAATTATAAGACTTGAGGAACTTCTCAAAAATGGAAAAATAATTTTAGGAGGGAAATAAAATGAGAAAAAAAATTACTAAGTTATTTTTTATATGGGATTTTGATAAAGAAGAAAGTGGCTTAATGAGATGGCTGCAAAAGGTTTATCTTTAATTGCAATTGATGGTAATTGCCAATATATTTTTGAGGAAACAGGGATAGTGGAGTATTCTATAAAACTTGAGTTACTTGAAAATATGCCAAGTCACCCTGAAAGCATACGATATATTGAATTTATTGAAGACACAGAAACTGAATATTTAGGTTCATGTTTTAGATGGGCATATTTTAGAAAAAAGAAAATACATGGGGAATTTGAACTTTATTCAGAGTATGTTTTACGAATAAAACAATTAAATCATGTTTTGGGGATATTAGGTATAATTTTGTTTTGTAATCTTTTAAACTGTGTATATCAATTTGTTAACTATATATTTATATCATATTTATCAGTTAGCTTATTTTCTGGTATAGTAAATATAATAATCTTATTATTTATTGGGTTTGGACTTCTAAATATTCATGTTAAAAAAAGAAACTTAAAAAAGGAACAAATGTTACATGAATAAATAATTAAAAATAGTAAAAATAATATTTTATTATTTTTTGAGAGTGTTTACCAAAGTATAGATGTTATTATAAAACTCAGATAGTTTTTCTATATAACTTATAGGTGACCACTCTCTATTTTTTTATTATTTTGTATTCCAAATTGAATATTCTTCATATCCTAAAAATTCTCGTACTTCTAAAACTTCTTTTCCTCTAATGATAATTTCCATACCATTTTCAGTATCCCAATCTGTACTACCTACTAAAACAGCACCTAAAACATTATCATTTTTATCATACGGATTTCTATAAATCTCAATAGTGCCTATTTGCATAAACTTTAAAATATCTCTACCCCAAACTTTGTTCAAACCTATAGGATAATCCATTGTATCACTACTCATTTTATCTTCTTTCCATTCATAAGCTAACCTACAGATTTCATCAATTGTTTTATCAAGTAGATTATTCAGCACATTTTGTATATATTTTTCTAATTCATTTAAACTTATATCTAATTCATTAAAACAATATTCTACATATGTGTTGAATAAATTAAACATGCCATATCCAGACATTAGACCAGAATCATTATACTGTCCTACTTTTTCTAAATGAAATTCATTATTCATCTAAACACTCCTCATTTAAATATTTTAGAATATTTACTAAATAAAGCTATAAATCTTTTAATTACAAAAATATCTATTCTCATTTCCTTGCTATAATTACACTTGTATTATCCCATTCTTTAACAACATTAATATTAGTAAATCCTGATAATTTTAATAATTTTATTTCTGTATCAATTGTAAAAGGTATATCATAATGATAAAAACCATTTGTAATATTATTTTCTTTTCTTAATCTTTCGTTTTCAGCAATATGAAATTGTTGTTGTTCTATAGTTTTGCATATATAATCACCATCAACAAATATACTATTATTTTTGAGAGAATTATAAATTTTTTTATAAAGTATAATTTTTTCTTCTTCGCTAAAGTGATGTAAAGAATAAGTTGATAATGCATAATCAAAACAACTATTTCCCAAATCTATATCAAAATAAGATTTACAAATTAGCTTAATATTTTTATTTTGGTATTTTGATTTTAATATATTAAGCATTTCCATAGATAAATCTATTCCTGTTACAAATAAATTAGGAATTTTATCAAATAACCTTTCAAGTTGAATTCCAGTTCCACAACCTAAATCAATTAATGACACATGGCTATCACTAGCTTTAAAGCAATTTGCTATCTGCTCATAAAACTCTGTTAGTTGCAAATCAATAAGCATATGATTATCATATGTAGTAGCTCGTTTATCAAAAAATTCATTCATTTTTAGGTGTTAGATTTAATTACAAAATTTATGATGATAAATACCAAATATTACACATAACATTGAAAATTTTATTTATAAATAAACACTCTCAAAATCATTTAAGTTGATTTTAAAAATTTTATAATATATAATAAAAAATAGACATCTTAAAATAAATTTTAAAAGGAGAACCATTTTATGTCACTTGAAAAAATGAATGAATTTTTTGATAAACGAGCTACTACATATGATAATCATATGCTTATTGATTTGCAACTAACAGAGTTTTATGAGCAGATAGCAAATTGCTTTAAAGCTAGTGATAGCCATGTGTCATTAATTGATTTAGGTTGTGGAACTGGAATTCAACTTGAAAGGTTATTTGATAAAATTCCTAATTCAAATATAAGAAATTAAATTTTAAAATTAATAATATACTTTGGTAAATAACACTTTTTTTAATTTCCATAGTAAATTATCTTTAGAAGTTTAAAATACATAAATTTTTTTAAAAATGGTGGAACACTTTATAAAAAAGTGTTTCACCAAATTGATTTTCAAATTTTATAATCGCTACTATATTTTTATAGTATTCATTTATATTTCAATAATAATTTATTTAGTGTTCACATAAAAATCATTTTTAAATTTTATGCTTTAATCAACAAATATGAAAGGAGAATAAATTTACAAATACAATCATACGAAATAACTCACAGGAAATTTTAACAGTAACTTTAGAGGAATTAATTAATGGAAAGAAATGAAAATATGGATAACAATATAAATGAATTAGATAATATAAATAATAATTTACAAGAAAATGTTGAACAGTTTGTAGTAAAATCAAATAAAAAATCATTTATAAACAAAAAAATATTAATGTTAACTGCTCTATGTTTCTTTATGCTATTTTGTGGTTCACTAACTGGTATACTAGTTGGAAATGAAATAAATACTAGAGTGCAAAAAAATTTAATAACTACTAACCATTCTTATTCAACGAAATATAAATATGATAATTCAGTTAATAATTCTAAAAATCAAAAACAATATAAACCATCAAAGAATAAACAAAATTAAATTTATTTTATAAAGTTTTTTAATATGACATACTGTTGTCAAGTATGATATGATAAAATAAATTAAATTAAATTCTTTAAGGAGGCTACAAAATGCAAAACTATGAAAAGGCAATGGAACTTATGACAGAACGATTTGGTAAAGACAGTCTTATCGCAATAGCCACAATGGAAGAAGGACACCTACATAACCGCATGGTAGACGCTTACTATGAAAATGGTGCGTTCTATGTTGTTACTTATATGCTATCAAACAAAATGAGGCAAATTGATAAAAATCCTGAAGTTGCCATCTGTGCCCTTGAGTGGTTCAGCGGACAAGGTATCGGAGAGAACTTAGGCTGGGTGCTAGACCCCAAAAATGCTGAAATCAGGTTGAAGCTACGTGAAGCATTTGCCTCATGGTATGACCATGCAAATAATGAGCAAGATAAGAATTGTTGCTTCCTTAAAATTTGTCTTACAAATGGTATGTTGATAAAAGACCACCATGCTATACGCTATCAAATTGATTTTACGAATATGTCAGCGAAACTGAGTGAGAACTGGGGAGAATTCAAGTAAAAGCAAGTCTCTAATGTAATTTTGGGTTGTGGTACAGCATACAGCAATGACAATTATAATTCTGTATAATTAATTTATATTAAATCATTTGGAGGTAGTACAATGTCAATAGAAATAATAAAAGTATATAAGGAACACATGCCATCACTTCGTTTCATTGGAAAGTGTTATACTAATGTAGACAAAGATGGTTTCGGACATAAATGGAATGAATGGTTTCAAAAAGGATGGTTTGATGAACTTAAAAAATTAGATACTCCTAATGATATAGAAAATGGTTGTATTGGTTTGATGGGTTGTTCTGAAGAAGAAAGTAGTTTTCAATATTGGATTGGTATGTTTTTTTCACAAGATACACCTGTACCTGATGGTTATGATTATGTTGATATTCCAGAAGGTGATATTGGAACTTGTTGGATTTATGGTAAAGAAAAAAGTGGGGAAATTTATGGGGAAATTCCACACAATATGTGTATGGAGAAATTAAAAGAAAATGGAATGGGTAATTGCCGTGATAACTTTCATGGTAATTCACAAAAATGGTATTGGTTTTTTGAAAGATATAATTGTCCTCGATTTACAACACCTGATGAAAAAGGCAATATAATTTTGGATTACAGTATGTATATTATATAATAATTTATATTTAGCGAAATTATAGTTTTAATTTTATTAAGTATTAAATTATACATCCTTTGTTTGTCTCAAAATGTCTTTTAATTATTTATCTTGAGACATTTTTTCAATATTATTATAAGTTAAAAAGTCACTAGTTTGAATACTAGTGACTTTTTTATATAATCAAATATAAATTTTAATTTACTTTACTATAAACTATTGTTTTTAAAAATAAAAATGTTATAATAAAACAATGTAAAACTAAAACTATTATTAGTGGAAGGAATTTAATTATGAGAGATAAAGTTAGCAGTTTCTTGAAAAAATATAATATGTACTATGATAGCATTGATTTTAATAAGTGTTGCAATGAATTTATAGATGAAATGGATAAGGGGCTTTGTGGGGAAACATCTTCTCTTATGATGTTGCCAACTTATATAAATTCAGAAGGCGAAATCCCTATAAATGAACCTGTTATTGTAATGGATGCAGGTGGCACAAACTTTAGAGTTGCTGTTGTATATTTTGATGAAAATAAAACACCTGTTATTGATAACTTTAATGTATATCCTATGCTTGGTACACAAGGAGCTATATCTAAAGAAGAATTTTTTGAAAAAATAGTGGATTATTTAATGCCAGTTATCCATAGAAGTAATAAAATTGGATTTTGTTTTTCTTTTCCAACAAATATTTTACCAAATAAAGATGGCAAAGTAATTAAGTTTAGCAAAGAAATAACGATTGAAAACATGGAAGGTATAACTATATGTGAAAATATAGCTAAAACTTTAAAAGCTAGAGGTATTAATGAAGATAAAAAATTTGTTTTACTTAATGATACTGTAGCTACAATGTTAGGTGGAATAGCAAACAGTTCAAATAGAAAATTTGATAGTTATATTGGTTTTATTTTAGGGACAGGTACAAATACTTGTTATATAGAAAAAAATAATAGCATCAAAAAAATAAATCTAACAAATGAAACATTAAATTCTATGGTAATAAATATAGAATCTGGTGCATATGTGAAAATGCCAGAAGGTGAATTTGATAAACAATTTGATTTAACAACAATAAATCCTGGTGAGTATACTTATGAAAAGAAAGTATCAGGAGTATATCAAGGAAGTGTTATTAATTTCACTATCAAACAAGCAATAAAGGAAAATTTATTCTCTAAAGAATTTGAAATAAATTTTAAAAAATTGAATAATGTAGGTATGAAAGATATAAGCGAATTTTGTTATTATCCTTATGGTGAAAATATATTAGCTAATTGTTGTAATAATGAAGATGATAGACTTGCTTTATATTATATTATTGATGGTAGTTTTGAAAGAGCAAGTAAAATGGTAGCTATAAATTTAGCCAGTATTATGATAAAAACAAATACAGGAAAAAATCCTAATAAACCAGTTTGTATTGTAGCAGAAGGTACAACATTCTATAAATCAAAACTTTTTAGATATAAATTAGATTATTATATTAAAGACTTCTTAGAAAATGAAAAAGGTATTTATTGTGAATTTATGAAAGCTGAAAATGCAACCTTAACAGGTACCGCTATTGCAGGATTATTAAACTAACATATTTACAAAAATATAATTAAAAATTTTATTAAATTTATAAAAGCTCTAACAAAAAATATTGTTCAAGAAAAGGCAAAACTATTTTTAATATTAAAAACAATATTATGTTAGAGCATAATATTATTATACCCAAAATAATTTATACTTAATAAACTTGAACTTATTATTTATAAAAATAAACTATTATTGGAGATAAAACTTATGATTTGTCAATGTGACATATACCTACAAAAAGCAGATAATTCATTACTTGGTACAGAACTTTCAGCAAAAATACATGGTTTTTTATTAACTAATATAAATACTGAAATTTCAGCTAAATTACATAGTTTTGGTGAAGTTAGACCATATAGCCTTTTTACTATGAGTGGAAAAACTCAAGATTTACTTAGAATAAATATATTAAATGAATATGCTTATGAATTTATAAATTATATAAAAAGTATAAATTCTTTCTTTATAAAAGGATTAAAAGAGCCATTAAAAATATTAGATATATTTGAAACAAAAGTTAATTTTAATGAATTAGAGACTGAATTAAAAACAGATTTTAAAATTGTTTTCTGTTCTACCACTACATATAAAAAAGATAATGTTTATAGTAATTGGTTTGATTTAAGTAGACTTTCTAATAGTATTATCAAAAAGTTAGAGTTATTTGAAAATATAGTTGTAGATAAATCAATATTATATGGTGATAGTAGTTATTATAGAGTGTTAGGATATGAATTAAGCAGTTCTTATTTTAAATTAGCTAATGTAAATGTTGCTGGTATGATTGGTGGTATAAAAATTCGACTTAATTGTGATAATGAAAACTTAAAACTTTTAAATTTAATTTTAAACTATTCTCAATATTCCGGTATGGGCGCTAAAACTGCTATGGGTATGGGTGGAGTAATTATAGAATAAAAAAAGAACAATATTTAATTGTTCTTTTTTTATTTGTATTTACAAAATTCGATTAAATTTCCATCATAATCATGTAAATAAATTGAATTCATTTTACCATAAACTCCATTTCTTTCTATAATACCAAGTTCTATTGTAATATTTTTTTCTTCTAATTCTTTTTTTAATTCATTAATATCACAATCTATCTCAAAACATAAATCTACACTACCTACCTGAATATTTTTAGCATGAGGCAATAATTCTTTTCCTTTAATATGAACATTTATTTTAAAATCTCCTGAATATAATTCATATCTGTTATTAGCTTTTTTTGATATAAAACCAAGCTTTTCATAAAACTTTATACAATTATTAATATCATTAGTAGTAATAACTATATGGTCTATTTTTTTAATCATTATAAGTACCTTTTAATGTATATTGAGCTAAAATATGATTATCCATTTTTTTATAAAGTTCATTCATATCAAAACCTTCTTCAAGTTCAAGTTTTATATCTAAAGCAAATACATGAAGCTCATATAAATGAGGTGCATTAGGAGGACACATTCCACCATAAAAACTTGAAAATTCTTTACTTTGTTGACCACCTTGTATACTAATCCAACTATTAACACCTTGTATAAAATCAGTTGCTGTTTGACTTTCATTTTCTTTAACTTCTGTACGAATAAGGTTTGCTATTGTCCAATGTATCCACGAAAAACCACATATACTAAATGCATCTTTATCTTCTAATACAACAGCAAACGAAACTGTATTAACTGGTGCATCTTCAAGTTTAAAAGGTAGTGAATATGTAGGCATACCATTTCCATTAAACTGTGTTCCATACTTACCATATTTACTTTCTATAATTCCATTTATTATTCCTGTACTTGTTACTTGCATATTTTTATCACTCCGTTTATTATTTTATTAATACAAATTTTACAAGTAGTTCTCTTATTTATAATATAATTATAACTTCATTTTAGAATAAGTAAATTACCCACTTTTTTGTATGTATTAATTAAATAAAGAATAATATAATTATGAAAAAAGTATATATTATTTATGATATTATAGGGACAGTGTTCTTTATATTTTGTATAAACTGTAACAATATTATAAACCTTGTTGTTTTATTAAGTTAATAATAAAATATAAATTTATTGTGACAGTTTTTACAACTAATGCATAATATATATTAGTATTTCAAGTTTCATTGTTAATTTCGTTCAAAGCATAGTTAATAGGCTCTTTTAGATGTATTATTTCATGCACGAACTTAACCCTAATACCCTACCCTGTGTGCTATAACATCAAATTACAAATATCTTGATATACTATCAAAGTTATGTTTCAAATTATTAGTAATGACTGCTTTTAGTAAGGTATTGATAAAGTCAACAAATTCTAGATAATGTTGAAGTTATCAGTAAAATAATAATTGTGGAGATTTAATGCATGCACCATAATTATTATTAATGTTTCTATACTAAAGAAAAAGGAACACAAATTGCACTTCAAAAGCTCCGGAGTTGATTTAAAATCCTAAATATTTATAATATATAACGAAACGTACATAATAAAAACAAATATCTTTCATATTTAATACTATTATTTGCTTATAATATAATTATAGAAAAATTATAAAATAAAACACATTCTTATTAAACATTAATGATGTAAAATTGGACTACCATCAAAAATGTTTATTTTTTTATTATTTTCTCTCATATATAACTCCCTTTTCTTTTAGTATATGCTCCATATTGTTTTCAATCATAAAATCTATACCTATTGATTGCATAATAGTTAATGCTTCTAATATTTTTTTACCAAGATGTTCTGTTAAAAAATATTCAACTTTTAATGGATAACCATCAAATATTTTTTTATCTACAAGTCCAAATTGTATAAGTTCTTTTAATTGTTCTAATAACATTTTTTGAGTGATTCCACAAATATCTTTTTCAAGTTTAGCAAGTGAAGTATTACCCAATCTAAGTCTCCATAAAATTATTGATTTCCATTTACCCTTTATCATATCATGTGTTAATTCTAATGGGCAGGTGTATTGTTTTCTAATTTTCAAGAGTATCATCCCTTTTTATATTATAATATAACTACCCTTATTTATTTTGGTTTTATAATAATTACTATTTTCCCTATATTATATCTAAAAATAATTTTAAATTTCAAGTATAATTAAAAATTATTGTTAAGCTTAATTATAACTTCAAATAAATCACCTGCAATGATAATTTCAAAATATATTCCCATTAATTCAGTTAAACTTTTTGCTATATAAAGTCCTAAACCACTACCTTCACTATGACGAGAACGGTCACCTCTTACAAACTGCTCCATTAATTCATCTGATGAAATACCAAGGGGTTCTTTAGAAATATTTTTCAAAGAAAATAAAATATAATCTTTTTCTTTTTTTATGTCAGTATAAATACGTGTGTTAGGTAGTGCATATTTTATAGCATTACCAAAAATATTTTCTAAAACTCTCCATAGATGCCTACTATCAGCTACAACAAACATTTTTTCTTCTGTATGTCTAAAAATGAATTCTAATTCTGCATCTATAAAAAGAGAGTCAAACTCTCCAGCAATCTGTCCTGTAATTTCTACTAAGTCAATTTGTTGTAAGTTAACAGATATATTACCTGTACCTGCTTTAGAAGCTTCAATTAAATCATTTATTAACATTTTAAGTCGATTTGATTTTCTATCTAAAATCTCAATATATTCATTAAGACTTTCATTCTGTATTTTTAATCTTTTTATTAAATCAATATAATTTATAATTGAAGTTAATGGTGTTTTTATATCATGTGAAACATTAGTTATTAATTCTGTTTTAAATCGTTCAGATTTAACTTTTTCTTCAATTATTCTATTGTATTCTGATTTTTCAATAATAATATATTTCAATATTATAGATTTTATATAACTAATAAATAAAAATAACCATAAAATGCTTAAAATAAACATTATTATCGGAATGAAAAATATTGAAAAATACAAATTAATTTTTGATTTTGCTAAAAGAATAAGAGAAATAATTATTATAAAAAAATAAAGTGTTATTAATGGAAAATTAAATCTTCTTATTTTATTTAATATAGAATTATTCCATATTGTATATAATAAAATCGGAAAAACAATTAATTCAATAATTATAGCCTGTGTAATCCAATCTGATTTTAAATTAATATCTAATAATCTTCTGACATAATACCCAACAGGAGTATAAATATTACATAATATTATATAAGTACTTATAAACAATAGAATACATTGAAGTATTAATGAATAATAGGATAATAATGCTTTCTTCATTTTATTTTTACCACCTTATAACCAAGTCCATAAACTACTTTTAAATATTTAGGTTCTTTTGGATTAAGTTCAATTTTTTCGCGAATATGTCGTATGTGAACCGATATTATTTTTGAAACATCAAAAGCAGGTTCATTCCAAACAGCTTCATAAATTTGATTTGATGAAAATACATAATCTTGTTTTGACATTAAAAATTTTAATATATTAAACTCAACAGCAGTCAGAGAAATCTCTCCACCTTCAGCTACTACTTGTTTTTTATTATCATCAAGAATTAAATCACCCGTTTGATAAACCCCATTTATATCATTAGTTTTAATACCTCCTAAATGAGAATAGCGTCTTAAACTTGCTTTAATCCTAGCAAATAATTCTATAGGATTAAATGGTTTTGTAATATAATCATCACCACCCATATTAAGACCTAAAATTCTATCTGTATCTTCACTTTTAGCACTTAAAAAAAGTATTGGAACATTGCTTATATTTCTTATTTTTACTGCTGCTTGTATACCATCCATAATAGGCATCATTACATCAAGTAATACTAAATGAATATTATTTTGTCCTACTAAATCTACAGCTTCTTTACCATTCTTTGCTTCTATTACTTTATATCCCTCATTTACAAGATATATTTTAAGTGCAGACAATATATCTTCATCATCATCACATATTAATATTGTATATTCCATATTAATTCTCCTTTACGGTTATAATATAACCTCCAGTATTATCACTAGATATTTCATAGTTCAAATCTTTTGGCACTTGTATTATATCATTCTTAGGCATTTCATAAAATACTAAATATTTTATACCATCTATTTCAATACTATAACCATCAGTTTCCTTTAAAAATTCTATATATTCTTCTAAACATAAATTATTTTTATAACAATAATAAGCATGTGGTAATCCTATGTAGCGATAATGCCATGGTTCATAGGATATTTTTGTAATATCACTTTTACCGTCTGGATATCTTAAAATTAAACCATATTTCCAAGCATTTTTCATAAGCCATTTTCCTTCTTTTATTTCATCCATTTGTGATATATTAGTACCTTTATAAGCGATATCTAATGCAAGCCCTGTTTGATGTTCACTGTGATTAGGTTTTTGTACAAATGTTTTATCAGATGCATTTTCATAAAGTTCTGTCTGTTTTTCAAAAGTTCGATAACCACTACTTATAAAAAAATCATTAAAGCCCAAACTTTTAGCATCTGTAAATAATTTTTTTGTTTCATTAAGAACCTTTTGATTTAACACTAAATCACTTGTTAAAATAGCTACTACCTTAAATGCTGATACTATTTCATATTTAGATGAATCTTCATTTATAGAATAGTCATTATTGACAAGTTCTAAAAAATCATTGGAATCAACAAAGTCAATATTAATTCCAATTTTATCATATTGTATGTTTTCCATAGGAGATGATAAAGCATTTATATTTTGTAGAGATTTTATAAGATTTAAATTGTCAAAAAGAAAAATAAATATTATAATTACACTACTAAAAAATAATGTATTATATATCCATAAAATATACTTTCTCTTATTAATATTACATTTATTGCTAGTATTAGTTTGCATAGCAAGCACCTCTTTCATTTGATGATATAAGTATAAAACATCAAATCAAATTATGAGGTAAGCAAATATTAAGATTTTTCAAAGTTTTATTTAGAACTTTAATATTATTTGTAAAAGTTAAGAGAATAATAAAAAAAAAGACATATCACTTAATGTGATATATCTTTTTTATTTTTATTTTTCATTATAATGAAGACTTATTTTTTCATCTCCAAATGCAATACCTATACTTTTAGCTGCTTTTACAAGTTCTCCATTAGGGTCTACTTGTTTATTAGCTCCTATAACTTCTTCTAAACTAACTTTTGAAATTTGTCCATTTTTAATACATACCATATTACCATATTCTTCACGTTCAATAAGATTAAGAGCTTCTACACCATATCTTATTGAAAGAACTCTATCATATGGGCAAGTATCTCCACCTCTTTGTACATGTCCTAATATAACTGTTCTAATTTCATGATTATCTAAGTTCTTTTCTAAATCAGCAGCAAGTTTATTAGCAACTCCACCTAAACGAATAGGGTCTGGACTATCTTCAACTACTTTACTTACAGTTAAACTTCCTCCAACTTCTGTAGCACCTTCAGCAATTGCTATTATAGAGAATGGTTTTCCTCTTTCATCTCTGTTTTTAATTTTAGCTATAACATTTTCAAGAGAATATGGTATTTCTGGAATAAGTACAATATCTGCTGAACCTGCCATACCTGAATGTAATGCAATCCATCCTGCATTTCTTCCCATAACTTCAGCGATAAGAATTCTATGATGAGATTCTGCTGTTGTATGAAGTCTACCTAAAGCTTCTGTAACAACGTCAACTGCTGATTGAAATCCGAATGTAATATCTGTTGAACCTAAGTCATTATCTATTGTCTTAGGAACTCCTATAACGTTAATACCTTTTCTCGCAAAATCCCTTGCACTTGTAAGAGTTCCATCTCCACCAAGTACTACTAATACATCTACGCCTTCTTTCTTGAGGTTTTCAACTGCAACATCAGAAACATCTTTTTTTACTTTTTTACCGTCTTCTACAACTGTGTAATCGAATAAATTGTCTTTGTTTGAACTATAAAGAATAGTTCCTCCTCTATGAAGAATACCTGAAATTGATTGAAGTGTTAATGGTACAAAATCATTGTTGTAAAGACCTCTATAACCGAACTTGTAACCTATCACCTTATAACCATATCTGAGAATTGCTGAACGAGTTAAAGCATATATAACTGCATTTAATCCCGGTGCGTCTCCCCCTCCTGTTAATATAGCTATCTTCTTAGTTTTTTCTGCCATGTAAATTCCTCCAACATATTATTTTTCGCTCTTTGAACAGAAAGAATTTTTATCTATATCTATTCGAGTATTAGAATACAATGTTAGTATTCCAATAGCTAATACTAGTTTATACATTATTAACGCTATTGTCAAATATTTTTGCATAAATTTAAAAAATTTTTTACTAAAATAAAACAAAAATATATTTTAACTTATAATTACTAGGTAGGTATGAAATTTAAAATAAATTATTAAATAAAAAATTCTCAATACCTTAAAGTTTTATAGAAACATCCTTTCGTTTATTGTATTTACAAATGACTTAATAAAGTTTACAATATTTAAATTCTATCATGTTAAGTTAATTTTATCTTTAATTTATTATTTATCTATGATAATACACCATTAAAAGCTAAAATTTTTAATTTGGTTTATTTCAATTAATTACATTAGTAACTATTTTTTTTTATTATAGAATAAAATAAATTTATAATATAGAATTAAAATTTATGTAACAATGTTATTATTGGTATAAAATATTTTTTCATTCTTAATAAAAATATAAAAATAGGTGATAATACAATATAATTAATCTAGTTGAATAAGCTAAATTACAAATAAAGTTTTATCTTATAAGTATAATTTTGTACGAATACAATAAATAAAACATACATTAATATAAGATATAACTAATAATTATTTAAGAAAGGATAGGAACTATTATGTTTATATTTGGTATTTTATTAGGTATTTTAATTGGAGCTATGGTAGGAATAGTAATAATGGCATTAATGATTTCCGTTAAAGATAAAGAAGCTACACTAGATAATTTAGACAACTATTTATTTGAAAGTTCAGAAGAAATTGCACCAGATATTAAAAAAAATGAATAATAACTTATTACTTAATAGACTTTTTTAGTTTATTAAATAGAAAATAAAAACTTGTATTACTTAATATAAGTTTTTATTTTTTTAACAAAAGAGTTATTAAAGATTGTAGAATATTAAAAACATTTAAATAAAAAAAAATATATATAAAATATTTTAAAATGTTTTTTAATCATTACTTGACAAAGTAATTAAATATAAAGTATAATTGTTTTGTAACAAATATAACAAATGTGTAATAATTATTTTATAACAACCGTAAAAAATTGTATGAACTTCTTTAATGTATGCTTACATCCCCAATCTTAAAGGGTATGGGGTTTTACACTTAATTTATAAATATTTTAAAAATCTAGGGAGTGAACTATTAAAAATGAATTTAGTTAAAATGGCAAAAGTATTTCTAATTGGAGCATCTATTTCAATTTGCTCATCTATACCAGCTTTCGCTACAGCTACAGCTATTGTTACAGAAGATATCGTTAGTACATATTTACAATCAAATGATAATAATACAATATCAGGTGAACTTTATAGAAATAATGAAGTAGTAGTACTTAGTAAAGAAGATGGTTGGCTTAAAATATTAGGTGAAGATTTTTCTGAAATATATATTCCAAGCAATGTTGTTAATATAACTGTTGTAAAAGCTACTGTAACAGAAAACGATGTTAATATACGCAAAGAACCTTCTATAAATTCTAATATTTTAGATAAGGTTTATAAAGAAGATACTGTAGTAGTTACAGCTAAAGTTGGAGATTGGTATGAAATAAACTATAATAATGAAGTAGCTTATGTATATGGACAATATTTAAGTAGTGCTTTTCTTAATGAATTACCACATAAAATTGTTGAAGTAGCTGCTCCAGCACCAAATTCAGATTTAGGAACTCAAATAGTTGCTTATGCTAAAAGATTTTTAGGAACAAGATATGTTTATGGTGGAACAAATCTTTCAACAGGAGTTGATTGTTCAGGTTTTACATCTTCTGTATTAAGAAATTTTGGTGTTATAGTAGGTCGTTCATCAAGAGATCAATATAATAATGGTGTAAGAATTAGCAAGAGCCAACTTCAACCAGGTGATTTAGTATTTTTTAATACAGGTGGAAAAAGTCAAATTTCACATGTAGGTCTTTATATTGGTGATGGTAAGTTTATTCACTCTTCTTCTTCTTGGACAGGTGGAGTTATAATAAGTGGTTTAAATGAAAATTATTACGCAACTAGATATGTTGGAGCAACTAGAGTAATTTAAAACTAAAATCATACATATTTTATTAAAATTTAAAACATAACATATATTATTTTACAAGTAAATTAAAAAGTAAAAACCACTAATTTAATTAGTGGTTTTTACTTTTTCTCAAAATAAGTCTTTGAAAAAAATTTATTTAGAAAAATAACGTTTTAATAAACCTTCAAAAGCTTGACCGTGTCTTGCTTCATCTTTACACATTTCATGTACAGTATCATGAATTGCATCATAGTTTAATTGTTTAGCTTTAACTGCTAAATCTTTTTTACCTTGACATGCTCCATGTTCTGCTTCAACTCTAAGTTGAAGATTTTTCTTTGTATCAGCAAATACAACTTCTCCTAATAATTCAGCAAATTTAGCGGAATGTTCTGCTTCTTCAAATGCTATTCTTTTATATGCTTCTGCAATTTCTGGATAACCTTCACGGTCTGCTTGACGACTCATTGCTAAATACATACCAATTTCTGTACATTCACCATAGAAATTTTGTCTAAGTCCTTCTAATACTTCAGCATCAATACCTTCAGCAACACCTATTTTATGTTCATCAGCCCAAGACATTCCATTTAAATTTTTTTCTGTGAATTTACTAGCTGGTGCATTACATTGAGGACATTTATCTGGTGCAGAATCCCCCTCATGAACATAACCACATATTGTACAAACAAATTTTTTCATTATAAAATTCCTCCTTAATTTATAATTATTATTAATTAATAAAACTTATTGATAGTATTATTATACCATATCTAAATAGTATGTCAATATAAATTTAAAAATATAAATGAAAAATTTTCTTAGGTAATCTTATATATTTTTTTGTACTTTCACAATTATTTTTATAATCCATATAATAATACTATATATTATAGTTTGGAGTGGTAATTATGTTTTTTAAAAATAAAATAGATGCTAAAGCTAAAATTACTGGTGGAACTATATACCCTAACATAGAAGGACTTATTTATTTTCATGAAGTTAAAAATGGAACAGAAGTATCTGTAAGTGTCATAGGATTGCCTCCATTTTTAAGAGGTAATAATATGGTAGTAGGTCCTTTTGGTTTTCATATACATGATGGTGATGATTGTTTTGAAGGTACAAATGAAAATCCTTTTCCTAATGCAGGTTCACATTATAATCCTGACAATCAACCTCATGGTAACCATGCAGGAGATTTTCCAGTACTTTTTTCAAATAATGGTGTGGCTTCTATGACTTTCTTTACCAATAAATTTAAACCTAAAGATATTATAGGTAAAGTAGTAATAATTCATCAATCTCCAGACGATTATAGAACAGAACCATCCGGAAATAGTGGTAAAAAAATAGCTTGTGGTGTTATAGAAGAATATGCATGGTAAAAAAGACAGGTTATAACCTGTCTTTTTTATATAGTTAGTAAATTTTTTAAGATAACATTTCATCTAATCTTTCAATAACCATATCCGCTATAAAATTAATATAAGGTAAATTGATACTATATACCTTTTCTTGCCCTTCTCTTATTAAGTTCATATATTGTTGTATATTTTCTTCTTTCAATGTAATTACAGGGTGCTTATAATACATTAATATATAACTTTCGCACAGCCTACTTAATCTTCCGTTAAAATCTATAAACGGATGAATTGATACTAAGTTATAACTGAAATAACTTGCTTTTACTATAGGATTATCTATTTCATTTATGGTTAAAAATAATTTTTTTAATAACTTATCAATTTGATTTATTTGAGCAGGCTCATAATTACCATTTCCTATAAATACTTTTTGTGTCCTTATTTTACCTGAATTATGTTCATTTAAAAGACTTGCACTTAATATTTTATGTAATTGTAAAAGTATATTATAATCTAAAAACATATTATTATATACTAATTCATTCATATATTGTACAGCATTACATAAATTATTACATTCAATAAAACTTTTATAAGTTATAGGATTTGGCATAGTTTTATTCATTATTAATCTTGTTTGTTCTTCTGAAATATAGGTACCTTCTGTATTTAAAGAAGCTGTTATATGTTTTATATCTATATATTCATAATATCGTCTATAACCATCCACATCATATAATGCATCTACCATATTCTTTTTATTTTCAATAAATTTTAATTTGGATAATAAATTAGATGTTAATTTTGGAAGTTTAAAATTATTCCACATTAAATTTCACTCCTTTAATATTATCTTAATGATATTTGATTTCTTTTATTATAAAGTGTTTTATATCCAAAAGTAAGTGAACAAAATACAGTTAAACATACAGAAGTACAAATGGCAATCATAATTGCTATTTGATATAGTATAGCAGTAGTTGGCAATGTTCCTGAAAGTATTTGACCCGTCATCATTCCTGGTAAAAATATAATTCCCATACCTAACATTGAATTTATAGTGGGCATTAATGCTGTTTCAAGTGAAGTATTTACATATGGTATTAATATTTTTTTTGGATGCACACCTAAGTTTAATAATGTATTTATTTTTAATTGGTCTAATTTTATATTTTCAGTAAATGTTTTAAGTCCAAGTGAAATACCAGTCATTGCATTTCCTATAATCATTCCTGCAAGTGGTATTGTATATTGTGGATTGAAAATACTTTCACCTACAACTACTATAACAAAAAAAGCTAGTACAAAAAATCCAGATAAGGTTATAGATATTGCAACTGATAATTTAAACATTTTATTAAAATACTTATATTTTGATAAAACCCTTTGAATTGAAAAAATAATCATCACAATCAAAAAGATAAGAGTAAATAAAGGTTTTGGATTTCCAAAAATATATGTTAATATAAAGCCAACTAAAATTAATTGAACTGTCATTCTAATACTTGCGATAAAAAGTAATTTTGTTTGATTAATTTTAGATTTTTTCATTATAGCTAAAATTATAAGAAGTAATATATATATAAAACTAAATTGTAAAATACCAAGTTCAACAATACCTTTCATTAAGCTCCTTCTTTCTTAATAATAATTGTATTCTCTGAAAATTTTTCAGTTAAATTATTGTCATGACTTACAATAATAATACTTATATTATTTTCTTTACAAAATGAAATTATATTTTGAATAACTTCATTACTATTTTTAGTATCTAATGCTGATGTAGGCTCATCAAACATTAGAACCTTAGGTAAAAATGATAAAAATATAGCTATATAAATTCTTTGACGTTCACCACCTGACATAGTATTACAATTTTTATTGAGAGGAAAATCAATGCAACATAATTTTAAAAATTTAATAATCTCCTCATTGTTAGGTTCAGCTTGTTCTCTAAATTCATAAAATAACTTAAAGTTTTCTTTTATACTTACATTAAATAAAAAAGCATCCTGACCAACTAAAAGAACTTGTTTTCTAAGTTCAATTGTATCTATATCTAAAATATTTTTTTCATTATATAAAATCTCTCCACTACTAGGAGATAAAACACCATTTAATAATTTAAGTAGTGTACTTTTCCCTGTACCACTTTCCCCTGTTATAAATGTTATTTTATTTTTAGGAATTAGCATATCTTCATAGCTAATTATATTGTTAAATACCAAGTTTTTAATTTTAAAAATAAATATTCATCTCCTAACATCTTATACTTATGTAGAACAAAATTACATAAATTTATACTTTATTCTTCGTTTTTAGTCATTTTAATATTAAATTAAACACAATTATATTATCTTTTGGTAGTTTATTTATTTTTCATTTTTTAAATAACTTTTCTATGTTGTTACTATTGTTTATTAGATATCATTACTATCACTCCAAGTTTTTTCTTTAATTTTATATCCGTTTAGAATTTTATGCAAGTCTTTATTTTATATATATAAATAGTTAAAATTTATTTTTATGCTTTTATAATTTGCAAATTATGTCTATACATATAGTCTAAAATCCTTATATAATAGCATTCTTACATTTATTAATTAAATAAAAGAGAAATTATCTTAATTTTTAAGATAATTTCTCTTTTATTTTTTACGATTTTGTTATAATATATATTAAGGGATATTTTATAAGAATGTTTAATCTTTATGCAAAACTTAAAAATATACAAAAAAAGACAGGAGTGAAAATATGATATCAAATCAAATTTTACAAAATACTATTGACGAATTAAAAAATATAACTAAAAGAGAACTTAGCGTTATTGAACGTGAAGGTAAAGTAGTAGCCACTACAGAAGAAGAAATGATGGGTAGAGTATTAGATTTGGTAGAGAATTTTGTAACATCACAAGCTGATAGTCAAGCAATACAAAACCGCCAATACTTTAAAGTATTTGATAATGGTGTTGCAGAATATGTAATATGTATAAAAGGTGAAGATGAAGAAAGTTATACCATAGGAAAAATTGCAGCTTTTCAAATTCAAAATCTTTTGGTAGCATATAAAGAAAGATATGATAAAGATAATTTTATAAAAAATCTCTTATTAGATAATTTACTTTTAGTAGACATATATAGTCGAGCTAAAAAACTTCATATCGAAAACAATATAAAAAGAGTTGTTTATCTTATCGAAACTAAAGTAGATAAAGAATTAAATATTGTAGAAATAGTAAGAAGTATATTTCCTGCAAAAATTAAAGATTTTGTTACAGCAGTTGATGAAAAAAATATTATACTTGTAAAAGAGCTTAAAGACAAAGATGAAGATGAAGATGTTGAAAAAATTGCTAGAATGGTAGTAGATACTTTAAGTTCTGAAGCTATGAATAAAGTATTTGTTTCAATAGGTACAATTGTTACAGATTTGAAAGATGTTTCTCGTTCTTATAAAGAAGCAAAGATGGCTTTAGAAATCGGGAGAATTTTTGATGCTGAAAAATATATAATGAACTATGAAAAATTAGGAATAGGTCGTCTTATATATCAACTTCCTATACCACTATGTAGAATGTTTATAAAAGAAGTTTTACATGGAATAAATATAGATGAATTTGATGATGAAACATTAACAACAGTTAATAAATTTTTTGAAAATCATTTAAATGTATCTGAAACATCAAGACAATTATATATCCATAGAAATACATTAGTATATCGACTAGATAAACTTCAAAAAATGACAGGATTAGACCTTAGAAACTTTGATGACGCCATAATATTTAAAATAACTTTAATGGTTAGTAAATATATGATTTATATGGATAATAGTTCATTCTAAATAATTTTTTAATTATTATAAAATTAATAAAACTAAAAAATCTATAAACAAAATTTTCAATTTCGCTAAGTATAAATTCATGTTACACTAGTACATGAAAATTGCATAAAAGAGTATACAAACTATATTTATATACTCTTGAACAATTTTCATATTTAATAAGTATAAATTTTAGAGTAATTATTTATTTTATTGAAAGGAAGATAGCAGTGATAGAATTTATTGAAGTCTCAAAAGTATACGAAAATGGTGCTGTAGGACTTCGCAAAGTATCATTTAAAATAGAAAAAGGTGAATTTGTATTTGTAGTTGGACAAAGTGGTTCAGGGAAATCAAGTTTTTTAAAATTACTAATGAAAGAAATAGAACCTACGGAAGGTAAATTAATAATAAATGATAAAGATATAACTAAAATGAAACATTCTGAAATACCCTATTTAAGAAGAAACTTAGGTGTTGTTTTTCAAGATTTTAGGCTCCTGCCTAATAAAACAGTATATGATAATGTTGCTTTTTCTATGCAAATAATAGAAGCAAATCCTAAAGATATAAGGAGGAATGTACCTATGGCATTATCTTTAGTAGGACTTGAAAAGAAAGCAAGAGCATATCCTAACCAGTTATCAGGTGGAGAACAGCAAAGAACTGCTTTAGCTAGAGCTATTATAAATAATCCTCCAATACTTTTAGCTGATGAACCAACAGGGAATTTAGACCCTGATACAGCTTGGGAAATAATGCAACTTTTAAATGATATTAATCACAGAGGCACTACTGTAGTAATAGCAACTCATGCTAAAGATATAGTTAACATTATGCAAAAAAGAGTAATAACACTTCATAGTGGAAAATTAAAAGCAGATGTTGAAGTGGGAGGCTATGAAAGTGAAATTTAGGACTTTAAAATATTTTATAAAAGAGAGTTTTAGAAGCTTAATCAAAAATAGACTTATGTCGATTGCTTCTATAATGACTTTAGCTGTTTGTATCTTCATAATAGTATTATCATATTGTATAACTGTAAATATTAGTTATACACTTGAAAAGGTTGAAAGTAATATAGGTGTAAGTGCGTTTATAGAAGATAAATTAGAATATGATAAAATAAATATTTTACTAAGAAAAATTCAAGAAATACCTCATATTACAAATATAGAATATATTCCTCCAGAGGAAGCATTAGAACGAATGAAAGAAGAACTTGGAGATGATGATGGTATATTAGATGGTTATGCTGATGATAATCCTCTTTCAGCATCATTTAATATTACAATAGATAAAGCAGAAAATCAAAAAGTAGTTGTTTCTGAATTAGAAAAATTAAAGCAATATGGTTTAAGGAAAGTAAATCATGCTTTGACTTTAACAGATGCACTTATAAATTTAGATAATGCAATAAGTATAATAAGTATAACTCTTATTTTTATATTATGTATAATTTCTATTGTACTTATATCTAATACAATAAAATTAGCAGTTTATATAAGAAAAGTTGAGATAAATATAATGAAATATGTAGGGGCAACTAATGGTTTTATAAGATGGCCTTTTATTATAGAAGGAGCAGTTATAGGATTAATAGGTTCAGTACTACCTATAATAGTTTGTATATTAGGGTATGAACCTATTGTAAATAAAATTTCTTCTTTTCCTATAATCGAACAAATTATAGCATTTAAGCCGTCTAATGAAATATTTTATAAAATAGTGCCATTAGTTATTATTGTAGGGATTATTATTGGTACTTTTGGTAGTATTTTTTCTATACGTAAACATTTAAAAGTATAATTATCGGGAGGTATAATTTTGAAGAAACTAATTTCTGTTATGACAATAACAGCTATTCTATGTGCAAATACAATTCAATTAAATGCCAATAGTATAAGCGAAATAAGAAGAAAAACAGAGGAAGTTAAACAAAATATAAATATATTAAATCAACAATTAGAACAACTTAACAAAGATGCAGAAAAAACAGAAACAGATTTGCATATTGTTGAAGTTGAAAGAGATGACATTATGAATGAAATCTATAGACTAGATATGAATATAATTACAGTAGAAAATCGATTGGAAGAATTAGATACACAACTGGATGAAACTCAAGAGAAATTAACTATTTCAGAAGAAGAATTAGAACAAGCACAAACAGAAAAAGACCATCAATATCAAACTACCAAAAAACGAATAAAATATATGCATGAAAATGGTAGTATAGGATATTTAGATGTATTGCTTAATTTTAATAACTTTTCAGATTTATTAACAAGGATAGATAATATAAATAATATAATTACATATGATAATGAAGTGCTAGAAAAAATGAAACTAACAGAAGAAAACATAGCTTTAAAAATATTAGAAATAGAAACTGAAAAGAAAACAATAGAAGCTTTAACACAAGAGCAAGAAAATAATAAACATAGTTTAGAGGAATCTAAAAATCAAAAAAAACAAGTACAAGCTAAATTAGAAGAAGATATTAAAGAATATGAAAAAAGATTAGAGCAAATGGAAAAAGATGATAAAGAAATAACTGCTATAATTCAAAGTGCTGAAGAAGAAGCTAAAAAATTAGCTGCTGAAGAAGCTAGATTAATAGCAGAAGAAGAAGCTAGAAAAAGAGAGGAAGCTAGAAAGAAAGCTGAAGAAGCTAGACGAAAAGCAGCACTGGAAGAAGCTAAACGAAATGCACAATCAAGTAATAGTAATAACACTCCAGTATATACAGGTGGAACATTAGGTTGGCCTTTACCGGGATATTATGTTGGTCAGGGTGATTCTGGTTATGGTTCAAGAATTAGTCCAATTACAGGAAAACAAGAAGTTCATAGAGGAATAGATGTTCCAGCACCTAGAGGAACAAAAGTATTAGCTGCTGAAAGTGGTACAGTAATAACTGCTAAATATTTAAATAGTTATGGTTATGCTGTAATAATAGACCATGGTAATGGATTAAGTACAGTATATGCTCACAATTCAAAATTATTAGTAACAGAAGGTCAAACTGTATCGAGAGGTCAAGCAATATCTCAAGTTGGAAGCACAGGAGATAGTACAGGTAATCACTTACATTTTGAAGTACGAGTAAATGGTAATTATACAAATCCATTTCCATATTTAAATTAATGTTTATTAGGGGCAATTTTTATTGCCCCTTTATTTATACTAAATAAAAATAAATTTTTACCCTTACATAGTTCTTAATTTTAACATCACTACATAACAACATAGTTAAAAACTATGTTAACTATTAATGATATAAATATAAAATAAATATAATATAATTATAATATGTTTTAAATAAATAGTGTATAATATCTATATAGTCATCAAACTTTATAAAAGTTTGATGACTATAAGTAAGTAATAAAATTGAAAACTTTGAGAGTTTTTCAATTTTATAAACATAAAATCCCACTTCTAAAGTGGGATTTGTAGCTCAACACATATATTCAGAATGATACAAAATATCTTCTACTTTAAACAATAATTATATTATGTAATTAACAGTTTGATTTACTCAATAGATTTCACCAACTGTTTTTTCTTAATTATAATTATTTTACAGCAAAGCAAGAGGAAGTTGGCAAGATGAATTATATCAATTCCTCTCCCTATCGAAGATATTAGGGTTCTTGCTAAATTACAATGAATACAAAGAAAGGTAGATTATTATGAACAACAACAAAAAAAGTTTTATAGGAGGTATTTTATTAGGATTATCTATTGCTCTTGTAATTGTTTTTGGAATAAACCAATTTAATTCTATAGTATCAGGTAGAACTTTATTATCAGCAGGAGGAGTAGATAAAACAGAGTATTTAAAAAAATTGTTGAATACATATTATATGGGGGATATAGACAGTTCAGCAATGAAAGAAGGCAGTTATAAAGGTATGGTAGCTGCACTCAAAGACCCATACACTGTATATTTTGATACAAAAGAGTATAGTGATTTTAAACGAGAGTCCGATGGTACTTTTTCTGGTATAGGTATAAGTGTAATGGAGAATAAAGAAGATAACACTATACTTGTAACAAGTGTATTTGCAAATTCACCAAGTGAAGAAATGGGTATGTTACCCGGAGATAAAATAATAAAAGTAAATGGTAAAGATGTAATAGGAAGTTTATTAGATGAAGCTGTAGAAATAATTCGAGGAAAAGAAGGAACAAATGTAGATATAACAATATATCGTGAAACAGAAAATAAAGTTATAGACCTTACTCTTACAAGAAGAAAAGTTGAAGTACCTACAGTTGCCTATGAAATGTTAGAAGATAGTATTGGATATATTCAAATTGCAAGTTTTGATGGAGTTACTTATGACCAATTTAAAACTGCATATAATACACTTAATGAAGCAGGACAAAAGGGACTTATAATAGATTTAAGATATAATGGAGGAGGAAGTCTTGCTATAGTAGAAAAAATAGCAGATATGTTACTACCACAAGGGCCTATAGTATATATAGAATATAAAGGAAAAGAAAAAGAACCAAGTGCAATATCAGATGCAAATCGTATAGAAGTACCTTTAGTTATACTAGTAAATGGTTATAGTGCTAGTGCATCAGAAGTTTTAACAGGAGCAGTAAAAGACTATAACATTGGAAAAATAGTAGGGACTACTACTTTTGGAAAAGGTATTGTACAATCAGTTATCGAAATTTCTGATGGAAGTGCTTTAAAGCTTACAACTGCTAAATATTATACTCCATCTGGTGTATGTATACATGAGATAGGAATAGTACCTGATTATGTTGTTGAATTACCAAAAGAATTACAATTAAAAATTAAATTAACTAAAGAAGAAGATATTCAATTACAAAAAGCAATGGATGTTATTTTAGATGAAATAGATTAAATTATTAGTTCTGTAATTGATATAAAAATTAAACTTAATTTTATTTATTAGTTTTAAAAATCTACTTTTGCAATAATTTTAGCAAAGGTAGATTTTTTAATTTAAATAATTATTGTATTAAATATACACTGTATGTTATAATTACACTAAATAAAAATACTTATAGAAAGGTAAATACTTTATTATGAGAGAAATTAATTCTAATGAAATAATAGATATTGTAAGCCAAATGTGTATAGATGTAAATTGTGTATTAAATACAGATATATATACTGCTATAGAAAATTCAAAAAAAACAGAACAATCTGCCATTGGAAAAAAAATTTTAGATGATTTAATAGAAAATGCAAATATAGCTAAACAAAAATATATCCCAATATGTCAAGATACAGGGATGGTAATTGTATTTGTAGAACTAGGTCAAGATGTACATATTAATTCTAATATAACAGATGCAATTAATGAAGGTGTAAAGAGAGGTTACAAAGAGGGTTATTTAAGAAAATCTGTTGTTTGTGACCCTTTTAATAGAATAAATACAAATGATAATACACCAGCTATAATATATTATGATATCGTTCCGGGTGAAAATATTAAAATAACTATTTTACCAAAGGGTTTTGGTAGTGAAAATATGAGTAAAATTTATATGTTAAAACCATCAGATGGAATAGAAGGAGCTAAGAAAGTAATTCTACAAACAGTTGATGAAGCTGGTGCTAATCCTTGCCCTCCTATTGTAGTTGGTGTTGGTATAGGTGGAAGCTTTGAAAAATGTGCATTACTTGCAAAGAAAGCTTTATTACGACCTATTGGTAGTTTTTCAGATAAACCTCATATAAGACAGATGGAAGAAGAATTATATATAAAAATAAATCAATTGGGGATAGGAGCACAAGGTTTTGGTGGTACTACTACTGCTTTAGGAATTAATATAGAAACTTATCCAACACATATAGCAGGTTTGCCTTTAGCTGTAAATATAAGTTGCCATGTTACACGTCATATTGAAAGAATATTATAGAAAGGATTAAAATGTATGCTTATAACTACACCATTTACAAAACAGATTTCTAGTGCTTTAAAAGTAGGTGATATAGTAACATTAACTGGAATTATATACACTGCTAGAGATGCAGGACATAAAAGAATGTTAGAAGATTTAAAAGCAGGTAAAAAGCTTCCATTTGATTTAGAAAATCAAATAGTATATTATGTTGGACCTACACCAGCAAAGCCAAATGAAATAATCGGTTCAGCGGGACCAACCACAAGTTATAGGATGGATGCATATTCTCCATATTTAATTGATAAAGGACTTATAGGAATGATAGGTAAAGGAAATCGTTCTAAAGAAGTTATAGATGCTATAATAAGAAATGAAGGTACATATTTTGGAGCAATAGGGGGAGCAGGTGCATTACTTGCAAATCATATTAAAAAATGTGAGGTAATAGCATATGAAGACTTAGGGGCAGAAGCAATACACAGATTAGAAGTTGAGAATTTTCCTTTAACAGTAATAATAGATAAATGCGGAAATAATCTTTATGAATTAGAAAAACCTAAATATAGAACAATTGTTTATTAATTATAGTCAACGAAAAAATTCGTTGACTATATATTTATATTAATTTATATTCAAATTCAATTTCATGTTTTAATAGTATTCCAAATTGACCTATCAAGGGAATTTCAGGTTTTAATTTTCTTGAAATATCTAAAGCATTATAATATAAATTTATCATATCGAATCCATGTTTTTGATAAAATTTTATTGCATTAATATTATCATTTGTTGTTATAAGTTTTACTCTTTTACAATTCTGTTGTTTGGCTATTTGTATTACTTTGTTAATTAATTCTGTTCCTATTCCTTGACATTCTATTAGGCTATCAATAGATGTAATTTCACATTCAAAGTTTTTAATTATATATGTTATTAAACCAATAATTTTTAAATTATTATATACAGCAATTCCATCAACTTTAGTCATATCTATTATTTTACCACATATAATCATTTCAGTTGTAAGCCATTGTTCTATAATAAAATTATTTACTTGTTCTCTATTTTCATTACTAATTTTAATATACTCCACAATCTCACCTCATTACTATTATTACCATTGAGAATAATTAAATAATTCTATATTCCAATCATACTTACTACCTTTTATTATAGTTATACTTGTATTTTTTAGCCTTTCTGTGTTTTTACAATCATTTATAAAATTAAAAATAGTATTAATTATTCCACCATGTGTTACAACTATAACATTTTTATTATTATATTTTTCATCTATTATTTTTAATGCTTCCATACTTCTTGTAGTAGTATATTCTTTTGGTTCAGCATCAGGTATGCCATTTGGAAACGTTTTATCTATTTCTTTCCATAATAGTCCAGATGCTGAGCCAAAATCTTTTTCTTTAAGTTCATTCATTATTTCTACATTAGAAATTCCTAATTCTCTAGCTATAATTTCAGCAGTTTCTTTTGCTCTTAACAAAGGACTACTTACTATAACATTACAATCAAAGTTTTTTAAATAAGAGGTACAATTTAAAGCTTGTTGTCTACCAGTATTATTTAATTCTATATCTTCTATGCCTTGAAATCTTCCCTCCAAATTCCAATTTGTTTCTCCATGTCTTACTATGTATATTGTTGTCATGTAATAAACTCCTTATTCTATTAATTTAGATAGCATTAGTATTGTATTTATATTTAATAAATTTATTTAGATAGTATTTTTAAATTTTCTAAATAAATTAAATAATGTCCGAATTTATTTGGATGTGGGTCAAAATCAACTTTAATAGGAATTTTTATAAAAGTAATATAAAATTCAATAAATGCATTTGTAAGAGAAAAATTACTTTCATTAAATGTTGTATATATATCAACAACCATGTATTTTTCAGTTAATGTTGCATTCTGTTTAATCGTTGTATTCATGGAATTTAAAGCAGTTTCGATTAATAAATTAAATTCTGTTGGCAATTCTAATTTTTTATATGGATTATATATTGTTTGTACTAAAATTTGAGCATCATTATTAATTAATCTTAATTCTTCAATTATTTTAAAAAAATCACCATCTTGAAATAAATTCTGTTCTGTACCTGTAAATTTTAGTACATTTGATGTGACTTCAGAAATAAAATTTTCAAAGTAATCTTTATCTTTTTCAAAAATAATAGTTAAAATTTCTCGTGGTGTTATTATTTTATTATGTGTAATTTGTATCATATTTATTGCTTTTTTTAATGGTTTTAATATGTTATTTCCACCTATAGTCAAAGTAATAATATCTGCTTTTTGTAAAATTTCTTTTTGTGTATTGTCCATTGTTTTTAACATTGTTAAAAATTCCGTACTATCAATTCCATCCACTGCTAAATTAATAGTATTTGTATTAAGTTGTTTATCTAGTAAATTTACAAAGCTGTCTACATTTTTTGTTTCAAAATTATAATCATCTAACCCATATCCTGTAGAAATACTATCACCAATAGCAACATAATTAACATTTTGAGATGCAAATACATTTTGAGTAATTAAACTTATACTTACTAAAATTATTGATAAAAATTTCTTCATAAAATCACCCTTTTTAATTTTATTGTTAAAATAATTTGTAAACTTATTTTATTATATAGAAGTCAAAATAAAGTGTCAATATTGTGTCGCACTTTAAATAAAGTGCGACACAATATTACTTTCAAAAAAGTTATAATAATCTATTTACAAAATAAAAGAATAATATGAAAATAAAATAAAAAAACTTTACTAAGTATGAATAATTTAATTTTTATTATAACATCTACTTTTACTATTCAAAGTTTATAGTAAAAATCCGATAAATATTATTATATAAAGTTTTCATTGAAGGAGTTATTTTATGGAGGATTTTAAAAAAGGACGAAAAATTGAAATGCAATTAAGTGGTTACTCTAAAATTTTAGAAAAGCTTGGAGAGGGTGGTCAAGGTGTTGTATATAGAGTTGAATATAATAAGAAAGAATATGCTCTAAAATGGTATTTTTACAACAAGCTAGCTAACCCTGATTTATTTTTAAAAAATCTTGAAGATAATATAAAAGATAAATCTATAAGTGATAAATTTTTATGGCCACTGTTTTTAACTAAAAAACAATTTGGTAGTTTCGGTTACTTAATGCAACTACGAACAAAAGAATATGAAAAATTTTCAGATATATTAAATGCTAAAGTTAAATTTAATAGTATAGAAGCAATTGTAGATACGGCTTTAAATGTTACAAATGGTTTTAGAGAATTACATAGGCATGGCAAAAGTTATCAAGATTTGAATGATGGTGGTTTTTTTATAAATCCTCAAAATGGTAAAGTACTTATTTGTGATTGTGATAATATTGCACCATATGGTAAAAATTTAGGTATAGCAGGTAAACCGGGTTATATGGCACCTGAAATTGTAACAGGTAAAGCAACACCAAGTGTACAAACAGATAAATATTCATTAGCTGTTGTACTTTTTAAATTATTGCTTAGGGGTGACCCATTAGAAGGAGCAAAAGTATTAAAAAGTGTTTGCTTAACAGAAATTGCTGAAAGAAAACATTATGGGGTAGAACCTGTTTTTATTTTTGACCCAAATGACGATACAAATAGACCAGTTAGAGGAGTACATAATAATCCAATAAAGTTTTGGGATATATTCCCTAAATACATACAAGATGCATTTATTCATTCATTTACAAAAGGTTTAACTAATCCTGATGACAGAATAATTGAAAATGAGTGGCAAAAACTATTTGTTCGCCTTAGAGGTGAAATAATCAATTGTAATTGTGGAAACCAAACTTTTTTAAGTAATTTTAGAAAAACTTCTACTAATGAATTAGAGTGTCCTAAATGTGGAACAAAATACACACAACCTTTAAAATTACAATTTAAAAATATAGATGTATTTTTATTACCACGAACTAAATTATATGAATGTCATACAAACTTAGATAGTGATAATTATGAAATTGTAACAGGCGAAGTAGTACAAAATAAAAATAATCCTGCTCTATGGGGAATTAAAAATTTATCTAATGAAGTATGGAATGTAAAAACTCCTGATAACAAACTAAGAATTGTAGAAAATAATGCTGTAGCTCCAATATTTAAAGATGTTGAAATAGATTTTGGTAAAAATAATGTTGTAAGAATAGACTCCATGTAGTTTGTGAGGTTTTAAAATAAAAAAAGCGGATTAAAACAAAAACAGATGCTATTTATATTTGAGTGCTGCCAAGCTAGAACTAAATTTTCTCAGTAAACAATTGTACTTTTATAACGTATATAGTACTATCTAAATTATTATCTTATAGTTTTGAATGATTTAAAGATAGTAAAAATTAATTAATAAGAGGACGAGAGGAAATGACAAAACAACGGTTGGTAATATCTTATATATATTTGGCTTTTTTATCTGAGCTAGTTATCTTAACAGACGCCTTATCTGTATGGATTTCTAGCTTATTTACCTCTGATATTGTATTACGAGGAGTAGTCAGCTTTATACTAATCTATGTGTTTTGGATATCTGGGATTTTTATAATCCATAAACTGTACAAAAATAATGAATCATTGCATTTTTATCATGATGAAAAACCAACATACAAGCATTTATTATTAGGGATACTTATTCTAGCAATTTCATTTACTGTTAGTTATATAAATTGGGGAGACTTTAAAATTGTTTCAGAGTTAATGTATGGAATACGGAATATGGGAACTGGTATTGGTATTGCTTACTTTATAGCACAGTATATATACTATTTCTTAGAGGTTATACTGCTTTTTAACATTATAAAATTTGCACAACAAGCAGGCGAATTGCTTTTTGACAAAATAAAAATTCCATATGGCGGGATTGCTCTATCCCTTTTATGGGGATTATATCATATTATTCCTCATGGTATAATTGATGGATTAACAACGACATTTTTTGCTTTTCTTATGGGAATTGCATATTTAGTAATGCGAAAAAATCAAAGATATGCGTTTTTGCTGATTTTATTAATATTTATATTATGAGTATATTATTTATACTTAGACAGAATTTTTGTGTATCAGTGCCTGTCTATTTAATATACATTTTTAGCAAATAACATACCAAATAGAGATATTAAACAGGCTCTTAGAAGGAGAATTAATTTTAAATAACTGTAATTGAATGAAACTGTTATATGGAAGTTATAGTTTTTTCAATTTTCTTTACAATAAAATAAAAATAATCTTGAAATTATAGAAAAGCCGTCACTTTATTTTGACGGCTTTTTTATTGAAAAACGTTTTGCTCTGTGTTTGGAGTGCTGTCAAGTTAGGACTAAACAACAAGTGTGAATTTTAAAACTGTTGTCTTCTGATTAAATTTATGTTATTCTTGATGAAGAAAATAATTATTATCTTGTAATTTGCTATAATTATTAAGAGTATTTATATAATAGGAGGTTTAATGAAAATGGATAATCAAATTGTGAAAACAACTATATTTAAAGATAACCCCAATATTAAAGTAGTGCTTGAAGAAATGCAAGATGGTCGGAAACATGTTATCAAATCTTCTGTGAAAGGTATGAATTTGCTTGAAGGGGAATGGAACGCACTGTGTTACCTGTATAATGCAGGTTTTAACGTACCAGAACCTTATAAAAAAGATGAACAAGGCATGTATATGCAATATATAGACAACGGAATCTTTTGGGATAGTTATCAAACCGCTGATACCACCACACAACAAGAATTAATTGAGAAATTTACAAAATTGCTACATGATTTGCATAATGTAAGCCCAAAAAATCCACCATCCTTTGACGGATTTATTCAAAATGAACTTGCGGAAATAAAAACTATCATAGAAAGGAAGCAAATAGATAACTATTGGAAAATTCATAACAAACTAACAATATTATCTACTGGTATTAAAGAGCACCCATCATGTTATATACATAGAGATTATCATGTATGGAATGTTTTATTAGATAGTAACCAAAAGCTATATCTTGTTGATATGGAGTTGAAACAAGGCGATTACCGTTTTGATGTAGGTTGGACGTATATGCTTCAAAGCCGAAGTGCAATTTATGACAAAAGACATGGTGACATTGCACAAGCGTTTTTATCAGCATATTATAAACTAAAACCTGAAGCTTGTGAGGATATTGATTTTTTTATGCAATTAGCTAATTTACGCTGGCTTGTTAATGTAACACCTGAAAAAAAGACAGATAAACCTTGGTTTCCCGAAATGATGGCAATAGCTGAACAAGCTATAACAGAATTTCTTAATTGTTAAATCAAATAGGTCAAATATATGTGCATAATATTTGCACTTTGACAAAATTTTTCTGTGTAAAAAAATACATATAGTCACAAAGTTATAGAAAAGCCGTCATGTGATTTTGGCGGTTTTTTTGTTAAAAAATATTTTAATTTGTCTTTGATATGAGCTTAAGGCTATTCTATTTCAATCTAAAATTAAATATAAACATATAACATTAAAAGAATTTCAGGGACAATATGAATTTGAATAATAAAACAGAAGTGAAATTATTGAATTTACAAATATAATTAAATTAGTACTTTCTATATTATTTGCACAAAAAAGAATTACAAGTTAAAAATTTATTAATATAAATTGTGGCAATTGTTATAAAATATGTTGAAGATAAAAGAGGAAAGTTGCAAGAAGAAATCTTTATTTATAAATAACTAAAAGATAAACAAATTTTTATATATTGGAATAATAAACATATAAAAACTTTAACAGTATTACCCTAAAGGAGAAACTTGAGCTTTTACCTTTAGGGTTTCTTGTTATCATTGTTATATTATTAGCATTTTTTAATTTCATATCTATTAAAATTACAAAAAAGTACCGATATATATTATAATAGATTTTTAATATGAAAATTAGCAAAAATAATTTAAAGGAAGTGTATATATGTTAGAAAATAAAATTAATCCATTTGATGAAGCTGAGGAAATAGCAAAAAAATCAATGGTGTTATTTTTTATAATAGACCAATCAGGAAGTATGACAGGAAGTAAAATAGGTTCTTTAAATACTGCTATGGAAGAAGTTATACCTGAAATAAGAGGCATTGGTGGAGCTGATGCAGATATTAAAATAGCAGTTATGACTTTTTCAAGTGGTAGTCAATGGATGTATCAAGAACCTATATCAATTGATGACTTCAAATGGAAAAATGTATTTGCACAAGGAGTTACAGACTTGGGAGATGCATTTTCTAAATTAGCTGATAAATTATCAAGAAATGAATATTTAAAATCTCCTTCTCTTTCATTTGCTCCTGTTATGTTTTTAATGTCAGATGGATACCCAACAGATGATTATAAAAAAGGAATTGAAAAGTTAAAAAGTAATAAATGGTATCAAGCAGGAATTAAAATAGCTCTTGCTATTGGAGAAGATGCAGACCAAAATGTATTAGCTGAATTTACAGGAAGTAAAGAAGCTGTAGTAACAGCATATAATGGTGCAGCATTAGCAAAATTAATAAGATTTATTTCTGTTACATCTTCACAAATCGGAAGTAGAAGTATAAACCTTTCCGCAAATGGCAATAGAACAAAACAAGATGAGGTTGTTAAACAAATTACAAACTTTGTTGACCAAGATGATTTTGATAATAGCTCTGAGTGGGAATAAATATATATACTTTTAAGGAGGTGTATTCATGATATTTAATGGTTTTAACATCTCTCTACAGGGATTTAGTCATATTGTTAATGATGTTGTATGTCAAGATAGTTCGGCATATTATAGTAATGAATATATTGCTATAGCAGTAGTTGCAGATGGACATGGTAGTTCAAAGCATTTTAGAAGTGATATTGGTTCAAAGATAGCTGTTGATACAGCATTAAATTCAATAAAAGAATTTATGAAAGATTTAAATGCTTTTAATATAGCAATAGAAACTAATAATAACAAAGTTTTAAAAAGAATAGAAAGTAATATAGTTTATAATTGGAATAACTCTGTTAATGAACATTATAAAAATAATCCACTTACTGAAAGTGAAAAATCTAAAATTCCAGAAGCAATTTGGAAAACTATAAATATTGAAACTATGTATGGTTCAACACTTATTGCTGCTATTCTTACAAGTAAATATTGGTTTGGTATACAAATAGGAGATGGTAATTGCGTGTGTGTTTACGAAGATGGTCAAACAAAATCATTAATACCAGAGGATAATAGATTAGTTGCTAATTTTACTACTTCTCTTTGTGATTCTGATGCAATAAATAATTTTAGACAATATTATAGTACTGAAATTCCAATAGCGGTACTTGTATCAACTGATGGGTTATCAACTTCTTTTTTTGATGAAAGTTCTTTTTTTGCATTTAATCGTCGTATTATTTTAGAAATAGGTAGTTGTAATATGATTGAAAATTTAAAGGAACATTTAAATAAAAGGTCAAAAGAGGGTAGTCTGGATGATATCTCAATAGCAACTATATATAATTTTAATGAATTAAAAGCAGCACACCCTGTTATTAATATTCAATAAAAATAGAGGTGTTATGATGAAATGTTTACATTGTGGAGGTGAATGGAGTCCTCCAAAAAATATATCATTAACAATATGTCCCTTTTGCAATACACCTATAGTAGAAAATACTAAAGAATTAAACTCATCAAAACCCTATGAAGTTATTAAACATATTGTAGAGCAGTATGGAGCAGATATTTTTTTAGATAATAAGAAATTATCTGCATTGCTTATTGATTTAATAACTGAAAAGACAAAAGAAAGAAATATATTAGGAATAGCTATAAATGCAAATATTCCATCTAAAATATTAAAAGCTAATGATTCTGATAATAAGCATAAAGAAGCTATAGCTATTCAATGTAAATCTATTTTATGTGATGATTATGGTATGAGTAATCATTGGGGAGAATTTGCAGTAAATTGTTTTACTTATGCATTAGGCTGGAAAGAGTTTGTAATAGAGCCTCAACCTGAACCAACTATACATACAAATGCTAAACCAAAAGTCAATCCTTATATTTCAGAAAAAAATAGTTTAATATCTAATAAATCTATGTCTGTAAAATCCCTAAAAGATATTATATTTTCAGATACATCAAAAGCTAATGAAGATAGTGATGAAAATGAAGATAAAGATAGTAAATCAGATAATTCAATAGTTTCTAAATTTCTAAAAAAATATAATGATTTAAAAACTAATATACCTTCTAATGTTTTTAATAATATAATTAAAAATAACAATTTAATAAGTAATACCATTCCTAGTACTGTTACATCTATTAAATATAGAGCATTTGCCAATTCCAAAGATTTAATAAGTATTATAATACCAAATAGTGTTACTTCAATTGAACCCGAAGCATTTAAAGATTGTAAGAATTTAAAGACAGTTATTATTCCAAGTAGTGTTACTTCAATTGCTGATGGAGCTTTTAAAGGTTGTATGAATTTAATTACTATAATTGTTGATAGGAAAAATAGTAAGTATTCAAGTGATAATGGAATGCTTTTTAATTATGATAAAACTAAACTTATTGCTTATCCAAGTGCTATAATAGCAGATATACCTAATGGCGTTACTACCATAGGTAATAATGCTTTTAATGACTGTGAAAATTTAGCAAGTATTATATTACCTCGAAGTATTGTATCTATTGAATATAATGCTTTTTGGGGTTGCTTAAACTTAACTAATATTATTATAGATAAGGACAATATAATTTATTCAAGTAAAAATGGTATAATATTTGATTTTTATAAAACAAGACTTATAAGTTATCCAAGTGCAAATATAAATATGATGGATATACCTAATAGTGTAAACCATATTAATTATGGAGCTTTTGGTTGTTGTAAAAATTTAGTTAGCATAAGTTTACCTAATAGTATTGTTTCAATTGGAAATTATGCCTTTTTCAATTGTATAAATTTAAAAACTATTAATATATCCAGTAGAACTGCATTTATTAGTGATAGTGCATTTGAAGGTTGTACTAGTTTAACTAATATAGTTGTTGATAGAAAAAATATGCGATATTCAAGTGAGGGAGGCATACTTTTTAACCGTGATAGAACAACAATTATAAGTTATCCAAGTGCAAATGGTGATATAGTTGTTCAAAAAGGGGTTAGTTGTATTGGGGATAGTGCATTTTTAGGTTGTAAAAATTTAATTAGTGCAACTTTACCTGATAGTGTCACTTCAATTGGATATATGGCTTTTGCTAATTGTACAAATTTAGAAAGTATTATTGTTTCAACTAATTTAGATTTTATTGGGAAATATGCATTTATAGAATGTACTAATTTAACAGTATATTGTAAAGGAAATGCATATGTGGAGAAATACTGTAAAGAGAATAATATAAAAATTAATTTATTGTTATAAAAGTTGAAATTAAGGAGTATATTTATGGAAGTAGATAGAATAGTTAAACACATTATAAAGCAGTATGGTGAAAATATTTTTTATGATAATAAGAGGTTATCTTCTTTATTAATGGATTTTATTTCTGAAAAAATAAAACAAAGAAATATATTAAAAATAGCAATTAATGCTAACATACCAAATAAATTATTAAATGCTAATAAATTAGATATTAGTGATAAAAAATTAATTGCAGAACAATGCAAATTAATTTTGTGTGATGATTATTGTATAGAACAGGAGTGGGCAGAATTTGCAGTAAACTGTTTTACAAATGCTTTAGAATGGAATATAAAGCCTAATGAAGATATTGATAAAGTATTAGCTGATATTGTAATGAATTTATATAACTCATAAATGGAACGACAATTTTGTCGTTCCATTTTTTACATTGTTATAAATCACCAATATATAGAGGATATTGCTGTTTATCTGTTTAATTTGAGTTTATATTAAATAAGTTCACTAATTTAAATATTGAATCCACTATAAATATTGATAATGCAATTACGCCTGCAATTTCTAAAGTTTGTATTAAATAAAATACAGCAAGTGTATTATTACTTTCTATTATATTATATACAAATCTAAACATACCACCACCGGGAACTAATACTATTATTCCGGGGATAAAAAATAAAGTTACAGGAGTTTTTTTAATTCTAGCCATTATATGACATATAAAAGCTATCCATAAAGAAGCTATAAAACTCATAAATACCACATTTTTATATATGTACATTGAAAGTATATATATTAGCCAACCAGAACCTCCTATAAAACCACATATTATAATATTTTTTTTTGAAACATTAAAAACAATTGCATAAAAAGAAGCAGCAAAAAAAGCTCCTATAATTTGCATTAAATATATTACCATAAATATAATCAAGTCCTTATAAACAATCTTCATACTTAGTCAATTATATTATTTTACCATAAAATAAAATTAAACTCAATAAACTTTAAAAAAGTTTATTAACTTTAATATAAAACAAAATTAGACTTTAATTATACGTATATGTTATAATATTATTAAGTATTTTAAGAAAGGAGAGTTGTTTTATGATAAATTTAAAAGATATTTCAAAAGCTAGTGGATTTTCAGTAACGCAAGTTTCAAGAGCTTTAAATAATCATGAAGATGTAAATGAAGAAACAAAACATAAAATACAAAAAATAGCTACAGAAATGGGGTATGTTAAAAATATTACAGCCCAAAGATTATCATCTAAAAAATCTAATCAAATTGCAGTAATCGTTCATGGAGTAGAAGAAGATATAAATGATTTTAATACTAATATACTATTTAGCATATTAAAAGGAGTTAATAAATTTGCTTTATCTGTAGACTATGAACCAATTATTCATTTAGTAGATAAATCAGATATTTCATATTTAAATTTTTGTAGGCAAAGAGGAATATCTGGAGTTATATTGGTTGGAATAAAATATGATGACCCTAAATTTCAAGAATTAGTACAATCAAATTTCCCTTGTGTTGTTATAGATATTCCAATAGAAGGTAAAAAGAAAGGTTGTGTTGTTGTAAATAATAATTATTATTCAATATGTGCTGTTTCACTTTTAATTGAAAAAGGAAGGCGAAACATAGCTTTAATAAGTGGTCATAATCATGCAATGGTTACAATAGAAAGAAAAATTGGTTATAAAACAGCTTTATTATCAGCTGGTATACAATATAATGAAAACTTTATTATATCAGCTGATTTTGAATATGAAAAAGCTTATAGAAAAACTATTGAGTTACTAACTAAATATAATGAAATTGATGCTATTTTTGCAATGAGTGATATAATGGCAATAGGTGCATTAAAAGCAGCTAAACATCTTAACAAAAAAATACCAGAAGATATTTCTATATTTGGTTTTGATGGCATTTCAATTACTCAGTTTGTTAATCCTGCTATATCAACAATAAAGCAAGATAATTTTAAAAAAGGTTATAGTGCAGCAAAATTATTATATGAAATTTTACATGAGACCAATGAAGAAAACACTATCTTAATTCCATGTGATATAATAGTTACTGAATCTATATAAATGAAGCTATATAAACGTATATAGTTATTTTTTATATTAGTTTCCTAATCGTTTTCGGAAAAATTATTGTCAAATTTAAATTATATTGAAGTAAAAAAATATATATGTTATTATTGTTTAAATAATATATAGGGGCTGAAAATTTTGAAAATAGTAAATTTATATACCGATGGGGCTTGCTCAGGTAATCCGGGGCGTGGTGGATATGGTGTTGTTATACTTTATAATAATAATAGAAAAGAATTATCAGAAGGTTTTAAATTAACAACAAATAACCGAATGGAAGTTTTAGCTGCAATTAAAGGATTAGAAGAATTAAATCAACCTTGTGAAGTAAATCTTTATAGTGATTCAAAATATTTAGTTGATGCTATTTCAAAGGGTTGGGTAAAAAAGTGGAAAGCAAATAATTGGATGAGAAATGTAAAAGATAAAGCTGTAAATGTAGATTTGTGGATAAAACTTTTGGAACTTCTTGATATACATAAAGTTAATTTTATATGGGTAAAAGGTCATGCTAATAATGTAGAAAATGAACGTTGTGACCAATTAGCTAGAGAGAGTATATTAAAAGGAAATTTAAATGATGATTGTGGTTATAAAGTTTAAATATATTTAAGAATATATTTTTTATATGACATATAGTTGTCAAATTAAAAATGATATTATTAATATAAATATATTTTAAGGAGATTTTAATATGAAACATGAGTGGAAAAAGCATGAAAAAGAATTATATTTACCTAAAGATAATCCACAGATAGTAGTAATCCCAAAGCAAAAATTTTTTATGATTAAAGGTAAAGGTAATCCAAATGATGAGGATTTTTCAGAAAGAATAGGGGTTCTTTATTCTCTATCATATGCTGTACGAATGATGCCTAAATCAGGATATTTACCTGAAAATTATTTTGAATATACAGTATATCCTTTAGAAGGTGTATGGGATGCTACAAATGATATAACGGATAAATCTAAATTATCATATACGATAATGATTAGACAACCAGATTTTGTTAATGAACAAATATCAAAAAAAGCTTTTGAAATTGCTAATAAAAAAAAGCCTAATAAATTACTTGAAGAAGCTTTTTTAGGTGAATGTGAAGATGGTTTATCAGTTCAGCTTTTACATATTGGCGATTATGATAATGAACCTGCAAGTTTTGATAAATTAAAAGAGTTTATGAATTGTAATAATCTTATTACAAATAGTGATACTCACCGTGAAATATATTTAACTGATGCACGCAAAGTAGAACGTAATAAGCTAAAAACAGTTTTAAGATATAAAGTAAAGTATAATTAAATATTTGGAAAGGTTGGATTAAAATGATTAGGCATATTGTAGCATGGAATTACAAAGATGAACTTACAAGTGAAGAAAAGCAAATAAATGGAGATAAAATTAAAACAGAACTTGAAAATTTAAAAACTCTTATTTCTGAAATTATTCAAATAAAAGTTATTCTTAATCCTGCAAAATCAAGTAATAGAGATGTTGTATTAATGAGTATTTTTGAAAATGAAAAAGATTTAGCAAATTATCAAATACATCCTGAGCATAAAAAAGTTAGTCAATTTATTAGTTCTATTATGAAAGATAGAGTTTGTTTAGATTTATTTGAATGTTAGATAAATTAAAATAAAGTAGTAAGCATTTGCAAACTACTTTTTTAAAATTAAAGTTGGTTCGCACTTAATTTTAAGTGCGAACCAACTTTGATTTTTGAATTTAATTTGAATAATAAGTAGTCTATTCAGCTTTAAATTTATCAATATAAATTATATCTTCATTTAGTAAATTTATATCTGCTGTATTGATAAATAAATTATAATATGAGTGTTCCATAAAATTATTATCAAGATATTCAGAAACTGTTATTAACAATTTATCACCATATACTTTAGCTTCAGAAATGGTAACAAATTCAGATTTACTAGCAAGTATTTTTTTCTGAGTCCCTGTTTTTAAATTGTAAATAAAAACATCTCCACCCATTGTTATTGTTCCCGTTGCAAACATCTCTATAATAATTAAATTTTCATCATCAAACCAACTTACATATTTCGGAGTATAATCTTTGTCTACATCAAAATCTATTTTTGTATTTTGTTTTGTATTGAGGTCAAAAACATAAACCTCTCCTCTTTCTTCAAACTCAAAAGGTGATATATAAGCAACTTTATTATTACTAGGTGATACATCTAAAGCATAAATAGAAATTTTAGTACCATCTTCTGCTAATACATCATAACCAAATTCATTTTCAACTACAAAGTTCTTATTATCTATAAAATCATATAGTTTATTGTTATCTTTTGGTGAAACTCCACCAAGTCTACCATCATATGCTATTAAATTTTCAACTTTATTTCCATTTATATCAATAAAAGAAATTTTTAGAAAAGGTATTCCTTCAGGTGTAACTGTACGTAAATGAAATGCTTGATTTTTAGGAAGTTCATCTAAAAAATAAAGTTCTTTCGTTCCCACAAAAGTATCATCTGGTGTATATTCAGTTGCTGTTACAGTTAGATTTTTTATTGGATTATTTGAAAAAAGAATTATATTTTCATCTCCACTTCCTTCATCAAAGTAATGGATTTTATCGAAACATTCCATTATAGTTTTTTCTTCTATTAACATCATAAAATATGAGTTATCTAATCCAATTGAAGTATCAGTAAAAAACATATTTTCTCCAAAACATGAACATAACATAAACATACATAAAAAAGTACATATTAAAAATTTAAATTTCATTAATACCCCCTCTTTCTCTTTATATTAGATTTTTCGTAAAACCTTGTAAGGGCCACCCTAAAAGAATTATACAGATTCTTTGATTTATTATAAAATCTCATCAAGTGATATTGCAATTACATCATTAACCGTAATATCACTTTTCATAACTTCTACAAAAGCTTTAAAAGTATCAATAGAAGTAAGAATATTTACAGAACATTCGGCGGCTGTTCTTCTTATTCTAAATCCATCACGTGTTACATCATTTGCTTTAGTAGGTGTATTAACTACCATATCTATCATACCACTTCTAATAGCGTCTAATATATTAGGAACTCCTTCGCCAATTTTCTTAACTAAAGTAACAGGTATACCTGCTTCTTCCATGACATTAGCTGTTCCTGCTGTTGCCATAAACTTATAACCCATTTCATATAAAGTTTTGGCAAGTGGTAAAAATTCTGGTTGGTCATATGGTTTGATAGTTAATAAAATTGTTCCACCTGGTTTAGGAAATTTCATTTTAGCAGCAGTAAATCCTTTAAATAATGCATTATTAAGAGTTTTACCAACTCCTAAAACTTCACCTGTTGAACGCATTTCAGGTCCTAAACTAACTTCAACTTGTGGTAATTTTTCTGTAGAGAATACAGGAACTTTTATAGCTATATTTTTAGCTTCAGGATATATTCCAGAATAATAACCTAAATCTTTTAATTTTTCACCTAACATAACTTTTGTAGCAATATCAATAATAGGAACCCCCGTTACTTTACTTATATAAGGAACTGTACGACTTGAACGTGGATTTACTTCTATTACATAAAGTTCATCTTTAAATTCTATAAATTGAATATTTACCATTCCACTTACTTTAAGTGCTATTGCTATTTTTTTAGTAACATCCATAATTTCATTTTTTATTCTTTCACATATATTTTGAGTTGGATAAATTGAAATACTATCACCAGAGTGAACCCCAGCTCTTTCTAAATGTTCCATTATACCTGGTATAAATACATCTTCACCATCACAAATAGCATCTACTTCTATTTCACGTCCTAATAAATATCTATCAATAAGTACAGGATTTTTACTATCTTTTTCAAAAGCTTCACCTAAATAACGCACCAGTTCTTTTTCAGTGTATGTTATTTCCATTCCTTGCCCACCTAATACATAAGATGGTCTTACAAGTACAGGATAACCTAATTCTTTCGCTTCTTGAAGTCCTTCTTCCATAGTCCATACGCCTTTACCTTTTGGACGTTTTATATCAAATTTCTCAAGAAGTTCATCAAATTTTTCTCTATCTTCTGCTGCATCTATTTGTTCAGGTTTTGTTCCATATATAGGAATTTCCATTTCTCTAAAGAATTTAGCAAGTTTAATTGCTGTTTGTCCTCCAAATTGTAAGATAACTCCATCTGGTTTTTCTTTTTCTACTATATTTAAAACATCTTCTTCTGTAAGTGGTTCAAAATAAAGCTTATCTGAAGTATCAAAGTCTGTACTAACAGTTTCAGGATTATTATTTACTATAATAGTTTCAATACCCATTTTTCTAAGTGCTAATACACTATGAACAGAACAGTAATCAAACTCTATGCCTTGACCAATTCTTATAGGTCCTGAACCAATAACCATAACTTTACGCTTATCATTTACTACTACTTCATCTTCATTATCATAAGTTGAATAATAATATGGGGAAACCGCATCGAATTCACCAGCACAAGTATCAACCATTTTATAAACTGGTGTTATTTTATATTCTTTTCTCTTTTTATATATTAATTGTGGACTACACTTTATAAAGTCTGCTATTCCTTTATCTGAGAAACCACGTTTTTTATAATATTTAATTAATTCTTCAGTTAAATCAGAAGAATTTAATTTCTTTAAATTTTCTTCATCTTCTACTATTCCTTTTATTTTATATATAAAGAAAGTGTCCATACCAGTTATTTCACATATTTCTTCTACTGAAACACCACGTCTAACAAGTTCAGCAACATCAAATATACGTTCATCATCAGGTACTTTTATTCTTTGTTTTAATTCATCTGTTGTATATTTTTTTGAAAACTTTCTTTCTAAAGAATATTGTCCGATTTCAAGTGAGCGAATTCCTTTAAGAAAAGCTGATTCAAATGTGTTACCTATTGCCATCATTTCACCAGTTGCCATCATCTTAGTACCAAGTGTACGTTTTGCGTTGTGGAACTTATCAAAAGGCCATTTTGGAATTTTTACTACTATATAATCAATTGTAGGTTCTGAACAAGCAAATGTTTTTCCTGTTACTGCATTTTTTATTTCATCTAATGCATAACCCAAAGCTATTTTACTTGCAACTTTTGCTATAGGATAACCTGTAGCTTTTGATGCTAATGCTGATGAACGGCTAACACGTGGATTTATTTCTATAACAGCGTAGTTAAAACTATTTGGGTCAAGAGCAAATTGGACATTACAACCACCTTTTATTTCTATAGCATTTATGATATCTAGTGCAGCTGTTCTTAACATTTGATATTCTTTATCTGATAATGTTTGAGCTGGTGCAACTACTATACTATCACCTGTATGTACTCCAACAGGGTCAACATTTTCCATACTACATACAGTAATACAATTACCATAAGCATCCCTTATAACTTCAAATTCGATTTCTTTCCAGCCTTTTATACTTTTCTCAACAAGTGCTTGACCTACACGACTTAAACTTAAACCTGATGCAAGAATTTCTTTTAATTCATCTTCATTATCTGCTATACCTCCACCAGTACCACCTAAAGTATAAGCAGGTCTTACTATAACAGGATAGCCTATTTTTTTAGCTAAAACAACGCCATCTTCTATATTGGTTACAATATCACTTTCTATAGATGGTTGATTAATTCTATCCATCATTTTTCTAAATAAGTTTCTATCTTCACCTTCTTTAATTGATTCTATAGAAGTACCAATAACTTTTACATTATATTTATCAAGTATTCCCATATCATATAATTCACATGATAAATTAAGTCCTGTTTGTCCTCCCATACCAGCAATTAAACTATCAGGTCTTTCTTTTTCAATAACTTTTTCTAAAAATTCTATTGTAAGAGGTTCAATATATATTTTATCTGCTGTATCTCTATCTGTCATAATTGTTGCAGGATTACTATTAACAAGTACAACTTCTATTCCCTCTTCCCTTATAGCTTGGCAAGCTTGAGTTCCTGAATAGTCAAACTCTGCTGCTTGACCTATAACGATAGGTCCTGACCCAATTACAAGTACTTTTTTTATATCTTTATTTTTAGGCATTTTAGAATCTCCTTCTTAATTATAAACTTTTTAGTAGCAATTAATTCTGCTCCTTTTAGTTATTATATCTTTTAAAAACTCAATTTTCAATAATTATTAAAAATTTTTATCTTAAAATAAGAAAGTATATAACATAGCATTAATATTACAATAATATCTACAGAATTTTTATAGTTAAATTATAATATCATTCTTTGCTTAATACTCTCAATTAAAATTACTAAAAATAACTGTATTATGTATAAACAAAAAAATAAAATTACTTATAAGTATTAATTGGAATTATATTTTACTAGCAAATAAAATAAAAAAATATAAAAATAATTGAGTTAAGATTACATATTACACTTATGACTCAATTTTAACACTTATGACTAAGTTATTTATACTTATAATTATATTAATCACACTTATGACTAAATTTTTTACACTTATTACAAAGAAATAATTTATTTGAGAATGTTAAATAAAAATGATATTAAATTTCTATGTACATAAAAAAAAATAAACTTAATAGTTTACTTTTTTTGTATTTGTAATCCCCTAACCCACCCTTATATATAAGTTGATAATATGGTAATAATAATGAATCTAATTTATTAATTGTACGCTTATAACAATACTGAACATTACAATAAATTAACCATAAGTTCCGTTATGCAGACTAATCGATGTATTTTAACTATAAAATACGAAGTTTTATTATCCACCCTTATATATATTTCCAAATTAATTTATATATTTAAATTAGTTTCTACATCTGTTATCCAATTGCAATATTGAAGTTTTGTATCAAGTTCTCTAAGTTCTTTTGATAATAAATCTAAAAGTTTTCTTTGTTCTGCTATATCAACTGTACTTAAAACCTTAATTTCCATGTTAGAATACCTATTTAACTTTTCACTAGCTGAATTAACAAGTTCTCTTATTACAGAAATTTTTAAAGATAAAGAATCTTTTTTAGCAATCATATCCGAAATAGAAACTCCATCAATTATTGTAGAGTTATTAGTTTTATTTATTACTTTAATTAAACTTTCCAGATTAACTATATCTCTGTCTAACTCTTTAAGTAATTCGATTGGATTTTCATCTGGACTTTCACCTTCTTGAACTTTGGAATTATTAATTAATCTAACTCTCATCTGTTGTATTCTTTTTTGTAAATCTGCTCTTAAAATTAAAAGTTCTGCTAATTTCACAAAATCACCTCATAAAAATTGATTATTAAACTACTATTAAATAATTATTGGAAACATTTTATATAAATTGGTATTGATTTATGTAAATAATATAATAAAAAATAAAAATTATAAATTTGAAACATAAGAATGTAAATAAATACTTTCAGAATAATATAAGCTACTGACGGGATTTGAACCCGTGACCTCCACCTTACCAAGGTGGCGCACTACCTACTGTGCTACAGCAGCAAGTGAATTTATATTATCACAATTCATTTTAATAGTCAAGTTATATATTTAAACTATATAAATAAAAACAACATTAATAAATTAATTAAAATAAAAATAATAAATGTTTAGAATAAATTTAAAATCAATCTTGTGTCGCACTCCTTTATGAGTGCGACACGACTTTAAATTAAATAAGAAAAATATTCTATATTGTTTTTTATTTTAATTATTTTGTTTTTAGTATAAAGTTCACAATTAAAAACATAACTATATATTAATATTATACAAAAAATAATAATATTCTTTTAAAAAAGAGGATAAATTTAAATATTGTAGAATAATAATATAATTAACAAACTTTAAAAGTTTGTCAATTATATTGTTTGCAACTAATTCTGAGGAGGGAAATATTTATGAAAAGTTATTCTTCAAATGAAATACGAAATATTGTACTTTTAGGTCATAGTGGTTGTGGGAAAACAACTGTTATGGAAGCAATGTTATATACAGCAGGTATTACAAAACGTTTTGGTAAAGTAGAAGAAGGAAATACAGTAAGTGATTATGACCCAGAAGAAATAAAAAGAAAAGTATCAATAAATACATCTTTTGCAACGATTGAATGGTTAGATAACAAAATGAATGTAATGGACACGCCGGGTTACTTTGATTTTATTGGAGAAGTAAAACAAGCAATAAGAGTAGCAGATGTTGGTGTTATAGTAGTATCTGCAAAATCAGGTGTTGAAGTTGGAACAGAAAAAGCATTTGAATATACAGATGGTATGCCACGCCTTATTTTTGTAAATGGGATGGATGATGAAAATGCTGACTTTAATGCTGTGTTAGCTAAATTAAAAGATAAATTTGGTAAAGCAATAGCACCTTTGCAGGTACCTTTTAAAGAAAATGGTAAATTTGTTGGATTTGTAAATGTAATAAAAATGCATGCTAGAAAATATAAAGATGGTGAAGTTATAGATTGTGATGTTCCAGAAGGAATGGAAGATGAGATAGAACCAGTTAAAGAAATGATATATGAAGCAGTTGCTGGAACAAATGAAGATTTAATGGAAAAATATTTTAATGGCGAAGAAATTACTATTTCTGAAACATATGAAGCTATTAAAACTGGTATATTAGATGGAAGTATTATACCTGTTGTATGCGGAGCTGCTACTTTAGATATAGGAATACAAGTACTTATGAATTACATAACTAATTTTGTTCCTGAATCAAGTCGTTCAATTAAAAGTGTAGATGGAATAGACCCAAGAACAGATGAAATAACAAATAGAGTTTGTGTTGATACAGACCCTCTTTCAGCATTTGTTTTTAAAACAATAGTTGACCCATTTGTTGGACGTATGAATGTATTTAGAGTTTATTCTGGAGTTATAAAAAAAGATAGTACAGTATATAATTCTAAATCTGGTATATATGAAAAAATAGGAAAACTTTATGTACTTAGAGGAAAAGAACAAATAGAAGTAGATGAACTTAGAACAGGTGATATAGGTGCTGTTGCAAAATTACAAAATACAAGTACTCAAGATACATTATGCCACCCAGATAAGCCAATAAAATTGCCAAAAGTTCCTTTTCCAGAATCTTTAATGTGTATGGCTATAGTGCCAAAAACTAAAGGTGATGAAGATAAAATTTCTTCTGCTATGTGGAAAATAATGGAGGAAGATAAAACTATAAAGTCAGAAATTAATGCTGAAACAAAACAAACACTTATATATGGAATAGGTGAACAACATTTAGATATTATAGTATCAAAACTTAAAAATAAATATAAAATAGATGTTGATTTGGTAAAACCTATAATACCTTATCGCGAAATGATTAAAGGTAAAGTAAAAATCCAAGGTAAATATAAAAAACAATCTGGTGGACATGGACAATATGGAGATGTTTGGATTGAATTTGAACCATCTAATGATTTAACTACTTCTTATGTATTTGAAGAAAAAATATTTGGAGGTTCAGTACCTAAACAATATTTCCCTGCTGTAGAAAAAGGATTACAAGAATCTGTTCTTCATGGTGTATTAGCAGGTTATCCAGTTGTTGGTCTTAAAGCTATATTAGTAGATGGTTCTTATCATCCTGTAGATTCGTCTGAAATGGCTTTTAAAATGGCTACAATAGTAGCATTTAAAGAAGGATTACCAAAAGCTAAACCTGTAATATTAGAACCAATAATATCTGTAGAAATAACTATACCTGAAAAATATATGGGTGATATTATGGGTGATATGAATAAACGTAGAGGTCGTATACTTGAAATGGGACCTATAGGTAATGGAAAAAGTAGAGTTATAGCAGAAGTACCTCAATCAGAAATGCATAAATATCCTACAGACTTACGTTCTATGACAAGAGGTAGAGGAAGTTACACAATGAAATTTGAAAGATATGAAGAAGCACCAGCAGATATCCAACAAAAAATTATAGCTACTGCTATTAAAAATCAAAATCATAATTAAAATAAAAACTCTAACTAGCAGTAAACTAGTTGGAGTTTTTATTAATTTTATAGTTTAGAATTCTTTCTTGTTAAAAATTTTTAAAGAAATTATCATTGAAATGTAGATTAAAATAGGTGATATTGGTAAAATTTTAGTAAGTGTTTTCTCATTTATTGTTTCTAAAGATATACCATGTGTTGCCCAAAAGAAAATAACTATTGAGAACCCTATAAGAATTCTTCCTTTTTCTGTACCAAATTTAAATATAAAAGGCAACAGAAATATCAAATATAAAATACCTCCTGATAAAATACCTAAATAAAAAAATAATAATTCTTTAATATCTTCTATATTTAGTATACTTAAAATTATACCAAATATTATAGCAACAAAAAAACTTAAACTTAAAAATATTAATCCCAAAATATATTTTTGAATAATAATATCTTTTCTTGAAACAGGCATACAAAGTATATATGTATTCCAGTTGGCTTTTTCATCATAACTTATATTATTGACGATTAATATAATACTAAATATCACCAATATAAACTCTAAAAAAGGACTATCATTTGTTGAAAATATAAAAGCATATATAAATATAGCTAAAAATATTTTATTTTGCCTTTTTAAATTTAATAAATCTTTAATCATTAAACTTTTCATTTTAAATCACCTTTAATATGATATAACATAATATCTTCAATATTAGCTTTATCTAAAATAAAGTTACCTTTAACTTTTTCCTTTAAAACTAATACTTCAACACCAAAACTATTTTTACGGTAACCTTTTATTACAGATTTATCTAAATGTTCAAATTCAGTTTGAGAACATTTTAAAATACAATAGTTATTTAATAACTCATCTTTAGATTCTGTAAATAAAATATTACCTTTATGAATAAAAGTAATATAGTCGCAAAGTTTTTCAAGGTCACTAATTATATGAGATGATATAAATATAGAATGACTTTCATCTTCTATAAATTCTAAAAATACATCAAGAATTTCATCTCTAACTACAGGGTCAAGACCATTTGTAGGTTCATCGAGAATAAGTAATTTAGGATTATGTGAAAGAGCTACTGCTATTGATAATTTCATTTTCATACCACGTGAATACTCTTTTATTGTTTTTTTAGATGATAAAGAGAATTTTTTTATGTAATTAAAGAAAATATCTTCATTCCATTGTTTATATACATTTTTCATAATGGAATTTATGTCTTTTAAATTTGATGTTTCAGGGAAAAAACTTTCATCAAGCACAATCCCTATTTGTTCTTTCCACTCTTTTTGATTTTCTAAATTATTCTTGCCAAAAACAAAAATTTCTCCACTATCTTTATGTATTAAATTCAGTATTAATTTATATAGTAGTACTTTTCCCAGCACCATTCTCACCAATAAAACCCATAACACATCCTGTTGGTAACTTTAGATTTATATTATCAAGTAAAAACTCATTATATTTTTTTGAAACATTTATTAATTCAATTATATTTTCCATTATTATTACTCCTTATAAATTATAGTAAGCATTTCAATTAATTCATGAAGTTTTATACCACATATATTAGCTAATTCAACTATCTTTTGCATATTAATTTCTATATTTCGTAATTGTTCTTCTTTTATAAATTCTATATTTTTTTTTGAAACAAAACATCCTTTACCAATTACTGTTTCTATAAAACCATCCCTTTCTAATTCCTCATAAGCTCTTTTAGTAGTTATTACACTAATACGTAACTCTTTAGCTAGAAACCGCATAGATGGTAGGACATCACCTTCATTAAGTTCTCCTGTCATAATCATATTTTTTATTTGAGATGTTATTTGTTCATATATAGGTTTATCACTAGAATTGCTAATTATTATATTCAAAAATATTTTTCACCTCTCAATACTGTATATATACATTATATACAGTATTCTCTGTTTGTCAATACTTTAATTAATTTTTTATATAAAAACACTTGCAAAATATTAAAATTTATTATAGAATAATTATTAAACTATTTGAATAATTATACGGAGAGTGATTTTTATTATGAATTTAAAAGGAAGAAGTCTTTTAACACTTAAAGATTATACTAAAGAAGAAATACAATATTTAATAAATTTGGCAGAGAATTTAAAGATTAAAAAGAAGTCGGGTATATTTGAATACAATATGAAAGGAAAAAACATTGCTCTTATATTTGAAAAACCTTCTACAAGAACACGTTGTGCTTTTACAGTTGCTTGTAATGATGAAGGTGCTTTTCCTGAATATTTGGGTAAAAATGATATTCAACTTGGACATAAGGAATCTGTTGAAGATACTGCTAGAGTATTAGGAAGAATGTTTGACGGAATTGAATTTCGTGGATTTTCTCAAGATACAGTTGAAAAGTTAGCTAAATATAGTAAAGTACCTGTTTGGAATGGACTTACTGATGTAGACCACCCAACACAAGTATTAGCTGATTTACTTACTATACAAGAAAAATATAAAACTTTAAAAAATATAAAGCTTGTGTTTGTAGGAGATGGAAGAAATAATATGGCTAATGCACTTATGATAGGTGCTTCTAAAATGGGTATGAATTTTGTTATAGTAAGTCCTAAGAGATTATTTCCTGATAGTGAATTAGTAAAGGAATGTGAAGCTTTTGCTAAATTAAGTGAAGCTACTATAACTATAACTGATGATATAAATTTTGGTGTACTTAATGCTGATGTATTATATACTGATGTATGGTATTCTATGGGTGAAGAAGATAAAGCAGAAGAAAGAATTAAATTGCTTTCACCATATCAAGTAAACTCAACTCTTATAGAAAAAACTAAAAATGAAAATGTTTGTGTTATGCATTGCTTACCTGCTATAAAAAATAAAGAGATAACAGAAGAAGTATTTGAAAATAATGCAGATATAATATTTGAACAATCTGAAAATCGTATGCACACTATAAAAGCAGTTATGGTTGCTACAATATAGGAGAATAAAATGGAAAAGGTAGTATTATCATCAGCTTCATTCTATACGCAAAAATATTATTTAAATCCAGAATTTGATACATTACCTACAGATATAAGAAATCAATTAAGATATATTTGTATACCGTTAGCTGAAAAATTACATTGTATATTTACAATTGGATTTTATAGTAATGGTTCAGTGTATATAGAAACTAAAGCTGAAGAAGTGGATTATGATTATGATGATATAGGAAGTAAACTTGAAATTAAAAAACTTGAAAAAGAAAAAGAAGAATTTTTTGAAACATTACGATTGTGGTATTTTATATATAAAACATCAAAAGGAAACGAAATAAAAGAAAAATTTTTGCAAAATGATTTATGATATAAATCAAAAATAATTTTTAAGTTTCAATTAAAAAAGGGTCAAAAGACTCTTTTTTTGAGCAAAAATAAGATAATACAAATATTAAAACTATATAATAAAAGCAAATACAATTTTCAGAATGATTCATCCAAAAACAAAATAAAAAATAATTATCAATATTAAAAATATTTTTGATTTATATATATACTCCTATTATAAAAATAGATTTAGAATTTAAAAATAGAAAAATTATTTAATGTGGTTTTTGTTAAAAAATTAATAATACTATAAGTTATTACGCTAAAAATTTTGTATATCTTTGCTTTTCAAATAAAGTCTAAAAGTCTTGACATGACCTAACTGCTATGTTATGATTTAATAATGTATTAATGTGATATAATGCGTTTGTTATCACTTATTATTAGTTTTTTACTAAATTAAATAAATCTTATTTTTTATAATATAGAATTGATTATTATAATAAAATTTTATTTACATTATTATTATAACTGTTTATATTCATTTTGTAAATAACTTTTTTTGCTATAATCTATTATTTTTAAATGCTTAATTATTTTAATTAAAAATTATCAATATTGCAAATTAAATGATACTAAATAAATTTTTAAGAGAGGAAATTTGTTTAGTATTAAAATTTTAAATATTTAAAATAAGATAGGAGAAGTTTTTATGAAAATTTTTTTGAATAAAAAGCCATTATTTCCTTAAAATTTAATATGGGTTATATGGCAGAATCACTTAGAAAGTTAATATTGTTAAGGAGTGTTATTTTAAAAATTAAATTTTAGTGTAATTGATAAATTAAATTTTAATAATAAATTAAATGGGGTGAAAAGTACCATGGAGAAACACAGGATACATGCTGTTAAATCAGGAGCAAGTAATAGTGTTCGTATGAGTTATTCAAGAATTGATGAAATACTAGAGATGCCTAATCTTATAGAAGTACAAAAAGATAGTTATAAGTGGTTCTTAGATGAGGGACTTAAGGAAGTGTTTCAAGATATTTCTCCTATCACAGACTATAGTGGTAATCTTATATTAGAATTTATTGATTTCTCTTTAGATAAAGAGCCAAAATATTCAATAGAGGAATGTAAAGAAAGAGATGCCACATTTGCTGCACCTTTGAGAGTAAAAGCAAGACTTCGTAATAAAGATGTTGATGAAATTAAAGAACAAGAAATTTTTATGGGGGATTTTCCTCTTATGACCGAAACAGGCACATTTATTATTAATGGTGCTGAACGTGTTATAGTTAGTCAATTAGTTCGTTCACCAGGCATTTACTATAATATGGAACATGATAAAACAGGAAAATATCTTATTTCAGCTACAGTTATTCCGAATCGTGGTGCATGGTTAGAATATGAAACAGATTCTAATGATATATTTTATGTACGTATAGACCGTACAAGAAAAGTTCCTGTAACTGTTCTTATTCGTGCTTTAGGAATTGGAACAGATGCTGAAATTATTGATTTATTTGGTGAAGAACCAAAAATGCTTGCTACTATAGAAAAAGACCCTAGTAAAACATATGAAGAAGGTCTTATTGAAATATACAAACGTATTCGACCAGGTGAACCACCTACAGTAGAAAGTTCAGAATCATTACTTAGAAGTATGTTTTTTGACCCTAAGCGTTATGATTTAGCAAAAGTTGGTAGATACAAAGTAAATAAAAAACTTGCCCTTAATAGTAGAATAAAAGGATATGAACTTGCAGAAAATGTTATTGACCTTGAAACAGGTGAAATTATAGCAGAAGAAGGAGTAAAAATCACTGCTGAAATTGCTGATACTATCCAAAATTCAGCTATACCTTTTGTATGGATAAAAGTTGATGATAGAAAAGTAAAAGTTTTAAGTAACATGATGGTTGATATTTCAAATTTTATAAATCTTGATGACTCTAAAATTGAAATAAAAGAAAAAGTATACTATCCTGAATTAAAAAAATTAATGGATGAATATGAAGATAGTGATGAATTAAAACAAGCTATAAAAGATAATTTATCTAAGCTTATTCCAAAACATATCACCTTAGAAGATATTATGGCTTCTATAAATTATAATATGCATGTAGAATATGGTTTAGGCACTTATGATGATATAGACCATTTAGGTAATCGTAGAATTAGAGCTGTAGGAGAACTTTTACAAAACCAATTTCGTATAGGTTTATCAAGACTTGAGCGAGTAGTACGTGAACGTATGACTATACAAGATATGGAAGATGCTAAGCCACAAGATTTAATTAACATTCGTCCGGTTTCAGCTGCTATAAAAGAATTTTTTGGTTCATCTCAATTATCTCAATTTATGGATCAAAATAATCCACTTGGTGAACTTACTCATAAAAGAAGATTATCTGCATTAGGTCCTGGAGGATTATCAAGAGAGCGTGCCGGATTTGAAGTTAGAGATGTTCACTATTCACATTATGGTAGAATGTGTCCTATAGAAACACCAGAAGGTCCTAATATAGGACTTATTAATTCGCTTGCTACATTTGCCCGAATAAATGAATATGGATTTATTGAAGCTCCTTATCGTAAAATTGATAAATCAGGTGAAATACCTAGAGTAACAAATGAAGTTGTATATCTTACAGCAGATGAAGAAGAAAAATATAATGTAGCACAGGCAAACTCACCACTTAATGAGATTGGTGAATTTGTAAATAAAAAAGTTTCTGGTAGACGCAAAGAAGAAATTATAGAAATTAATAGAGAACTTATAGATTTAATGGATGTATCCCCTAAACAAATGGTTTCTGTTGCTACTGCTTTAATACCTTTCCTTGAAAACGATGATGCCAATCGTGCATTAATGGGTTCTAATATGCAACGTCAAGCAGTTCCACTTTTATGCCCTGACTCACCTATAGTAGGCACAGGTATGGAATATAAGACAGCTAGAGATTCAGGAGTTGTTATTATAGCAAGGAATTCTGGTACAGCAGAAAGAATTTCAGCTAAAGAAATTGTTATACGTAATGATGAAGGTGGACGTGATGTATATAAACTTACAAAATTTTTACGTAGTAATCAAGGAACTTGTATAAATCAAAGACCACTTATAGATAAGGGACAAAGAGTAGAAAAAGGTGAAATTATAGCCGATGGTCCATCAACACAAAATGGAGAATTAGCATTAGGTAGAAATCCACTTATAGGCTTTATGACTTGGGAAGGTTATAATTATGAAGATGCTGTTTTATTAAGTGAAAAATTAGTACAAAATGATGTTTATACATCAGTTCATATAGAAGAATATGAATCTGAAGCAAGAGATACAAAACTTGGGCCAGAAGAAATAACAAGAGATATTCCTAACGTTGGTGAAGATGTTCTCAGAGATTTAGATGAACGTGGAATTATACGTATTGGTGCAGAAGTTAGACCTAATGATATACTTGTAGGTAAAGTAACTCCAAAAGGCGAAACTGAACTTACAGCAGAAGAAAGATTATTAAGAGCTATATTTGGTGAAAAAGCTCGTGAAGTAAGAGATACTTCTTTAAGAGTTCCACATGGTGAAGCTGGTATAATAGTTGATGTAAAAATTTTTACAAGAGAAAATGGCGATGAAATGTCACCAGGTGTAAACCAACTTGTAAGAGTTTATATTGCTCAAAAAAGAAAAATATCTGTTGGAGATAAAATGGCTGGACGACATGGAAACAAAGGGGTTGTATCTAGGGTTTTACCTGTTGAAGACATGCCATTCTTACCAAATGGAAGACCATTAGACATAGTTTTAAATCCTTTAGGTGTTCCTTCACGTATGAACATAGGTCAAGTTCTTGAAATTCACTTAAGCTTAGCATCAAAAGCTTTAGATTGGAAAATTGCAACACCTGTATTTGATGGTGCTACTGAAGTAGATATAATGGATACTTTAGAATTGGCAAATGATTATGTAAATATGGAATGGGAAAATTTTTCAAACAAATGGAAAGAAGTAATTGATGAGGATATATTTAATTCTTTATGGGAAAATAGAGACCATCGTGATGAGTGGAAAGGTGTTCCTATAAGTAGAGATGGTAAAGTTCAACTTAGGGATGGACGTTCAGGAGAATTATTTGATAACCGTGTAACTATAGGGTTTATGCATTATTTAAAACTTCATCATCTTGTAGATGATAAAATTCATGCTCGTTCAACTGGACCATACTCATTAGTTACACAACAACCACTTGGTGGTAAAGCTCAATTTGGCGGTCAACGTTTTGGTGAAATGGAAGTTTGGGCATTAGAAGCTTATGGTGCTGCTTATACACTTCAAGAAATATTAACAGTTAAATCTGATGATATAGTAGGTCGTGTTAAAACTTATGAAGCTATAGTTAAAGGCGAAAATATACCTGAACCAGGAGTTCCTGAATCATTTAAAGTTTTATTAAAAGAACTTCAATCTTTAGGACTTGATGTAAGAGTACTTTTAGATGATTTAACAGAAGTTGAAATTAAAGAATCTGTAGAAGATATAGATGATTTAAATGTAAATATTGAAGGTATTGAAGATGATGAAGAGGGTATGAATTTTTATAAACGTGAAGAGGTTGGAAATTTACTTGAAGATAAATTATTTGATTTATTCCCAGATAACATTAAACCATCAGACGATATTGATGAGATAGATGACATTGACGATGAATTTGATTTTGAAGGAATTGATGATAACATACTTTATGATGACGAAGATGATGAAGATGATAAATAAAGGGGAGCATTTATATGACTGCAAATACAGAGCAAGCAATAATCTTTGATTCAATAAAAATCGGTTTAGCTTCTCCTGAAAAAATTCTTGAGTGGTCTAGAGGAGAAGTAAAAAAACCAGAAACTATTAATTATAGAACATTAAAGCCTGAAAGAGATGGGCTTTTTTGTGAGAGAATTTTTGGACCTAATAAAGATTGGGAATGCCATTGTGGTAAATATAAACGCATAAGATATAAAGGTGTTATATGTGATCGTTGTGGTGTTGAAGTTACAAAATCCAAAGTAAGACGTGAAAGAATGGGACATATAAAACTTGCTGCTCCTGTTTCTCACATATGGTATTTTAAAGGCATTCCAAGTCGTATGGGATTGATTCTTGCTATGTCTCCAAGAGCTCTTGAAAAGGTATTATATTTTGCATCATATATAGTACTTGATGCAGGGGATACAGGCTTACAATATAAACAATTGCTAACTGAAAAAGAATATAGAGACGCTTATGATAAGTATGGAAATACTTTTAGAGTAGGTATGGGAGCAGAAGCTATAAAAGAGCTTTTAGTTTCTATAGATTTGGAAAAAGAATCTGAAGAACTTAAAAAAGAGTTAAATGAAACATCAGGTCAAAAACGTGTAAGAATTATAAAAAAACTTGAGGTTATTGAATCTTTTAGATTATCTAATAATAGACCTGAATGGATGATACTTGATGTTGTTCCGGTTATTCCTCCTGATTTACGTCCAATGGTTCAATTAGATGGTGGTCGTTTTGCAACTTCTGATTTGAATGATTTATATAGACGAGTTATAAACCGTAATAATAGATTAAGTAGACTTATAGAACTTGGTGCTCCTGATATAATTGTAAGAAATGAAAAAAGAATGTTACAAGAAGCAGTTGATGCTTTAATAGATAATGGTAGACGTGGAAGACCTGTTACAGGTCCGGGAAATAGAGCTTTAAAATCTTTATCTGATATGTTAAAAGGTAAGCAAGGTCGTTTCCGTCAAAATCTTTTAGGTAAACGTGTTGACTATTCTGGTCGTTCTGTTATAGTAGTAGGTCCTGAACTTAAAATATATCAATGTGGATTGCCTAAAGAAATGGCTATAGAACTTTTTAAGCCATTTGTTATGAAAAATTTAGTTGAAAGTGGGCAAGCACATAATATAAAATCAGCTAAAAGAATGATAGAACGTTTACAATCTGAAGTATGGGATGTTTTAGAACAGGTAATAAAAGAACATCCTGTAATGTTGAATCGTGCCCCTACTTTGCATAGACTTGGTATTCAAGCTTTTGAACCTGTTTTAGTTGAAGGTAGAGCATTAAAACTTCATCCTCTTGTTTGTACAGCATATAATGCCGATTTTGATGGTGACCAAATGGCAGTTCATGTTCCTTTATCTGTTGAAGCTCAGGCAGAATGTCGTTTCTTATTACTTTCACCTAACAACTTATTAAAGCCTTCTGATGGTGCACCAGTTGCTGTCCCTTCGCAAGATATGGTTTTAGGTATTTATTATTTAACATTACAAAGAGATAATCAATTAGGAGAAGGTAAAATATTTAAGGATGAACTAGAAGCTATACTTGCATATGAAAATAAAGAAATTTCTTTACATGCTAAAATTAAAGTTCGTCGTACTTTAAAAATAAATGGAAAATTCCAAAGTAAAATAGTAGATATTACAGTAGGTCGTATTATATTTAATGAAGCTATACCACAAAATATAGGATTTGTTGATCGTTTGATTCCAGAAAATGATTTCAAATATGAAATAGATTTTTTAACTGGTAAAAAGGAATTAGGTAAAATTATAAATAGTTGTATTGATACTTGTGGAGCTACTGAAACAGCTATAGTACTTGATAAAATAAAAGCTCTAGGATTTAAGTATTCTACAAGAGGTGCTTTAACAGTTTCTATAGCAGATGTTGAAATACCAGAAAGTAAATATGAACATTTAAAAGTTGCTGAAGGCGAAGTTGATGATATAACAAAAATGTTTAGACGTGGTCTTTTAACAGATGAGGAACGTCATAGAAAAGTAATAGATGCTTGGAATAAAGCTAATACTAAAATTACAGAAGCTCTTTTTAGTAGTCTTAGAAAAGATAATAATATATATATGATGGCTCACTCAGGAGCCCGTGGTTCTGATAATCAAATTAAACAGCTTGCTGGTATGCGTGGACTTATGGCAAGTCCAAACGGAAGGATTATGGAGTTCCCTATTAAATCAAATTTCCGTGAAGGTCTTTCTGTTTTAGAGTATTTTATATCATCACATGGAGCTAGAAAGGGTCTTTCAGATACTGCATTACGTACAGCAGACTCTGGATATCTTACAAGACGTTTAGTTGACGTTTCACAAGATATTATTATACGTGAAATGGATTGTTCAGAAAATACAAAAGATAAACCAGGTATGTGGATAAAAGCATTTGCAGATGGAGAAGAAGTTATTGAAGCATTAAGCGAACGTTTAAGAGGTCGTTGGACAGTGCATGAAGTACTTCATCCTCAAACAGGTGAAGTTCTAGCAAAAGCAGATGTTATGATAAGCCCACAACAAGCAGTTGCAATTGAAAAAGCAGGAGTAAAAGAAGTTTGTATTCGTACAGTTCTTACTTGTCGTTCAAAAGTTGGTATATGTTCTAAATGTTATGGTGCAAATATGTCATCAGGCTTAAAAGTTCGTATAGGTGAAGCAGTAGGTATTATTGCTGCTCAGTCAATTGGTGAACCAGGTACACAGCTTACAATGCGTACTTTCCATACTGGTGGTATATCATCAGCAGATGACATTACACAGGGTCTTCCGCGTGTTGAGGAGTTATTTGAAGCTAGAAAACCTAAAGGACTTGCAATTATTTCTGAATTTTCAGGAATTGCAACAGTTTCTGATACAAAGAAAAAACGTGAAGTTATAGTTACAAATACAAGCACAGGAGAAACAAAAGCATATATGATACCTTATGGGTCACGTATAAAAGTAGTAGATGGGCAGGAAATTGAAGCAGGTGATGAACTTACAGAAGGTAGTGTAAACCCTCATGATATTCTTAAAATAAAAGGTATTAGAGGTGTACAAGATTATATGCTTCGTGAAGTTCAAAGTGTTTATCGTTTACAAGGTGTTGATATAAATGATAAACATATAGAAGTTATAGTACGCCAAATGTTAAAAAGAGTAAAAATAGAGGAAAATGGAGGTACTTCTTTACTTCCTGGAAGTCTTGTAGATTGGCTTGAATTTGAAGAAGCTAATAAAGAAGTTGAAGAAAATGATTTAGCTAAAGCATTAGGTACTAGAGTTCTTTTAGGTATAACTAAAGCATCTCTTGCAACAGATTCATTCTTATCAGCAGCATCCTTCCAAGAAACAACAAGAGTACTTACTGAAGCTGCTATAAAGGGGAAAATTGACCCACTTATTGGACTTAAAGAAAATGTTATAATAGGTAAGTTAATACCAGCAGGAACGGGTATGCAACGTTATCGAAAAATAGAATTAGTAATGGATAATGATGAAGAATAGTTTTTAATTTTTAAAGCTTACATTTACTGTTAAAATCAGTAAATGTAAGCTTTAATATTAAATTTATTTTAAAATACAAATAAGGAGGTAAATAATGCATACTAAAGATATTTATGAAATTACAAGTATTAAAAATGCTAAAAAAGAAGTTCTTAGATTAGAGCAAGAAGGAAAAATATTAGTTAATAATAAGGTTACTTTAAAATATTCACATATTAAAGAAATTAATAAAAGCGAAGTATATTACTATTTTATAGTTTTAGATGAAAATTATGAAGAAATAAAAAATCCAATAACAAATGAATTGTGGGAAATAAAGTATTTGTTTAGAAAAAAACCTTCAATTGAATTTAATAAAAATTTTGTTTATGAATGTAGTTATGAATATGAATTTTTAAATCAATTAATAAGTTTAAATGATGATTTTAAAATTAAAACTAAATTTCTTAAAGAACATAAATACTATAATAATAAATTTGGTAAAGTAATACAAAATTATTTTGATGAGTGCGAAGAAGATTTCATTGAAAAATTAAAAAAAGATTTTTTAGATATCATAAATGAAGATTATGAAAAATGTATTAAAGAAAAAAAGAAATTATTAATTGAAAAACAAAAAGAGATTAAAGAAGAAAAAAATAGATTAAAATTTATAAATTCTGAAGTTAATACTTTACAAAAAGAAAAAAAGCACTTAGAAATAAGAGTTGAAAATTTAACAAGAGTACTTAAATATAATGAACAAAAAAATAATAGTGAAAAAATAGAAAATCCTGAAGAATATTATGAAGTTAAAGAAGGTGATGATTATTTTGAGGTAATACAAAAAGCTTTATATTATTCTGATGAAGAATATTTGATATATAATAAAAATATAGTAAGGAAATTTATAACTTCTTTAAATACAGACCAATTAATATTATTATCAGGACCTTCTGGCACAGGAAAATCTAGTTTAGTTTCTAAAATGAGTGAAATTTTTAATAATATAAAAGTACATATAATACCTGTTCAATCTAATTGGAATGATGAAAGAGATATTTTAGGATTTTACAATTTATTAGAAAAAATATATTCCCCAACCCCTTTTTTAAATGCACTTATTGAAGCTAGACTTGATGTTGATAAAGAAATATTACATATAATTTGTTTAGATGAAATTAATTTAGCTCATATAGAATATTACTTTGCATCTTTTTTAAGTGTAATGGAACAAAAAGATAAAAAAATTCATTTATATTCTAATGAAAATCATAATCAAATGAAAAATGAATTAGAGATTATATTTAAAAAAGAACTTAAAGATATTACAATGGAAGAAATAGAAAATATAAATAAATTAGATTTAGATATTTCTCAAGAACAAAAAATAAGAGCTTGTAATCTTTATAAATCATACTATTATTGTCCAGCTTCATTTATAATTCCTGATAATGTTAGATTTGTAGGAACATTAAATATGGACGAAACCGTAAGACCAATAAGCCCTAAAGTTATTGATAGAAGTTTTATCATTGAATTAACAGAACAAAATATGTGTTTTGAGTTTTCTAATAATATAGAAATAAAAAAAATAAAATTTGATGTAGATAGATTTAAACTTGCTTCTAAGAAAGAAAACTTACAATCAAAAGAATTAATAAAAAAAATTGATGATTTAATTGAAAATATAAAAACAATACCAAATATTAATATCAATCAAAGAGGAAAAATGCATTTTTTAAAATATATAAATTCTTTAAAAAGGTTAGAAAAAATTATTGATGATAATGAAATAATTGATGATTTATTATGTTTAAAAGTTCTTCCTAGAATAAACTTTAGTAAAAATAATGAAGATGAAAAGAAATATGAAAGTTTTTTAAATGATTTAAAAAACTATAAAGAAGATTATCCTTATGCTTATAATAAAGCTAATAGTATGAAAAAAGAAAGAAGAATAACATTTTGGTAATACATAATAGAGGAGGATAATTTTGATTGAACCTATTTTTTTAGAATTAGATTGTAATAAAGAGGTTGTTGAAATAAAAGAGTTAGATGTTTTACCTAAAGATGATAATAATATTTATTATGCATTAGAATATACCAAAAAAGAAAAACATTTTTTATACATAGGAATAAGAACTACAGAAGAATACATTAATATTAAAGTTACAAGTGATGAATTTGTATATAATAGAGATTTTGAAAAATCAATAACAAAAAATAATCTATGGTTTATAAACTTCAATGGAGATTTGCAACCATTAGGTTTAAATCAGTGTGGACTATTTAAAATTATAGCTCAAAAATTAAATAATGAAATTGAAGAATGTAAAGTAGAAATAAGAACTATATTTGACAAAGAAGATTATAGAAAAATGAAATTGGAGTTAAAAAACATAACTGAAAAATTATTATCTAAAAATATTTATACATCATATCGTTTTTTTGATTTAAATAAAATACAACTATTAGTTAATGAGCTAGAAATACTTATACAACATATAGAAGCAGAACCCGCAGAAGAATTAAGATTTGAAATTCAAAAAACATATATGCATAAAATAAATAAAATTAATGAAAGAACTCTAATAGAATATAAGTTAGAACCATATAGTAAAATAACAGGATTAGTTACAACAAAATCTATAGATATTATAGAGCATCGTATAATAAAAGGTGCTATTGTGAATTTATATGATGTGTGTTTAAGACAATACAAGGAAGAAAAAAAGAAGATTTTACAAAAAAATAATGATGTCTTAGATAAATATAATAGTATTAAAAAATATATACACAATAAAGACATTAGAAATAATATTGAAAATTTAGATATTGAAACTATACAAAAATATATTTCACAAGAATTTAAAGCTATAGGTAATTGGTTGCCTATAATAAATACTTTAGAAAATTTAATAGATACAGAATTTTTAGTACAATTCGATTCAGAGGAATTTAAAGAAACTCATTTATTTAATTTTCATCCTTTATATAGTCAAATTTTTGAAACTTTAGAGCAGTTAAGAAAAGAATTAAACCAAACTGTAGAAGTATTATATCTACAAAAAGATTTAATAAGTTCCCCTTATTTATATCAAAATTGGATCTTCTTTAAAATACTAGATTATTTAATTTTTAATCTAAAATTTAATGTCAAACATGAAGAACAAATTATAAAAAAGGCAATTGATTATTATAATAAAGAAAATAGTCTAATAGGATTTAGTATTAAACTTCAATCAAAATCAAATAATATAAATATAGAAGTACATAATGAAAAAACATTTGAAAAAAATGAAACATTAAGTGGTGAGGTATTAAGACCAGATATAGCATTAAAAATTAATAATTCTTGGATATTTCTTGATGCAAAATATAAGCCTTATAGTAAAATGAAAACAATATATAAAAATGATATAGAAAATTCAGCCACTCGTTATAGGGAAAATATTTTAAATTCTAGAACTGCTTTTTTGGTTCACCCTGATAAAAGTAAAAAAAATGATTTCAATTATAATAAGCCTCATAAAGATGGTTCTTTTCCATTAACTCCAACTTATATAAATGGTTTAATTATATTTTTTAAAATTGTATTACATTATCATTTAAACTATGATATTTGTACTATTTGTGGAAATGAAAATATAAAAAAACAAAATCCACTGCCTTATAAAACTTATTATATTTGTAATGAGTGTAATGAATTTTGGGTTAAAAATAAATGTTGGAATAGAAGTGAACATTTATATTCAAATGATTTAATTTTATATAAATATTTAAATAACAATATTCATATAGAAGATAATGAGTTAGTAGAAAATAAAAATTGGGATTGGGATGTTCCTTGCCCTGTATGTAATAAACTTTTTAAAGATAAAGAATAAATTTAGCTAATTAAAATACTAAATAAAAATATAACAATATAAATTATAATTATATTAATTTATTTGTTCATTTAGTAAATAAAATAAATAAAAAATTTATTTTACTTGTGTATTGACAAATAAATATTTTAAGTGTATATTAAATATATAAATAATATCTAAATTTATATTAAGTGTGTAACTGATTATTCAGACATAAATTTATTTTCAGAAAATAAGTTTATGTCTTTTTTATGCAAATTTTTGATTTTGAAATAGTTGTATAAAAAAATATGTGTAAAGAACGCTTTTAGGATTGTACTCTACACATATTTTTTTATTATTTTTAAAACTATATAAACATTCTTAATTCTTTTAGTGTTATAAATGATACCCAATTATCAATATTATTAAGTAAGTTTCTTTCAATAACTCCTTTTATATATAATTTTGCCCATTCAGAAGAATTGATATTATCTAAATTTACATTACTAACAATAGGTTTATCTTTAAATATTTTATATAATAAAACAGCTACTTCTTGCATTGTGATTTTATCATTTGGTTTAAATTCATTTTGACCATTACCATTTATTATACCTAATGAACTAGCAATATTAATTTCACTTCTATATTGTGTATTTTGATAAACATCTAAAAATTTTATATGAAACTCATTACCAATTAGCTTAAAATAATTAACAAGAAATGCAACTAATTCAGCTCTTGTTAAATATGAATTCTCATTAATGCCCAATGCTTTTTTATTTACAAATGTTTTCACAACAATAGGCATATCATTTTCGTTATAACCATCTATATAATAAGAATATATATTGGGCGATTTAATATCAAAAGTCACTTTTCCTTCTAAATCTGTTGTTTTAATTATTTCTTCTCCATTACCTATAGTCATATGAACATTTACATTATTTAATTTATAATCTATAGTTTTAGGTTCCCAAATTTTATCTTCTTCAACCCAGATAGTAACAGAGGATGTTAATTCTATTGTTAATTTATCATCTAAATAAACTTCTTTTATGTCAGTAATTTTTTTAGTATTTATATCCCCATAGTAAACAATAAGTTCATCACCATCAATAAGATTAATATCTAAAATATTATCTGTATCTATAATTTTTTTATTTCTAATTATGTAGCATTGCCATTTATCATTTAAATTGTATGTATTATTTCTAAACCCATTTATTGAAAATAATTCTTGCTTACTTGAATTATTTTTCATAATTACTTCAATATTAACTTCATTGCCTAATGCTTGGATTGCTTTAGCAAAAGTTTCTGCTTTTATATTTCCTTTCAGTATAGTATCTGTTAATCCTTCAACTCTTAAACTTACATTAGCTCCAACATTAGCAAATACTATTATATTAAAAATAATTGAAAATATAAATGAAATAATGAAAATTCTCTTCATTTTTTTCACTCCTTTTTTACATAAATTTTGTATTTTATAATTATAAGATGGGAGTTTTATTTATGGTAACACATATTAATTTAAATTACAATACAAAATAAAAGATAATTATATACTTTGTAAATTAAAAAAATATAAAAATAGAATTTGTATATACTTTTGTATATTTTTGAAATTTACGCCTACACTTATAATCAACAAACTTTATAAGTATTACAACGTATATTAATTATATACTGATGTTATAAGTGTAAAGCTGTAAAAAATATTACAAAATATATACTTAATATAATTAAAAATTTAATTAAGGAGTGATTTTATATGAGTAACGAAAAAATTATGATATTAAAAATGCTCGAGGAAGGAAAAATAAAAGCTGATGAAGCAGCTAAACTTTTAAATGCAATAAAGGAAGATGAAACTCCAAATCCAAGTAGCACTTACACACATACCCCACCTCCAACAGCAACAACTACTACTGATAATACTCCAATACCAAATAGACAACCTCAAAATAATGTTAATACTGGTGGTGGAAGCTCAATAAATTTTGATGAATTTGGTAGAGCATTGGGTTCCTTTTCAAAAGATATGGCAAAAAAAGTAGGAGTATTTGCTAAAGAAGTAACTCCAAAATTACAAAGTATAACTGAAAGTTTAGTTGAAAAAACAGTTTCTGTTACAGAAAAAATATCTAAATCTGTTTCAGCTCCTCCTACACCACCAAAACCAACCCCACCACCCCCACCAAGACCAACTCCAGTATCTAAACCACAAGTTAAATCAACTTCTACTCCTCCTATACCAAGGGGACGACAAAAAGAAAAGTCATGTGAAATAGCTGTGGATTCTAGTGGTGTAAATGAATTTTATATAAATAGTAAAAATGGTATGATATCTATAAAAGGATATAATGGAGATAAAATCTCAGCTAAAATAATATATGTGTCAAATAATGATAACATAGATATATCTCAATCAGGTAATAGATACTATTTAGATTATGATGACGGTGAATTTTCTAGTGTTTCAATAGAAGCTTTTGTTCCAGAAAAATTATTTAGAAGAATGCAAATAATAGCTGTTAATTCTAAAATAAATTTAGATGGCTCAAGTGCAGATGAAATAATAATTGATACTACATTAGCAAGTATTAGTTTAAAAAATATAAATTCTAATTATATTAAAGCAGTAACAGATAAAGGTGAAGTTTCAGTTTCAAATATAAATTCAAACACATTAGAAGTAATAACAGCAAATGCTAAAATAGATGCTACTTCATTAGATGTTCAAAATTTAAAAATGGAAACAGATAATGCACCTATAAATTATAAAGAATTTTCATTAAGAAACTTTAACAATTATAATATGAGAATAAGTACATCTAATTCTAATATGAGAGTTAACCTTCCTATAACTGAAGATATTGGTTATGATATAAAAGCACAAACTTCTCTTAGTAGTGTGTATATTGGTATATCAGGTTTAACTTATATTTATAATGAAAGTAATTATGTACAAGGTAAAACATCAAATTATGATGTTGCAAGAAGAAAAGTTAAAATTGAATTAGATACATCTAATGGACCTATCAATGTAAATTAAAATTATTTAAATTTTTATTGACAAACTATTGATTATTGGTGTATACTAGTCAATGTTGGATATTGCCGTAGACAGTGAGTGCCATTGTGCGTAAATGTAAACCATGCTCACCGAGGATTAGATTATAAGCCTCTTTGTCTATGTGCAAAGAGTTTTTTTATTGTTGTTTTATAACAAAACTTAAAGAAATATTAGATAAAGGTGGTGTAATAATTGGCTAAAGTTGAACAAAAACAAGTCATAGTTAACGAAATTAAAGAAAAACTTTCTAAAGCAACTTCTGCTGTATTAGTTGATGCTATTGGACTTACAGTTTCAGAAGATACTGAACTTAGAAAAAAACTTAGAGAAGCTTCTGTAGATTATAAAGTTTATAAAAATACAATGATGAATTTTGCTGTTGAAGGTACACAATTTGAAGGACTTAAAGAATATTTCAAAGGTCCAAGTGCTATAGCATTAAGTTATGGTGACCCTGTTGTGGCAGCAAGCATTTTAAATGAATCAGCTAAAAAATTAAAAAATTTACAGTTTAAAGCTGGTGTTGTTGAAGGTGTTTTATATGATGAAGAAGGTATAAAAGTTATTGCTGAAATACCATCAAGAGAAGTACTTCTTTCAAGATTACTTGGAAGCTTTAAAGCTCCAATAGCATCATTTGCTCGTGTAGTTAAAGCTATTGCTGAAAAAGATAATACAACTGAAACAGTAGTAACAGAATAATATTTAATTAAAATATGGAGGTAATTTTAAATGGCAAAGTTAACAAAATCTGAAATAATTGAAGCTATAAAAGAGCTTACAATTTTAGAACTTAATGAATTAGTAAAAGAAGCAGAAGAAGTATTTGGTGTTTCTGCATCAGCAGGAGTTGTTGTTTCTGCAGGAGGACCAGCTGTTGAAGCTGCTGTTGAAAAAACTGAATTTGATGTTGAATTAACAGAAGCAGGTGCTGAAAAAATTAAAGTTATTAAAGTAGTTAGAGAAGCAACTGGTCTTGGACTTAAAGAAGCTAAAGAATTAGTTGATGGAGCTCCAAAAATTCTTAAAGAAGGTATTTCTAAAGAAGATGCAGAAGCTCTTAAAGCTAAATTAGAAGCAGTTGGAGCAAAAATAACATTAAAATAATAATATTCCCCATTAAATATTTATTTAGTGGGGATTTTTGTATAAAATGTTTAACTAATATTGATTTCAAATTTGCTGATGTAATATGCTTTTTCTTATAAAATAAAAAATAATTGCTTGTATAAGTAATATACATAAAGATAACACAATAGCAATAAATATTATTATATTAATATTTTTTACTGATGAAACCATCATTATATTATAAACTATAAAAATTCCTATAGCACATCCAAAAAAGCTTGGAAATAAATATATTAAAGATATTTGTTTGGTTATAAGTTTTGATAATTCATTATTAGAAAGTCCTAAGAATGATGCTTTTTGATATTCTGTTTTGTCTTGCCAAAGTGTACTCATTATTTTTATTCCAATAATCATAGAAGAACAAACAAAAGCAACAACAGCAATAAAAAATAAAAGTATCATATA
>CAZWZB010000001.1:0-27558 GCA_964638835.1 uncultured Eubacteriales bacterium | reverse complement strand
TTAAATAAATAATACTGATAAATATAATCTTTTTCTATAGATGAATAGATTTTATCAAAATCTAAATTATTAACTATTACAAATCGTGTGATTGATTTTGTACGATTTATTATATGATTTCCTGTGATACCCTTACCAAGTGTAAAGATAAAATCTTCTTTAGTTGTAGGATTATAAAAAACACATTCTGTTCCATAAAAAGTTGAAAAATTTTTTGACATTCCAGAGTCATCAAAAGGTATACAGGTACCTAATGGAACAGATAATTTATCTTTTAAAAATTTATTAGCATCATTTTCATTTATTAAAAAATCATAACTCCATTCAGTAAAATAATTAGAATAAGTATATTTTCGACCAACAAGAATCATAGTTATTTTTTCTAAATCTTTAACATTAGCTCCATTATCAGAAACCATTTTATGTATACTATCTGAATTGATAGAAAAAGATTTATTATTAACTAAAAGGCTACAATCAAAAGGTTCTTCTTTAATTTGAAAGTATAAATCAATAAAAACAGAACTATTAAAACAAATACTAAATATACAAATGGCAATTAATATTGTTGATATAAAAAGAGAAAATGTATATTGTTTACCTTTTTGTTTCATTAAATTAAAAAATAATAGTTGCTTATAATATATTTTGGGAGTAAATTTTTTAAATACGTTTCCAATTAGTGTTATTTGAATAGTAAATAAATATAATCCCACAATACTCATAACTAAAAAGATTATTGAAATATTACTACCACCTACACTAAACATAATGATGCTAAATGGAATACTTATAAATCCCAATAGTCCTAAAATAAAATTATCTCCTTTAATTTCTTCTACAGTTGTGGAACTTTTTAATATTTTTATTATATCAAGTTTTTTTATAGTGTAATAATTAATAAATAAAAGTATGAACCACATTAATATAATAAAAATAATTGAAATCCATATACCTTGCCAACCTATTTTAAAAGTAGTTTCATATGAAGTAAAAAATAAACTTATAATTGTCCAAAATAACCATGCAACTGGAATTATAAGTACAACTCCTACTCCTGAACCAATTAAAAATATTAAAGAAAATTCTTTTTTTGTCATTTGAAAAACTTTTTTTCTATTCATACCTAATGAAAGAAGTATACCAATTTCGTTTGATTTATATTTAAAAAAAATACCATTTGAATATATTAAAAATATTGATATTCCTAATATTGTTATAAAAAACATTCCTAAAGCAAATATATAAGTACTTCCACCTGCTATAAGTACAGAAGTTACAGTGGGGCTAAATAATAATGTACCAAATATACCTATCATTAAAATAGAAAAACAAACTGAAAAAATTAAAATTATATATCTTTTATAATTATTTTTCAAAAGATTTTTAATAATATCATTTAAGGTCATAATTTTCACCTTCTTTACTCATATAATTTAATATATTATCAAAAAATTCTTTAGAACTTTTTTTATGTATTAGTTCTTTAACAATTTCACCATCTGATAATATAATAACTCTGTCTGCTTTTGAAGCTGCTAATGCATCATGTGTAACCATAAGAATTGTTGCACCAAAATTATTTTTAGCTCTTAAAAAAGCTTCCATAACAGCATTACTTGATTTAGAATCAAGATTTCCTGTTGGTTCATCTGCTAATATAATTAATGGTTGATTTGATAATGCTCTTGCAATTGCTATTCGTTGCTTTTGTCCTCCAGATAATTCACTAGGGTATTTATCTGCAATATGTTCTATTTCAAAATCCTGCATTAATTTTTTAGTTGTTTGTTTCATTTCCTCAATACTTTTATTAGCTATTATTTGTGGTAAAAAAATATTTTCTTTTGCTGTTAAACCATGAATTAACATATAATCTTGAAATATAAAACCTATTTTATTTTGTCTTATTTCTGCAAGAATAGATTCTTTTATATTAATAATATTTTGACCATCTAAAAATAATCCTCCATTATCAGCTAATAAAAATCCAGAAATAATATTAAGTAATGTAGTTTTCCCACTACCCGACTTGCCCATAATAGCAACAAACTCGCTTTTTTTCACAGAAAAATTAATCTTTTTTAACACATTATAACTATTAGATTTAGTAGTATATGTTTTTTCTATATCTTTAACTATTAATACTGATTCATTCATTTTTTTGCTCCTCTCAAAAAAATCTCTTTATGATTGATATATAAGCATTTATCAATTATAAAGAGATTATAAAATGTAATTATCTATTTTTTATCAACTTTCATTAAAAAAGATATAGTAATTTTTGCACCTCGCAAATTATTTTCTAATTTAATACTTCCACCATGATTTTTACATAAAATATCACATATGCTTAAACCCATTCCTAAAGAACCTTTTGAATTTTTTCCTTTATAAAAAGGTTTAAGCCCCTGTTCTAATAAAATATTATCAAAACCTTCACCATCATCTAATATATTAAAAATTAATATATTATAATTTGTAATTATATTTATTTCTATTTTATTTTTTGCATATTGACAGGCGTTAAGAACAATATTTTCTAAAACTCGTAAAACAACATCATAATCTATATTAAGTATGTTTTGTATTTTAATATTATTAATAATAATCTTTTTTGTAAATTGATTAGATAATTGATTTGTTACTTCTGTTAACTTTTCAATAAATAAATCTGAGTTAATAACATTTATATTAATTGGAGTATCTTCAAGTGTATGAATTGTATTCATCATGTAAATATAATTCTCAATTCGTATAATATGTTCTGACATTGTTGATATACTTGATAATAATTTATCTTTGTTAAATTTATCTGTTAAAATATATTCTGTTAAAAAGTCTGTATATCCTTTTAAAACTGTAATAGGTGTTCGTAAATCATGAGCAAATACAGCATTAACTTTTTTTCGTTCTTCTGCTACTCGCCACATATTTATATTATTATTATAAAGTTCAACTCTCATTTTTTCAAATGAACTACACAATTTACCCATCTCATCTTGTGATAAATATTTAAGTTCAAAGTCTAAATTGTTATTAGATATTTTTTCTGTAGCATCAACTATTAACTTAAGTGGTTTATCTAATTTAATTTTATAAAATATAATAACTCCAAACACAATAAAGGTTATTGAATATATAAGTATTACAAAATATAAAAAGAAATCTATTATATTTTTTTGTTCTTGTATAGCAACATCCCTAAGTGGTCGAACTAATACAACCGTTATAATAAAACAGATAAATGTTATAAATACCATAAGAGCAATAATAAATACAAGGGTTTTTTTGATAGATAAATTAATAAAAAATAATTTTAGTGAATTAATAGTTTTTTTTATTTTGCCCATTTATATCCGACCCCCCAAACAGTATCAATATATTCTTTGTTTGCTATATTAAAAAACTTTTGTCTGATACGGCGTATGTGTTCTACAACTACTTTACTATCACCTTCACTATCAAATCCCCATATTATTTCATAAATTCGTTCTTTATCAAACACCTGCCCAATATTTAAAGATAAAAGTTCAATAATTTCAAATTCTTTCTTTGTAAATATTATTATTTCATTTAAATAAGTAACGGTTTTTTCAGTATAATTAATGGCTAAGCTATCTATAAATTTTGTTGTACTATTTTGAATTATTCTATTTTCACGCCTAAGGTGTGCGGATACTCTAGCACCTAATTCACGTATATTAAATGGTTTAATAATATAATCATCACCACCAACATTAAATCCTTTAATTTTATCAACCTCTTCAATTTTTGCTGTTAAAAAAAGTATAGGGCATGAAATATAATTTCTGATTGTTTTACAAACTTCTATACCATCTATATCCGGCATTGAAATATCAAGTATAATTATATCAGGTTTTTTTTCTATTTTTTCTAATGCTTCTTTTCCGTTATAAGCAGTTATTACAATATAATTATTTAATTCAAAATAATCTTTAAGTAATAAAACAATGTCTTTTTCATCATCAACAATAAGTATTTTTTTCAATTTTAACCCTCACATTTAATTTAGATTTTAGATTCAAACTTGTGTCGCACTTAAAATTAAGTGCGACACAAGTTTGTTTTTAAATTAATTTTTTAAATATTTATTATTATTTTTCATTTTAATTATTTCATTAACACTATCAAGTTTTTAGTAGTATACAAAGATAGCATGTTATAGTCAACTCTAAATATAAAATAACATAAATAAAGCCTGCTTCTATAATAAGAAACAGACTACAATTTTTAAACTACATTTATATTTGTATAGTGTTGTAATTTCATAACAATTTTATTTAATGTATCATCATTTGTTTTGTATTTAAAATCACTTTCTTTTTCATGTACTATTAATTCGTAAGTTTTTGTTAAATTATCTTTTCTTACACTTACTTTAATATCTTTATAATTAAATCTAATATTAGATTTGGTAAAAAAAATCTCACTTTTATTTATATATATCAAATCAGGTTTTAAGCCTATTATCACAATACATAATGCTATTATATTTGAAGATAATATGTATAATAAAGAAGTTTTAATATTATTGGATATAAGTAATATCTGCCATAAAAAAACAACTATTAATATCCATATTTTTAAAATCTTATTATAAATAATATTTTTATTTGCTGATATTGTATATGAATTTTTATATATATATTTTTGCATTTCAAAATGAATTTCCATAGACAAAGCTATTGAAAAAAAGAATATAACAAGTATTTGTAATAATAAAAATAAAAAATTATATAAAACCCCCTTTTCATTATTAAATATAAAAAATAATATATTTGGTGATACTATAGAATTTAATAAAATAAATACAAATATAAATAGTTTCTTCATCTTAACCTCCTAGTCTGTGATTATAAAATCAACAGGTATATCGTATTTGTCCTTTGGTATTGAATCAATTACTTGAAAGTTGTAAGCCAATCCAATTTTAGCTAAACTTTTTGATTTATATAAATACTTATCATAATACCCTCCTCCATAACCTATTCGATAATTTCTTTTATCAAATACAAGACCCGGAATTAAAATTATAGTATTGTTGGTACTTAATACTTTTTTGCATGATATTGGTTCTAAAGTATTAAAAGTTCCTTTAACTAATTCATTTAAAAAGCTTATTTCAACAAAAATCATTTCTTCTGACCTTCTTAAAATTTTAGGTACAGCAACTTTTTTATTGTCTTTAAATGCTTGCTTTATTATTTCTATTGTTTTAACTTCACTACCCATATTGACATATGTAAAAATATAATCACATTTTTTATAAATATCTAATTCAAAAAACTTAGATTGTATTAATTGACTTCTTTTAGTAACTTCATATTCTAAAAGACTATTTCTTTTTTCTAAAAATTCTTTTCGTAAATCTTGTTTTAAAACCATTAAAATTTCCCCTTAATATAGTTTTTAATTTTATTATTTTGATTATATCAATATAAATTATAAAATTCAATATAACGCCTTTTAATATATTCAATTAAAATTTACCTTTAATATAGGTAAATTTTAAATATACCATTGACAATATAATAAAATACGAATACAATTTCAAAATAAGATAATTAATATAGAGGTGAAGATAATGGTTACACAAGCACCAAAAGGTACAAAGGACTTATATGGTATAGATATGATTGCTTGGTCTAATTTAGAAGTAGAATTAAAATTACTTTGTGAAGATTTTGGAGTAAATGAAATTAGAACGCCTATATTTGAACATACAGAGCTTTTTTTAAGAGGTGTAGGAGAAACTACAGATATAGTTAATAAAGAAATGTATACATTTAATGATTTAGGTAATAGAAGTATAACTCTTAAACCAGAAGTAACAGCTTCTGTTGTAAGAGCTTATATTGAAAATGGTATTATAAAAGAAAATACACCACCAACAAAATTCTTTTATATATCACCTGCTTTTAGACAAGAAAATGTTCAAAAAGGAAGGTTACGTCAATTTCATCAATTTGGTATAGAAATGTTTGGTTCATATTCTCCAGCAGTTGATGCACAAGTTATATCTCTTGCAAATACTTTGTTTAAAAGATTAGGTCTTAAAAATATTGAACTTCATATTAATAGTTTAGGTTGTAAGGAATGTAGAAAGACGTATAATAAAATACTTAAAGATTATCTTTCTAAAAATATGGACAGTCTTTGTAATACTTGTAAAGAGCGTTATGAAAGAAATCCATTAAGAATATTAGATTGTAAAGAAGATTCTTGTAAAAATATAATTAAATCAGCTCCTTCAATATTAGAAGTTCTTGATGAAGATTGTAAACTCCATTTTGAAACATTACAAAAAATGCTTAATTCTATGGAAATACCATTTATAATAGACCCATTTATAGTTCGTGGTTTAGATTATTATACTAAAACTGTATTTGAATTTATATCAAATGATTTAGGCTCACAAAGTACAGTATGTGGCGGTGGTCGTTATGATGGACTTATAAAAGAAATAGATGGAGAAATAGAACAAGGTGCTGTTGGTTTTGGATTGGGTATAGAAAGATTACTTATTATATTAGAAGCTCAAAAGGGTAAACTAGATTTACAACCAACTAGAGATATTTATATAGGTTGTATAGGTGATAATGCTTTTATAGAAGCTCATTCATTAACTTATAAACTTAGAGATGCAGGTATAAAAGCTGATAGCGATGATATTGGTAAAAGTGTTAAAGCACAAATGAAATATGCTAATAAAATAGGTTCAAAGTATTCTGTAATATTAGGTGATAATGAAATTAATACAGGAGTTTGTAATATAAAAAATATGCAAACAGGCGAACTTATAGAAATAAATTTAAACAATATGGTAGAAGAATTTAAAACTAAAGTAAAAAAGGAGAGTTAAAATGGGTGAATTAATGGCTGGCTTAAAAAGAAGCCATATGTGTTGTGAACTAAATGAAAATAATATAGGCGAAACAGTTACTGTTATGGGTTGGGTTCAAAGAAGACGTGATTTAGGAAAACAACTTATATTTATAGCTTTAAGAGATAGAACAGGATTATTACAAATAATAGTAGATGCAAATACTTCAAGTGAAATTTTTGCTAAAGCAGAGCAGATAAAAAGTGAATATGTTTTAGCTGTAGTTGGAGTTGTAAGAGCCAGAACTGAAAAAGATATAAATCCTAATATGAAAACCGGAAAAATAGAAATAGAAGTTACAGAATTACGTATACTTTCAGAATCTGAAGTACCACCATTTCAAATTGAAGATAGTGTAACAGCAAATGATGAATTAAGATTAAAGTATAGGTATCTTGATTTAAGACGTCCATCTATATTTAATAATATATTACTTAGACATAACATAGCATTTAGTGTAAGAAATTTTTTAAGTAATAAAGGTTTTATAGAAGTAGAAACACCAATGCTTACAAAAAGTACTCCCGAAGGTGCAAGAGATTATTTAGTACCTAGTCGTGTAAATCAAGGAAACTTCTATGCACTTCCACAATCACCACAAATATTTAAACAATTACTTATGTTATCTGGTATAGATAAATATTTTCAATTGGCAAAATGTTTTAGAGATGAAGATTTAAGAGCAGATAGACAACCAGAATTTACTCAAATAGATATTGAACTTTCTTTTATAGACCAAGAAGATATTATAAACTTAAATGAAAATTTACTTAAAACTATGTTTAAAGAAGTTTTAAATGTAGATATAGAGATACCATTTAAACGAATAACTTATAAAGAAGCTATGGAACGTTTTGGTTCAGATAAACCAGATATACGTTTTGGTATGGAGCTTGTGGATTTATCTTACGTAGTTAAAGATAGTGACTTTAAAGTGTTTGCTGATGCTCTTTCAAATGACGGAAGTGTAAGAGCTATAAATGCAAAAGGTTGTGGTAATTATCCACGAAAACAAATAGATTCACTTGTAGAGTTTGTTAAAACTTATAAAGCAAAAGGACTTGCTTGGATTGCTATAAATAACAATGGTGAAATAAAGACTCAAATATCTAAATTCTTTACACCTGAAAAATTAGATGAAATTATAAAAGCTATGGATGGTAAAGCAGGAGATTTAATTTTAATTTGTGCTGATAAAACAGATATAGTTTTAGATTCCTTAGGTAATTTACGTGTAGAAATTTCAAAAAGAGAAAATTTAACTAATCCTAAAGATTATAAACTTTTATGGGTAACAGAATTCCCATTATTAGAATGGTCTGAAGAAGATAATAGATATTTTGCTAAACACCATCCTTTCACTTCACCAATGGATGAAGACTTAGAGCTTATGAATACTAATCCCAGTCTAGTAAGAGCAAAAGCATATGATGTTGTATTAAATGGTTATGAATTAGGAGGAGGAAGTATTCGTATCCATAGAAGTGATATTCAACAAAAAATGTTTGAAGTATTAGGATTTAGTGAAGAAGATGCTAATGAAAGATTTGGATTCTTAATAAATGCTCTTAAATATGGAACTCCTCCGCATGGTGGGATTGCACTTGGGCTTGACCGTATAGCAATGCTATTATCAAATGCGGATAGTTTACGTGATGTTATAGCTTTCCCTAAAGTAAAAGATGCATCATGTCCTTTAACAGATGCTCCCAATATTGTAGACCAAAAACAATTAGATGAATTAGGTTTAAGTATTAAGCAAAAATAAATATAAAAAACCCCCAGTATAAAACTGAGGGGGTTTTTTAGCTTGCTTTTAATTCTAATCTGAGTTGGTCAGCTATAAGAGCAATAAATTCACTATTAGTAGGTTTTCCTTTATGAGTATTTATAGTATAACCAAATAAACTATCTATAGCATCAATTTTACCTCTATTCCAAGCTACTTCAATAGCATGTCTTATAGCTCTTTCAACTCTACTTGGAGTAGTATTACATTTTTTAGCTATAGAAGGATATAATTCTTTTGTAATATAATTTAGTATGTCCATATCATTAATTGCCATTATTATTGCTTCTCTCATATAGTTATATCCACGAATGTGAGCAGGTACACCTATTTCATGTAACATATTAGTTACTCTAGTTTCCAAGTTGCAAGTAGATAATGTAGAAGTATTACTATTTATAACTATATTGTTTGGTTTATTTACAAAAGTCTGTAGTTTTAATTGACGTATTCTTGTAACTAATGCGTCTAAATCAAAAGGTTTGACTATGTAATACTCAGCACCTAAATCAATAGCACGTTGAGTTACTTTTTCTTGACTTATAGCAGAAAAAATAATACAAATAGGTCTTTTTTCTAACTTGGTGTTATTTAATTTTTCTAATACTCCTAATCCATCTAAGTGTGGCATTATACAATCTAATATAGCTATATCAGGCTTATCCTCAAGTATCATAGTATAAGCTTCAACCCCATCTTGTGCTATAGATAAAACTTCCATATCGTTTTGTTTGCTTAAATGATTAAATACAATGTCACTGAATTCTTTATTGTCATCTGCTAAAAGAATCTTAATTTTATTTTGGTTCAAAACAATCTCCTCCTATTGTACAAATTATAATTTACTAGCATAACTGGTTGTAAATACCAATTAGCATTATTATAATACAATTACCAAAATATTGCAATAGAAGTTTTATATTTTTTTTATGAAAATGCATTATAACAAAGCAATATTATTAATATGACATATACAAATATGACATCATTTTTTTACAAAGTATTGTATATAATTTACAACCAAAAGTGACTTAATTATATAAATTTGTGTGCTAAAAATAAAGTTTTTTAACTAATTATAAAGCAGAACAAAAAAATATCTATTTTACTTTTTGTTTACAATAATAAAATATGATATTTTTAAATTTTCTTTATAACAATATTGCTAAAAATGACAAATTTATATTAATTAGTTTTATAATTACACTATAATTTATTTTAACTTTATTTTATTTTTTTCAATAATATTTTTTAATAACTCTTTTAAATTATTAATATTATTAATTGTATCTTTAGAAATATTAGACATTTCACAAATGTTTTTTACAATACCTGCACCAAATTCATGAATAATAGCACTAAGTGTAAGTATATTATAAAAATCATCTGTTTTGAAATTATCAAAATAAATTTCCATCATTGTTAAATCACATTTAAATAAACCAAACACAATAACCACCCATTCATAATAATAGGGTGCTATTTTACTATCAGCAAAGTCAATAATATAAATATTATCTTTGTTATCAATAATAATATTTTCTCCTGTTAAATCTCCATGATTATAAATAAAATTTGAAAATTCATTTTTCTTTATGTGATTTATTCTATCCTCACAAAAACTTTTTGAAAATTCATCCCAAGATTTATTTTCAATACAATTATTTATATTGAAAATTGGAATTTCTTTTTGTTCATATTTTATATTTAACTTTTGTGTAATTTCTTTTAACTTATATGCAAAATCGTACCTTTGTTCTTTTGAGTACAATGGTAGTTTGTGTTCTGCTTCTTTACCTTCTATATAATCCATTATTATATATCTAAAAAAATATTTATCACAAATATTATCAGCACAAATTAATAAAGGGGAAAGAACATTTTTATTATTTGCATGTTTTAATGCTGAAAGCTCAATAAAATAATCATCACCTGTACTAAATCCAGATTCTATTGGTGCAAATATTTTAATAACTTTATCACCCATACGAAAAACTGCATTTGTTCCAGGAGTTAGATTTTGAATTTTTTCTAATTTTAAATTATGTCTTGTGTAAATTTCATTAATTAATTGTGTAAAAGCATTTGTGGATTGAAAAAGTTTTTCCCAAGATTCTTTACCATTAATATTTTCTTTAAATAACCAATTCATATTTTATCTTCCTTTATATTTTAGTATTTATAAAACTATAATACATACGTAAATATATGTAAAGCAATTTTAGAAATTTTTTATTTGAGTTTTCACGGACGACCACCGGTCGCCTCTACTCTATTTTATCTTTAATTTTTTGTACATAAAATTTCGACAAAACATATTGACATATTAAATTTATTATGTTTTAATATCATTTGTAATTGTTTAGTGAGTGTAAACAAAAAGTTTATAAAATTTTTATATCACATGAAGAGAGGTATATATGAGTATTGGAAATAAAATCAAAGAATTAAGAATAAAAAATGGTCTTACGCAAGAAGAACTTGCTAATCGTAGTGAATTATCAAAAGGTTTTATATCACAATTAGAAAGAGATTTAACTTCGCCTTCAATAGCTACTCTTGTTGATATTTTAGAATGTTTAGGAACAAATTTAAAAGATTTTTTTAATGATACAGAGCAAGAAAAAATAGTTTTTCATAAAGATGATGTATTTATAAAAGAGAACAAGGACAATAATATTAAAATAAGTTGGATAGTTCCCAATTCTCAAAAAAATAATATGGAGCCTATACTTATAACTTTAGAAAAACTAGGACATACAGAAATTGATGACCCTCATGATGGTGAAGAATTTGGTTATGTTTTAAGTGGGAGTATTTTTATACATTTAGGTTCTAAAAAGTTCAAAGCAAAAAAAGGTGAAAGTTTTTATTACAAAGCCACATCACAACATTATATTGAGAATAGTGGAAGTATAACTGCCGAAGTTTTATGGATTTCTAATCCACCAAGTTTTTAAGGGGGTTTTATTTTGATAGAGCTAATAAATATTAACAAATCTTTTGGCGATACAGAAGTTTTAAACAATATAAATATTTCAATTAAAAAAAATGAATTTGTAACATTTTTAGGTCCTAGTGGTTGTGGTAAAACTACTACACTTAGAATAATAGGTGGTTTTGAAATGCCAACTTCAGGACAATTATTATTTGAAGGAAAAGATATATTAAATGTTCCACCTCATAAAAGACACTTAAATACTGTATTTCAAAAATATGCTTTGTTTACAAATATGAATGTTTTTGATAATATTGCATTTGGTTTAAAAATAAAAAAAATGGATAAAAAAATTATTAATGAAAAAGTTGCTACAATGCTTAAATTAGTAAATTTAGATGGTTATGAAACTCGTGATGTTGTCTCTTTAAGTGGAGGACAACAACAAAGAATTGCCATTGCACGTGCTTTAGTAAATGAACCAAAAGTTTTATTGCTAGATGAGCCACTTGGAGCATTAGATTTAAAACTACGTAAAGAAATGCAACTTGAATTAAAAAATATGCAACAAAAATTAGGGATTACTTTTATATATGTTACCCATGACCAAGAAGAAGCACTAACTATGTCAGACAATATTGTAATTATGAATAAAGGGGAAATTCAACAAATGGGAAGTCCTGTTGATATATATAATGAACCTGTTAATTCATTTGTAGCTCAATTCATAGGTGAAAGCAATATTGTAAAAGGAATTATGCGTTCTGATTATTTAGTTGAATTTGAAGACTATGAATTTAAATGTGTTGATAAAGGTTATAAAAAGAATGAATTTGTTAATGTTGTAATACGCCCTGAAGATATTGATATTGTATCTGATGGTAATGGTATGTTACATGGAAAAGTTACTTCTGTTACATTTAAAGGAGTTCATTATGAAATGTTAGTTGACTGTGGAGGTATACTATGGAAAGTCCATAGCACTGATTTAGCACCACTAAATTCTAATATAGGAATTTTAATTGAACCGGATGGTATACACATTATGAGTAAGGAGGCTGAACTATGAGTAAGGGTAAATTAACATATCCTTATGTTGTATGGATGGGTCTTTTTATAATTATACCTATGCTATTAGTTTTGTATTATAGTGTCACTACTTTAACGAATAATGGTGAAGTTTCTTTTAGTTTAGAGAACTATACAAGACTTTTACAACCTATATATTTTAAAGTAATTTTACGTTCAATTAATTTAGCTTTAATTTCAACTTTTATATGTTTACTTTTAGGTTATCCAATGGCTTTTATACTTTCAAAAAGTAAAAATGGAGATTTCTTATTATTTTTATTTATAGCTCCTATGTGGATGAATTTACTACTTAGAACATATTCATGGTTAACGCTTTTAGAAAAAAATGGACTTATAAATTCAATATTAGGGTTTTTCGGGTTTGAAAAAGTTAATTTATTATACAATAGTACAGCAGTTGTTATAGGTATGGTTTATAACTTCTTACCTTTTATGGTTTTACCAATTCATTCTGTACTTAAAAAAATAGATAAAAGCGTTTTAGAAGCAGCTCAGGATTTAGGAGCTAATTCTTTTGTACGATTTATAAAAATAATATTACCTTTAAGTATTCCGGGCATTATTTCAGGTATTACAATGGTATTTATGCCTGCTGTAAGTACATTTGTTATATCAGTTTTATTGGGGGGAAGCCAATATACATTGGTTGGTAATTTAATAGAGCAACAGTTTTTAACTGTAGGTGATTGGAATTTTGGTTCTGCTATATCTATACTTATGATGATAGTTATACTTTTAAGTATGGCTATTATGTCTATGGTTGATAAAGATAATGAAGGGGGTACATTATTTTGAAAAGAAACAAATCTGTTGATATTATAAGTAATGTTTATTCTGCTATTATTTTAATATTTTTATATGCTCCTATAGCAGTATTAATTATATATTCTTTTAACAGCTCTAAATCACGTGGTGTGTGGGGTGGATTTACATTAAATTGGTATGCAGAATTATTTAAAGATGCTCAAATAATGAAATCTTTATATTATACAATTGTTATAGCAATTTTATCATCAGCAATAGCAACTGTTATAGGTACAATATCAGCAGTTGGAATACACAATATGAAAAAAAAATCAAAATCATTACTATTAAATATAAATAATATACCAGTTTTAAATCCTGACATAGTTACAGGAGTATCACTTATGATATTATTTATATCTATTGGTATGCGATTAGGATTTTTAACAGTTTTACTATCTCACTTGGTTTTTAATATACCATATGTTATATTATCAGTATTACCTAAATTGCGTCAACTAGATAAAAATTTATATGAAGCAGCATTAGATTTAGGAGCAACACCAATTCAAGCATTTTTTAAAGTTATTATACCTGAAATAATGCCGGGGATAATATCTGGTGCTATTATGGCTTTTACAATGTCTTTAGATGATTTTGTTATAAGTTTTTTTACAACTGGAAGTGGTGTAACAAACTTATCTATAACAATATACTCTATGGCTAGACGTGGTATTAATCCTAAAATAAATGCACTATCTACACTCTTATTTATAACAGTATTATCTTTATTGTTTTTAATAAACAAAAGAGATAACAAACAAAAAAATTAGGAAGGAAGATTTTAAATGACATTAAAAAAGTTTATTTCATTCTCATTAATTACATTACTTGCATTTTCAACTTCAGCTTGTAATAATAACAAAACCGTTTCCGAGTTAAATGTATATAATTGGGGTGATTATATAGATGAAGATGTTCTTAGTAAATTTACTAGTGAAACAGGAATTAAAGTAAATTATGAAACATTTGCAACAAATGAAGATATGTATACTAAAGTTTCAAAAGGTAGCACAAATTATGATATTACTTTTCCATCTGACTATATGATTGAAAAAATGATTCAAAATGATTTACTTGAAAAAATAAATCTAAACAATATTCCAAATTATAAAAATATTGATGAACGTTTTAAAAACTTAGATTATGACCCCAACAACGAATATTCAGTTCCTTATATGTGGGGTACTGTGGGAATAGTTTATAATACTACTAAAGTAAAAGAAGAAGTTAATAGTTGGAACATTTTATGGGACGAAAAATATAAAAATGATATATTTATGTTAGATAGTCAAAGAGATTCTGTTGCTGTAGCACTTAAAAGATTAGGATTTTCTTTAAATACAAGGGATGTTTCCGAACTTGAATTAGCTCGTGATGAATTAAAAAAACAAAAACCTTTAGTATTAGCTTATGCTGGTGACAATGTTAAAGATAGTATGATATCTGGTGAAGGTGCTTTAGCTGTTATGTGGTCAGGTGATGCTATGTATTGTCAATCAGAAAACCCTGATTTAAATTATGTAATACCAAGAGAAGGAAGTAACTATTGGTTTGATGGTGTAGTAATACTTAAAAATGCACCTCATAAGGAAGAAGCAGAAAAGTTTATAGATTTTCTTTGTAGAGAAGATATTGCTTTGATGAATACTGAATATATAGGTTACTCTACACCTAATAAAGCAGCTTTTGAATTACTTGACGAAGAAACAAAATCAAACCCTATATATTCACCTAAAGATAAAGATTTAGAAAGATGTGAAATATTTAAAGACTTAGGCGATTTTATAAAAGAATATGATAGGATATGGACTGAATTTAAATCACAATAATAATATTTAAAATTTATAAAATAAGCGTAAAACCATGAACGGGGGTTTTACACTTAAACTTTAGAAGTAAAGTAATTTATTATTCAATAATATCTAATCGTTATTTAATTGCAATTCATCCATTAATGCATTTTGTAAAAGTTGAGAAAAGTTTATTTTTTTCTCAGTTGCCATATCATTTAACCACTTTGGAATTGTAAGAGTTTTTTTAACTGACTTTTCAAAATGAGTTTTAGCATATTCTTCAATATCTACAATAATCATTGTTTTAAATGCGTCAATATATCCATCATATTCATCATTAATGTTTATATTATTTATTTCTGATGGTTGAACAATATCTTCACCACTTTTCTTACATGAATATAAATAACCTGCAAGACAATCTATAGACATTTCAAAAGCTTTATCTAATGTTTTACCACATATTGATAAGTGATTAAGGTCTGGAAATATAACAGAATATTCTCCATTTTCCTCTTTGTAAAAACAAGCAGGATAAGCATACAACATTTTTTTATCTCCTTTCAATAATTAAGCGGGAAAAGGGTTGAATTTACAGTTCCTTTTGGGATATCTCCTTTATAATTAGGAATTGTTACTTTCCCTTTCTTTTGAGTATGTTCATATTGATAATGTGAACCATTACAATTTTTATATATCCAACCGTCTTTTAATATTAATTTTTCTAACTCCCTAAAAATCATTTTATCACCCCTTTAATAATATTATGCTATTTAATACGTATTATATCAATACATATCTATTTGGCACATACTATAATATCAATATCATTTAAAACATAATTCTCATTTATAAGGATTTATACTGAATTTAAATCACAATAAAAAAAGGGCTATCCCCTTTTTTATTTAAAGACAAATCATTTTATCTAAAATTCTTTCATAGAATTTATCTTCTCCATCGGTATTATAATATACATCTAAAATATTACCATCTTTTAAGAAAATTACTTTTTTAAAATGTTTAGCAATAAGAGGGTCATGGGTTACTACAACTACAGTCTTTAATAAATCTTGATTAATCTTTTTTAAACATTCAACTACTATTTTACAAGATAAAGAATCTAAATTACCTGTTGGTTCATCTGCTAATATTAAGTCCGGTTCATTTGATAGAGACCTACAAATAGCAACTCTTTGCTTTTCTCCTCCTGATAGCTCATAAGGGTATTTGTCCAATAGTTTATCTATATCAAATTGTTTTGCATTCTTTTCTACTAATTCTAACATATGATTAGTTTTTTTGCCTTCTAATATCATAGGTAACATAATATTTTCTCTTATATTCAAACTATCCATTAAATTAAAATCCTGAAATACAAAACCTATATTATTTCTTCTTACACTTGATAATTCATTTTCATTTAATTTTTTAATATCTTTACCATTAAATAAAATGCTACCACTTGTTGGCTGGTCTATTGTGCCAAGTAACTTTAATAAAGTAGTTTTACCACAACCTGACCTACCCATAATGGCAACAAAATCTTGATTTTCAATTGAAAAGTTAATTCCTTTAAGTACATTTACTTCTGAACTGGATTTTAATGCTTTTATTGGCTTGTTATATATTTTAACTAAGTCTGTAATTTCTAATAAACTCATTTACGCATCTCCTTTTAATTAGTAGTATGTAAATTATTTTCAATGATTTTAGTAATTTTATTTCTTACACAAAAATAATAAATAATTTGTATAATTACATTTATAATTATAAGAATAAAGAAAAATGATATTGGTATCATAAATCGATTTATAACATCATAAAATCCCATATCATTAAAATTTTCACGCATAGTTACTAGAAAAAATATGTTACTAGAAATTATAGACAGTATAATAGAAGGGAAAAACAAAAGTTTAAATTCTTTATTTAAATTTTTTCTCATGGATTTTATTCCTGTATATTTCAAAAGTTTATATTTATTTGTTAATTCATCAACATCAGAAAATAGTTTTATATATAAAATACATAAGAAACATATAATTGAAAAAATACCTGCAAATCCACATGCTATTATCATAAATATATGTATAAGTTTTTCTTCTTCTAAAATTAAATCTTTATAAAAAATAGGAGCATTTGGATTATATTTTTTCATTTTTCTTATAGAACTATCAACCAATTCCTTATTTTCGTTTGAAAATGTTTGTAAATAAATAAAATCTGAATTGGTAGTTTTAAATTCTGATATTATCTCATCTGATACTATAGCAATGTCTCTTAATTCGTTTGAAAGTCTATTACCAAAAACAATTTCAGGTATAGAGTTTATAATTTTAAATTCTTGTGATTTATCTTTTAACTTAATTCTTATAGTTTCATACCCATCAAAACTTCCCCAATCATCTGAATGTTGTGAAACAAAAAAAATCTCATTTAAATTTAATTGTAAATTTTTATTCATAATTTCATTATAATAGCTTACAGGAAGTGCATAGAGCAGTTGATTATCAACTGTTCTTTCCAAATGTAATTTGATTATAGCAATATCTATACTTGTTGTATTAAATTCTTGTTTAAAGCTGTCAATTTCATTTTTATTTTCTTCATCTATTACAAAAACACAATCATAAGGATAATCATAATCATTACAATTATCAATATTATTATTAATTGCATTAATCGAATCTACACTGCTTAGGATTGACAAATTAAGTACAAACATTATTAAAAAGTTAATTACAAAACTAATAAAGATTATTTTATTATTAGTTTTAAAAAAATGAGTAAAAGTGTTTAAGCTTAATAAATTTTTATAGTAATAATTTCCAAATTTTTTAATTATATTTAAGTAAAAATTTCCTCCTGATGAAATAATAAAATACATAGATAATACAAACAATATAATTGATGATAAAAAAGTTTCCATAGTAAATTCATGTATAACATTATAAATAGCTTTTGTTATTACAATAAAACCAACTATTGCTAACAGACCATATTTATCATAATTTTTTTGTTTACTAATATTTTTAACTGCTAATTGAGATAAATTACGTGTACTTAACGAAATCCAAATAGTACTCATCTGAACTAAAAAAAGAACTAAACTTATAATTATAGAATTAAAATATACATTTATAACATAATCTAACGGAATGGAAAAATTCACTTTGCAAGTTTTAAGAATTAGACCTAAAACAAAAACTAATATATTACCCATTACTAGTCCAATTATAAGTGAAAGTAAACAAATCGTTAAATATTCTAATGCAACTACTAAACGTAACATATTTCTTTTTATTCCAAGCATTAAAAATATACTATAGTCTTTAAATCTTGTTTTAATATAATACTTCATAGAAAAATTCATAAAAACAATTGTAATAATTCCAATAAGTACAAAATACATATCATAAATTCCTTTTAAATTATTAAAAATATATCTTAAACCTATAGTAGATAAATAACTCATAAATTCTTCTATATAAGAAAAACAAAAAATCATTGTTATTGATAAAATAGAACATAAAAAATAAAGTATATAATTCTTAAAATTTTGCTTGAAACTTTTTAGTATAACTTTATATATCATAACATACATCCTTTTTATAAATATTTTTTATAATTATATAATAAAAATACAAGAAATGCTATACATAATAATATTCCTTGTATTTTTAAACTTTATTATATTAGTTTTATATTATAAAAACTATCTTGCCGAATGGTTACAAGTACATTGACATGAATTCGCACATATAAATTGTATTAGTAATTAGAAATTTTTATTTACATTAAAATCAAATATTTTTTATATACTTAAAACATATAAAAATAATATAATAACATAATAAATAAAGATAGTACAATAAATAACAAAATTTATCAAACTATTTTGTATAATTTTATTTGTTTTATTTATTTTTCACTATAATATAGATTTATATTATTTAAATAAAGTATAAATTTACTAAATTAATTTAAAATTTTAATTAAATTCAAAAGTAAATTTTTCATTTGAAATAAAAAAGAATTATTATCTTGAAATAAGGTAATAATTCTTTCTATTTTAATTAATTATAAACTTTAATATAAAATGTTTCTGGCAAACAAGAAGCAGAAAGATGTGAAATATTTAAAGACTTAGGACTTAGGCGATTTTATAAAAGAATAAGAACTAAATTTAAATTACAATAAAAAAAGGGGTTATCCCCCTTTTTTTATTGTAGTATTTTATAAATAGGCACATAGAAAAATTACTATGTATGAAGTTGTGTTTTTCATGTCAGTTTGGACTTTAATACCATTATATAATTATTAATAATTCATTGAAATTTACTAAGGTAATTAATGATAACTTATTAATTTTATTATAAAATCTATATTATATTTTTATATTTCTATTTAAATTTAAAACTCCGGAGTCTTTCTGTGGTATAAATTGTTGTCTATATAATAATCTATTTTTTAAGGAAAGTATTATTGCAAATGGGTATTTACATTAACATCTTTAACATAACCATGGTGCATGCATTAAATCTCTACAATTATTGTCTTATCAATAACTTCAACAGTATCTAGAATTTGTTGATTTTATTGATACCCCAAACCAAAATAGTCATTACTGACAACATTATCTGAAGCATAAGTTTGAATCAATTAAAAAATTAAAGTAGTATCCAAGAAAGTTTTAATTTTCTGCAATAGCAAGCAGGGTAGGGTAGTTAGGGTTAAATTCGTGCAGGAAATAATACATCTAAAAGAGCCTAATGTCATGCCGTAAACCAAATTAACAACAACACTTGAGATACTAATGTATAGTATGCAACCATGTTAAAAATTGCCACACTAAATTTATATTGTACATTTCTTAATAAAACAAATAATATTCTATTATTTTTTAATAATTTTGTAATAAGCATTTTCTTTGTATCTAAAATTCATCTTCTCCCTCTGTGTTATAATAAACATTTAAAATGTTACCATCTTTTAAGAAAATTACTTTTTTAAAATGCTTCTCTATAAGTGGGTCATGAGTTACTACAACTACAGTTTTCAATAAATCTTCATTAATCTCTTTTAAACATTCAACTACTATTTTACAAGATAAAGAATCTAAATAGAACATAAAAAACAAAGTATATAATTCTTAATATTCTGTTTGAAACTTTTTAATATAACTTTATATATCATAGCACACATCCTTTCTATAAATACTTTTTATTACATCACTTTATAATAAAAATACAAGAAATATTATAATATAATATTTCTTGTATTTAAAATTTACTTATTATGTTATTTATCCTCACTAATATCTATTAATTGATAATATCCATAATTATTATTAATAACTTTTTTAAATGAATATATAATATTTTTAGAAGATTCAATGTTTATAAAATCTGGTATGTAATCAATTTTTACATTAACATTTAATTCTGAATCGGTTTCACTTACTAATAATGAATAATTTGTACTTAATATTAACTGCTCATTCCAACTACCTTTTGCATAACAAAACTTATAGCTTTTATTTTCAGGTAAATAAGTATCAAATTCAAAATCTGATAAAGTTGAATTATAGTTAGTTAAATCAATATCAGATAAATTTAATAATACTTCAGCAAGTCTTTTTAATTCCTTTTCTGATATAATAAATGTTTGGTTAACTTCATCTTTTGTAATATTTACAGCATCATTAAAATACGAACAAAAATAAAATAAAAAATATAAAATATTAATATCATCAGAATTATAAGGTTCAGGGAAAAATTCAATAAAAAAATCCATATAATTTTGTATATCTATAAATGAAACATTTCTTTCTAATGAATGAGATGAATTTGATACTATTATATTTGTATTATCTATTTTTTCATTTAAACTACAAGAAGTCAATAACAAAAAATAAACTATAATAAAAGTAAGTTTTTTAATTTTCATAATTATAAGCCCTCATATAATGTTTAATGAACCAAAATTTATTGTAATTAGTAATGCTCCTATAATTATTAATATTACTCCTAATATTTTCTTTTTAGTTATAGATTCTTTTAAAATTATATATGAAATAAACATAGTCCATATATATGTAATAGAAGTTAAAGGCAAAACAATTGAATAGTCAAGATATTTTAAAATATATATATTAAGTAAAGCAGATATAAAATATAAAATTCCACCTAAATAAAAATTTACATTTAAAATTAATGCCTTAATATTTTTACTTGAAGATGCTTTTTTTAAAAACAATCCAGCAGCTGCACCTATTATTGTCATAATAATTAATATAAAATAGTACATTATTCATCACCACCAGCAATTAAAATTACTCCAATTATTATTATTAATACTCCAATAATCTTTATTAAAGTTATTTCTTCTTTTAATACAAAGCCTGCTAGTAAAATACTAAATACATAATTTAAACTTAACATTGGTTGTAATACTGAAAGGCTACCAAACTTATAAGCAACTATCATAATAATAGCACCAACACCATAAAAACCAAATCCACAAATCATTAACAAAAATCCATTTGTAGAAGATAATTTCCATAATAATTGACCTATGCATACACAGATTGAAGATATAAACATAAGTACAATTCCAATTTTATTTTTCTTTAATGAATTTATCATAATTACTCCTATTTCGCTATCTTTTCAATAGACTCAACAATATATTTTTGCTTTTTAAAAACTAAATCAATCAAAAGAGATAAATATTTAATTATTATGGCAAGGATTAAAAATACTCCAAAAAATGATATTGATAAAAAAAGCATTGTAGTAGTCCAACCTTCAATTGGCGTTTGGTTTAAAAATATAAATACAGCATAAACCCCTGTTATAATAGTAGAAAGCATCATAATAAAGGTCATAAATATTGACATTTTATAAGCAACATCCGTAAATAATATAAATGAATCAGTTGCTAATTCTTTACGTTTTTGATTAATGTGCTTTATATTTTGGTAAGTTGGATTTTTAATACAATCATATAAAACATAATCTAATTTAAGTCCACAATTAGAATAAATAGCTTTTCTATAAGGAACAGTTTTATTCATAGAATAAACTCTGTTTATAGCTCTCCTAGATAAAATTCTAAAAGTTTCTGTATCAAGTTTATATTGACTATGAGCATATTTATTAAATATATTATAAAATATAGCTGATGTTTTTTTTCGTTTATTTTTAGGTACAGCACTTACAATATCAAAACCTTTTAATGATTGATTATAAATATTAGTAATAGTTTCGATATTATAATCAATATATACATTATCAAATTCATATACAAAATCACCTATTGAAAGGTCAATACCAGCATTCATTGATAATTCCAAACCTTGATAAAAGCTCATATTAATTATACTAATTACAGAGGTTTTTATTTTCTCTGCAAAAGATTTTATTTTTATTATACTTTCATCTGAAGAAAAATCATTTACACATATTATTTCATATTTTTCAAAAGTTTTTTCAAGAATAGAGTTTAAATTCTCTAAAAAATATTCAATAATACTTTCATTATTATGAATATATACTACTGCTGATATAAAATTTTTTTCTTTATTTGTTACCATTTTTAAGCACCTCATCTAAATCATACACTGTATTTATTTTACCAGATAATACACTAATAAAAGTTGGATTATGTGAAAATTGTTTTATAACTGTAGGCCTAGAATCGTCTATTTCAGAAGCTTTTAATATTGGCTTCATAGAAAATAAAGATTCTTTATATTCAAATTTATATTCTTCTTTTAAATACTTTTTAGCAAGACTGGACATATATACCCAAGCACTTTTCGGTTTACATTTGCAATCATTACAATTTCCTAATTGTTCAGGACTACAAAAACCATCATTAGTTGACTGACAATCAAAAGTTGGTACATTATCAAAACTTGCAATATGTGGGGTAAATGTAACTGATGTAAGAGAATGATAACCTGTTTTACCAAAAGGCATTATAGAAAAAAATGGACCATCCATAACAGTTATACCAACATTTTTTAATTTATCATTTACAGTACAAAGTATAATTTCACAAAGCTCATATTTAATTTTAAATGTTTCATAACCTAACTTATTTAAAACTTGATTGACTGAAGCATATGTAGCATTCAAAACAAATGAACTTTTATACACCTCACCAGACTTCAAAGTAATTTCAAAACAATTATCAATTTTATTTATTGTATCAATTTTTGAATTATATTTAATTTCAATATTTTTGTAATTACTAATTTCTTTTAAAAAATAATTTTTTAAAATTTGTGCATCATATGTATATTCTTTTGTCAAAAAAGCTCCATCACACATATTGTAATTAAAATATTTTGATGGCGAAATATCCTCACACATAATATTAGCATTATTACAAAACTGTTTGAATTGTTCAGCATTCGACCATGAAAAATTAGTAGAGGTAGAGTAAATTTGTTCAAATTCCGAATGAACGCAAAAACCATAATCATTGTTAAATCGTTCAAAATAAGTAGCTGACTTTATAGCTGTAGAATAAGAGCGTGGATAATGATAACCCATATGTACTCTAGCTTGATTTATATATGTAGCACGTTTAAAAGGTTTATTGTCATGTTCAAGTATTAATATTTTTTCACCCCTCTTTCCACAAAATAAGCCAGAATATAATCCATATAATCCAGCTCCTAATATTATTTTATCATAAACCATAAAATTAACCTCTATTCTATTTGTAAATTGAATTTAAAAATCATATGAAATATTCCATGTCTGACCAAATTCATTAAATTGTCCTGTTTGTATTGAAGTGATAGAATATTCTTTTGATAATTTTATTTCAACAGCCTTATAACTTTCCCATATTGGTAATACTAACTCTTCATATTTAAATTTAAAATGATAATTATCAAATCCATATTGAATTCTATCTTTTGGAAGTTTCTCTATATCTTTATCACTAGGTATTATGTGTAGAAAAAAAACATTTTCAATATCAAAATTTTTATTAGCTATATAAAATAAAGAATTGTTATAATAGTAAATATTTAAATTATTATTTATCGTTTCATACTTTAATCCATTATCTAAAACTTTATTTAACAAAGTAATATTTTTTCCATACTTGTTGTTATAACTATTAAAACCAAACAAAATAAATATAACAATACTAATAGATACTAAACCTATTCTAAAATTTTTTGAAAGAGAATTATATAAATATCTTATTATATATTCAATATTAGCACCACCCAAACAAAAACCAAGTATTACAAATGGCATACTCCATAATAAATAGTTGATATGTGTATGAACATAAGAATGTGCTTTTGCTAGTATAAACCAAGATATAGGAGCAGTAAAACCCACTATTAAAATACATGAAAATGCTATTAATTTTTTTCTATTCTTTTCAATATAAGATGAATATTTTGAAGATATAAAACTTAAAGATATAAAAAAAAGAAATATAGGTATAATTATACTTATATTCCATTCACCTAATACAGGCTCTCCAGAATAAATATAAGTTTTAATAACATCAAAAACATTAGCATTTAAACTATCTTGAATAGCTTCTGAAAACTCAACATTAAATGCACCTGTTCTTTTAGAAATTATGTATTTTAAATTATCTATAGTTTCTTTTAAACTTTGATTATAAATAGTTACTTGTACAATATTAAGTATCAAAGCACTAATAAAACCAGATATAGAACTAATACCTACAATTAAAGATTTCTTTATATATTCATTTAATGACCATTTATTTTTAAGAGCATAATAAATTATTGGTAGTTCAGTAACAATCATTATAGAAGAAATAAATTCATACCCACAACCACTTCTAATTAATATAGATAAATAAACAAGTGAAAACAAAAGTCCATTTTTTATTTTTTTATGTTTTTCTTCATATTTTAAAATTAATAATACACATACAAAAGGTAAAAGAAAAGTCCATGTAACCCAATATAAGTTTCGTGCAGATACTATAATCCACCCTGAATTAAGTATACAAACATACCCAAATATAAAAGCTAATAAATTAAATTCTTTTTTAACCCACAATAAAATTATAATAAACAAAATAGTAAGTAATATTGAATTTGTTATATAAAACAATTTAATTAATATACCAGAGTTAGGTTTTAATATTTCTCCTAATTTATCAACTATACTAAAACCTATACCTTGTAATCCTATTTGTTGATAATAAACTAAATCTCTATCTTTACCACCTAAAAGACCCACATTTGAAAATATACCATATTCTTTTGATTGATTTAATCTATCTATAACAATACTTTCTGAATCATATTGCCAAGTGGAAAACCAAAATTCATTTACTGTTTTCCATGTATTATTATAAAAACTAAAAAACATATATATTGATAAAAATATTAAAACTGAAATAGAAACTATTCTTATCCAATTAAATTTATTATCTTTTAAAATCATGCATTATAGTCCCCTCTTAAATTTTTAAATAGTATTTTTATAAGTTGAAAATTTCCTTTAACTAAAGTAATTTTTGTTGGTACTTTGCCATTTTTCGGATATCTCCTTACAACAGGTATTTCACAAACTCTCATTTTTAGTTGAGAAGCTCTAACTGAAAGATATGCTAATAATTCATAGGTTGCAAAGATATCTCTAAGAGGTTGTACATTTGGATGTATAAGATATTTTTTAGAATACCCACGAAAAGCATTTGTTGTATCAGTAAACCAATGCCTAGCTGTTAATGAAATTAAAGGAGCATGAATTAATTTTACTGCTAGATGACGCATATGAGGTGTATTTATTGCTTTACCACCTTTTATAAATCGTGAACCTTGAATAAAATCATAGCCTTCATCTAATTTTTTTATAAACTTAGGTATATCTTCAATACTATCTTTATTATTACCATCAATAGTAATAATTCCTTCATATCCTCTATTTAATGCCCACCAAAAACCCATACGTATTTGAGCACCTTGTTTACCAACATCTTTTTTAACAAGTAAAGTATTTACACCTAAATCCTGTAGTAAATTTCTATTAGTAGAACCATCGGTTGAATCTCCATCACATATAATAATATCAATAAGCTCATTGATATTATGTTTTTTAGCTCGCTTAAGTTCTAACTTTATACGTTCACCTTCATTTATTATTGGAATACATAAACAATATTTTGTTTTTCTTTCTTCAAGTTCAATACATTCAAATTTAGGAACTCCAATAATATTTTCATAAATCATTTAAATATCTCCTTCACATAAAACATAATCTTTTTAATAGTATTTATTTCTTTAAAATTTTTCATCTCAATAGATAAAAATTTATTATAATCTGTAACTTTTAATATATCATTTAATTTTGTATGCAAATCGCTTGTTTGAATTTTTTCTAAAAATGGTTCGCTTATATGAATGTGGTTAATTAATTCAATATTATTTTTTAATATTTCAATGTCTTCTTTATTTTCTATAATTGTACCCAAATCAATATTAATTTTTACACCAGAACAGTTAATTTTTTTTATAAAATCAAATGCTTCTGTAGTAGTGTTTATAAAATTAGTTCCATATATGGTTGGGTTAGGTTCAATTGATATACAAGTATTTTTTTTAAATGCATATTCACCTAAAAGTTTAAAGAATTCTATAGCAATAGTTATTTGTTCACTTTGTTGTATTATACGATTTTTAGGGCAACCAAAAACGATATTATTACAGTTTATAACATTTGCAAAATCGATTGCTTTTTTTATATATTCTTCCAATATTTTTCTTTCATATTCACTATTAAAAATATTTTCTTTCTTACCATATAAAATTGATTGCATAGAACAAATTTCAAAGTTAAATTCTTTTTTAATTTCTTTTGAAAATTCTTTAGCTTCACAAAGTTTATCATATGGGTTTTCGGGAAAAATTCTAGTTGGAGCAATTTCAAGTCCTTTGAAATCTAATTCTTTCATATAATTATATATTTCTAAGTCATATTCTTTATCCCATGCTATATTTGATATTGATAATTGCATTTTATCACTTCCTTTTTACCTGTTACAACCTCATAGATGAGGGATTTTTTATAGGATGTTAGTTTATTAATGAGGGATTGTTTTTTAGTTATTGCATTATCGATTTTATTACACTTATTCTCTAAATAATTTGCTATCATAAGTTGTTCATTTTCTGTTGGAAGTAATACAGGTAACTTTTTTAGAAGTTCTT